>VGZR01000005.1 GCA_016872515.1 SAR202 cluster bacterium
GCATCCTATTCCGGCAGCAGCGAAGCGGCCGCATCGTCAACATGACGTCCGACGCGGGCCTGGGCGACGTGGGCCGGGCGAACTACGCGGCGGCCTCGGAGGGCATCATCGGTCTGACGCGGACGGTGGCCCGCGACATGGGGAAGTACGGGGTGACGTGCAATGCTATCTCGCCGCTGGCCTCGACGCGCCTGTTCCCTGGCGGCGTGGCGGAGTACCGCGGCGATGGCGTGCCGGGCCACACATCCGCGCAGCGCGCGGGGCTCGGGCCGCCCGACCCGGCAGCACGGTGGGACGGCGAGGACAGCCCGGACGGGCCGGAGAACGCAGCCGCACTGGCGGCGCTGCTCTGCACGGACGCGCTGCCCGAGGTGAACGGGCGGGTATTCGGTGTGCGCGGCGGGACGATATTCCTGTACTCAGAGCCAGAGGTGGAGCGGTCGGTGTACAAGTGGGGTACCTTCACCCTGGATGAGCTGGACCTGATGGTGCCGCGGGCACTGGGCACGGGGTTCTGAGGCGGACGATGGGAGAGCGGCTCAAGGGCAAAGTTGCGATAGTGACCGGCTCGGGCAGGGGCATCGGCCGGACGTTGGCGCTGCTGCTGTCCCAGGAGGGCGCGGCGGTGGTGGTGAACGACCCCGGCGTAGCAGTGGACGGCTCAGGGGCGTCGAGCGCACCGGCGTCGGAGGTGGCCAAGGAGATACGCGCGGCTGGCGGGATGGCCGCCGCCAACTTCGACTCGGTGGCCGAGTACGAGAGCGCGGGCCGCATCGTGCAGGCCGCGGTCAGCGAGTTCGGACGGCTGGACATCCTGTGCCACGTGGCGGGAATCCTCCGCGACCGGATGGTGTTCAACATGAGCGAGGAGGAGTGGGACTCCGTCCTGCGGGTACACCTGTACGGCGCGTTCAACATGGTGCGTAACGCCGTACCCCACATGATGGCGCAGCGGCACGGGCGCATCGTGCTTTTCTCGTCGGTGTCGGGCCTCGGCGCGTCGGGCCAGGCGAACTACGCCTCGGCCAAAGAGGGCATGGTCGGCTTCATGCGGGCCGCTTCGCGGGAGCTGGGGCCGTACGGCATCACGGTGAACGCGGTCTATCCAGGCGCGGCGACGCGGATGACGGCGACGGTGCCGCAGAGCACCGTGCAGCGCAGGGTGCAGCAAGAGGCGCAGAACGCGACCGGCACCGGCGGGCCGCCTGCCAGTGCGGCGGCGGCGATGCTGCTGGGCATGGCGGGGGTGCCGGAGATGCGCACTCCAGAGAACAACGCGCCCAAAGTGGTCTATCTCTGCACTGACACGGCCAAGGACATCACCGGCCAGGTTGTGCAGACCAGCGGGTGGGACATGTCCTACTACTCGCCGAGGCACCTGATGGCAGCCATCCACAAGAACGGGCGCTGGTCGCTGGACGAACTGGAGCGGCTCGTTCCGGTCTCCCTGGCGGCTGGGGTGAAGAACCCGGCCCCTCCCATCCCGCCCAGCCCGCCGTCGGTCTAGCTGCGCCAACCCGAAACATTTCTTAGACGACACCTAATCCCTCTCCAACTCCACACCTTGACTGTGGTACACTCCTGCCCAGAGTCGACAAAGCGTGCGCGGCACGGGAACGGAGTCAGGGCGTGAACTGGCTCGATATCCTCATCATCGTCATCTTCGTGCTCAGCATCGTCCTGGGCATGCGTATCGGGCTCATCCGGTCGGCCTTCACTGCTGTTGGCATCATCATCGGGTGGCTGCTGGCGGCCCAGTTTAGCGACGACCTAGCCAATGGGCTCTCCGACTCCATTTCCAGCCGGACCATCGTCACCGTCATCGCCTACGCCATCATCATCGTCCTGGCCATGGTCGCAGCCGCGGTGGCCGCGAGGATCGTGAAGCCGATCCTGACGGTGATGACCGTTGGGATGGCGATGCTTGTGGACAAGCTGGGCGGCGCGGTGGTGGGCTTCCTCTTCGGCATCCTGATCTGCGGCGCGCTCGTCGTCATGCTGGCACGGCTTACCTACAACTTCGAGATACCGGAGGAGGGCGAGGGCTTCGCGGGCCAGACCGTAGGCAGGATCCCCAAGGCGGAGGAGGTCAAGAGTGGGCTGGAGGACGCGCTGCTCGGCTCGGCCATCGTGCCTATTTACGTTAAGGCGTTCAGCGCCATGCCGGGCAGCACTCTGGGCTTGGCGCCATCCCAATTCCGTAGCTCCATCGAGTTGCTGGACAAGTGAGGCAAGCAAATCCGTTGACTTTTCGCTAAGATAGACGAAGAGTCAAGGAGATGCTCACCGACTTACCAGTCCTAGTCCTGAACCAGAACTACCAGCCGCTAAACGTGTGTAACGTGAAGCGGGCGGTGATTCTGCTTGACCGCGGCAAGGCAGAGCTGATGGTGAATGGGCGGGGGTACATCCGCACCATCAACCGGCCCGTTCCTGTGCCGTCCGTCGTCCGGCTCTTCCACATGGTCAAGCGCCCGCTGGTGCAGCGACGTCTGTCGCGGCGGGCGGTGTTCCTGCGGGACAGATACACCTGCCAGTACTGCGGCAAGGAGACCAAGACCCTCACGCTCGACCACATCATCCCCCGATCGAGGGGCGGCCCCCACAGCTGGGAGAACGTGGTCAGCGCCTGTATCCCCTGCAACCACCGCAAGGCGGGGCTGATGCTCGAGGAGGTGCACATGCGGCTGGCGCGGGAGCCGCGGATGCCGCCGCCGAACCCCTACTACCTGTTCCAGCACCGGCACATCCTCGAGGAGTGGCGGCCATTCATCCCCTGGGCCGAGTAGCGTGCCCCTCTAGGGTAGTGTCCTATTTTGACTCTAGGTTCACTCAAACATGAGGCAGACGCATAAGGCCTGCGGGAATGAGGACTACTTTGATTTCCATGCCCCCAACGGCGTGCGGAAAGCAGTCGTGGGCAAGGAACATCGAAGGCATGAGGGGCCGGTGGACTCGCCACAGGCAGCGGTAAGGGCGGTAATCGCTGCGTCGAATCGGAAGTCGTGATGAATCCAACGCGCAGACAGCGTTATCGGCCTACACGCAAACAGATAGCGGTTCTATCAGCCTTACCTTTCATGGGCCCTGTGGTTTGGCTATTGGTTGATTTCCAGTCCTGGTATTCAGTGGGCATTTGGGTGTGTGCCGCATGTGCTGTGGGCGTAATCGCCTTTAATCTCTGGTCTTACAAACGAACGCCTCCAAATTAGGACACTACTCGCTCTAGCCCTCCTTGGGCCGGACAGGGTGCCGCAGGATAGTCTTGATTCTCTCCGGTTTGGTGCGGCGGGGGTCGGAGAGGTAGATTTCGTGGTGCGGCCCGTGGACCTCCAGGCCCGCCTCCTCCGCGAACCTCATCATGGCGTCGAGCGCGGGCTGCTCCTTGTCGTACGGGCCGACGTGAAGCATCTGCACACACTGGCCCTCGTCAACCGTCTCCAGCCCGACCTTACCCGCACCGGCTGATTTCCCCTTGCGCTTCAACTCGTCTTGGGCCGCGGTGAGGTCGCCCTCGGTGACGAAGCCGGGGACGCGCACCAAGAGCTTCCAGCTGAACTCGGACAGCGGCGCAGTCATGACATCGCCGTGGCCCGTCTCCACCCACCAAAAGGCCCTCGAGGGGCGCTATCTTGAAGTCCTGACCGCCCGCCTTCTTCTTGGTGAACTTGATGGTGTAGGCAACGCCGTAGATGGCCGCGATGCCCTCTTGGAAGGCGGGAGCGGCAGGCTCGACCTTGCCTACCACGGTAAGGTACCGGCCGGGGGATGTCCGAATCAGTGCTGGGGTCTTGGGGGTCGCATACTCGGCCTTCAGCTCTTTGAACAGGTCAACCTTCTCTGCTGTGACCACCTCAGTCCTCCTCGCGCGCAGGTCTGCTGATGCCCCATGACCAGGATAGACGGCGCCTGTGAAGAGGGCGTAAACCCACGGCCCCCAGCCGTGACGCTTACGTGTGGCCCGAGCCGGACTTGCTCAGGATGGGCCGGAGGGGCCCACGCACATCGGAGTACAGCACCTGGTCGGGCGCGATGACGACGACGCCTTCCCTCGGGCCCGCCTCGGTCTCGGCCACCACGCGGTCGCCGGGCTCCAACTCCAGGTCGCCGGGGTCGAAGAAGTGAACCCTGTCCGCGCGCTCGAAGCGAAGGCCGACTACCGCCACCGTTTGTCCCCTACCGCACGCGCGGGATGGCGAGCATCATGTGCTCCAAGGCGAGGCGCGCGCTGACGTTGCGGTCAAGGTGTTCCAGTGCCGCGAAGACGGCGGCGAGTGCGGCGGAGGCTTGGGCCGGGGTCAGCGCCTTGGCCGTGGCGGCGATGGCGTCGTGGCGGGAGAGGTGGACGACCGAATCGGAAAGCCCCTGCCCCACCAGTACGACGTCGCGCCACCATGCCTTCCACAGGTCGAGTTCGCGCCGGACGCCATCGCGATCGCGCGAGAACTGGCCAGCCAGTCCGGAGGCGTAGGCGAACCGCTCCTCGACGCCAGCACCGACGAGCCGTTCGATAGTCTGAAGCTTCTCGCCGAGGGCCTGCGCCAGCTCCGGCTGCGCCGCCATCTGGATGGCGATGCCCGGCCTGCCGCCCGACACGCGAGCCAGCTCGGTAGCCTTGTGGGCGTCGAGGCCGTGGCGGCGCTCCAACTCCGAGGCGAGCACGGGCCACGGCAAGGGCCGCAGCTCGATGCGCTGGCAGCGCGAGAGAATGGTCGGCAGAAGCCTGCCAGGCTCGGCGGCCAAGAGGACGAAGATCACCTGGGCAGGCGGCTCCTCCAGCGTCTTCAAGAGCGTGTTGGCCCCCTCTTCGCTGACTCCCTCGATGCCGTCGAAGATGTAGATGCGGAACTTGCCCTCGAAAGGCTTGAGGCTGGAGTCGCGGACGACCTCGCGGACGCGCTCGATGGGGACGACGGTCCAGGTCTTGCCGTCCGGCCCGCGCCCAGCGGGGACGCGGACGACCTGCACGTCGGGGTGCAGCCCCCTGGCGACGCGGTCGCACTGGCCGCAGGCGCCACAGGGCGGCTCGTTCCCGGTGCTTGTGCAGTTGACGGCCTGGGCCAGCTTGAGGGCGAGCGGCATCTTGCCGATGCCGACGGGACCGACCAGGAGGTAAGCATGGGAGAGCCTGCCCTGGCGGAGGGCGCGCTCCAGGATGGCGACAGCCTCCTCGTGGCCGATGATGTCCCACACGGCGGTAGGCTCAGGCCACGTCGCAGGCCATGAGGTCCTGATAGGACTCGCGGCGGCGGATGAGGCGGGCCTTGCCGTCCTTGACCATGACCATGGCGGGCCGCGGGTTGAGGTTGTAGTTGCTGGCCATGGACGGGGCGTAGGCGCCGGAGGACGGGATGGCGACCAAGTCGCCCGACTCGATGGCCGGCAGGGTGATGTCCTTGATGAGGATGTCGCCGGACTCGCAGTACTTGCCGGCGAGTGTGACCTTCTCGGCGGGGGCAGCGCCCATCTTGTTGGCGACGACGGCCTCGTACTTGGCCCCGTAGATAGCGGGGCGGATGTTGTCGCCCATGCCGCCGTCGAGGGAGACGTACTTGCGGACGGTGGGGACGTCCTTGATGGCGCCGACGCGGTAGAGGGCGACGCCCGCGCGGCCAACGATGGCGCGGCCCGGCTCGACGATAAGACGCGGCTGGCCGAGGCCCAGGGCGGCGCAGCGCTCCTTGGTGGCGGTGGTGATGACATCGGCGTAGGCAGCTACGGGCGGCGGAAGATTGTCCCGCACGTAGCCGATGGCGAAGCCGCCGCCGGGCGAGAAGTCTTCCAGCACGAGGCCCTGCTTCTTGAAGGGGACCACGAAGTCCAGGACGAGGTTTATCGCGGTGGCGTACGGCTCCAGCTCGAAGATGGGCGAGCCGAGGTGGAAGTGGACGCCGGTGAGCTTGAGGTTGGAGGCCTTGAGGGCCCGCTCGATGGCGCGGGCGGCGTCCCCGGTCTGGATGGAGAAGCCGAACTTGCTGTCCAGGATGCCCGTGGTGGTGTGGTGGTGGGTGTGGGGGTCCACGCCGGGCGAAAGGCGCAGCATGATGCGTTGGGTCTTGCGACGGCGCTTGGCGGCCTCGTTCAGCAGCTTCAGCTCGTGGAAGCTATCCACGACGAACCGGCCGATGTCGTAGTTGAGCCCCGCCTCGATCTCGTCGGGGGTCTTGTTGTTGCTGTGGAAGAAGATGTCCTCCGCGGGGAACTCGACGGTCTGCGCGGCGGCCAGCTCGCCGCCGGAGACGACGTCCATGCCGAGGCCTTCCGACGCGACCAGCTTGGCGATGGCCGTGTTAACGAACGCCTTGGCGGCGAAGAGCACCTGCGCCTTGGGGTAGCGGCTGGTGAACTCGCGGGTGAACTCGCGGCAGACGCCCCGCAGGGTGTCCTCGTCGAAGATGTACAGCGGCGTGCCGAACTCTGCCGCCAAGTCGGCCACGTCGCAGCCGCCGAGGGCCAGGTTGCCCTTGGGGCTGGCCTTAGCGGTCACGGGGAACAGCATCGCGTTATCGAAGGCCATCGGGGTACCCATGAAATATATCTGCTGGCGGTGGTTTTGTCGAACCTTAGGCTAGACCCGGAGCAGTGGTGCAGACGCAGCTTAAAAGCTAGCGATGGCATGATGCCATGATGTAAACTATTGCCTTAGGAGTCTCATATGAAGCGTATGCAAGTGCAACTGGACGAGGCGACCTATCAAGTGCTCAGACGTAAGGCATTCGAGCGCGGGATTTCCATGTCCTCATTCCTGCGCGAGTTGCTGCGCATGGAGTTCACTCCTGCCGTGGCCCCGCGCCGCTTGGAGAGTTTTGGGTTCATCGGCTCCGGCCGGAGCAGACAAGGCGGCCTGGCCCCGGTCTCCGAGCGCCATGATGAAGCGCTGGCTGAAGATCTCGCAGGGTGATTTTCTTAGACACCTCCGCCATCTACGCCCTGGCCGACCGCGGTGACCCGAACCATGAGGTGGCGGTGGAGGCATTCCGTCGTCTCCTGGATGAGAGCGAGGACATCCTGCTGCATAGCTACGTCCTGGTAGAAGCCGCCGCGTTATTGCAGCGTCGTCTTGGGCTAGAGAGCGCGTTGAAGTTTCTTCGGGAGAGCCAAAGGTTCCACATCCATTGGATCAATTCCGGAGACCATGAGGAGGCGGTAGGACTGCTAGAGGAGCGCGGCAAGCGTGGCGTGAGCCTTGTAGATTGTGCTAGCTTCGCCATCATGCGCCGCTACCAAGTTAACCGCTCACTGGCCTTC
Organism: SAR202 cluster bacterium; assembly: GCA_016872515.1. Classification (GTDB taxonomy): domain Bacteria; phylum Chloroflexota; class Dehalococcoidia; order Lucifugimonadales; family VGZR01; genus VGZR01. The sequence continues at coordinate 7,249 of VGZR01000005.1, forward strand.
GACGCAGACTTTATGCAGGAAGGGTTCTTCCTCTACCGAGGTTCCGAGGAGAGGAGATGAACTACTTGTCCTCGCACAGTTCCAGCCAGTTGCCGTCGGGGTCCTGCAGGTACACGACCTTGTGCCCAGGCCGGACGTCGGCGGGCGGGTTGAGCTTCTTTGCGCCGTGGGCCAGCAGCCGGTGGTACGCGGCGTCCACGTCGTCCACGTAGAAGGCCAGGTGGGCCGCGGCGGCGTAGTTGCGCTCGGCGGGCATCTGCTTGTCCGTTCTGGGGCTGGCGTACTCGATAAGGATGACGGACACGTCGTCCATCGTGCCGTTGGGTTTGAGGGAGAAGAACGCCTCCAGCAGGCGCGCGTTATTGTAGCCGACGAGGTGGCTGATGCCTTCGCCTTGGACGTCGCGGAGGTCAACGAGGTGCAGGCCCATGCCCTCGCGGTAGAACTTGATGGCCCGCTGGATGTCCTTGACGACGAAGCCGGTGTGCCAGATGCGTTTGATCATGGGTGGGTATCATACCAGGACGCTATAATCGCTGGGTGTGTGTCGGGGCTATGTTGATGGTGGTGCTGGTGACGCTCGCCTGCAACCGCAGCGCGCAGCGTCCCGACCTCATCGCCGCGACGCCCACGGTCTCGCCCTCCCCTACCGCGACGCCTGTGCCGACGCCAGACGTCGCCGCCGAGCCGCTGCGGCTCATGCGGCTGGAGTGGGTGTTCGGCGGCCTCGTCTTCCCTGAACTGCTCCACCTCACTTATGCAGACGATGGCACGCGCCGCCTCTTCGCCGTCACCAAGCCCGGCCAGGTCTTCGCCTTCGAGCCAGGCGATGCTACCGCGGCGGTGTTCCTCGACATCCGCGACCGGGTGAACGACGCGGGCAGCGAGGAGGGGTTGCTGGGCCTTGCCTTCGACCCCGAGTACGCCGACAACGGCTACCTCTACGTGTACTACTCGTCGGCGGAGCCGAGGCGGTCGGTCATCTCCAGGTTCGTGGCGGGCGCGAGTCAGGACGCTGCCGATCCTGCCAGCGAGCGCATCCTTCTGGAGGTGGCGCAGCCCTTCGCCAACCACAACGGCGGCCACTTGGTCTTCGGGCCGGACGGCTACCTGTACATCGGCCTGGGCGACGGCGGCTCGGGCGGCGACCCCTTCGGCAACGGGCAGAACCGCGGCACACTCCTGGGAAAGATATTGAGGATAGACGTGCGGCGGGTGGACGAAGTCGGCAGCTACGTGGTGCCCGCCGACAACCCGTTCGTGGGGCGAAGTGGCGCCCGTCCTGAGGTCTGGGCCTACGGGATGCGCAACCCCTGGCGGTTCAACTTCGACCGGCTGACGGGCGAGCTGTGGGCCTCCGATGTGGGCCAGAACGCGCTGGAGGAGGTGGACATCGTCCGCAAGGGCGGCAACTACGGCTGGAACATCATGGAGGGGTCGCAGTGCTTCCGCGACCCGGAGAAAGAGTGCAACCAGGCGGGGCTTGAGCCGCCGGTGGCGGAGTACGGCCACGGCGACGGGTGCTCGGTCACCGGCGGGTATGTCTATCGCGGCAGGCGGCTGCCGTCGCTGTACGGTGCCTACGTGCACGGCGACTACTGTTCTGGCAAGACATGGGCGCTGCGGTACGATAACGGCCGCGTCACGGAGCGGCTGGCCATCGTGCCGGACGGCGGCGTGGCCATCTCGGGTTTCGCGGAGGACCAGGACGGCGAGGTGTACGTGCTGGACTTCGGCGGCGGTGGCATCTACCGGTTCGTGGAGGAGTGAGTATCGCGTTATGTGTATGCTATCGAGGCTAGCGGTGGGTAGAACAGACGATAACCACGACGAGACCAAGGCTGAACGGCGCGAGCGCCGCAGGAAGAACAAGCGGAAGATGCGAGTGGACGCCGCAGGCCTGCGCCAGACGCAGCGGTTGATAGAGCGGAAGGCGAAACAGGCCCGCGAGTCATAAGCGCAGCAAGATGAGCAAAGAGGCGATGTGATGGACACGACGATGTTGGCGGCGCAGGCCGTGGCCCGTCGGCGCATCCGGTGCGACGAGGTCGCGGCGCCGAAGCCGGAGAAGGGCAAGGTGCTGGTAAAGACGCGCCTGGCATCCATCTGCGGCAGCGACCTGCACATCGTCTATCTCGGCTGGAATATCGCAGAGTTTCCCATGCCCCACGGCTTCCCCGGCCACGAGGGCGCCGGCGAGGTGGTGGACAGCGGCGGGACGGAGTGGCGGCCCGGCGACCTAGTGCTGACCGCGCCGATGTTCTGGGAGTCCAAGACCTTCGCGGGCTACCAGCTCCTGGAGCCGCGCTTCCTGCTGAAGCTGCCCGAAGGCACGCCGCTAGCCCACTCGCTGATGACGCAGCAATTGGGGACGGTGGTCTATTCGTGCCTGCGGCTGCCGCCGCTGCTGGGGCAGACCGTGGCCATCCTGGGCCAGGGCTCGGTGGGGCTGTTCCACGACTTCGTCCTTCGCAAGCTGGGGGCGCACCGCATCATCGCCGTCGAGCCGGTGAAGGCACGGCAGGACGCTGCCCGCAGGATGGGCGTGGACGCGGTGGTGGACGTGACGGGCCAGCGGGCGACGCAGGCGGTGCTGGACCTGACGGGAGGCCAAGGCGCCGACCTGGTCATCGAGGCGGTGGGCAGCGTTGAGACGCTGAACCAGGCGCTGAAGCTGGCGCGGCCCACCGGGCGCGTCGTCGCTTTCGGCCTGCCGGAGACGATGGAGCGCGTGCCCTTCGACTGGGACACCTTCTTCCGCAGGCGCATCACGATGAACTCCGTCTTCGGCTCGCAAGAGGAGCCGGGGCAGCGGTCGTTCCGGCTGGCGCTGGACTACATCGCCAGCGGGCAGATTGACGTGGCGCCCTTCGTGACGCACCGGTTCCCCATCACCAGGGTCCACGACGCCTTCGAGCTGGCCGAGTCCAAGGCCGACGGCGCCCTCAAGGTCTCCCTGACGTTCTGAGACAGCCCCCTACGTCAGGTACCGCGGGTGCCAGTCGCCGCCGGTCCAGGTGGTGACCTTGCCGGGGGTGACCTTGATGAGGACACGGGGGATGTGCTTGGTGTCCTCGTAGTACTTGTGGCCGACCTCGTGGCCCGCGTACTTGACGGAGATGGGCTCCCAGTTGCCGAACCAGTTGGCGTCCACCACCTCGGCGCGGCCCGGCGCGGTGACGCGGGTGTAGGGGATATCGCAGGTGTCCACCAGGATGCTGACGCGCGGCTCGCGCTGGACGTAGGGGATCCAGCGGTTATGCTTGCGGCCCACAAGGGTGAAGGCCTTGCCGTCCCAGCCGTACCAGACCGGCACGATGTACGGCGCGCCGTCGGGCCCGATGGTGGCCAGCTTGAGGATGTGCCGGCCGCTGTTGAGGAACTGCTGGATCTCCTTGTCGGTGAGTGCGGGCATGGTGGACCCCGTGCAAAAGCTGGCGACATGGTAACACGGCGGCGCATCCTCCCTCACCCCTTTGTCCCGACTGGGTCGGGATAAAGGCCCTCTCCCGCCTGCCGCGGGGGAGGGGTAAGGGCGCCCGCCGTGTTGTACAATCGCGTGCGCCAAATAGGGAGGGCCGCGATGGCTAATACGAAAGGACTACACCAACTCACGGTCACCGAGGTGGCGGCGGCCATCCGCGAAAAGCGGCTGTCGGCCGTCGAGTTGATGGAGGCGCTGCTGGCGCGGTCGCGCAAGCTGGAGCCGCGTCTGCGCGTGTGGGTGACGATGGACGAGGGGGCGGCGCTGGCCGAGGCGCGCAAGAGCCAGCGCGACCTGGAGCGCTCCGGCCCGAAGGGGCCGCTGCACGGCATCCCCGTGGGCGTGAAGGACACGTTCCTCACCAAGGGGATGCGGACGACCTACTGCTCGCCCATCTACGCCGATTTCGTACCGAAGGAGGACGCGACGACGGTGGCGAAGCTGCGGGAGGCGGGCGCCATCATCATGGGCAAGACGGTGACGACACAGTTCGCCTACGGCGACCCGTCGCCGACGCGCAACCCGTGGAACGAAGGCCGCACCCCGGGTGGCTCGTCCAGCGGCTCGGCGGCGGGCACAGCCGCCGGCTACTTCCCCGCCGCGCTCGGCTCGCAGACCGCGGGCTCGGTGCTCAGGCCCGCCGCGTACAACGGCGTGGTCGGCGTCAAACCGACCATGGGACGGCTCAGCCGCTTCGGCGTGATCCCCGACGCCTGGTCGCTGGACACCATGGGCTACTTCTGCCGCACCGTGGAAGACGCGGCGCTGCTTCTGATGGTGATGTCGGGCCAGGACCCAAAGGACCCGTCGTCGTCCAGCCTACCGGTGCCCGACTACACGAAGGCGGCCCGCAGGCGCGCCACCAAGCCCCGCATCGGCCTGATGCGCCAGTTCTTCCTCGAGCGCGCCGACCCGGAGATGGCCGCGCACATCGAACAGGTCGCCAGGCGGCTGAAGAAGGCCGGCGCGAGCGTCCGCGAGGTGCGGGTGGAGATGGACTTCGACACGCTGCAGTACGCGCACCGCATCGTGATGGCGGTGGAAGGCGCGGCGGTGCACCAGGCCGACTTCGCCAAACGGCCCGACGACTACGCGCGCGACGTACGCCGCTGGGTGGAGATGGGCCAGCTCATCCCAGGGGCCACGTACGTCAACGCGCAGCGCGTCCGGGGGCGGTTCCGCCGTCTGCTGGGCGAGGCGATGGCCGGTGTGGACGCGGTGCTGACCTCGACGGCGGCGGTGCCCGCGCCCGACCCGGCCACGACCGGCGACCCCCGCTGGCAGGCGCCGTTCACCACGGCGGGCTTCCCGGCCCTCACGTTGCCCTCGGGGCTGAGCAAGGACGGGCTGCCCTTCGGCACGCAGCTGGTGGCGACGCCCTTCGCCGAGGAGCGGCTGCTCACCGTCGCGGCCTGGATCGAGCGCGTCCTCGACGTGCGGCTGTCCCCGCCGGTGTAGTTGCCCATCCCGCGGTTCTCAGGACATGGGAATGGAACTTTTGTTCTCTTTTTGGTTTTAATAACCCACTTCAAATCCGAGGTGGGTTCGCGCCGTTTGGCGGAGCGAACCGCGTCCGCAGCGGCTGTCTCGCCATCTTCACACCCCCCGCTATCCTTCCCCTAGAAAGGGGCCGTGCTATAATGCCTGTAATCCCCCTTGTACCTTCAGGAGTGTTCGTTTGCAGATCACGCAAGAGCAGGTCGTTGACCGCCAGGCTGTGCTGCGCATTGAGTTGGAGGACAGCGACCTCGCCCCGTATCTAGACCGTGGCTACCGCCGCCTCGTCCAGAAGGCCAACATTCCCGGCTTCCGCAAGGGGAAGGCCCCCCGCCAAGTCGTCGAGCAGTACTTCGGCAGAGAGGGGTTGCTCCAGGAGGTCCTGGAGTACACCGTCTCCGACGTCACGTCCAAGGCCATCGAGTCCCAGAAACTGGATGCCTCCGGCCTGCCGAAGGTGGAGTTGGTGGACCTCAAGCCGGTGGTCGTCAAGGCCACGGTGCCGCTGACGCCCGACGTTGACTTGGGCGCCTACCAGGCCATCCGGGTGCCGCTCAAGCCCATCGAGGTCACCGAGGAGCAAGTCAACGAGCGCATCGAGCGCGTCCGCGACGGCCAGGCCACCTGGGAGCCGGTCGAGCGGCCCGCGCAGATGGGCGACCTGTTGACCGGGCACGTCCAGGGCATCGTGGGCGGCCAGAAGTGGATAGACCAGAGCGACGCGGTGTTCGTGCTGGACAAAGAGGGTGACCGGCCCATCCCAGGCTTCTCGGAGGCCGTCGCCGGCGCCGAGAAGGGCGTGGCCAAGGAGTTCACCCTGACCATGCCGGCGGACTACGCCGACACCAAACTGGCCGGCAAGGAAGGCAAGTTCACCGTGACCGCCGGCGAGGTCAAGCAGCGGAACCTGCCCGCGCTGGACGACGGGTTCGCCAAGGGCGTCGGCGAGGGGTACGAGAGCCTGGCCGCGCTGCGCGAGGCCGTCCGCAAGGAACTGAACGCCGAGGCCGAGGCCGCCCGCGACGCCGAGTACCGCGAAGAGGCGCTCAAGGCCCTGGTCGCGCACGCCAAGGTCGCGCTCCCGCCCCTGCTCGTGGAGCACGAGACGGAGCACGTCTTGGAAGACCGGCAGCGCACCTTGGCGCGGCTCAACGTCCGCCTCGACGACTACCTGCGCTACTCCAAGACGACCGTGGAGAAGCTGCAGGAGGAGTCGAAGCAGAGCGCCCAGGAGCGGCTCGTCCGCGCCTTCGCCGTGCGCAAGTTCGCCGACCTGGAACAGGTCGGCGTCTCTGACGAAGAGGTGGAAACGCGGCTGACCGCCCTGAAGGAACAGGCCGAGCAGATGCGCGCCCGCGCCAACCAGTCCCGCAGGGCAGAGCGGCGCAAGGACGAGCTGGACTCGGACGAGACGAAGGAGTCCGTCAAACGGACCATCGTGATGGAAAAGGCGTTGGACAAGTTGGTAACGATAGCGAAGGGCGAGGCGCCGGAGGCGGCAAGCGCCGCGCCGGGCCCGCAAGCCTAGAGAGGGGACGCAAGTTGATCCAGAGACCTGAAAACCTGATTCCTATGGTCATCGAGAGCGGCGCCCGCGGGGAGCGCGCGTTCGATATCTACTCGCTCCTCCTCAAGGAGCGCATCATCTTCATCGGCACGCCCATCGTGGACCAGGTCGCCAACACCGTGATGGCGCAGCTCCTGTACCTGGACCGCGAGGACCCCGAGCGCGACATCAGCATCTACATCAACTCGCCGGGCGGCGTCATCCACGCGGGTCTGGCCATCTACGACACCATGCGCCTCATCCGGCCCGACGTGTCCACTATCTGCGTCGGCCTCGCCGCCAGCATGGCCACCGTCCTGCTGTGCGCCGGCACCAAGGGCAAGCGCTACGCCCTCCCCAACTCGACCATCCATATGCACCAGCCCATATCCGGCGCCCAGGGCCAAGCCTCGGACATAGACATCGCGGCCCGCGAGATTCTGCGCATGCAGGACAAGATGCGCCAGATCATCTCCGAGCACTCCGGCCAGCCGTACGAGAAAGTAGCCCGCGATACCGACCGCGACTACTACTTGACCTCCGAGCAAGCGAAAGAGTACGGTCTGATAGACGAAGTATTGACCAAGACCGGCTAGGTCTGAAACACTGTTGAGGACGAAGAGCGCGTCCGGCCACCACTCGGCACACTGGCGTCTGAACAGAGGAGAGCTGGAGGAACATGACTGCTTCCAGAGCTAGTTCGGCCAACTACCAGTGCTCGTTCTGCGGCAAGGCGCAGTCGCAGGTCAAGCGGCTCATCGCCGGCCCCGATCGAGTCTTCATTTGCGACGAGTGCGTGACGCTCTGCGAGCAGATCATCACCGAGGAGGCGCCTGCCCCTGCCCGCGACCAGTCCGGGGTCATCGCCAAGGGCGTCAACCCCAAGTGGCTCAACCAGAAGCTCGAGGAGTACGTCGTTGGCCAGGCCAAGGCCAAGAAGGTTCTGAGCGTCGCCGTCTATAACCACTACAAGCGCATCTGGTCTAATCAGAAGCATGACGAGGTCCAGATACAGAAGGCCAACGTCCTCATGCTCGGCCCGGCCGGATGCGGCAAGACCCTCCTGGCTCAGACCCTCGCCAAGATCCTCGACGTGCCCTTCGCCATCGCCGACGCCACTTCGCTCACCGAGGCGGGCTACGTCGGCGAGGACGTGGAGAACATCCTCCTACGGCTTATCAACACCGCCGACTACGACATCGCCCGCGCCGAGAAGGGCATCGTTTACATAGACGAGATAGACAAGATCGCCCGCAAAGGCCCCAACCCCTCCATCACGCGCGACGTGTCCGGCGAGGGCGTCCAGCAGGCCCTTTTGAAAATCATCGAGGGCTGCGTCGCCAACGTCCCGCCACAGGGCGGGCGCAAGCACCCCCACCAAGAGTTCCTCCAAATCAAGACCGACAACATCCTGTTCATGTGCGGCGGCGCGTTCGAGGGCCTGGGCGACGTCGTGCGCAAGCGCCTCATCAAGAAGGGCGAGTCCATGGGCTTTCGGGCCACGACCTCGCGCCGCTCGATGGGCGAAGAGGAGGACGTGCTCCAGTACACGACGCCCGACGACCTGATGGAGTACGGCTTCATCCCCGAGTTCGTGGGCCGGCTGCCGGTGATGGTCTCCCTCCAGAGCCTCGACCTGAACGCGCTGATACGCGTACTCACCGAGCCGAAGAATGCGTTCGTCAAACAGTACCAGTCCCTGTTCAAGATGGAGGACGTGGACCTGGAGTTCACGCCCGATGCGCTGGAGGCCACCGCCGAGTTGGCGCTGGCCAACAAGACCGGCGCGCGCGGCCTGCGGACCGTGCTGGAGAACACGCTGCTCGATGTGATGTACGACCTGCCCGGCATGAAGGGCGCGGCAAAGTGCGTCGTCGGGCCCGACGCCATCCGGGGCCTCGGCCCCGTGCGGCTGTACAACGAAGCGGGTGAGCTCCAAGTGCACTCGCGCGGCCAGAAGTCGGCGTAGCGCCCCGGCTAACGGCGGGAGTTTCTAGACTCCCTCGCCGCTCAAGAGCAGCGTCGCTGAGATGGGTTGAGGATCTCCCACCCGCTGATGGAGTTCCGTTCCCAAACCGCCTTGGAAGCGTTTCTCATCGCCATCCTAAACGATCAAAGAACGGGGCGTGGTGGTTTACTTCCGTATGGCCTGTGGGGCGGTCAATCATCGTCTAGCGCCCCGCCAGCAACCGCTCGACCTCGGCGTTCATATCCTTCGGCTTGGCCGGCCTGCCGCTCCCGTCCACCACCTGGCCCGCCGACACGCGTAGTTCTTCGGCGGCCAGCGCACGCAGCACCACCAGCAGCAGCGGCCGCTCCCGCCGAAGCCCTTCGGCGCGGATGCACTTGAACAGTGGCTGCTCTTCGCCCTCCCGCTGAAGCTCGGAGACCGGCCTGCCCTCCACCGCCTTCCACAGCGGGTCGAAGTCGCCGCTACGGATTGGGAAGCTGCAGTAGCCTGCGACCGGCCCGGCGTCCAGCTCCTCTGTGGCGACGTGCACCATGACACCCGACCTGTCCGCGTGCCGCTCGATGAGCTGCCAGATGACCTGCTGCCAAGTGCCCTTCGGCCCGCCGGGCAGCGCCGGGTGGAGGTTGAGCATGGAGTAGCGGCGGCACATCTCGCCACTGGTGATGAGCATGTAGCCCGCGAGGACGCACACGTCGGGTCGGTAGCCCGACAGCATCTCCATCGCCTGGCGGTGAAAGCCGTCGCGGTGGCGCGCCCAGGGCCCGCCGCCGTGCTCGCGCTGGTAGCGCTGCGACGACAGGCTCACCGAGGGGATGCCGTAGCCCTTCACCATCTCCTGGAAGCGGTCGCTGCCCTCGGCCTCGCCGCGCTCGCGGTTCGTGAAGACGAACTCGATGAGGGCGTCGAGCCTCCCCGCGGCGATCTGGCCCTGGACAAGCTCAAGGAACCCCCGCGAACCTGTCCCTCTCCCCGTCGAGAACCAGCCGAGCTTGAGCATCATTCAGCGCCGCGCGCCGAGCTCGACCAGCAGTTGGCTGGCTTTCGCCCTGGTCTCGCTGTCGCCGAACTGGACGGCCTTCCCCGCGTCGGAGATGGCCCGCGTGGTGTTGCCCAGGTCGGCGTTCATCTTGGCCCGGACGTAATACGCCAGGCCCTCTTCCGGCGAAAGCTCGATGGCCCGGTCGGCCTGGGCGAGGGCTGTGGTGTAGTCGCCCTTCTCCAGCGACCGCTCCGCCTTGTAGGCGATGGAGATGGCGTTCTCGGGTATGGTGGGGTTCCAGAGGAAAACGCCCACCGCGAGGATGGCCACGGCGACGGGGACGACCCACCAGCGGTCGAAAGGGCGGCCCACCTCGACGACACGCGCGGACGCTCCGAGCTCACTCCTGACAACCTGGTAGCGGGGTGCCAACACGTACCCGATGGCAAAGCCGCCCGCCAGGCCACCCAAGTGTGCCCATTGGTCTATACTCGGCACCACGAAGCCGACGACTAGGTTGATGGCCGCCAGGAACAGGATGATCGTGAGGTTGCGCTGCCCCATCTTCCCCATCAGTTGGCGCTGGGTGACGAAGAAGGCGGCCAGCGCGCCCAGGACGCCGAAGACAGCGCCGCTGGCGCCCACGGCCACGCTGACGGGGTTGAGCAGATAGCTCACAACGCTGCCCGCCAGACCGGCCAGGACGTACATCGCACCGAACCTGAAGTGGCCGAAGAGGCGCTCCACGGTGCCGCCGACCAACCACAGGGCAATCATGTTGAAGGCGAGGTGGAAACCGCCGGCGTGCAGGAACATCGCGCTGAAGAGACGCCAGTACTCCCCCTCCGCGATCAAGGGGCCGAACATCGCCCCGAAGCTGCGTAGCACCCCTGTGTCGGTCGAGCCGCCCGCCAGGGTCATCATCAGCCAGATGACGATGTTAGCCCCGATGAGCGTCCAGGTGACGAGCGGTCGGATGCTCACGCCCGGCAGCTCGACCCACTGGGAGGCCTGGAACCGCCCTGGGCCTGGTTCACGCGTGGATCCAGGAGGGGCATCAGCCTGGTTTGGCTCTATCTCACGCACCCGTCATCTCCCTAGCAGCCGCTTCCTCACCTTAGTGTACCGCGTGAGCAGGTGGATGAACGGCGTCACCGGCCTGGCCTCCAGGCGCGCGTCTGCCAAGGCCCGCAGGAACCCGGCAGGCGTCCCGTCGAACTCGCGCATCTCGGTGTACGTCCGCCCCACCTCATGGGGGGTGTGAGAGTCGGTGACGGCGGAGACAGGGATGCCGCGCTGACGGGCCAGCTCCTGGGCTCTGCGGTTGGCCGACTGGAAGGTGTTGCGCGCATTGAACCCCTCGATGATGTCGGTGTGGGGCAGCACCTCTGCGAGGGCGGCGGACGTGATGACGTTGCGGCGAAAGCCGTCGAAGGGGTGTGGGATAGAGACGAGCCCGCCCTGGGCCTTGATGGCCTGCACCGTCTCCAGCGGCGTGAGGTTTTTCGCTATCCGCTCCTTGAGGAACAGGCCGATAATCTCGCCGCCGGAGGACTTGACCTCCTCGCCGATGATGACGGTGAACGGGGCGATGCGCGCCGTCTCCAGGGCACCCTCGATGGTGTTGTGGTCGGTGACCGCGATGCAGCCAAGGCCCGCTTTCAGGCACCTGGCAACCAGGGTCTTTAGCGGCATGTCGGAGTCGGGCGAGTAGCGCGTGTGGATGTGGAAGTCGGCCCGAATCAAGGCTTCTCGCCGCCCTCCGCGGCCTCCTCCTCGCCATCCTCGCCGTCTTCGTCCATGTCCGGCTCGTCGCCGGTGAGGCGCATCTGCTCGCCGTAGGCTGTGCGTATCTGGGTGATCTTCAGCTCGGCGGTGGCGATGCGCTCGCTGCAGATGCGAGCAAGGCGCATCCCCTCCTCGTACAGCGCAGTCGCCTCGGACAGGCTGAGCTTGCCCGCCTCCAGCTTCTGCACCGTCTCGTCGAGGCGCTTCAGGGCCTCCTCGAAGGAGACACTGTCCTTGGGAACGGTGTTCTTGGCATTGCGGGCTGACATCGGTGGTGTCGTCTGCTCCTTATGCGCTGAGTCTAAAGGGCGGGTACTTGTCGGTGCTCAGCACGAAGGCGTACGCCCACACCCGGTTCGACCAGCGCATCACGCCGACGACATAGTCGAAGAGATCCCTGGGGTATCGCCCCGTGAACAGGACGCCGAACCAGGTGAAGAGGACGACCACCACCACGCCTATCCAGAGCACCACCAGTAACACATAGTGGGGAATGGCCAGGAGCCACTTGATGAGGGGCAGCCATCGATTTAGGTCCTTCTGCACGTCCGGGTATGGGATTTCGACGTGAACAGCCTGCTCCTCGTCCGTGGAAGGATATTCATCCCTGAGAAGTAAGAGATAGGTCATTACCCTGTTCTCGAACCGCATTAGATTTAGGTTCCAGTCGAACCACCATCGAGGGTACTTCCTCCGGAAGACAATCATGACTAGGGAAGCGAGAGCCAAGGCTCCACTTTCTCCAACGAGATACAGCACGACCGCTATGGGGATGAAAGTGATGATGCGGAAGAAGCTGCTGAGCCGGTCAAGTTGGCGGTCTGGATAGTCCACGGAGAACTGGACGGGATAGGCGGACGGTGTGGCGGTCATGCCTCCTCCTTTATGGGCCGAACGTGGAAGCTAGCGGGTGGAGGTGACCGTGGCGTCGAAACCGCCGCGGCTGACGGTGACGTTCACGGCCTCGCCCGCGGCGACCTGGGCGGCGTCGCCGACAATCTCCCAGTTCTTGGCCGCCTGAACTATAGCATAGCCCCTGCGCAGGGTGTCAACCGGGCTGAGCGACGCCAGCCGCTGCTGTAGGCCGTCCGCCTGTGCCTTGCTCAGGCCGATGGCGTTACGCGCGTGGATAGAGGCGGTCTTCAGCAGCTCGTCCACCCGCTGGCGTAGCGAGTCCATATCCGGCGGCGCCCGCTGCAGCCGCAGCTCCAGCCGTTCGAGGTCGCCCCTGCCGTCGACCAGAAACGCGGCCACGCCCGCGTTCAACGCGCGTGCCGACGCGCCGATAGCGTCCAGCAGTTCAGCCTGGTCGGGCACGGCCGTCTCGGCCGCGGCGGACGGCGTTGGCGCGCGCAGGTCGGCCACTAGGTCGGCGATGGTAAAGTCGGTCTCGTGGCCCACCGCGCTGATGACCGGCGCGCGGCTGGAGAAGATGGCCCGTGCGACCGCCTCCTCATTGAACGGCCCCAGGTCTTCGGCGGAGCCGCCTCCGCGAGCCAGGATGACCAGATCCACGTCCTGGATGCGGTTCATCGCCTCGAAAGCCTCCACGATGCCCGGCGCGGCGGTGTCCCCCTGGACCGGCGTCGGCGCAAGCAACAGCTCCACCAGAGGGTAGCGCCGGCGCACCACGGTCTGGATGTCGTGCCAGACCGCGCCGGTCGGCGAGGTGATGACCCCCGCCCGTTTGGGGAAACGGGGTAGCTCCCGCTTCCTCGACGGCTCGAATAGACCCTCTTGCTGAAGCTTGAGCTTCAGGGCCTCCAGCTTGAGCTGCAGCTCGCCGACGCCCTCGGGCTGAACGATGTCGGCGATGACCTGGAGGTCGCCGCGAGCCTCGTAGATGGCGACACGGCCGTGGATGATGACGGCGGCCCCCTCCTTCAGGTGCTGCGACCCCGAACTGGAGGTGCGGAACATCACGCAACGCAGCGTCGAGGTGGCATCGCGCAGGCTGAAGTAGCAGTGGCCTGAGGCGGCGCGGGTGAAATTGGACACCTCGCCGCTGACCCACAGGTCCTGGAGCAGCGTCTCGGAGGCCAGCAGGTCGCGCAGGTAGCGGGTGACCTTCGAGACCGGGTAGATGATGGGCATGCTAGACCCGCGAGACGTACTGGCCGTTGCGGGTGTCCACGCGCACTGTGTCGCCCGTCGACACGAACAGTGGCACCTGTATCTGCAGGCCGGTCTCCAGGGTAGCGGGCTTGCCGCCGCCGGTGGCCGTGTCGCCCTTGAAGCCTGGCTCCGTCTGCGTCACCTTCAGGTCCACGTTGATGGGAAGGTCTATAGTGATGGCCTCGTCCTTGTAGAAGACGAGTTGGACGGTGGTCTGCTCGACGAGGTAGTCGCTGGCGTCGCCAACGCGGTCCTGGGATAGGGGGAACTGTTCGAAGGTCTTGGTGTCCATGAAGTGGTACATGTCGCCGTCGTTATACAGGTACTGGGCCTCGCGGCGCTCTATCGGCGCGGGCTTGAGCTTGACGTCGTAGCCAGAGAAGGAGCGGTCCAACACTTTGCCGGTGCGCAGCGACCGGAACCGGACGCGGGTCACGGGCGCCCGCTGCTGCATCTTCATGCGGTCGTACTCGACGACGGCATACGGCTCGCCGTCCAGCTCGATGGTCAGTCCCTTCTTCAGGTCGCCGGCTTCGATGGTCATACGTACTCTCCCTTGGATGCCTTGCTCAATACCCTGACACGCCCATTCTCGAGGACAACCATGTCCTCGATGCGGACGCCTCCCCAGCCGGACAGGTAGATGCCCGGCTCGATGGTGAAAACCATGTTATCCTGCAACGCTTCTTCGGCCCTGGGGCTGACCCACGGGTGCTCGTGGACCTCCAGCCCGACGCCGTGGCCGAGGCTGTGGCCGAAGTCGTCACCGTGGCCCGCGGCCTGGATGACCTCGCGCGCGATGCCGTCGGCCTGCGTACCGGTCATGCCCACGCGCACCTTCTCCTCGGCCTGGAGTTGCGCGCGCAGCACGGTGCCATACACCTCGCGGAACTTGGCGTCCGGCTTGCCAACGAAGATAGTCCTCGTCAAGTCGCTGCAGTACCCCTCATAGACGCAGCCCATATCTATGACCACAGGTTGCCCCTCGCGGATGACCGTGTCATCGGTGCGGTGGTGCGGTAGCGCCCCGTTCGGCCCGGCGCCCACGATGATGTCGAAGGAGAGCTTCTCGGCGCCACGCTCCCGCATCGCCTTCTCCAGCTCCCACGCCACCTGTGCTTCGGTCATGCCTGGCCGGATGGCCGCGGCCACCTGCTCGAACGCCTCGTCGGTGATGGCCGAGGCCCGCTCGATGAGCCGCAGTTCGTCCACGTCCTTGACTGCGCGGAACTTCTCCACCACGGCGCTGGTGGGAACAAGGGTGGCCTTGCCGCCCGCCTCCGGGCTCTCCAGGGCCTTCTTGTAGGCGTTATGGACGGCGACCGTCATGTGGCCACTGTCGAAGCCGATGCGTTGTACGCCGTGGTCGGCGGCCAGCTTGGGCAGCCAGTCCGCCGAGCCGCCGATGCGCTGCACGGTGAAGCCGGGCGCCTGGCGGCCAGCCTGCTCGATGTACCGGAAGTCGGTCGCAAGGACGGCTGCCTTGGCCGTGATGAACAGGTAGCCCGCCGAGCCGCTGAAGCCGGACATGTACCGCCGGTTCTCGTCCGACGAGACCAGCATCGCGTCCACCTCGTGCTGCGACAGCAGCGCCCGCAGCTTCTCCAGCCGCCTGCTCATGTCAGCTTTTCTGCGCCACGCGCTGGACAAGGTGCTCCAGCGCGAAGATGTAGCCCTGCGGCCCCAGCCCGGCAATCTGGCCGACGGCGACGGGGGCGATGACGGACGTATGCCGGAACTCCTCGCGGGCGTGGATATTCGACAGGTGCACCTCCACGACCGGCAGCTTGGCGTCGGCCAGCGCGTCGCGGATGGCGTGGCTGTAGTGGGTGTAGGCACCGGCATTGATGATGATGCCGCTGGCCGAGGACGCCGCCTTCTGGATATGGTCAATGATGGCGCCTTCGTGGTTGGACTGGAAGAACTCCACCTCGACGTTCAGCTCCGCCGCCCTCGCCCGGATGCGCTGCTCGATGTCCGGCAGCGTCACCGAGCCGTAGGTCGCCGGGTCGCGCCTGCCGAGCATGTTCAGGTTCGGGCCGTTGATGATAAGCACCTTCATGCCCCACCCCCTTGGGGACTCGCCCGCTTGGCGGTCCGTTCAGACGAACGCGGGTGCGCGGCGAGATAGACCTGCCTTGCCTTCGACTTGGTCACGTGGGTGTAGATCTGTGTCGTAGCCGGGCTGGAGTGGCCCAGCAGCTCCTGTACCACCCTCAGGTCGGCGCCACCGTTCAGCAGGTGCGTGGCGAAGGAGTGGCGCAGCGTGTGGGTGTGGACGCCGTCGCGCAGCCCTACCCTCGCCGAATAGATGCGCACCTTCTCCTGGATGGAGCGCTGGCTCATCCGCCCACCGAACCGGTTCAGGAATAGCGCGCTCCGGCTGTCGCGTGCCGCCAGCTTGGGACGCGCTTGGGCGATGTACATCGACAGCGCATCCTTGGCGGTGCCGCCGATGAGCACCACCCGTTGCTTGGAACCTTTGCCCCTGACCCGCACCTCGCGCGTCTGCATGTTGACGTTCCCCGTGTCCAAGCCGTGCGCCTCGCTGACCCGCAGCCCACCACCGTAGATGAGCTCCAGCAGCGCGCGGTCGCGCAGGCCCAGCGGCCCCGAGGTGTCCGGCGCCTCCATCAGCGTGGCGGCCTCTTCTTCGGACAGGAACTGGGGCAGCCGCGACTCCTTCTTCATGACTCCCCTGCGAGGCAGTGGGTCCTTCTCAATAATCTTCTCCCGCAGGAGCCACCGCAGCAGGACGCGCAACGTGCTCAGCTTCCTGACCACGCTGGCACGCACGTAGCCCAGCTCCATCAGCCAGGCCAGGTAGCCGCGGAGCGCGTACTTGTCTAGGCCGCGCAGTCCCGAGATGTTCCGCAGCTTCATGTACTCGTGCAGCGGCTCCAGATCGGTCAGATAGTTGCGGATGGTGAGCTGCGCTAGCCCTTTCTCGGCCTTCAGGTGCGTCTCGAAGCGCACCATGAAAGACGCCCACTCCTGTTGGGAGTAGGCGTTGCGGGCTTTCGCAGGGTTGTTCGCTGACCGTGTCATGATGTGGAGGCTCCCTACACCGCCGCCACGGCGGGCTCGGCCTCGGGGATGGGGCCTTTGTACTGGCAGGCCGTGCACCGGGCGTTCTCCTTGCCGGACGCGACGAGGAGCTTGCCGCACTCCGGGCACGGCATCGGCAGTGGCTTGGTGTTCACCGCGAATTTGCAGTTCGGGTAGTTGGCGCAACCATAGAAGGTCTTGCCCTTGCCGCGCTGCCGCCGCTGCACCAGCTCGCCGCCGTCCTCCGGGCACTCCACGCCCGTCCGCATCATCAGCGGCTTCGAGTTGCGGCACTCGGGGAAGCCGCTGCACGACAGGAAGCGGCCGAACCGCCCCGACTTGATGACCATCGGGCGCTCGCACTTTTCGCAGACCTCATCGGTCTGCTCGTCTATCTGGTCGCGCGGCACGCGCTGGGCCTCAGTCATCGCCTTGCCCACGGAGCGGTGGAACGGGTCGTAGAACTCCTTGAGCACCGGCTGCCACTCCCGCTCTCCGGCGGCGATGTCGTCCAGCTCCTCCTCGATGCGAGCGGTGAAGCCGATGTCCATGACCTCCGGAAAGTGCGCGGTGAGCAGGCCGTTGACCGCGATGCCCAGCTTGGTGGGCACGAAGCGGCCCTTGTCCTTGTTCACGTAGTCCCTGTCGGTGATGGTCGCGATGATGGTGGCGTAGGTGCTGGGCCGGCCGATGCCCTTCTCCTCCAGCGCCTTCACCAGCGTCGCTTCGGTGTACAGCGGCGGCGGCTGGGTGAAGTGCTGCTCCTTGTTCAGGCCAAGGCAGGCCAGGACGTCGCCCTGCACCAGCGGAGGCAGCGGCCCGCCCTCCTCGCCGTTCGCCTGCCCGTTCTCCGCCTCGTCCAGGCTCTCCATATAAACCGCCCTGAAGCCGGGGAACTTGAGCACCGAGCCTGACGCGCGGAACGCGTAGTCCTTGTTCGACTTGGCGCTGTGCGCCTGAATCTCGGCGTTGGTGGCGTCGAAAAGGGCGTCGGGCATCTGGCTGGCGAGCATCCGCTTCCAGATAAGCTCGTAGAGCTTGGCCTGGTCGTCCGTCAGGAACCGTCTCACCACGGCGGGCTGCCGCTCCATGGAGGTCGGCCTGATGGCCTCGTGAGCCTCCTGCGCGCCCTTGACCTTGCGGGTGTAGAACCGAGGCGTGTGGGGCACGTACTGCGTGCCGTAGGTCCGCTGGATGAAGTGCCTCGCCTCGTTCACCGCCGAGTGGGCGACGTTGGTGGAGTCGGTGCGCATGTAGGTGATGAGGCCGACGGAGCCTTCATCGCCCAGAGGCAGCCCCTCATAGAGCTGCTGGGCGATGAGCATGGTGCGGCGGGCGGAGAAGTGGAGCTTGCGCCACGCCTCCTGCTGGAGCGTGCTGGTGATGAACGGCGCCGACGGACGGGAGTGCGTCTCTCTGGTCTGGACCGACTCGACGCGGTAGGCCGCGCCCTCCAGGTCGGCGATGAGCTGGCCGGCGTGGGTGTCGTTGGGAATCTCCACCGCGCGCTTGTCGCCCCTCAGCCCGAACAGCTTGGCCTCGAACCGTGCCTGCTTGTCATCCTCCTGGCCCTTGGCCAGCAGCGCCTCGATGGTCCAGTACTCCTTGGGGACGAACTGGATGTGCTCCTGGTGGCGCTCCACGATGAGGCGCAGCGCGACCGACTGGACGCGGCCCGCCGACAGTCCGCGGCGCACCTTCTTCCACAGCACCGGGCTGAGCTGGTAGCCGACCAGCCGGTCGAGGATGCGGCGCGCCTGCTGCGCGTTGATGAGGCGGGTGTCCAGCTCCCGCGGGTTGGCGAACGCCTCCCGTATCGCCTCCTGGGTGATCTCATGGAAGACGACCCGCTTGGTCTTCTTCTGGTCTATGTGAGCGGCATAGAGCAGGTGCCATGAGATGGCCTCCCCCTCGCGGTCCGGGTCGGTCGCGAGGAAGACGGTCTCCGCGTCTTTGGAAGCCTCGGCCAGCTCGGTCACGACCTTCCGGCGGTCGGGCAGGACGCCGTACTTCGGCTTGAAGGAGCCGTCTTCGACATCCACACTCAGCTTGTCCTTGGGCAGGTCGCGTACATGGCCCATCGAGGCCTTGGCCGTGTAGCCGTTCCCCAGGAACCGGCCTACAGTCTTGGCCTTGGCGGGCGATTCGACGATGACGAGGTTCTTTGCCATGACTTGGGATTCTTCTTTCAGTAAGGATTCGCCGCCTAGGTTGTATGCACTTCTAGGGTACTACACGACTGACATGAGTTCGCCCGCTTCTTGTGGCAGATGAGCGGGCGAATGCGCGAGGTGCGGTCAGAAGTTGGGGCTATCGCGCCGTCTGATGTCCGGCGGGCTCTCCTTTAGTCTAACATAGTGCATCCCGTCCACCTGGCGCACCAGCCCCTTCAGCTCCATGATGGCCAGCCCCCCCGCTCACCTGCGAGACGCCAATCCCGCTGCTGCGGACGATCTCGTCTATGTGGACGGAATCGTAGGTGACGAACTGGAGCAGCTTGGCCTCGCCCGCGTCCGCCGGGAACACCGCGGTCATCCGGATAGGCTCGGCGGGCTCTTCGCCGGCGCCGACGTAGAACAGGTTCAACTCTTCGAGGATGTCCGCGTGGCTGCTGACCAGCTTCGCCCCTGACTGCTTGATGAGGTCGTTCGTGCCGCTGCTGGACGGCGAGAAGATGTTGCCTGGAACGGCGAATACCTCGCGGTTCTGTTCTAAGGCCAGGTTGGCGGTGATGAGTGCACCGCTGCCCTCGCCCGCCTCCACGACCAGCGTGCCCAGCGTCATCCCGCTCATGATGCGGTTGCGGCGCGGGAAGTGCTCGGCCAGGGGCCGGATCCCGATGGGGTGCTCGGTTACCACCGCGCCGCTGCGCGCGACCTCGGCAGCCAGGTCGGCATGCTCGGGGGGTAGATGATGTCGAGGCCGCTGCCCATCACGGCGATGGTGCGTCCGCCCGCCTCCAGCGCGGCCCTGCGAGCCACGGCGTCAATTCTTCGGGCCAGCCCGCTGACGATGGGGACTCCCGCCTGCGCCAGCCCATAGGTCAGGTCGCGCGCCGCCTCCCGCCCGTACGCAGTCGCCTTGCGCGTCCCCACTGCGGCCACCGACCGCTCGTCCTCTGGGATGAGCGTGCCGCGGACGTAGAGCACAGCCGGGGGAAGGTGGATCTCTTGCAGTCGGGGCGGATACTCAGGGTCGTGCCAGGTGATGGGGCGGCCGCCGTGCTTGACCAGCAGCGCCATCTCCTTGTCCGGCTCGATGGACGCCCTGCGCTCCACCACCGTTTGCACCGTTTTGCGGTCCAGGCCCGCTCCCGCCAGCCCGCCCTCGCCCGCTTGCCACGCCTCGCGCATCGTCCCGAAGCGCTCCTCCAGCATCCCCATCCTCGCAGGCCCGACGCCGGGGATGTGCTGGAACGCAACCCAGTATTTCAGTTCGGCAGGTTCCATGGCGCTTACTGTAGCAGATACGATGCGGGGAAGAGAGTTGTGGGTTCGAGGGGTCAACACGTAACCGGATGGCGGCGTCTACTTGAACAATGCCCGAATGGAATTGGCCCGGCAGAAGGACGATTTCCGTTTTTCTTTGGTGGCAAATTGGTTAGGGATACAGGAAGTTTTTGCAGTGAAACGGAACGAAATCAGGTGAGGTTCGAGCCGAGCCCCGAACCGTATGTCCCTTATTTGGTCATGGGTGGTTTTGAGAGCAGCTCTCCTGCTAAGTCCGAAACTGCCCACTCTTCAACAATCTTTCCACTTTCAAGACGGGTAATCACCATGTCTCTCCACTTTACCTTTTGTCCAGTTGCAGGGATACCCATAATCTTTGCTTTGTGTGTACCACTTAGAGTTCTTCGCCAAGCGATAGCATCATTCGTCTGGATGTGGAATTCCACCTTTACTATTCGGATGTCAGGGATTGCTGAACGAAGCAGCTTAGCCCATCGTTTCATGAATCCATGACCTCTATAATCCTTGCCTCCTGCGTGGGCAACGTAATTGGCTGCAAACGATTAAGCAATGACATCCAGGCTTCCTTGAACGAGTCCATCATTCGCAAACTTGATTTTTCTTCTTTGTTCACAGATTTGTCTCCCGAAAAACGGCTGACGGGCCCGTGCAGAGGGCAAGCCAACAAAGACATTTCCTAACTGGCGGAGAGGGTGGGATTCGAACCCACGGTCCCGGGTTAGCGGGACACACGCTCTCCAGGCGTGCCTGTTAGACCGCTCCAGCACCTCTCCGCGAAGAAAAGAACCCTTCGGGCCGACCAGATCGGGGGCTCTCGGCCTCTCTGCCGGCATGGCGGAGAGGGTGGGATTCGAACCCACGATGGAATTGCTCCCATATTGGTTTTCGAGACCAACGCCTTAAACCGCTCGGCCACCTCTCCCCGTGTCGGATTATAGCATCGCACCTAGCTCTCGATGATGCGGATGTGCAGCTCTTTCAGGTGCTTGTCTTCGACCACGTCCGGCGCGCCGAACAGCGGGTCCACGCCCGCCTGGGTCTTCGGAAACGCCATGACGTCGCGGATGGACTTCGCCCCCGGCGAGAGGACCATGACCAGCCGTTCGATGCCGCCCGCGAAGCCGCCGTGCGGCGGCGCCCCGTAGTTGAAGGCCTCCAGCAGCTGGCTGAAGCGCGCCTCGGCTTGCTGGGGACTGTAGCCAAGCACCTTGAACATCCGCTCCTGCAGGTCGCGCCGGTGGATGCGGATGCTACCGCCGGCCAGCTCGAAGCCGTTGCAGGCCAGGTCATACGCCTTGGCCTTGGCCGCGCCGGGGTCCGACTCCAGCAGCGGCCAGTCCTCGTCCCTGGGAGACGTGAATGGATGGTGCACCGCGTCGTACTTCTTCTCCTCCTCGTTCCACTCCACGAGGGGGAAGTCCAGGATGAAGGCGAAGGCCAGCTCGTTGGCATCGGCGAGGCCAAGCTGGTGGCCCAGATGCAGCCGCAGCTGCCCCAGCACGTTGTTGACCGTGTTGGCAGGCCCTGCGGCGAGCAGCAGCAGGTCGCCTGGCTTGGCGCCGGCCAGCCGCGCCATCGCATGCACCTCAGCCACCGAGAGGTTGCGCCCGGCGCTGGAGCGGACGTGTTCGGCGGCCAGCGCGTCGAGGGACGCGGCGCTCTTACTGAGGCCTATGGTCACCAGGCCGCCCGCGCCGTGGGTCTTCGCCAGGGAGATGAGGTCGTCGGTCTGGCGGCGGCTGGCCTCGGCCATCCCCGGCGCGGCGATGCCCTTCACCACGCCGCCCTTGGCGATGACGTTGCGGAAGACGTTGAACTGCGTATCCCTCAAGGTCTGCGTCATGTCCGCCAGCTCCAGCCCGAACCGCAGGTCGGGCTTGTCGGAGCCGTACCTTCCCATCGCCTCGGCATACGTCAGCCTGGGGATGGGCATCCGCAGGCGCATCTGTGGCGCCACGACCTTCACCAATGAGACGTACAGGCCTTCGATGAGCGCCAGGATGTCGTCCCTGTCCACGAAGCTCATCTCCAGGTCGAGTTGCGTGAACTCCGGCTGCCGGTCGAGCCGAAGGTCCTCGTCGCGGAAGCACCGCGCGATCTGGAAGTACCGCTCGAAGCCGGCCACCATCAGCAGCTGCTTGAGCTGCTGTGGCGACTGCGGCAGGGCGTAGAACTTGCCTGCGTGGACGCGGCTGGGCACAACGTAGTCCCGCGCGCCCTCCGGCGTGCTCTTGATGAGGATGGGCGTCTCGATCTCCGCGAAGTCCCGCTCGTCCAGGTAGTCCCTGATGAACTTGACCACCTTGTGGCGGAGCAGGAGGAGGTCGCGCATATGCGGGCGGCGCAGGTCGAGGTAGCGGTACTTGAGCCGCAGCAGCTCGTCCACCTCGCCATCCTCGTTGATGTAGAACGGCGGCGTCTTGGACTCGGAGAGCACGGTCACCTGGTCGGCAAAGACCTCGACCTGGCCCGTGGGCAGGCCCGGGTTCTCGGTGCCCGCCGGGCGGCAAGCCACCTTGCCCACCACCTGCGCGACCCACTCCGGCCGCAGCCGCTGGGCCGCCTCGTGCGCCTGGGCGGCCACGTCCGGATTGAACACCACCTGGACGACGCCGTCCCGGTCGCGCAGGTCAACGAAAACCAGGTTGCCGTGGTCGCGCCGGCGGTGCACCCATCCGGCGAGGGTGACCGTGTGGCCTGCGTGCTCGGCGCGCAGGCCCCCGCAGCTTATGGACTTCAACACCTTGCAGACCCCAAAGAGGCCTATGGCCCCACGATTTCAGGCCGATTGTAGAGGGACTTGGAGACGAGACGCCAGAAGCCGGGCCGTCAGACGGCGACGCCGTAGCCGCGCTTCTTGTTGGACAGGTTGATGAAGGTCTCGGAGCGCTGGACTCCCTTGATGGTGCCGACCTGGGTCTTGAGAAAGACGCCCAAGGCCTCGGACGACGGCAACGTGGCCCAGGCGAAAACATCATAGCGGCCCGCGGTGATAGCCACCCAGCTCACCTCGCGCAACTCGGAAAGCGCCTCAGCCACCTCGTCAATCTTGTTCGGGTCCACCTGTAGCCCGATGAGGGCCTCGGAGTGGTATCCCAGCTTGACGGGGTTCGGCAGCGCCACGACCTGGATAAACTCATCCTGCACAAGCCGTTTGAGGCGGCGGCGGACGGTCCCCTCACTCACGCCGACCTTGCGGGCGATGCCAGCGTTGGAGGCTCGCCCGTCAACTTGGAGCATCTCGATAATCTTCGTGTCCAGTTCATCCATATTTTTCCTCCTTGTATCCGTTTAGAGTTTACGAAACATGATAGTACATGGTATAACTTTATCTGGTTTATGTCCAACTTACATGCAAGGACCCTGTTTCTTGTCGTCGTTAGTCTGTGCAGAGCGAAGGCTATTTTCAGCCTCCTCCCGCCCTATTCCACATCATCTCACACGGCTGACGCCCAGGAAGAAGGCAACCACGACTCCCAATATCCACCACAGGCTCACGAACGGGGTCAGGACGGAGAAGATGATGACGTACGCCAGTGCAAGTCCTCCCGACACCGTATATTGCAACGCCCTTCCGCGCCGCCTGTTGGCTGCAGCGCTCACGCTCTCTCCAACAGCATAGCCGATGGCAACCAGAGCAAGGATATCTAGGAAAGGGACGCGGAACAGCAACCGGCTGCCCAGCCGGCTGCCCAGCAAGATGAACAGCACCACACAGGCGACGGAGACGAGCACGCTGGTGACGACGGCGCGGGAGAGGAACTTGGTCGAGACGTCGTAGGTAGGCACCTTCTTGACCTGGGCGCAGTTGGGACACCTGGCACCCACGTGGGTGTGGACCATGCAGCGCGGGCAGATGGGGTCACCACACCGGCCACAACTGAGCATGGTCGTGGTTTCCGGATGCCGCGAGCACTGTTTAGGCTCTGCCATCAGCTGCCCCTCCGATGACTGCTCCCGGCCGGCGGCTCAGCCACTCGGCTTTCTTCGGAACATCCCGATCCCAGACGACCCTGCACGCGAACACGACGTACCAAGGGTTGCCCGAGAGCGGCTTCTCCCAGTTCGCCGTGAGGCGCTTTGCGAACAGGAGCAACGTGATACCCAAGCACGCAAAGATGATTTCGGGCGGACGGTCGAACACAAACGCGAGGGTTGGCAGGCCAAGCATGGAAATGAACGTCCAGAACCCCATCTCCTTGAACAGCATCCAGCCCAGTATCGCCATGAACACCGTCAACAGCAAGAACTCCGGCCACATGTAGAACCCCAGCATCACCCCGATGCCCGTCGCCACTCCACGCCCGCCCGTGAAGCGGATGTACGGCGACCAGTTGTGGCCGAACACGGCCACCAGGCCCACCGTGGCCTGCACCAACGGCCCGAGGTCCAGAACCTCCTTGCAGATGACCACGGGGAGTGTCCCTTTGACGACGCAGTCGAAGACGCCCGAGGCAAACCCTATCCGCCTATTCGCCTGCTGCATCAGATTGGATGCGCCAACATTGCCGGAGCCGTACTTCCGAATGTCTATCCCCTTGAGCCAGCGGGCCACCACGTACGCCGAAGGGATGGCCCCCCAAAGGTACGCGCCGGCGACGACAAAAACGATGGTCAGCACATCCATAGCATCAACGCCGACTGCGGGCCGGGTCCTCCCGCGCGGCCAACAGCCGTTGGTAGGTGCTCATCGGCGGGCCGACCTTCCCCGGCTCCGGCTCGTTAGGGTTGCCGGATGCGTGGTAGTCGCTACCGCCGCAGGGGATCAGGCCCAGCTCTTTGGCCAACCCAGCGAGCCGTTTGACCTGGCTGGGCGTGTAGTCCCCGTAGTACACCTCGACTCCCACCAGTCCTGCTCCTTTGAGGTCGTTCAGTATGTGGCGGATCTCCTCGACCTCACCACGGGGGGACTTCGCCGCAGAGTAGGTCGGGTGGGCCATGACGGGCAGCGCCCCATTGGCCGCCAGGATGGCGACGGCGTCCTTCGGGGTCAGCTTGGCACGCTCGACGTACGCCGGCCCGCCGCGGCCGATGTACTTGTCAAACGCATCGCGGGGGTACTTGACGTAACCCGCCTCCACCATCGCCTGGGCGATGTGGGGTCGGCCGATGGCGCCGTCCGCCAGCTCCTTGACCCGCTCCCAGGAGATGGCGACCCCGAGTTGGTTGAGTTTCTCCACCATCTGCTTGGCCCTGCCCTCGCGTCCGTCGCGCAGTTCGGCGAGCGTGGCTAGAAAGACCGGCTCGCGGAAGTCCACGAACAGGCCGAGGAGGTGTATCTCGGAGCCTGGAATGTCGGTGCTCAGCTCGATGCCTGGGATGAGCGTCAGCCCTGGGTGACGAGCGGCGGCGGCCTGGGCTTCTGGTATGCCTTCGGTGGAGTCGTGGTCGGTGAGCGCGATGACCTTCAGGCCGCGGCTGGCGCAGAGGTCCACCAGGGCGGTTGGCGACAGGCGGCCGTCGGAACAGGTGGTATGAAGGTGGAGGTCAACCTCGATCATCACTCAAGACCAGCCTAGAGATGAGCACAAACCCTCCCCTAGTATGCAGGGTTTCATGTCTGAGGGCCACCGCCTACGTTATCTGGCGATCAAGGCGGCTGACGGCGGTAGCACGGCCCGTGGCGTCGTCGATGTCGAACATGACGCTGTTGAAGCATACGCGGCCTTTGGTGGCGACCCTTAGTCGCTGGGGGGTCTGGTCGAGGAACCTCGTTAGGACGTCCTGGACCTCGACCCCTATGACCGACTCCATCGGCCCGACCATGCCCAGGTCGGTGACGAAGCCGGTGCCCTTAGGGAAGATACGCGCGTCGGCCGTGGGGACGTGGGTGTGCGTACCCACCACGGCGCTGACCCTCCCGTCCAGGTACCAGCCCATCGCCACCTTTTCGGAAGTGGCCTCGGCGTGAAAGTCCACCAGCACCACCTTGGGTGGCTTTGGCAGACTCCTTAGCAGCCCGTCCACGGCCCGGAACGGGCAGTCCCACGTACCGACGAAGACACGCCCGATCAGGTTGACCACCAGGACGCCGACGACGATGGCGTGGCCCTGTCCCGGGGTGGTCGGTGGGTAGTTCAGCGGGCGCAGCACCCGCCCGCCCCGCTCCAGCTCCGGCACAATCTCCATCTGGTCCCAGATGTGGTTGCCGGTGGTGATGATGTCCACGCCGCTATTCAGCAGTTCCTGGGCGGTTTCAGGGGTGATGCCGAACCCGCCGGCGGCGTTCTCTCCGTTGGCCACTACCAGGTCGAGTCCAAACTCCTTGCGGAGGCCGGGCAGCAGCGTCCGCACGGCCCTGCGCCCCAGCCTGCCCACCACATCCCCAATCATCAGTACGCGCACGATGCCCTTCCCTTACGCAACCAGGCCGCTCCACGGTCACCTACGATGGAGCGGCCTGATTTTGTTGTTCCAATCCAGCCGGTGGTCTCTCGGCGATAGCTTGTGTTACCGTGCGAACTCGACGGCCCGGCTCTCCCGGATCACGGTCACTTTGATCTGGCCTGGATAGACCAGGGTCTCCTCAATCTTCTTGACGATGTCGAGGGCCATCTTGTTCGCCGCCACATCGTCCACCTCTTCAGGCTTGACCAGGACGCGCATCTCGCGGCCCGCCTGGATGGCATAGCACTTCTCGACGCCGCCGAACCCGCGGCCCACCTCTTCCAAGGCTTGGAGCCGTTTGATGTAGTTCTCGACGGTGTCCTTGCGCGAGCCCGGCCGGGCGGCGCTTATGGCGTCGGCGGCGGCGACAAGGAACGACTCCACGGACGTCATGTTGTCGCTGTGGTGCTCCGCGATGGTGGCGCAGATGGCAGGCGGCACACCGTGCTTGGTCGCCGTTTCCGCGCCGATCTCGGCGTGGGGCCCCTCGACCTCATGGGTCAGGGCCTTACCGATATCGTGGAGCAGGCCGCCCATCTTGGCAGTCTTGACGTTGGCGCCCAGTTCGGCGGCCATTGCCCCGGCCAGGTGTGCGACCTCGATGCTGTGCTGGAGGACGTTCTCGCCGTAGCTAAACCGGTACTTCAGCCGGCCCAAGAGTTTGACAAGCTCTGGGTTCAGCCCTCGGACGCTCGTGTCGAACACGGCCTCGTCACCCGCCTTCCAGACAGTGTCCCAGACCTCTTTCTCGGCCTTGGCCACCGTTTCCTCGATGCGAGTGGGGTGGATGCGCCCGTCGGCCATCAGCTTGACCAGCGATAGCCTGGCGATTTCCCTCCGTATGGGGTCGAAACAGGAGACTGTTACAGCTTCCGGGGTGTCATCAACGATGAGGTCAACCCCGGTGGCCTTTTCTATTGCTCGTATGTTCCGCCCTTCGCGGCCTATGAGACGACCCTTCATGTCGTCGTTGGGTAGGGGCACCGTCGTAACGGTAGCTTCCGAGACCACCTCAGAGGCCAGGCGCTGTATGGCCTGACCGATGATGTTCCTCGCCTTTTCGTTCGCCTCCGAACGTACCTTTTCCTCGTGGTCTCGATAGCGCAGAGCCAGATCGTGCTGGATATCCTCTTCGGCTCGCCGCATCAGCATTGCCTTGGCTTCGGCGGCGGAGAGGCCCGCGATGCTTTCGAGCCGCTGGAGCTCCTGTCCCTTCAGCGCCTCGACCTGCTTCTGGTGTTCTTCTAGCTCTTTCTCCTGCTCAGTGAGCTTGCGCTCACGGCGGTCTAGGTTGCCACTACGGTGCTCCAGGCTCTCTTCACGGCCCGCGAGTCGACGCTCTGTGCGCTGTATTTCGGCTCTTCGTTCCTTTATCTCTGTCTCAGCGGCGGAGCGGACACGCAGGGCCTCTTCCTTCGCTTCGATAAGGAGGGCCCGCTCCTGCTCCTTCGCCTGCTCGAGGATCCGCGCTGCCTCCTGCTTGGCGGCCTCGTTCGTGCGGCGAGACAGAACCCTTCGCCCGTAGTAGCCACCCAGTGCCCCAACCCCTAGGCCTGCGAGAGCGGCGACGATCGCGATCACGATGTCCATCGCGACTCAACCTCCCTCTATGAAGTTTTCAAGCCCAGGTAGCTTCAGGTGACCTGTAGAATCATGGTAAGCCGGACACCTATCCGTGTCAAGCTGAACGTGTCTATGAAGTCACGCGTTGTGTTTTCCCCGGACGAGACGCCAGCCGCTGGCCCACCTTCTCGGAGCGTAGCTCTCGCAAGACATCCGAAGCCACCCACTTCACCGCCCGCGAGTCCGACGTCGAAAGCCGCTCGGCAGACCGGATGGCGGCATCGTTGAGCGCTAGGTTGCGCTTACCGATGCTCCGCAGGGCCCAGCTGACCGCTTTCTTCACAAAGTTCCGGCCGTCCGGGGCTCCCTGCTCTATGAGAGGAAGGAGCTTCAGGAACGCCTCGTCATGCGCGCGCTTGTCGTGGACCGCCAGGCTCGCTATCAGCGCAAAGGCGGCCCGCTTGACGAACTCTTCGGGCCGCTTCGACCACTCCTCCGCCTTCCGGTAGGCGTACGGCGTCTTGTCGAACAGCTCGCCACAGCAGATATCGCAGATGTCCCAGGAGGACACTTCTCCTACCCACCGCTCCATGAACTCCTCGGTGACTTGGCGCGGGTCCGCCACCATCGCAGCCAGCAACCTCGCCTCGTTGACGCCGGAACGCCACAGCGCCTCAGCCAGCCGGTGGTCTTTGCCGGCGTGTTTAGCGAGCTCTCTCAGCTTGGGGACGGGCACGCCGAACGCTTTCGCTGAGGAGATGCCGTACCGGGCCCGCCCGGCCACGTTCGGCGGGTCGCCTAGCTTCATCAACTCTTCCAGGACTTGTTCGGCCTTCATTGGACTCGATAGAATATCCCTCGGCTGGCATGGCAAACACACCGCACCAAGCGGCGCCTCGGCGCCGCCATCCTAACACCCTCCGCGCGTTCGAGAACCCCACCTACCGGGTGCTTTGGCCCTCCGGCTTCTTCTTCTACTCCACCCGCTGGATGCAGGTCGTGCTCCTCGGCTGGTTCGTGCTGGAGCAGACCGACTCAGCCTTGAGCGTGGCGATGGTGGGGTTCTTCGTCGCTGCACCCTTGTTCGTCTTGGGGCCAGTCGGCGGCCTCCTGGCGGACTCGGCACACCGCCGTACCATCCTGCGCGGCACCCAGGCGGCTAACGCCGTCGCCATCGTCGTCACCACCGTCCTCCTCCACATCGGCCACATGGCCTATTGGCACGCCTATCTCATCGTCTTGGTCTCGGGCGTCGCCTGGGCACTGGAGAACCCAACACGGCGCTCCATCATGCTCGACCTACACGGTAGGTCCGGCCTGGCCAACGCCATGGCTTTGGAGGCGGCGGCGATGAACGCGAGCCGTATGGCCGGGCCGGCGCTGGCGGGCCTCCTCATCGCCCTCATTGACGTGAAGGGCGGCTACATCGTGGCGTCCGCCTTCGCCATCATCTCCGTCGCCACGGTATGGTGGCTCAAGCTCGACCTGCCATGGAAGGCGCCTGCCGTCAAGCAGAGCGTGATGAGCAACCTTGCCCAAGGCATCGCCTATGTACGGAGCGACCAGACCATCCTGGGTGTCATCGCCATCACCGTCATCATGAACCTGTTCCTCTACCCCTACCTCCAGATCATGCCTGTCATCGCGCGGGATGTGCTCCACGTCGGCCCGGGGCACATGGGCGCGATGCAGGCGATGGACGGCCTGGGCGCGCTGGTCGGCGCCGTGCTCATCGCTTCGGCCGCGAGCGGCATCCGCCGCCACGGCCTCGTGTTCGTCGGCGGTGCCGCCATCTCCATGGTTATGCTGCTCGCCTTCTCCTTTGCCAAGTCGTTCGGCGTATCACTGCCCCTGCTCCTCATCCTCGGCCTCGGCACATCGGGGTTCAGCGCGATGCAGGCCACCATCGTCATCCTCGTCGCCCGCGAGGAGCTTCGCGGTAGAGTCCTGGGCGTCGTCAGCCTGGCGATTGGCACCGGCCCTCTGGGCGCACTGTTCATCGGTGGCATCGCCGACGCCACCAGCCCCACGTTCGCCATCCGCCTCAACGCCATCATCGCCATCGCCTTGACCGCTCTCGTCTGGGTATTCATGCGCCGGATGCGCCAGCGGACAGAGCCAGTGGAGCAGACGGCCCTCAAAGCAGAGGCGGCAGAGGCCGATACGCCCCAACCTGCCCAGGCTACTCCGGACCAGGGCTGGCGTTGACCGCACAAGCGAGGCACAATATACTTTGCAACCATCCAGAGCGGGGGTGAACAGCGCTTCCACTTGGCCACCGAACTGCCCGGCAACGAGGCTGCCTCTGTCCTTGACCCCGGCGACCACGCCAAAGAAGCGTGCGGGGTGGTGGGGGTGTACGCGCCGGGCGACGACGTAGCCCGAGTCGCCTTCTTCGGCGTCTATGCCCTCCAGCACCGCGGCCAGGAGAGCGTGGGCATCGCCACCGGCGACGGCGAGCGCATCCACATCCGCAAGGCGATGGGCCTGGTTGCCCAGAGCTTCCATGAAGACGACCTCTACGGCCTTCCGGGCTTCGTCGCCATCTCCCACACCCGCTACTCCACCACCGGCTCTAGCTGCCTCGTCAACGCGCAGCCGTTCATCTTCAAGGGGCCGAACATCGAGCTGGCCGTCGCCCACAACGGCAACGTCGTCAACGCCGCAAAGCTGCGCGAGGAGCTCACAGGCTGGGGCTGCGTCTTCAACACCAGCAGCGACACCGAAATCATCGGCAACATGCTGACCCACGCGCCCGCCACCGACTGGGAGGGACGCATCGCCTACACCATGCGGCGGCTGGAGGGCGCCTACTCCCTGACCGTTACCACCAAGGACACCCTGCTGGGCATCCGCGACCCCCTCGGCGTGCGGCCTCTGTGCATGGGCCGCCTCAACGGCGGGTGGGTTATCGCCTCCGAGAGTTGCGCCCTCGACCATATCGGCGCCGACTTCACCCGCGAGATAGAGCCAGGCGAAGCAGTTTTGATAGACAAAGACGGCCCACGGACGGTGTACCAGCGCCCGGCCGCCGAAATCCGCGCTTCCTGTATCTTCGAACACATCTACTTCGCCCGGCCCGATAGCCTCCTCGACGGCAAGCTGGCTTACAAGATGCGCATGTCCATGGGCGCCCAGCTCGCCAAGGAGCATGCGGTCGAGGCCGACATGGTCATCGGCGTTCCAGACTCGGCCATCGCCGCCGCCGTCGGCTACTCCCAGGAGGCTGGCATCCCGTACGGCGAGGGGCTGGTCAAGAACCGCTATGTGGGCCGTACCTTCATCCTCCCTGACCAGCGCCTGCGCGACCTCGGCGTCCGCCGCAAGCTCAACACCCTGCCGGAAGTCATCCGCGGCAAGCGCCTCGTCGTGGTGGACGACAGCATCGTCAGGGGCACCACGACACCCCACGTCGTCAACCTGCTCCGCAAGGGTGGCGCCAAGGAGATCCACCTCCGCATCTGTGCCCCACCCATCATGTGGCCCTGCCATCTGGGCGTGGACTTTGCCACCCGCAAGGAGCTCATCGCCGCCAACATGAAGGTTGACGAGATCCGCAGCTTCGTCGGCGCCGACTCCCTCGGCTACCTCAGCCACGGGGGCCTGCTCAAAGCCGTCGGCCTGACGCGCAACAAGGTTTGCATGGCCTGCTTCACCGGCGAGTACCCCATCCCCGTCCAACTGGAGATGGATAAGCTGGCCCTGGAGGCGTGACCTTGGCAGCGTCGCGGCAGGGCGGCGCATCCAAGGCCGCTCCACAGCGTCTGAACACGCTTTGCATAAGAACTACCATCTTTTGGTCGTGGGCTCTCCCACCCCCACCTTTGATTCCTCCCCCCCAAGGGGGAGGAGGGATATCAAGAGGAGCCCATTTCTCTTAAAGGCAGGCCTTTTGTGGAAAACTGTCTGAATACCTACAAGGCCGCGGGCGTTGACCGCGACGCGGCAAGCTCCGTAAAGCAGCGCATCGCCGCGCTCGCCAGGCCTACCCATGGCCCCGAGGTCATCGGCGGCATCGGCTGGTTCGGCGGCCTGTTCCAACTCTCCAGCTTCCGCGACCCCGTCCTCGTCTCCAGCACCGACGGCGTCGGCACCAAGATTAAGCTGGCCCACTGGATGGACAGCTACCGCTCCCTCGGCATGGACCTGGTCAACGCCAACATAAACGACGTCATCGTCTGCGGGGCGCGCCCCCTCTTTTTCCTCGACTACATCGCCATCGGCAAGATGGAGGCGCATGTGGTGGAGGAGTTGGTGGCGGGCATGGCGGACGCGTGCCGCCAGTCGGAGTGCGCCCTCATCGGCGGCGAGACCGCCGAGATGCCTAGCGTGTACAGCCAAGGGGAGTTCGACCTAGCTGGCTTCGTGGTCGGCGCCGTCGAGCGAGACGGCATCCTCGACCCGGCACGGGTACAGCACGGCGATGTTCTCATCGGCCTCCCTTCCAACGGCCTCCACACCAACGGCTACTCGCTGGTGCGCCGCATCTTCAACCTCGACGAAGACCAGGCACCACTCCACGCCTACGAGCCGGAGCTTGGCCAGACCCTCGGCGAGGCGCTCCTGGCCCCCCATCTGCCCTACTACCCCACGCTCAAGCCCCTGCTGCCGTCCATCAAGGCGATGTCCCACATCACCGGCGGAGGCCTCGTGGAGAACATGCCGCGCTCACTGCCGGAGCCGCTGGCAGCCCGCTTCGACACCGCTTCATGGGACGTGCCACCCATCTTCAAACTCATCCAGGGACGAGAGATGGTGGACCGCGCCGAGATGTTCCGCGTCTTCAACATGGGCCTCGGCATGGTCCTGGTCTGCCCACCCGGTGAGGTGGACGCCATCTTGCGGGGAGCGCCGGAGGCGAAAGTCGTGGGCGAGGTGGTGAAGGCCCGTGGCAGCCGGCGGGTTATCCTGGACTAGTCAGCGCGACTCTCTGACCTCTACGATATTTCCATGCGCGCACTACTGAGCGTTTACGATAAGAAGGGCATCGCCGACCTCGCGCGGGCGCTGCACCAGGCTGGCGTCGAGCTGGTCAGCACCGGCGGCACGTACCGCACCCTGCGCGATGAGGCCAAGCTGCCCGTCAAGCAGGTCTCTGACCTCACCGACTTCCCCGAGATCCTCGACGGCCGGGTCAAGACCCTCCACCCCCGCATCCACGGAGGCATCCTCGCGCGGCGAGATGTCCCGGCCCACCGCAGCCAGATGGCCGAGCACGGCATCGGCCCCATAGACCTCGTCGCCGCCAACCTCTACCCCTTCGTGGAGACCATCAGCAGGTCCGGCGTCACGCTGGAAGAGGCGCTGGAGAACATAGACATCGGCGGGCCGGCCATGGTCCGCGCCGCAGCCAAGAACTTCCCCCACGTCATCGTCGTCACCGACCCGGGCGACTACGGCTGGATCGCCCAGAAGCTCTCGGCTGCCAAGACCAGCGACGGCCTGGCGCAGCGCCTGTCCCACGACGAGCGCCGCAAACTGGCGCAAAAGGCCTTCCAGCACGTCGCCCTCTACGACACCGCGGTGTCACAGTATCTCGCCACAGGCGGCGACATGCCCGCCGAATTGACGCTTGGCTTCCGCCGCGTTGCCGCCCTGCGCTATGGTGAGAACCCCCACCAGGCCGCGAGCCTCTACGCCGACATGCCCGGCTCGGGCGGCATCGCCACCGCCAAGCAGCTCCACGGCAAAGAGCTGTCCTTCAACAACATCCTCGACGCCGACGCCGCATGGCGTGTGGCGTCCGACTTCGACGGGCCTGCCGTCGCGGTCATCAAGCATTGCAACCCTTGCGGCCTGGCCACCCACCAGGACCTGCTCCGCGCCTACCAGCTCGCCTACGAAGGCGACACCGTCTCGGCCTACGGCGGCATCGTCGGCTTCAACCGGCCCGTCACCTCCGCCGCCGTCGAGGCCATGCGGAGCGTGTTCTACGAGGTCGTCGTCGCCCCGGCGTACGAGCCTGCCGCCCTGAAAGCCCTCCAGGAGCGCAAGAACCTGCGCGTGCTGGAGGTGGCCCCAGCGGCGGGCCTGATGGCCAACACCGACGTCCGCCGCGTCTCCGGCGGCGTGCTTGTCCAGACCGCCGACAACCCGGCGGAGGACCCCTCAGCGTGGCGCGCCGTCACCCAGCGAGTACCCAGCGAGGAGGAGAGGATAGACCTCGCCTTCGCGTGGAAGGCCGCAAAGCACGTCAAGTCCAACGCCATCGTCCTCGCCAAGCGCCAGGCCATCGTCGGCATCGGCGCGGGCCAGCCCAACCGCGTCAACTCCGTCCACCTCGCCATCCGCACCGCAGGCGAGAGGTCGCGCGGCAGCGTCCTCGCCTCCGACGCCTTCTTCCCCTTCCCCGACAACATCGAGCGCGCCGCCGAAGGAGGCGTGACCGCCATCGTCCAGCCCGGCGGCTCCATCCGCGACGACGAGGTCGTCGCTGCAGCCAACAAGGCAGGCATCGCCATGCTCTTCACCGGCATCCGCCACTTCCGGCACTGACCCTTGACCCAGCAGCACACTCCCACCAAAGCTCCCAGCCTCGACGTTGTCATCCCCGTGCTCAACGAGGAGAAGGTGCTCACCGCCAGCGTGACGGGCGTCCACCACTTCCTCTCCGGCCACATGGCCCGCTACGACTGGCGCATCGTCGTCGCCGACAACGGCTCCACCGACTGGACGCTGGAGATCCTCAAGCGCATCAAGGAGTTCTACAAGGAGCGGTTCGACTACATCACCCTGACCCAGCGGGGACGCGGCCGCGCCCTCCGCAAGGCATGGCTGGAGAGCAAGGCCGACATCGTCGCCTACATGGACGTGGACCTCTCGACCCACCTGGGCGACTTCGTCCCCCTCATCGAGGCCCTCGACGCCGGTGGATACGAAATCGCCATCGGCTCCCGGCTCCTCCCCAGCTCCCGCGTCGAGGCGCGCACCACCAAGCGCGAAATCATCTCCCGCTCTTACAACCGCATCATCCAGGCCATGTTCGGGGTGAAGTTCAAGGACGCCCAGTGCGGCTTCAAGGCCCTGACCCGCCGCGCCGTCAACGACCTCATGCCCCTCATCCAGGATCCCGGGTGGTTCTTCGACACCGAGCTGCTCATCCTGGCCGAGAAGAACGGCTACCGCATCAAGGAGATCCCCGTCCGCTGGACCGACGACCCCGACAGCCGCGTGAAGGTGTTCAGCACCGCGCGGAAGGACATGCAGGGGCTGCTGCGCATGAAGCTGGGCGGGCTGCGGCGCCAGTCGGCAAAGCTGGCCCAGGCCCACGGCGCTACAATGGACGCGAAGACCCCCAAAAGAGGTACGTGATGCCCAACGCAGTCTTGGTGGTTGACATGCTGGTCGGCTTCCTGGAGCCTGGCCACAACCTGTACTGCGGCGACGACGCCCGCAAGATTATCCCCAACGTCAAGCGGCTCATCGAGTCGGAGCAGGCCAAAGGCTCCAAGGTCTTCTTCATTGCCGACAACCACGACCCCGACGACCTGGAGTTCAAGGTGTTCCCGCCGCACTGCATCCGCGGCACGAAAGAGGCCCAGGTCATCCCGGAACTGGCCGGCTACAAGGGCGAACTCATCCCCAAGAAGCGATACAGCGCCTTCTACGGCACCGACCTGGAGCAGCGCCTCGCGAAGCTCAAGCCGGACAAGCTCATCCTCGTGGGGGTGTGCACCGACATCTGCGTGATGTACACCGCCTCCAGCGCCCGCAACCGCGACTACGCCATCGAGGTGCCGGTGGACTGCGTCGCCTCCTTCGATGAGCAAGCGCACCGCAATGCCCTCAAGCACATGGAGAAGATCCTAGGCGTGAAGCTGCTGACCGGCACAAAGGCTGGAGGGCGTTGAAGCGGCAAGAGAGGCCTCATCGGCCGCGGAGGTTCTAACCTAGCCTTCGCCTACCAGTTCGGGGTCGGTGAATTGGACATCAATGGTGCACCCTTCGATTACGTCGGGGATACTGTCATCAGGATTGGGTAGTCCCTCAGCAACCCTCTTTCCGCTGGCGTACACGATTATGCCGATTCCGTCTGTCCGCTTAGCACCTTCATAGACGTATCCGATTCCAAGACCAACTACACCTTCGACCGCTCTAAGTGCTTCACGATACCTTTCTCTAGCTTCCTTCAAGACCTCGGAGTGTATAGAAGGGCTGTTTTTGACTTGCTCTGTGCAACTGACCCTGTCGCTGGCAAACGGGTCGGGCTTGCCGCAAGCCAATATCAACCCAGCCAGCAGCGCCAGCAACACCAACGATGGCCATGAACGAGGTTCATGAACCAACTTCATCATCAGCTTCAGCCCACCGGTTCCGCCCACAGCTCCAGGCACCGCCTGCCGCCAGCGGGCACCTTCGCCCACTCGGCGATGCGCCATCCGACCACCCACACGATGCCCTCCCGCGCGACGACCAACGGGACGTGGTCGCGAATGTCACGAGGCACCTTCGCGTTCACCATGAAGTCCTGGAGCTTCTGCGGCTCGCGTATCCCCAGCGGCTGGAACCGGTCGCCATTCTTACGGGCGCGCACACACAGCGGCCCCTCGGCCATCTCCGGCGACAGCCGCGCCACCAGCCCGTCAGGGAAGTCTGATGCCTTCTCTGTTCGCCTTCCTCTGACTGGAACCGCTCCTACTTTCGCCGTGAATCGCCACCCAGATAGCTCCGTCACACCCGGCACCGTGAGCGGGTGTTCGCCCGTCAGCGTTGGCAGCGCTGGGCGGGCATCATGTTGGTGGGCCAGCGTCGTCATGGCGTAGCCAACCGCGAACCGAAGACCGCCGGGGAGGTCGAGCGTCCGCCCGGCCTTGCCGCGCATGATGCGGGCCATTCCCTCGATGTGGTTCTGCTCGACCTGCTCCAGGTCGCCCTTCGCCTCCAGCACGGCCCGCCGCAGCACGTGGCCCTGGAGTGCGGCTGGCAGTTCGGCGAAGGCCTTCCGTTCAATCTCCAACGCACCGTCGCGGGCGCTCGCCACTTCGCGCCACGCCTTCGCCGCCTGCTCCGCGAGGTAGTCCAGGTCTCGTGAGGCGTTGGCCGAGAGCCGCAGCAGTGCGTCCTGGATGGCGGGGTTGAGCCTTCGCAGGACGGGCATCACCTCCTGCCGGACGCGGCCACGGGCCAGGTCGGTGGACAGGTTCGTCTCGTCCGTTCTCGGCGCAAGGCCGAGCGCCGCGCAGTACGCGACGGTGTCCTCCCGCGAGACGGCCAGCAGCGGTCGGAAGAGCAGCACATCGCGGCCCGCCAGCGTGCGCCGCGACACAGCGTCCATGCCCCGCAGGCCGGTCAGGCCAGAACCCCGGACGATGTTGAGCAGCACCGTCTCCGCCTGGTCTGTGGCCGTGTGCCCCAGGGCGATGGCGTCGGCCCCAACCTTCTTGGCGACGCGGCCCAGGAAGTCGTACCGTGCCAGCCGGGCCGCCTCCTCCACCGACAGCCTGCGCCGGTTCCGCAGAGCGGGCACGTCGGCGCGGTCCAACGTACACTGCACACCCCGGCTCTCGAAGAACTCCTTCACGAACGCTGCATCTGTCTTCGCGGCTGCGCCGCGCAGCCCGTGGTCGAGGTGCGCGCCGTGCAGCCGGAGTCCTAGTTCGTCCCTAAGGGAGTACAGCGCGTCGAACAGCGTCAGCGAGTCAGGCCCGCCGGAGACGGCCACCACGAGCAGCTTGTCCCGAAAAGCGGCCTGCTCGGCCGCGTCGCGGACCGCGCGGCGCACCCTGGCAACAGGCCCGTCCTTCTTCACGCCTACTTTTGCGGCACGCCGCCGGAGGCAACGCCATCCTGCTCCCCGGCCGCCGGCGCCGTGGCGGAGGGGGTCTTGGTGATCCGCACCGACTCGATCTTCAAGCCGCGCATCTCCGTCACTTCGACCCGCAGGCCTTTGTAAGGGAAATGAGCTCCGACGAACGGCATACGGCCCAGGGTGCTCAGCACGAAACCCGCCACCGTCTCATAGCCGCCCTTCGGCAAGCCCAGTCCAAGCTGCTCGTTGGCCTCCTCGATGGTCATCCCCCCGTCCACCTGGTAGGTATGCAGGTCGATGGCCTCGAACGCTTCCTCCGGCTTCTCACCCTCTTCGCCGACCGAGCCGACCAGCTCTTCCAGCAGCCCCTTCAGCGTCACGAGGCCGGAAACGCTCCCGCGTTCGTTTACCGCGAATGCCATCGGGAACCCTTGGCGGCGCATCTCCTCGAACACGTCTCCGACCCGCTTGAGTTCGGGGACGAAGTACGCCTCGCGCAACACATCCGTCACCTGCTGGTCGAGGTCTACTCCTTTACCGGCCATCTCCCGCAGGATGTCCCTAACCGAGACGGTGCCTACCACGTTGTCCGGTTCACCCTCGTACACGGGGAACCTGTCGTGGTCATGCTCGGCATGGATGGAGAGGAACCGCTCCAGGGTCGCTCCACGTTCCACCATGACCATCTCCGCCCGCGGCGTCATCACCTCGCTCACCTTCCGGTCGCCGAATCTGAACACACCCTCCAGGAGTTCCGCCTCCCGCGGTCCGAACGTCCCCTCCGCCTCGCCGATGTCGATGAGCGTGCGGAACTCACCCTCGGTGATGGACTTGACCTTGCCCTCCTGCGCCTCTCTTCTCGTCACGCCCCTGCTCATCCACCGCAAGACGGCGACGATGGGCAGGAAGAGCATCTCGATGAAGAGCAGCGGCCGCGCATAGAGGAAGGCGAGCCGTTCTGCATACCGGACGCCGACGGCCTTGGGGACAATCTCTCCGAAGACCAGGACCACGGATGTAACGACGATCGTGGACACGATAAGCCATGACTCCTCGTCGTTGACGACCGAAAGGGTGATGATGGTCGCCACCGACGCGAGCAGGACATTGACGATGTTGTTCCCCAACAGCACCGTGGACAGCATCCGCTCCGGCTCTCCGCCCATGCGCGACACCAGCGCCGCGCCCGGCTTCCCCGTGCTCACCAGGTGTTGGAGACGGGTGCGTTGTAGAGAGAGAAAGGCTGCCTCCGAGCTTGAAAAAAACGCGGACAACACGAGGCAGACCAGCACGATGATGATATTGACAGTTTGACCTTCCATAGACCTAACTCCTGTTGGAAGACGCCCTCGAAGACGGGCCAGAACCATGATGGCGCGGAAAAGCGAACAAGAACGCCTCGATGGCTTCGCTTTAGGATATCAGCCCTGGGCCGGGGCTGCCGGAGCGTCTCTCGCTTGCCGTTCGTCCCAGAGCCGCCTTGCGGTACGGGCGGCGATGGACTGTCCGAACCCGCGCCGCCTGAGATGGCCCCAGAGCCTGCGGTGGAACGAGGCGAAGTCGGCGTCCTCGAGCCGGCGGGAGAACTTGACCGCGGCGCGGTAGGCGGCGTCCTCGTCCTCGACGCCCTGGACCGCCTCCTCCGATGCCGCGCCCGCCACGCCCTTGGAGCGCAGCTCGCGCCTGATGGCCGACGCGCTGCGGGGGCTGCCGTGGTCACGGCGCTCCTTCCACGAGGCAGCGAAGGCCGCATCGTCCACAAGCCCGCGTTCCTTGAGGCTGGCGATCGCCCGGTCCACCGCCGATGGGGGAAAGCGCCGCCTCAGATGCGCGCGGACCTCCGCCTCGCTGCGCGGCCGCTGGGCCAGCAGCCGCAGAGCCGCAGCCTTGGCGCGTTGGAACGGTCCGTCTTCGTCCATGGTTGACCCTTCCGCGGAAGAGCGCGCCCGGAGCCTCGGACGGAAGGCTAAGTCTCGCTCTCTGAGCCTTCCTCTTCCGAGTCTTCCGCGCCCTCTTCCGGGACAGCCGCGGGCGGCTTCATGTCCGCATTATGGCGTATCTGGGCCTCGATGTCGCGGGCGATTGTAGGGTTCTCCTTGAGGAACGACTTGACGTTCTCCCGGCCCTGGCCGAGCCGCACGTCGCCGAAGGAGTAGAAGGAGCCGGTCTTCTTCAGCACGCCGAGGCGCTCGCCCATCTCGACCAGGTCGCCTTGGCGGCTGATGCCTTGGTTGAACATGATATCGAACTCGGCGACGCGGAACGGCGGGGCGACCTTGTTCTTCACGACCCGCGCGCGCACGCGTGTCCCCACGACCTCCGTCCCCTGCTTGATGGACTCCAGCCGCCGCAGGTCCAGCCGCACCGAGGAGTAGAACTTGAGGGCGCGTCCGCCCGGTGTGACCTCGGGGTTGCCCCAGATGACGCCGACCTTCTCGCGTATCTGGTTGATGAAGACGACAGCCGTGTTGGAGCGGCTGATGGCCGCGACGAGCTTGCGTAGCGCCTGGGACATGAGCCGCGCCTGAAGGCCGACGTGGGTGTCGCCCATGTCGCCCTCCAGCTCAGCCTTGGGCACCAGCGCGGCGACGCTGTCTATCACGACCACGTCCACAGCGCCGCTCCGCACGAGGTACTCGCATATCTCCAGCGCCTGCTCCGCCGAGTCGGGCTGCGAAAGCAGCAGGTTCTCGACGTCCAGGCCGCAGCGGGCCGCGTAGCTCGGGTCGAGGGCGTGCTCCGCGTCTATGTACGCCGCATTGCCGCCGTTGCGCTGCGCCTCCGCCATGATGTGGTGGGCCACCGTGGACTTGCCCGACGACTCAGCGCCGTAGATCTCGGTCACCCGTCCGCGGGGGATGCCCCCGACGCCCAGGGCAATGTCGAGCGCGAGGGAGCCGGTGGATATAGCATCCACCTTGGCCAGATGGCCCCCCTCGCCAAGCCGCATGATGGTCCCCCGGCCGAACTGCCGGTCAATCTGTCCGATAGCTAGCTCCAGCGCCTTGGCCTTGTCATTACTCACAGCCGGTCCTTCCTTTATCTCCAGATCTCTAGTCTGTCTCATTCGCCTACAAAGTAGAACACTTATTCCAATCGTCCCGCTATATTAGCACGGGTCAACCGAGTGCTCAAGCGGGGGCACGCCCCTGCATCTGAAGCTGCCGCCAAAGAGGCCGTGATAACATTCCGTAAGAGCGCTCACAGCATCCGTGTTTGCGGAGAGGCACAACATCCATTGACCAAGCCCGTCATCGCCGTCAGCACCAGCACCCCCACAGGCTCCGACGCCGAAGACTGTGCCAACGTCGTCGAGCGGGCTGGCGGCGTGCCGCAGTTCGTCCTGCCCGGCCACAAACTGCCGCCCAGCGAGACCCTGGCCAGGATAGACGGCCTGCTCGTCTCCGGCGGTGAGGACGTTCACCCCAGAGAGTACGGCCACGAGATAGACCCGAAGGCCAACGTCTATCCCCTGCCCGAGCGCGACGAGGTGGAGATTCCGCTGCTCAAGGCCGCTGTCGCCGCCAACCTGCCCGTCCTGTGCATCTGCCGCGGCTTC
Organism: SAR202 cluster bacterium; assembly: GCA_016872515.1. Lineage (GTDB taxonomy): Bacteria > Chloroflexota > Dehalococcoidia > Lucifugimonadales > VGZR01 > VGZR01. The sequence goes on from VGZR01000005.1 coordinate 48,405, forward strand.
CAGGCGCTCAACGTCGCCATGGGCGGCACGCTCATCCAGCACCTCGACGGCCACCGCACGGTCAACAAGGAGACCGGCGAGCAGGGCTTCGCATTCCACCGCATCTACATCGCCCCCGGCAGCAAGCTCGCCGCCGTCGTCGGCGCGGGCGGCTTCGTGCGGGTGAACAGCTGGCACCACCAGGGCGTCCGCGAGCCGCAGAAGTCGCCACGCCTGATGGCCTCGGCGTACGCGCTGGACGACGGCCTTATCGAGGGGTTGGAAAGCCCGGCGCACGACTGGGTCATCGGGGTCCAGTTCCACCCAGAGACGCCCGGCGGCGTCCCGCCCCACTTCGAGCGGCTGTTCCAGGGCCTGGTGGAGTGGGCCGCCCGCCGCAAGGCCGCCCTGGCCCGCGTCTAGGCCAGCCGCAGTTCCTGATACAAAGCTGCCCTCTCGGTCGTCGGGGCGATTGCCCACTACCTCGCTTGCCTCTCCACACCAAACCAGTCCTCCCCGTTCCGGAATAATATGAAAAACCGTTCAGAATCATTTGAACGCTAGCTACGAATCTGCTATAATCGCCCCTAGTCTCACAACGGCTGAGGGGAGTTCTGTTCTAAATGGTGACTAAGGCCGAAAAGACCGCTCACGGCTTCATCCGACCCACCCGGATCGAACAGGAGATGCGCAGCTCCTACCTGGACTACGCGATGAGCGTCATCGTTGCCCGGGCGTTGCCCGACGCGCGCGACGGCCTCAAGCCTGTCCAGCGCCGCATCCTCTACGCCGCCAACGAGCTGGGCATGCGGCCCAACTCCCCCTACAAGAAGAGCGCCCGCCTCGTCGGCGAAGTCCTCGGTAAGTTCCACCCCCACGGCGACGCGCCCATCTACGACGCTCTCGTCCGCATGGCCCAGCCCTTCTCCATGCGCATGCCCCTCATAGACGGCCAGGGCAACTTCGGCAGCGTGGACGACGACCCGCCCGCGGCCATGCGGTACACCGAGGTCAGGCTGAGCCAGATCGCTGAGGAGATGCTGGTCAACCTTGACCAGGAGACCGTGGACTTCATAGACAACTTCGACGGCACGCTGCAGGAGCCGGTCCTGCTCCCGGCGCGGATGCCCAACCTCCTCGTCAACGGCGCCTCGGGCATCGCCGTCGGCATGGCCACCAACATCCCGCCGCACAACCTCGGCGAGGTCTGCGACGCCATCGTCTATCTCATTGACCACCCCGACGCGCCCATCGAGAACCTCCTGCGCTACGTGAAGGGGCCGGACTTCCCCACCGGCGCAACCATCATGGGCCAGCAGGGCATCCGGGACGCGTACCTCACCGGCAAAGGCTCCATCGTCGTTCGGGCCAAGGCCGAGGTCGTGGAGAAGGCCCGCGGCGGCCGCAGGCAGATCATCGTCAATGAGCTTCCCTACCAGGTCAACAAGGCCGCCCTGGTCGAGAAGATCGCCAGCCTCATCAAGAACAAGCGGTTCGAGGGCATCTCCGACATCCGGGACGAGTCCAACCGCCAGGGCATGCGCGTCGTCATCGAACTCAAGGCCGGCACCGAGCCGCTGGTCATCCTCAACAACCTCTACAAGTTCACCCCCATGCAGTCCAGCTTCGCCGCCAACATGCTGGCGCTGGTGGACGGCTCGCCCAAGGTCCTCAACCTCAAGCAGCTCATCGAAGAGTTCATCAAGTTCCGCAGGGAGATCGTCCGGCGCCGCTCCGAGTTCGACCTCAAGAAGGCCGAGGCCCGCTCCCACATCCTGGAGGGTCTCCGCATCGCCCTCAACAACCTCGACGCCGTCATCGCCCTCATCCGCGCGTCCAAGGACGTGGAGACCGCGCGGGCCGGCCTGATGCAGCGGTTCAAGCTGGACGAGATTCAGGCCCAGGCCATCCTCGACATGCAGCTGCGCAGGTTGGCCGCCCTGGAGCGCCAGAAGATCGAGGACGAGTTCCAGGAGCTGCAAAAGCTAATCCAGTGGCTCAAGGATCTGCTGGCCGACCCGGCCAAGGTCCTGGCCGAGGTCAAGAAGGAGACCAAGGAGCTCAAGAAGAAGTTCGCCGACCCGCGGCGCACCGACTTCGCCGAAGAGGCCGGCGACTGGACCGCCGAGGAGCTGGTGGCCCACGAGAAGGTCGTCGTCACCCTCAGCCAGAGCGGCTACGCCAAGCGCATCCCCGCCGCCACCTACCGCGCCCAGCACCGCGGCGGCAAGGGCGTCCTCAGCATGAGGACGAAAGAGGACGACCCTGTCCGCACCATCGAGGTCGTGGACACCCACGACCAACTCTTGTTCTTCACCGACCGGGGGCGCGTCCTCTCCCTCAAGACCTACGAGCTGCGGGCGGATACCTCGCGCAACACCAAGGGCGTGCCGCTCATCAATGTCATCGCCCTCCAGGACGATGAGCAGGTGAAGGCCCTCGTCGGCGTCGAGACCCTCCAGCGCGAGGACATGTTCCTCGTTCTGGCCACCCGCAAGGGCGAGGTCAAGCGCGTCCCGCTGTCCGCCCTCGCCAACATCCGGCGGTCGGGCCTCATCATCATGAACCTCGAGCCGAAGGACGACCTGGTCACCGCCCGTCTCACCAAGGAGAACGACCACGTCATCATGGTCTCCCGCCACGGCATGTCCATCATGTTCCCCGTCGCCCAGGTCACGCCGCACTCCCGCACCGCGGGCGGCATGAAGGGCATGACGATGCGCGACGGCGACCAGCTTATCTCCATGAGCGTCGTCCGGCCCGACGCCAAGCTCTTCGTCATCAGCAGGAAGGGCTTCGGCAAGCTCACCTCGTTGCGCAACTACCGCGTCCAGAAGCGCGGGGGCGTCGGCCTCAAGACCTTCAAGGTCACCCCCAAGACCGGCCAGGTCGCCGCCGCCGAGGTCGTGGACGAAACCCAGCAGGTCTATCTCGTCTCCGAGCAGGCCCAGGTGCTCCGCACCAACCTGTCCGAGATTACCAGCCGCGGCCGCATCACCCAGGGTGTGACCATCTTCAAGCCCGACGGCGGTGACTCAGTCGCCTCCATCGCCTGCGTGAGCGACTTCAAGGACGAGCCTGCTTCCGCCCCGTCCGCCAATGGCCGCGGCAACGGCAAGGTCGCACCCGAAGAGCTCGAAGAACAGGAAGAAGACGAGGAGTAGGCGTCTCCAGCTTCGCAACGAACGCCGTATCAGACGACGTAGGGGTGGGTTTGAAACCCACCCCTACGCGCGCAACGCCCATCCCTCCATCCCGTGCCGTCGTTGTATAGTAAGAACAACATCGCTCTGCAACGATGCCTCACCAAGGCCAGCCTGTCCGCACTGATCGCCCTAGCCGCCGCCGTGGCCTTGGCCTGCGGCGGCGATGGCCAACCGACTGCGACGCCGAGCCCCGCGCCGTCCCCAACGGCCGCGCCCGTGCCCACCCTCGCCGTCCCGACCTCGACACCCGAACCCTGGACCCCGACCCCTGAGGTTCAGGGGTCGGGGTCCAGGGACGAAGGCACCGTCGTCTCCGTCGGGCCGGAGCCGACCGCCACGCCCGTGCCGACCGTGTCGGCCAGGGTGGACCCCGCCGACGCCCAGCGCCTCAGCCAGCAGGCCATGCAGCAGCTGACGACGCTCACCAGCGCCCGCAGCCCCAGGGAAAGCGCGACCCAGCAGGAGGCCGATGCCGCCCGCTACCTCTTCGAGCAGTTCACCATTCTGGGCTACGCGCCCGCCCTCCAGGAGTTCACCGTTGACGTCCTCCTGACCGACCCGCCCGTCCTCGACGTGCCAAGCCTCGACGTCACCTCCACCGGCGCTTACCCCCTCACCCTGTCGGCGCAGGGCCGGGCCACGGGCGTGCTAGCGGACGCGGGCAAGGCTTTCGAGGAAGATTTCGAGGGTGTGGCTGTGGAGGGGCGCATCGCCCTCATCGAGCGTGGCGGCCTCACCTTCGAGGAGAAAGTGCTGCGGGCCGAGGAGCGCGGTGCTATCGCGGCCATCATCTACAACAACGACGACGGCGCCTTCGCGGGCTCGCTCCGCAGCCAGGCCGAGATACCCGTGGTGTCCATCCCTCGCGAGGTCGGTCTCGCCATCATCAACCTCATGGCCAACGGCGACACCGAGGCCGCCGTCTCGGTGATGTACGAGCAGCGCGACAGCCGCAACGTGATCGCCGACAAGCCTGCCTCGGCCGGCGCGCCGCGGGGCGAAGACGCCGTGGTCGTCGTCTTGGGCGGCCACTTCGACACCGTGCCGGGCGTCCCCGGCGCCAACGACAACGGCTCCGGCATCGCCACCCTCCTCGCCATCGCCGAGGAGATTGCCGGCAAGTCCTACCCCTTCACGGTGCGTTTCATCGCCTTCGGCTCCGAGGAGCTCGGCCTGGAGGGCAGCCAGTACTACGTGGACAACCTAACCGAGGACGAGCTCGACCAGCTCCTCGCCATGTTGAACTTCGACGCCCTCGGCACCAGCCGGGTGTCCGGCATCCTTGCCGCCGACGAGCTGGCCGATGTGGTCATGAGAATCGGCGGCGCCAGCGGCATCACGGTGGAGCGCCATTTCGAGCTCGGCGGCGGCGCGAGCGACCACGCGCCCTTCTTCGCCGAGGGCATCCCCTTCGTCTTCTTCCTGGGCGACGACTTCTCGCGCATCCACACCATCGAGGACACCCTGGAGTTCGTGCGGCCCGAGCTGATGGGCAACGCCGCCGCCCTCGCCATCGTCCTCCTCGACGAACTCGCCGCCCGGTAGGGGACTCGCTCTGCACCCCGGAAGCATCGACAAGGAATGCGATATCGAGAGATTGGCCGCATCCCCAAGCCACGCAACGCTTGGGCGGGGCGTAGGGCCTCCTCCCCCCAAGGGGGGAGGATTGAAGTGGGGGTGAAGCATCCGAAGCGCCAGCCGCTGTACAATCATCCATAACCCACCATGTTCGAAGCACTCTCCGAACAACTGAACGGCGTCTTCAAGCGCCTCGGCAGCAAGGGCAGCCTGTCCGAGAAGGATGTGGACGAGGCCCTGCGTGAGGTGCGGCTGGCGCTCCTCGAGGCCGACGTCAACTTCAAGGTGGCCCGCGACCTGGTGGCGAAGATACGCGAGCGGGCGCTCCAGGACGACGTCCTCAAGGCGCTCAGCCCCGGCCAGCAGGTGGTCAAGGTCACCCACGAGGAGATGACGGCCCTGCTCGGTGGCGGCATCCACCGCATGGAGCCGGGTCCCGCGAGGCCGTCGGCCGTGATGATGGCGGGCCTCAACGGCTCAGGCAAGACGACGACGGCCGCCAAGCTGGCGCGCCACCTCAAGCAGGCGGGCCAGCTCCCCGTCCTGGTCGCCGCGGACCTTCAGCGCCCGGCGGCCATCCAGCAGCTCCAGACCCTCGGCAAGCAGGTCGAGGTCGCCGTGTACGCGGCCACCGACACCAAGGACACCGTCCGCGTCGCCGGCGACGGCGTGAAGCATGCCGCCTCCCTCGGCGCGGCTTGGGCCATCGTGGACACGGCGGGCCGTTTCCAGATCGACGACGCCTTGATGGCCGAGCTGGCCCAGGTCAAGAAGGCCGTCTCGCCCGCCGAAACGCTCCTCGTCGTGGACGCCATGACCGGCCAGGAGGCCGTCAACGTCGCCAAGGCATTCCACGAGAAGGTAGGCCTGACCGGCCTAGTCCTCACCAAGATGGATGGCGACGCCAGGGGCGGCGCGGCCCTCTCCATCACCTCCGTCACCGGCGTGCCCATCAAGTTCATCGGCGTCGGCGAGCGCGCGGACGCCCTCGAACAGTTCCACCCCGACCGGCTCGCCTCCCGCATCCTCGGCATGGGCGATGTCCTCTCCCTCATCGAGAAGGCCCAGGCCACCTTCGACCAGACACAGGCGGCGGCCCTCGAGAAGAAGATGCGCCAGGCCACCTTCAACCTCGACGACTTCCTGGGACAGCTCCAGCAGCTCCGCAAGATGGGGCCCATCACCCAAGTGCTGGAGATGATCCCCGGCATGTCCGGACTCAAAGGCAAGATGGAGGCCGAGGGACTGGATGAGTCCCACCTCAAGCGCATCGAGGCCATCATCCGCTCCATGACCCCCCAGGAGCGCAGGCACCCCGAGGTCATCGGCGGCAGCCGAAGGCGGCGCATCGCCGCGGGCAGCGGCACGGCCCCCCAAGACGTCAACCAGCTCCTCAACCAGTTCCGCCAGACCCAAAAGCTCATGAAGAAGATGTCCACCCGCCAGGGCATGAAAGCCATCGCCAAACTGATGAAGTAGGGGGGCTTCGCTTCTGCACCGAGAATGACTCTACCGACCAACGATGCTACAAGAGCCACCAGAAAGCCCTTCAGTCTAAGATTGCCAGACCTCACTATGTGTTTCTCGCTTTCTCGCTGTAGCACATGAGCACAGCGAGAAAGCGAGAAACGAAATCTTTCCTGCTCTGAATGCGAGAGACCCTCCCTCTTGAGGCCATTGCTTACAGCGAGCATATAGGGCTTCGTACAGCCGTTCATGGTCTAAGAACGATTGTTGCTGTGGTCGCTTTAAGACCTAGGCGCAGCGAGAAAGCAAGAATCCATGAGACGTCTCATGCGAGTGCGGTCTGTAGCACTGCCTCACGGCTGTAGCGATACGGGTCGCCGCGTCCCCCAGCTCCTGTGCGCGTGATCCGGCCGCTGCGAATCATCTCTCGAAGGGAGCGTGACACCAGCATGTTATCCCCATCCACGGTTTCCCAAAGTTCCCCCTCCGTCATCGGGCCTGTCTTCAGGGCATCGAGGATCTTGTTCTCGGTCGAGGCCTGCTGGACGGCCTCGAGGGTGCCGCCGAGGGCGATGCGCCGGGTGGCCGCTTAGAAGGTGATGACGGTCTTGGGGAACCAGTCACCGTAGCGCTGCTGGGTCTCGAGGGTGCGGTCCCCCTCGTGCTTGCGCAGCGTCAGGATGGTGTCCACGCCGCCGATCAGGGCCGTCGAGCCGATGACCGCGTCGGGGCCCTCGCGGTTGCCCTTGCCCTCGTGGTGCACGGTGAGGATGTGGCAGCCGGTCTGGCGGGCCAGGTCCATCAGCGGGTCGAGGGCGCTGTTGACCTGGGTGTAGTCGTTGACGTCGCCCAGGCGCACCATGCGCAGGAGCGGGTCTGCGATGGCGAGGACGGCTCAGGTGTGCATGATGGCGGCCCGGAGCGCGATGAGGGCGTCGCGCGGGGCCATGCCGACGTGGATGTGGATGACCTCGGAGCCGTCGGCGCCCAGCGCCCGCAGGTGACTCTCGACCTCGCTGCGCTTCTCCTCAAGGCCGAGGTAGACGACCGGCCCCTGGTGCGTGGCGCGGCCCAGGAACGGCTCGCCTCGCGAGACGGCCAGCGCCAGGTTGCGGGCGAAGGTGGACTTGCCGACCTTCGGCTTGGCCGCCAGCACCGACAGCCCGCCCCACGGCATCATGCCCTCCCACAACCAGCGCGCCTCCTCGTGCGGCTCCGACATCAGCTCGGCCAGCGTCTGGAGCCTTTACCGGGGGGAGGAACCTCCTGGATTGACGAGGGGGCCGCGTAATTTCCTCCCCCTCGATGCGGAAGGACTAAGGTGGGGGTGAAGCGGTCTGCAGGGTACTGTTCACTTTCATCCCCAACCTTCTCCTCTCGAGGGGGAAGGGATGCCCTACCACTCACCAGGGCCAACGGAGCACGCGGCGACCGCGGCCGCAGCCCGCGCTCCCGCAGCACGCCCATGACCGTGAACTGGCCGAAACCTTACTGGCAACGGACCTTTGCCCCGTCGCCGTCTGCGATAGACTCGATGCTCAGCATGGGTCTTCCCTCCACGACCAGGTGCGCCGGTAGGTGCTTGTCCCCGTTGGTGTCCTGACACCGGCAGTCCGGCCTCCCGCACTTCAACGCCTCGCGGATACGAGTCACCATATCCATCCCTGAGCACCTCCCGTAGCTCGTCTGTTCTATAGCCTACGGTACGCCCTACCGGCGATCTTGGCAAGGGGTGTTCCAGAAAGGGAAGGGGTGACTCCTTCCTCCTCCCTTGAGGGGGAGGACCTCTGAGCCGGCCAGGCTGGCTCAGAGAGGTAGGGGGTACGTGCCGAGGGAGAGTAGATTGCGGTAGAGGCGGCCAAGCCGATGGGAGAGCCACCCCCTATCCTTTGGCCCCGATGCCGTTGGGACCAAGGCCTTCCCCCTCAAAACAAAAATGGGGGCAGAGCTACCCCTTCTTCCGCCCCACGGCCCGCTGCACGGCCGTTGCGATGTCGTTGGGGGTGAGGTGGTACTTCTCCAGCAGGAGCTGGGGCGCGCCGGACTCGGCGTAGCCGGTCAGGCCAACGCACTCGACGGGCGTGGGCCGCTTGCGTGCCAGCAGGCTGGCGACCATGCTGCCCAGGCCGCCGTCCAGCAGGTGCTCCTCCGCCGTGACGATGGCCCCCGTCTCTTGTGCCGCCTTGAGCACCGCCTGCTCGTCCAGCGGCTTGACGGTCGCCATGTTCAGCACACGGCAATGGACGCCGCCCTCGGCCAGCTTGGCCGCCGCCTTGAGCGCCGCGTCCACCATGATGCCGCAGGCGATGATGGCCACGTCCTTGCCCTGGCGCATCTCCTCGGCGACGCCGAGACGGAAGCGGAACTCGGGCTTGTGGACGACGGGTGTGGCCGAGCGGGAGAGCCGGACGAAGAACGGGCCAGGCGTCTCCACCGCGGCGGCAGCAGCCTGCTCGGCCTCGGGCCCGTCGGCGGGCACGATGACCTTGAACGTCGGCAGCGCGCTGATGATGGCGACGTCCTCGATGCTCTGCGCCGAGACGCCGTCCTCGCCCGTGACGATGCCGCTGTGGGTCAGGAACAGCTTCACATTGAGGTTCGGCTGGGCGACGCCGACGCGGAGCTGGTCGTAGGGCCTGCCCGTCCCGAAGACCGAGAACGTGCTCACCACCGCGACCTTGCCCGACGAGGCCATGCCCGCCGCGACGTTGACGATGTTCTGCTCGGCGGGGCCGAAGTCGAAGAACCGGTCGGGGAACTCCTTGCCGAACATGTTGGCGTACGTGGACTTGTTCAGGTCGCCGCCCAGGACCACCAGGTTCGAGTGGCGCTTGCCCAGCTCGACGAGCGCCTTGCCGACGACCTCGCGCGTGGACGCGGTGGGGGCGACGGTGTTCGCGGTCGTGGTCATGCCAGCTCCTTGAGGGCCTGCTCCAGCTCCTGCTTGTTAGGGGCCTTGCCGTGGAAGTCGGGGTTGTTCTCCATGAAGCTGACGCCCTTGCCCTTCACCGTCTCGGCGATGATGACGGACGGCTGCCCCTTGGTGCGGACGGCCTGCTCCAGGGCATCCACCACCTGGCCCATGTCGTGGCCGTTGGCCTTGACGACGTGCCACCCGAAGGCGCGCCACTTGTCGGCCAGCGGCTCCAGGTTCATCACCTGCCAGGTGAAGCGGTCGTTCTGGATGCCGTTGCGGTCCACGATGGCGGTGAGGTTGTCCACGCCGTGGTGCTTGGCGGCCATGGCGGCCTCCCAGACCTGGCCCTCATCGCACTCGCCGTCGCCGAGGAGGACGTACGTGTGCGTCGGGCGGCGGTCGAGCCGCGCGGCCAGGGCGGTGCCCAGCCCGAAGGACAGCCCCTGGCCCAGCGAGCCGCCCGACATCTCCACGCCCGGCGTCTTGATGTGGGCGTGGCCCTGAAGGCGGCTGTTGATCTTGCGGAAGGTCATCAGCTCCTCCTCCGGGAAGTAGCCGGAGGACGCGAGGGCGGCGTAGAGCACGGGGCAGGCGTGGGCCTTGCTTAGCACGAACCGGTCGCGGTCGGGCCACGCCGGCTCGGCGGGCCTGTGCCGCATGACGCGGAAGTAGAGCGCGGTCAGGATGTCCGTGGCGGACAGGGAACCGCCCGGGTGGCCGCTGCCGCCCGCGGCGACCATCGTCACGATCTGGCGGCGTAGCTTCTTGGCCGTGGCCTCTAGCTCTTGGATGGTTACAGTCATGTCCTCGCTGCCTGGTCTGACTTGGAGATATAACGAGGCATTATATCCACCGCCTGTGGCCACTGCCAGTAGCGGATGCAGGGGTGGCTGATGCCCTCCTCCCCCCTTGAGGGGGAGGACCTCTGAGCCGACCAAGTCGGCTCAGAGAGGTAGGGGGTGCATCGCCAAGGAGTGTTGGCGGCGGTAGAGACAGCCAGACGGTGGGGAGAGCCACCCCCTATCCCTTGGCCGCGTCCCGACGCGTCCAAGGCCTTCCCCCTCAAGGGGGGAAGGAGGATGCGATGCCCCTACGGCGCGGTGACGAGGAGCGGCTTGATGGCGTCGAGCGTGGCGCGGTTGGGTGCGAAGACGGCGATGACGAACTGCCCGTTCTGGTCGGTCATCACGACCTGGTCCGGCAGCGTCAGCAGAGCGGTGCCCGTCTCGCCTGGGATGCCCTCCCACTGAGCATCCGTTCCCGTCCTGGCGATGGTGGCGTCGCGCAGGGCTTGGCCGAACTCGTCGGCGTCCTGGAAGGTGTCCCAGACAGACACGGTGACGAAGGCGGTCTGGCCGCCGGGGCCGGCGAGGACGGCGTACGTGTCGCCGCTCCAGCCGCCGGCGGCCTGGGCGGCAGCCTGCTCCGGCAGGTACGTCTCCAGATAGGCCATGATGAGGAACTCGCCCAGGGTGTCCTCGCCGGTCTCCGTCCACCCTTCGCCCAGGGCTGCGGCGATGTCGGGCAGCACCACGTCCTCCGGCCCCTCGCGGACGGCGTACTTCTCCGGGTGGAGTATCTGCTCCGTGGACTCCGGCGGGTTGGCAAAGGCGGCGTCCACAGCGGCCCAGCCCTCCTCGGAGCGGGCGAGGGACAGCACAAACTGCGCCCCCTCGATGTAGGGGAAAACGAACAGGCGCTGGATGAGATGCGGCGCGGCGAAGAAGGCTTCGAGGTCAATGGTGGCGTTCTGCTGCGCCGCAGTGCGCTCCTCCTCAGTCATGTGGTTGAACATATAGACCGACTTGGCCAAGGTCGCGTCGCCCTCGACGAGGGCGCGGTAGGCGTTCTGCCGGTCTGACTGGCCCTCTCGGGCGTCGAGGCCGGCCTGGATGTCGAAGTGCTGCTGCTGGAGGGCGTGGACGAACTCGTGGGCGTACGTGAGCACGTCCTGCGGGCCGAGAGAAGGCCCATCCTGGACGACGTAGAGCTTCTCCTCCTTCAGCTCGTAGAAGCCGAGGACGCCCTCCTGGTAGAGCGCCAGGTACAGGTCGTGGAGGCTCACGTCGGGGCCGATGACGCCGAGGGAGGTGAGCAGCGCGTCCTGCTGCTCGATCTCGTCCCGCTCTTCCTCCAGGTCCTCGATAAGCTTCTCTCCCAGCTCCTCGCGGGTGATGAACGCCTTGGCGACAGGCCGGAGCGAGAAGAGCACCCGGACGGTTGTTACGTTCGTCTCGATCTCCCCCAGCGTGCGGTCGAACTCGCTGACAACGGGCGTGGGCGTCCGCGTCGCGGCGGAGACGGTGGGCAGGATGGCCTTGCCCGGGTCGAATGTGGGCGTCGGCGGCACGGGGGTCGCGGTGGGCTGCGGGGTGGGCGACGGCAGGGGCGTGGCGGTCGGCGAGACGGGCACCGCCGCCACCTGGGTGGGCGTCGGCTCCGCTTTCTTGCCGCAAGCGATTGGCACAAGGAGGAGCAGCAGCAGGGCCGCCCACCACAGATGTTGTAGCTTCATGTCCTAGAGCATGCGCACCATATGCAGATTTGGTTCAGTATCTCTACGGGCAGGAGCAGTGTCAAGGAAGCAGGCACCACAAAGTGTGAGGGTGAGTCTGCGCCTTTGGCGGGTGTTAGACTGGAAACAGTGCATCGTAGCGAGGCGGCGGTGAAGGTCCCCGACATCCTGAAGGCCAAGAAGACCATCTCCTTCGAGTTCTTCCCACCCAAGGAGGCGAACAGCTTCCCCAAGATGCTGGCCGTGCTCAACGAACTCAAGGGGCTGGGGCCGGACTTCGTCTCGGTCACCTACGGCGCGGGCGGCTCGACCCGCGGGCACAGCGTCGTGCTCTCCATCCGCGCCCAGCGCGAGAGCGGGGCGAACGTGCTGTCCCACCTGACCATCTGGGGCCACTCCAAGGACGAGGTCCACGCCTTCGTGGCGCGGCTGCAGAAGGCCGGCATCGAGAACGTGATGGCGCTGCGTGGCGACCAGCCCGCCGACGGCACGCCGCTCTACCCTGGCGGGTTCCCGAACACGGTGCAGCTTATCGAGTACCTGCGCGGCCACTTCGACCTGGGCATCGGCGCCGCCTGCTACCCAGAGGGCCACCCCGAGGCGAAGGACCGCGTGGCCGACGTCGAGTACGCCAAGCGGAAGGTGGACGCCGGGGCCGGGTTTCTGGTCACCCAGCTCTTCTACGACAACGCCGATTTCTTCGCCTTCCTCGACCGCGCAAGGCAGATGGGCATCGGCGTTCCGGTCATCGCGGGCCTCATGCCCATCCAGGACGCGCGGCAGACGCGGCGGTTCGCCGCCAGGTGCGGGGCGAAGTTGCCCACGGCCCTGGAGGAGGGGCTGGAGCGGTACGGCCACGACGACATGGAGACCCGTGAGTTCGGCATCGAGTACACCACGGCGCAGGCCCGCCAACTCTGGGACAACGGCGCCGCCGGCCTCCACTTCTACACGCTGAATAAGCCCTACTCCGTTTCGCGCATCCTCGCCAACCTGGGCCTGGCAGCACGATTTGGGAGCACATCACACGGCCCCAGGCGTGAAATCATCGCGCGAGAGCGCCTTGACACCCAGGCAGGGGGGACATAACGTGGTCAGAGATGTCCTGAAGTCGGCGCTGAGGGCTTAGACCTTGTTCAGTAAGTACGGAAGCGGGACGCTCTTGACCGTCGGCGTGGTGATGGCGGTCGTCGGCATCCTCCTCCAGACCGACGTGATAACCGACCGCCTCGGCCTCATCCTCATCGTCCTCGGCATCGCCATCGTCATCATCGGGCTGTACAACATGCTGACGTCGCCCAGCGAGAAGAAGGGCTCCTCCAAGAAGGGCGCCGACAACGACTAGCGGCTCTCAGCCCTAGAACGGTATGCCCCAGAGGGCGTACCACAGTTCCAGCGTCCCCTCCAGCGCCACCTTCTCCTTGCTCATCAACTCGCCCATCCGCATCTCGGCCTTGCCGTCGCGGGTCTTCTCGCCCGTCGGGACGAATGGGTGGAACCGCTCGCGCTTGTAGCTGTAGATCCAGTAGGCCTTCCTGCGCTCGAACTCCACCTGGATGACCGCCGCGAGTAGGTGCCTGCGGAGCTCCTTGGCGCTGAAGACGCCGTCCACCAGGAGGACTGAGGCGGCCAGCCTGGGCATGTCCTTGTCCTCTAGGACAACCCACCGGCTGGAGTAGGCGTCGTCCATCAGGTCAAGGCGCACGCCGCGGGCAGCGGGGTTGGCTGCAATGGTGTTCGCCAGCTCCTGGGGAAGCTTCTTGAAGAAGTCGTCGCCGCTGGGGTTGAAGACGACGCCTGCCTTCCCCGTCGGGCGCAGGTCGGTCTTGGCCTTCAGCGCCTCGAGCGTGTTAACGGCGGTGAGGAACCTTCCCTTGCGAGGCGCTTTGGCGCTCTTCCCCCCGAACAGGCCCCCGAGGAGACCCAAGGGCTACCGGGACCGCAGCTCGCGGAACTGGATGCCGCTGGGGTTCATCTCCTCGTGCATCCGCTGGAGCCGCGCCACGCGCTTCTCGACGGGCGGGTGGCTGGAGAAGAGGTGGACGATGCTGTCGCCGCCCTTGAGGGCTGGCACAATGAAGAAGGCGTTGGCGTGCTCGACCTGGCGCAGGTCCTTCTCGGGGATGCGGTACATGCGGTCGCTTATTTTCTCCAGGGCCGAGGCGAGGTTGAGCGGCGCGCCAGTGAGGATGGCGCCGCCACGGTCGGCAGCGAACTCCCGGTAGCGCGACAGGGCCAAAAGGAGGATCTGGGAGAGGAAATACACGACGATGGCGCCGACCCAGGCTAGCATCAGGTATGCACCCGCGCCGCCGCCCTCGCGCCGGTCGCGGCCTCCGCCGAACAGGCTCATCCAGAACATCATCTGCATGACGTAGCCGGCCATGATGACGATGATGCTCGCCCAGGTCATCACGGCGACGTCGCGGTTCTTGACGTGGGACAACTCGTGGCCCAGGACCGCCTCGACCTCTGCCTGGTCGAGCCGTTCCATGAGGCCGCGGGTCACGGCGACGACGGCGTTCTTCGGGTTACGCCCCGTAGCAAACGCGTTGGGGACGTGGGTCTCCATGATGGCGATGCGCTTCGGCTTGGGGATGCCCGCACGCTCGGCCAGCCGCTCGATCATGGCGTGGAGTTTCGGCTCTTGCTCCGCGGTGACGACCTTGGCGCGGGTCGTCCACAGCACCAGCTTGTCGGAGAAGAAGTACTGGAACCCCGCCATGAGCACGGCGATGACCAGGATGAATATCCAGTTCACGCCCAGGGCGAACAGCAGCCCCAGGAAGCCGACGAACAGCGCCGCCAGCATGAACATCGTGAAGTACATCCGGAAGGTCAGCCCGCTGTCCCTTCCGATACTGTTTTGCCGCATCATATCGCGCTACCTCCGCCCGTTGCTAACCACTTCGACACACACCCGTCTATTGTATCCGATACAGGCATGCGCTACATAGTCGCATCCTCTGCCCTCCCATCCTGTGCAACATATGCCGCGCCTTCTTGTTAGGGGACGTCAGCCCTCACTCGCTCGCCACGACGACGATAGGCTGCGCGATGATCCAGAGGCTGGTGGCGGTGTAGCCGACCATGAGCAGCAGCATGGGGTACTGGCTGCGCAGGGCACTCGAGCGGCCCTCCATCTGCCGTAGGGAGACCAGATGGGCCAGATAGACGGCGATGATGTGGCCGAGGACAATCACGGCTATGGAGGTGAACCAGAGGAACTTGGCATTGATGACCAGCAGGTTGACGCGGTACGACGCGGTGCCGAACAGGTCCCAGCCGAAGCCGAAGGGATCGGATACAAGAGGGATGATGAGCTGTCCCTGCACGGCGAGGAGTGAGATGTAGTGGGCAACGTTGTAGGCCAGGGCGATGGGGACGAGGGAGAAGACGAAGACGCGGGCCAACTCGGCAACGGAGGCGTCGGTGCCTGAGAGGCGCTTCATGAGCCAGGAGAAGCCGAAGTACACCGCCACGAACGCCGCCGGCACGGCCAGCAGGCCGACCGTGTCCACAACGCTGGCGACACCAGCTCCCGTCCGGTCCTGGAAGAAGCGCTGTACGCTGTTCCAGGCGGACGTCTCGTTGAGGCCATCGAATGTGACGGTCGCCAGAGTGAGGACGACGAAGACGAGCATGGCGGTGGAAACGCGCCCTGGGCGGGCGAGGCCGACGGCGAAGGGCCGCAGGTTGAACTCTCTTTGCTCCGGCGCCGCCCGCTCGAAGCAGGCATAGCAGTCCACGCAGCCCTCAGCGGTGGGGCTGCACTCCACCTCGCAGCCGTGGCAGGCCCTGGTGTCCTTCACCCTCGCCTCGGTGGGCGAGAAACGGCTGAAGAGGCCGAACAGGACGCTGAAGGCCTCGCCACGAGAGAGCCACACGTGCTTGCCGAACAGGTACATGCCGCCCCAGGTGATGAGGGAGTAGATGAGGACGAGGATGCCGAGCTTTTGGGGAATGGCCGCGCCGCTGTACACGTTCTCGAGCCAGGCGAAGAGCAGGAACAACGCCACGGCGGGCCAGACGTCCCAGTTGGCGGGATACCGCATGATGTAAGGCGTCCGGCTGCTTTTCTTTCCCTTCTTGGCCCTCCCAAGCTTGACGCCGAAGACCTGTTCGAACCAGTCGTAGCTGACCTTCCAGGGGTTCACCAGCGCCCACGCGTTGCCGAGGAGGGCGACGACGTAGCCCATGCCCACCCACCAGATGATCCACACGAAGGTGGGAGAGATGTTCTCGATGGGCCGGTTGGTGCCTCCGAAGGCGGTCACGAACACAAGGAGGAATAGGAACATCGAGCAGGCGCCAAGGAACCCCAGGAAGATGGGGCTGGCAAGGCTGCGCTTGAACCACTGGAGCCGCAGGAGGTTGTACACCGGGTAGCCGGACGCCGCCGGCCCGCCCTGGACGAAGAAGCCGACGACGACGAACGAGAGGGCGACGGTAGCGGCCGCGCCTACGAGGAAGTAGCTCAGCGGCACGGGCAGGGTGTACGTCTGGCCGAAGCCGTGGGCGAAGGCGGGCTGCGCCATCAGGCCGAAGACTCCAGCGAAGAGGATCGCGGCGAGTAGCTTCTGCGTTCTCATGGCTAACACTACCTCGGAAGGACCTGGAGCGACCCCAGGGTGTATTGTCCGAATTCGTTTTCCTCCCCAGACCCTTCCTCATGGCTGCTACCCACTGCTTCGTGGAACTCGATGGGGAAGTTGCCCGTGGCATTGGCAACAAGCTCCATGCGTTGCGAAGGGCCGGGCGAGAGGCCGAGCTTCAGGTCGTAGCCGTGCAGATGGAACTCGCCGGTTACGTCCGTCGTGATGTTCAGCGTCACCGTATCACCCTGCTTGGCCTTGATGGTTGGCGGGTCGAGATTGAGCTTCCTGTCTGCGATTGCCAGGTCGAAGGTCAGCTTTTGCGGACCTTCACCTTAACTGCAAGAAGCGAGGATGCCCAGGCCGAGGGCCAGGGCTAGAACAGCAAGGAATAGTAGTGTGGGTTTGCCAGCTGCTTTCATGTGATGCTTTCCTCCGATACTCTTACTTATCGCGTAGTGAGTCTAGGGCCTCCAGGATCTCCTGGGGGCTGGGCCTGTCTCCGGCGTTCTGGCCGATGTAACGCCAGAGGACATTCCCTCGGGCAGAGATGATGAAGACGGCGGGAGTGGCAACCTTGTCGCCGAGGAGGTTGTACACGCCGTAGCTTCTGGCCACCGCGCCGTAGGGGTCGGCCAGGATGAAGTACTGCGCCTGGGCGAGGCCGGCCATCTGGGCCGCGCCGGTTACGTCGTCCATGCTCACCGCTGCCAGTTCGGCGCCCTTCGCTTTGAACTGGCCGTAAGTTGCTTGCAGCTCCACGAGCTGCGAACGGCAGATGCCTCAGAAGACGCCACGGTAGAAGACGAGGACCACGGCATCGCGGCCCTCAAGCAGGTTGTCCAGGCTAACCTCTGCCCCCTCCGAGGAGACGAGGGAGAACGCCGGGGCTTTCTCAGCCTGGGGCGCGGCGTCCTCACCACAGGCGAGGACGAACGGCACTACGACGGCCAACAGCACGAGCAAGAACCAGGCAGCCCGGTTCATTCTGATGCGCAATATACGCTTCACATTCCTTACTCGGCCTCAAAGGCCGTATGTATCAACGCTCTTGCTTCGCTTGTTCAGGGAGAGTCTTCAAATAGTTGACGAGGTGCCATATCTCTTCTTCGGAGAGTTTATCCCTCCATGCGACCATGGACGTGCCCGCAAGGCCGTTGCTGATGAAGCCAAAGATGGCCTCGTCGGGGTGCAAAGGCACATGGATGATGAGGTTGAGCGGCTTCGGCGTCAGCGTGGCGGCAGCCGGGCCGTCGCCAGCGCCGGTGGCCCCATGGCACGTCTGACAGTTCTGCGTGTACAGCTGGCGGCCGGTGGCGACAGAGGCGGCGTCCGGCGCGATGGGGTTGGTCACCGGCGCGGCGGGCTCCGATCCTTGCGCGTTCAAGATGAAGAAGAACCCCACGAAGAGGACAACAAGGCCGACAGATGCGGACGCGAGCCCGCGCCGCGCCCGCATCCCTCCGAGGGGGAAGGCGACGCCGATGAGCAGGCCGCCGAGGAGCGCCACCTCGACGCCCAGCAGGAGCTTGCCCGTCGTGGGCGACGGCGCGATGCGTGCGCTCCCGCCCGCCGACTGGGGTGGCGCCCCTACCTCGAAACGGAACGCGGCCCTCCCGTCGAAGGCGTCCGGCCTGCGGACGAGCACCTCGGCCTGCCACGCGCCCTTGATGCTCATGAAGTTGCTCGTCAGGGTGTAGTGCCCTCCACCGTGGTGGACGACGTCCTGGAACTCCTCCTGCGCGAGGTCGCTCCCGAGGTGGGTCAGGCGTATCTGCACTGATTCGGCGTTGACGATGGGTATCCCACGCTGGTCGGTCAGCATTACCGCATAGGTATTGGCGCCCACATAGCCTGGCTCGATGGTGAGTCTGATAGCCGCACCCTCGGCAACGTCCTGGAAACTCAGGACTTGGGGCTGCGTCGCCTCCTCGCGGGAGGCCACCTGGCGGGCGGGCTCCATGCTGGTCATGAACCCGACCGCGAGTAGGACAAGGACGGCCAGGGCAACCTCGCCGGCCACCAGCCGGCGCAGCCAGCGCGACGCGCCGTCCTGCTTGGCGAGCCGGGGCCGCACCCACAGAAGGTTGGCCGCCGCCAGCGCGAGGATGGGCGCGACCAGCGCGACTTTGGCGATGAGCGTCAGCCCGTAGGGAGCGGTAGCCGCGCTGAGGACCGTGACCTGGGCGAAGGCCGAGTACAGGCCTGTGACGATGAGCGTGCCAACGCTCAACGCCGCGAGGAAAGAGAACCGTGTAACGATGCCCGACAGGATGGTGCGGCGCTCTCCGGCTGACACCTCGCGGAACAACACAGGCACGCTGGCTGCCAGGTGGAACAAGCCGCCCACCCAGAAGGCCGCGGCGAGCAGGTGGAGGTAGTCGGAGAAGATAGCGGGGGCCTCGATGCCAGCCGTCGCCGCGCCGTGGCTGGACAGGCTCATGGTCAGCAGCGCTCCCGCCCCCACCGCGAGGGCCAGTGGCACCAGCAGGGCTTGAGCGCGCGTCCGGGTGCGGAACCTGAGGTGAACGGCCAGTAGGGCAAGCATCGCCACGGCCAAGCCGGCGCGCCATAGCCACAACGTCCCCCACGAGGTATCCGTGAGGGTAGATGCCAACGGGTTGCCGAGGGTCTGGAACAGCGCTGTGTCGCTGATCTTTTGGGCGTGGACGACAAGCCGACCGAGAGAAGCCGCAAAGAACAGGCCGAGGGCTGCGAGGGTGAGCATAACGACACGCGAGCGGAGCCGCGTGCCAAGGCGCCGGTGCTTCTCCGAGGCGCCCTTGTTGGCGAAAACGGGGCCGACGACGAACAGGTGGAAGGACAGGCCGCCGACCGCCGCCAGGGCCGTCAGCAGCACCAGCCAGCGGAAGAATGGCTCGGCTGGAGATTGGAGGAGCCGCGGCTCAGGCTCAGCAGGCGCGGCCGATGCGTCTAGCGGCTGGCCTACGGAGAAGGTGTACGAACCACGGACCTGGTGGCCGTCCACGGTCGAAACGTTCCGCCAGACGACGGTGTACGTCCCGTCGGCCAAGGGCTTGAGCGTGACGGACAGCGCGGCGGGGTCGTCGGCGACCACCGCGCTGTCCCCGTTGTCCATCTGCGCCCCCACCGAATCGAGGACGCGGATGCTGCTGAAGCTGGGCTCTACCGGCTCGGTGAACCAGATGGTGACCGTTGTGGGGGCCGTCGCCAACACCGAGTTGGCGGGCGGCTCCGCCCGGGCCACATTCGCATGGGCGCTGGCCAGCTGTGGGAAAAGGAAGAAGTACAGCAGGCCGAGGACGGCCAGAAGCGCAGCCGCTATCCCCACACGGAGAAAGCCGGACGGAGCCGCGGGCCGCATCGGCTAGCCGCGCTTCCTCATTGCCATCGCGACCCCTGCCAAGCCGAAGACGGTGCCCACGATGCCGAGGACGAGGCCGGTAGCTGCCAGCGTGCCGCTCGAATCGGAGCCGCTGCCCGCCGCCGCGGTCTGGGCCTGCTGCGCAGTGGCCAGCGCGTCCTGGGCAGTGGCCTGCACTCCCCTCACGGCGCTCTCCAACTCGCGGGTCTCAGGAAGCTTCTCGGGGAACTGGAGGTCGGCGGAGGATGCAACGGCGTTGAACCCATCCACGACCGAGGTGAAGGTCTCATCCACTGCAACGCCCTCGATGGTGCCAAAGATGCGGAAACGGTAGGAGCCGGCCTTCGTTGGGATGAGGTCGGCGGTGTAGTGGCCTGGGTCGCGGAACAGGGCGCGGATGGGTTTCGTCATGGACACGCCGGTGTCCACGTAGCTAATCTCAACCTGGAGGGTGTTCTCGAGGCCTTCCACCGGGGTTGTGACCTTTTTTTCCTCCACTGCTCCCTCGACGTGCTCTTCGCCGGCGGCCGCTTCGGCGTGCCTGCCAACGCGGAGGTCGAGGCCGTTCTTGATGCCTTCGTACGCAGGTTCGACGATGAAGCCGACTGTGAAGCTGTATTCGCCCACATCGCGGTGGCCGTGGGCGAAGGCCAGGCCGGTCGAGAGGGTGGCGAGCAGCGTCAGGGCGGCGACGAGTGCGATTGCCTTTTTCACTTCTTTTCTCCTTAGTGTTAATAGAGCAAGGACTATGCCTTGCCTTTGTTATCTTTGAGTGGCTTGGGGCGCTTTGCGAAGTACTTGCGCATCGCCAGGGCGATGACGACCGCCAGGGCCAGCAGCAGCGCCAGCGTCAGGATGCCGAGGAGCGGGTTGGACTTGACGACCTCTATCTGAAACTCGGCTGCGCCGTCGCCTGCCTCCCCTGAGATGGCCACTGTAAACGACCACGTCCCTTCCCTGTCCACCGAGGTGTTGATGTCGTAGTACTTGGGGTTGGCGGAGGTGTGCCCTGCTGTCAGCGGCCCGATCTCAGGCGCGGCAGCCCCAGGTCCCATCCCCGTCACGGCGACGTCCGCATCCAAGACCAGCGCGCGGCTAGCGGCCTCGGTGATGGTCATGGTGAGGTGGAGGTTGCCCGGCGCCGGACTTGGCGGCAGGGTGCCGAGGGCAATCTCGTACGGCCCAGCCACCTTGCGCTGGAAGTCAATGACGCGACCATTGGCCTGCGCTATCCCCGGATGGGACACAGCGGCCAGGGCCGCCACCAAGAAGGTGGCGAGGAGGAGCGCCGTCAGTTGTAGCGCGCGATGCCGCAAGGTGGGTCTCCCTCTGAAACAGGGTCGCCGCCGCGTGTCCGTCCGGACTGGGCGGGCGTGGGAGGGCCGGGGTTCCCGGCGATGCTATGCGGCGTACTTGGGAGGGGTCTTGGGGGGAGGGGTGTACGTCTGCGTCACGGCTTCGGAGCGTCCGAATGACCGCAGAAGGCCATAGGACGGCTCGAAGTCAAAAGACCCTGCCAGCAGGTCCTGGACGAGGACGATAGAGGCGCCGACGGCGCCGTCTGCGTTGACGAGGGGCACGGCCTTGTCGTTCTCGTCTTGCGGGGTCTGAGTCCCATCATGGCTATGGGAGTGGACGCGCTCGATGCCGTGGGTATGGGCCACGGCATCGTTGAGGTGCCGGTGGTTGGGCATGCGTTCGGCGAAGTGGTGGTCGAGCAGCGGGCCGAACGCGGGAAGCAACAGGACGGCTGCGAAGAACAGCCCGGCAGTGATGGCGATGAGCGGCCTCATATCGAAACCATTATAGCAACGCAGTCTAGAGGCGGACGCCCAAGGCGTCGGCGACGGTGTTGATGTCCTTGTCGCCGCGGCCGCTGAGGCCAAGCAGGACGACCTGGTCGCGCCGGAGCGTGGGCGCCAGCTTCGAGACGTGGTACACGGCATGGGACGGCTCCAGGGCCGGGATGATGCCCTCGGTGCGGCAGAGAAGCTGGAAGCCCCCCAGGGCCTCGGCGTCGGTGACGCTGACGTAGGTGGCGCGGCCCGTGTCCTTGAGGTAGCTGTGCTCGGGGCCGACGCCGGGGTAGTCGAGGCCCGCCGAGATGCTGTGGGTCTCCCGCACCTGGCCGTTCTCGTCCTGGAGGAGGTAGGACATGCTGCCGTGGAGGACGCCGACCTCGCCCGC
The DNA here is from genome assembly GCA_016872515.1 of SAR202 cluster bacterium. GTDB lineage: Bacteria > Chloroflexota > Dehalococcoidia > Lucifugimonadales > VGZR01 > VGZR01. The sequence continues at coordinate 70,195 of VGZR01000005.1, forward strand.
GACGAGGGTGGCGGCGTGCTTGCCGGACTCGATGCCCAGGCCGCCGGCCTCGACCCCCACCAGCTTGACCTGTTTGTCCGGCACGAAGGCGTGGAAGAGGCCGATGGCGTTGCTGCCGCCGCCGACGCAGGCGACAGCGTAGTCGGGCAGACGTCCCTCGGCGTCCAGGAGTTGGCGGCGCGCCTCCTGGCCGATGACGGCCTGGAAGTCGCGGACCATCATGGGGTACGGGTGGGGGCCGACGACGCTGCCGATGAGGTAGTGGGTCGTCTCGACATTGGTGACCCAGTCGCGGATGCACTCGTTGATGGCATCCTTGAGGGTGCGGCTGCCGGAGGAGACGGGGCGGACCTCGGCTCCGAGGAGCTTCATGCGGAAGACGTTGAGGGCCTGACGGCGGATGTCCTCCTCGCCCATGTACACGACGCACTCCAGGCCGAGCATGGCGCAGGCAGTGGCGCTGGCGACGCCGTGCTGGCCGGCGCCGGTCTCAGCGATGATGCGGCGTTTGCCCATGCGCTTGGCGAGGATGGCCTGGCCGAGGGCGTTGTTGATCTTGTGGGCGCCGGTGTGCGCGAGGTCTTCGCGCTTGATATAGACCTTGGCACCGCCCAGGTGACGGGTGAGGTTCTCGGCGAAGTAGAGCGCCGTCGGGCGGCCGACGTAGTGCTCGCCAAGGTTGCGCACATCACCCTGGAACACCTCGTCGTCCTTGGCCTCGGCGTAGGCGGCTTGGAGCTCGGCCAGGGCGTGCATCAGCGTCTCGGGGACGTAGCGGCCCCCGAACCTGCCGAACCGCCCGGCGTCGTCCGGCAGTGTCGCCTTGGTTTTCCCGTCGGTGTTCTTCATAGAGCGCAAGTCCCATTATAGGGCCGCGTTGACCTATCCCGATACCAGGCATACAATGGCTCTGTCATCTGGAGCGGAGCGAGGCTATGCCTATCTACGAATACGCCTGCACATCGTGCCGCCATGAGTTTGAATTACTGCGGCCCATGGGCCGGGTGAACGAGCCCGCGGACTGTCCGGAGTGCGATGGCCGCGCGCTGCGGCAGCTCTCGGTGTTTGCGTCGTTCTCGACGGGCAGCGACGGGCAGATGAGCGCGGTGTCGGGCGGAGGCGGTGGGTGCTGCGGCGGCGGGTGCGGCGGAGGCGCCTGCGGCACCGGCATGTAATTTCCTATCACGATTGGGTAAAGATTGAAGGCCCTCGGGTGTCCCGAGGGCCTTCATGTCTTATGAGAGAGCGTGGGTTCTGAAGACCCCTCACCCTTTGGCCCCGAGGGGTCGGGGCCAAAGGCCTCTCCCGCAAGGGGAGAGGATGTCCCACTCACAGCCGCCTCACTGCCGGCACGTCCTGGCCGAAGGCGCGGCGGCGGAAGCGATGGAAGGCGAAGGGCGCCAGGGCCAGGATGATGCCCTCGACGACGGTGGACCCGGCGATCCACATGGTGGCGTCGAAGAAGAACCCCTCGGGGAACATCATGAGCAGGTAGTCCTTCGTCGGGTCGAGCTGCCACAGGTCGTTGGAGAAGCTGAGCTGGTGGAAGGTGAGGAAGAGCCTGTCGAACCCGGCGAGGGACGCCAGGGCGACGAGGGCGACGAGGACGACGGCGAGGATGCCGCCGACGGCGGCGTAGCGGGCCAAGTGGGGCAGGAACTTGCGACGGGCGTGGACGAGGCCCGCGACGATGAACAGGCCGATGAAGGCTGCGGTGGCGGCGTGTATCCAGTACACGCCCTGGACGAGGCCCTTGACGTCGCGCATGTGGAGCACTTCGCGCTCGCCGTAGATGCTGCGGGTAACGCCGCCGACGGAGACGCGGACGTCCACGAACTCCTCGCCATTGTTGAGGTAGTCCCGAAGCTGGCGGCCCGCCTTAAGCAGCTCGCCGCGCTCGATGCCGGTGCGGTCGGGGATGTCGTAGCGGTCGAAGCCGTAGGTGTAAAGGAACGGGGCGTTGATGACCCAGCGCACGTTGGACGTGATGAGGAAGATGGGGATGACCAGGACGAACAGCGCCGCCATGGCGACTCTTGCCAGCCGCATGGGAGGATGGTAACACATGGGGAGTTGGGGACGGGGTTGGGTAACCCTTCCCTTCCCCCTTCGAGGGGGGAAGGTGCAGGATGGGGGTGAGACGTGTCTACCAAAGAGACGCTTCACCCCCACCTCAATCCTCTCCCGTCAGGGGGAGGAAAACGGTAATGGTCTGTCATTTGGAGACAGGATGAGGCGCTTCCACAGGAGCAAGTAGAGGAGCAACGATGACAAGCGAGCAACGAGCATATCCGGGCAGCTTCGATGGGCTGGTGGAGATGGTGGCGTTCCTGCGGGGGCCGAAGGGCTGCCCGTGGGACAGGGAGCAGACGCGGGACTCGCTCAAGCGCCAGTTCCTGGAGGAGACCTATGAGGTGGTGGAGGCGATAGACCGGAGCGACCCCAGGGCGCTGACCGAGGAGCTGGGCGACGTGCTGCTCCACCTGGCGTTCCAGGTGGCCATCGCGGCGGAGCGGCGGGAGTTCACCGCAGAGGAGGTGTTCCGGCAGCTCAACGAGAAGCTGGTGCGGCGGCACCCGCACGTGTTCGGGACGGCGGACGCGTCCAGCGCCGCGCAGGTGGAGGCGAACTGGGAGGAGCTGAAGCGGCGGGAGCGGAAGGGGTCGCGCCAGTCGGCGCTGGACGGGGTGCCGAGGGCGATGCCCGCGCTGGCGTACGCGCAGGCGGTGCAGGTGCGGGCCGCGCGGGTGGGATTCGACTGGGAGCACGTGGACGGCCTGGCGGACAAGGTGGCCGAGGAGGCGGCCGAGCTCAAGGTGGCCAGGACGGACGAGGAGCGGGAGGCGGAGCTAGGCGACCTGCTGTTCACGCTGGTGAACCTGTGCCGGTGGCACAAGGTGGATGCCGAGGGCGCGCTGCGGAAGGCCAACGCGCGGTTCCACGACCGCTTCACCCACATGGAGCGCGCCGCCGCCGACCAGGGCCGGACGATCTCGGAGATGCCGATGGCGGAGAAGGAAGCCCTGTGGCAGCAGGCGAAGGAGGGAGTAAGCTCCACCTCCAATGGCTGATTCAGGGGCCCTCATGACTGGCGATGACGGCTCTCTCTAAGTTGATGGGCTCTGCGAATAATCTGTGACGCCGAGTGAGACTGTTCAGGTTTTTCAAAGTTGAAACGAGAATAGCTAGCTCGGTCAGGCCTCAAGAGCACACTCAATTCCAGATCTTTGAGTCATCAGGTTCGCCATATACATGGACTGCCAGATTGCCTGCTCTGGCATCTTGAACCCGAATCGCAACGACATTTGGTGTGGCTACCCACCGCTGGATCGCAGGACAAGAGGTCAGACCATTGGTCGAAAGTCTAAGGATGTCGGGCAATAGACTGTCTAGAAGACGCTGAACATTCGGATTATCGCTGTGAGGAACTCGCTTGCCCTCCACGCGCCGCTCCCTCTCCCTTGCTTCAGGAATAGTTCTTGTGGTCTGCATTTCTTCCTCATCCACCTGTGGCAACAAGAGTTTCCTAACTACGGCATTTTGGGTATTGAACACCAGTCCGAGTTCCACAGCCCTTTTCTTGAGGAATTCCATCACTGCATCGTCAACTCTTCTCACAGGAGTCATATGAACCCCCACGAAGATAATTAGACTGCCTCCGTGTAACTCTGTAATTCTCAGGTGTCAAGACTCGCCGTGGTGGGAGGAAGTCTCACGTGTCCTACTCCAAGTGGCGTAGCGTGCGGAAGCGGACGAAGAGGAGGATAACGAAGAAGGCGGTGGCGGCGGCGGCCAGGAGGATGGCGGTGGGGGCGTCGAGCTCCTGGGCGAGGACGCCGGAGAGGATGTAGCCGACGGGGGAGATGCCCCAGGTGACGAGGATGAGCCCGCCCATGCGGCCGCGCATCTCGTCCTTGACCGCGGACTGGATGGAGGCGTTGATGAGGGTCAGCAACCCCATGAACGAGGCGCTGAGGGCGAGGATGATGGGGATGGCAAAGCCGAAGGAGCGGTTGAGGCCGAGGAGGACCATGAAGCCGACGGTGAGGATGGTGGTGACGCCGAGGAGACGCCCCTTGTCGTGGGGGTTGCCGATGGCGGCGAGGACGATGTTGCCGACGAGGGCGCCCGCGCCGATGGCGGAGAACAGGACGCCGAGTCCGCCGGGGCCGACCTCGAAGACCTCAACGGCCATGACGGGGAGCAGCCCCGCCAGGAAGGGCATGACGAACAGCGCTATCAGGGCCATCAGGGCCAGGAGGCCCACGATGAGCCTCTCCTTGAACACGTAGCGGAACGCCTCGCCGATGTCGGCGAAGGCGTGGCCGAGCCTGCGTCCGGCGGCGGCGTGGCGCTCGGCCTGGACGGAGAAGCCGACGCCTGAGGCGGCCAGTTGCAAGACCGCCTGCACGCCCAGGGCGATGACCGGTCCGGTGAACTTGCCGAAACCCAGGTCCACGACGACGCCTGCGACGGCGGGGGCAGCCAGGCGGGTTATCCCGAAGGCGATGGACATCACCGCGAATGCGTTCACCATACTGGCGCGGTGGACGATCTGGGCGATGAGGGCGTTGCGCCCGGGGTCTATGACGATCCACGAGACGCCCATGGCGATGACGAACGCGAAGAGCACCCAGGTGTTCACCATGTCGAAGTAGATGAGGACGCCGAAGCCCAGCGCCAGCACGCCCTGGTAGGCGAAGGCGAGGGCAACGAGCTTGCGGCGGTCCATGGTGTCCACGAGCAGGCCGCCGATGGGGCCGCCGAGGAGCATGGGCAGGGTGTCGGCGCCGATGGCGAGGCTGGTGAGGAAGGCGGACCCGGTTATCTCGTACGCCAGGAAGCCGATGACAACCTGCTGCATGAAGAGGCCGCCGCTGGAGCCGATGCTGGCGGCCCACAGCAGGCGGAAGTCGCGCAGGCGGAAGACGTCGAAGGTGTGGATGCGGAAGTGGGGGCCGCCACCGGGCCGCTGGTGCGACGCAGCGGGCTGAGCGGCTGGTTGGGCCGCCTCTTTGGTTGTGTCAGCCAACGATAACGCTCCGGTGGCGGCTGCGCCCTACCCTGCTGCCAGGGTCTGGGACGCTAGCCGCGATTGTGAACCTGTTCGACCTCTAGTACCGCAACGAGTTGAGCCAGATGCGCCGCTCGATCTCAGACGACACGGACTCCACCAGCGACTCGGCGAAGGGTGAGAAGAAACGGTCCCTCCAGCCACGGCGCGGCGCCAGTTGCACGACGCGCCTGGGTATCCTGGCCGCCTCCGCCGCCATGTCTATGGCCTGGTCGAGCTCGCCGAGGCCGTCTATCAGGCCCAAGTCCTTGGCCTTGGGCGCCCAGAAGATCTCGCCGGTGGCTAGGTCGCGTGCCTTGGCCTCGTCCAGCCGCCGCGCCTTGGCGATGGTGGAGACGAAGACCTGGTAGTAGTCGTCTATGAAGGCCTGGAGGCGCTTGTCCTCCTCGGCTGTCGGCTTGCGCCAGAAGGAGCCCATGTCCTTGAATGCTCCGCTCTTGTTGACGTTGACAGCGATGCCCAGCTTGTCCAGCAGCCCCTCGATGACGGGGCGGATGGAGATGACGCCGATGGAGCCGACGACGGCGCCGTGGGTGGCGAGGATGCGGTCGGCGGCGCAGCAGACGAGGTAGGCGCCGGACGCGCCGACGCCACGGATACTGGCGACGACGGGCTTGCGCTCCGCGACCCTGGCGACCTTGCGGTAGAAGTAGTCGGATGCGGACGCCGAGCCGCCGGGCGAGTCCACGTCCAGCACCAGCGCGCGGATGCCCCGGTCGCGCATGACCGTGGTGAAGATGCGGTCGTAGGCCTGGGACTTGATGCCGCCACCCAGGGTGCCAAACAACTGGACGACCGCGACTTTCTTGCGACTGATGAACACGGGAACAGAGCCTCCTGCCCTTTCGGGCGCACAGTTGTCCATTGTACAGCGGGCCAGCCGTAGTGGAAACTAGAACCTGCCTCTCGGCGACGTAAATCAGGCTTCGTTGACCTGGAAGAGAACGGCGCATAGACTGCAGGTAGGTATGACACAGCAGATGCGGATGGACGAGCCGCCGGACGCCGACTTGCTGCAGCGTATCGAGGCGCGGGCCGCTGAGATGGCGCGTGGCGCGGGCGCGCTGCTGGCGCGGCGCTTCGGGATGGCGCTCTCGGTGGAGTACAAGGATAAGAAGGGGACAGACCCCGTGAGCGCGGCGGACAAGGAGTGCCAGGAGTTCCTGCGCGGCGAGATCACGCGCAGCTTTCCCGACCATGGCATCGTGGGCGAGGAGGACAAGGCTAACGACGAGCGGGTGCGGGAGTTCACCTGGGTGCTGGACCCGCTGGACGGGACGAAGAACTTCGTGGCCGGGCTGCCGGTCTACGCCTCGTCCATCGGGGTGCTGCACCAGGGCAGGCCGGTCGCCGGGGCTATCTTCGTCCCGTGGCCCGGCACCGAGAAGGGCGTGGTCGTGCATGGACGCAAGGGTGTCGGCACATACGTCGACGGGCGGAAGCTCGGCGAGTTGCAACTGGATGGGCCGAAGACGAACCGGCTTTCAGGACTGCCGCCGGGCGCACGCCGCCGCTTCACGCTGGGCGACGAGATGAAGGATAAGATCGGCGAGGTGCGGAGCACAGGCAGTGTCGCCTACGAGTTGGCGCTGACGGCGATGGCCGTGCTGCAGTACACGGTGACGGTGGGGCCGAGCGTGTGGGACGTGGCGGCAGGCGCGCTGCTGGTACGGGAGGCGGGCGGCCAAGCCGCCGTGGCGGTGCGGCGCAAGAGGTTGGGGATGCTGAGAGACATCGAGTGGAGGCCATTGGACGGCTTCGTGGCTGAGTGGGGCTCCGAAAAGGCGACGAACAAGGCGCTGCGCGAGTGGTCGCGGCCGATGGCCTTCGGCAGCACGGGCGTCGTGGACGTTCTGACGCGGAACCTCAGGGCAAGGCAGAAGTGGCTGTAGCGCCCTAGACCAAGGGCCAGGGGATGTTGCGGGACGGGTCGAGAACGGGGATTGTTCCATCTTGGACCAGGGCATCGAGTCGGGTGCATAGCAGCTCAATCTCGCGCGGTGCGAGTAACTCGCTTAGCTCTTTGTGAAGCGGCGCGCTCTGCAAAAGGCTGGGCCGTAGGGCGTTCAAGTCGTTCACCAACTGCTGCGGGACCTGGGCGCCCCAGAACTCCATCATCACCGACCGCACCTTGAAGACGGTGTGGAAGGTGAGGCCGTGGTCGATGCTCCAGATGCGCCCGTCAGGCCCCAACAGGCAGTGGCCTCCCTTACGGTCCGCATTGTTCACCAAGATATCGAAGACGGCGAAACCGAGCAGGGTCTCTTCGTGCTGACCCACTAAGTCGAAGTAGGTGACCTGAGGGTCGTGTTCGACGAAGAGTTGGAAAACGCCGACGCCGTGCGGCCCCTCGCGCAGAAGGGTCAGCGGCACGTCGGGCCAGCCGAGGGCGCGGCTGACCAGGAAGGCAGCGTACTCGCGTTTGTACAGGGTGCCGCTGGGGAAGTCGTATAGCGGCCGCTCGCCGTCGCGGGGCTTGTAGATGGCGCGAAGGTACTTACCTGCGCCGGCATCGAGGCCGAGGAGGAAGGTGTAGTTGGAGCCGTAGAGCATCCGGCGCCCGCCGATGACCTCGGCGTCGCGAAGGATGGGGAGCGCCTCGTCTTCGGGCAAGGAGACCGGTACGGGCTCGGCGTCCTGTGGCTCGCGGACCGGTGCCGGGTCAGCGCCCTTCGCACACACTGGCCTGCCTCACGCCTTGGGTACACCGGTTAACTGGAAATGGCCGTTGGTGCGCGGGCACTTGTGCCCCTCCGGATCGATGGGGCCTCCGCATAGTGGACATAGCGGCCTTCCCGCGGCGCAGACCTTCAGAGCCTCCTCGGCGAACACCTCCATGAGGGCACGGGGGCTCCAGAACCTGATGAGGGCCGGAGCTGTTTCGTTTTCCGCCTCTTCCTCCTCATGGGCATCCACGAGAAACAGCGAGCGGGCGCCGTCGTGGCGCAGGACGATGCGGCCCGCCTTGAACTCCAGGCGCGTCCTGGGCGGCGCTTCGTTCTCGGTGGGCGGCTCGCCCGGCTGAGAGTCCTCGCTCTCCTCGGTGGTGGCGGCGAGCTGGTGGACGGCCAAGGCAAGCTGGAAGAGCTGGTCTTTCTCCAACCAGATGACGGCTGTGCTTGAGCCGCTGTCCACCAGGATGCGGAATGTGCGCTTACCTGGCTGGCCGATGGCTTCGGCGTCGAGCCGGGAGACGGCGGTGAACTCGTACTTGGGGTCAGGCATGGCTTACGTGCCCATCTTAGGTGCGATGGGACATAGGCGCAACCTCCACCTTACCCGGCACACCTAGTACACGTAGTTCGGGCCGGGGACGTAGGGGAAGCGCTTCTTGAGGTCTTTGCGAAGAGTGAAGCCAAGGCCGGGACGGTTCGGGGCATACACGTAGCCGTCCCTGATGTCGAACGGCTCCTCGAACATCTCCCAGATGAGGGGCACGGTGCCCTGGGAGACCTCGAAGAGGTGGCAGTTAGGCGCCGACATGGCGATGTGGATGCTGGCGGCGAACAGGACGCCGGATGACCAGACGTGGGGCGCGAAGCGGATGCCACGGGCGTGGCCGAGCATGGCAATGCGGCGGAGTTCGGTGAAGCCGCCCGCGATGGCGATGTCGGGCTGGATGATGTCCACGGCCTGCTTCTCGAAGAGGTCAACGTAGTCGAAGCGGGTGTACTCGCTCTCGCCGGAGGCAATGGGGACGGAGGTGGCGCGGCGGACCTCGGCCTGGCCGGCGTGGTTGTCGGGGGAGACTGGCTCCTCGAACCAGGCGACGTTGTGCTCCTCCATCATCTTGGCCAGGCGGATGGCAGTGGTGACATCGAGGGAGCCGTGTGCGTCCACCATGAGCTCCACGTCGGGGCCGATGCCGCGCCGGGCGGCCTTGATGCGGCGGATGGATTTCTCGAAGGAGAAGCCGTCGCGGCCCTCAGCGCGCATCTTGACCGCGGTGAACCCCTTGGCGGCGTAGCCCCCAAGCTCGGTTTCGGCCTGGTCGCCGGGCGCCCAGCCGCCGCTGGCGTAGGCTCGGACGCGGTCGCGGGCGGCGCCGAGCAGCTTGTACACGGGCTGGTTGAGGACCTTGCCGTGGATGTCCCAGAGGGCGATGTCCACGCCCGCGATGGCGGCGAGGGTGTCGCCACGGCGGCTGTGGCCGGGCTGGCTGTAGCCGCGGTCGAGGCTCGGCTGGTAGCGCGAGCCGCTGTACATCTTCTCCCACAACCGCTCGGTGTACGTGGGGTCTTCACCCAGCAGGGCGGGCTTGAGCTGGCCCTCGACCGTCGCCTTGAGGACTTCGGCATGGCCCTGGCCGCAGCCGATGCCGGTGATACCCTCGTCGGTCTCGACCTCGACGATGACGTTGTCGGTCTTCTTCGCCACGCCCAGGTCGGTGCGCCACTGGCGCTCGGGCGGGATCTGGTAGGTAAGCAATGTTGCTGTGACATCGGTGATCTTCATGAACCAAAACCTCTCGCCTTCTCGCTATGAACCGACCCTGGCCAGCTTCATGATTGGGTTGCCAGGCCAGGCTGAGTAGAGACTGCCCTTCGAGTCGCCCCAGGTGCCGTGGGCGCGGTGTAGGAAACGGGCCACCAATTTGCCGTCGGGTGTGAGCACCGAGAGCCGGGGTATCTGGTCGGTCACATACACCATGCCTTCGGCGTCGAGATAGAGGTCCATGGGGTGGAAGAAGTCCGTCCAGATGCCGAGCAGGTCGCCCTCGACGCTGAAGAGCTGGAGTCGGTTGTTCTCGCGGTCGGCGACGATGACCCTATCGCGGCTATCCACCCAGATGCCGTGGGGCGTGGTGAACTCGCCGGGCTTGGCGCCGGGTACGCCCCATGACATCCGATGCTTGCCGTCGGCGGAGAAGCGGTGGACATTGGAGTTGCCATAGCCGTCGGCGACGAAAATGTCTCCTGACTTGGACACAGCCACGTCCGCTGGATGGCTGAAGGGCGCCTGGAAGGAGGGGTGGTCGCGTTTGCCCAGCCGGATGAGCACCTTCCCCTCGGTGGTGCATTTGAGGACTTCGTGGCCGTCCTTGTCGGTGAAGAAGACGTGGTCTTGGGGGCTGATGTAGATGCCATGGCCCTCGGTGATGAGGCCCGTCCCCCAGTTCGAGAGGAGATTGCCGCTGGTGTCGAAGACCAGCACCGGCGGGTCCTGGCGCTGGAGGACGTACACCCTGTCCTTCGAGTCCACGGCGACGGCGCTGCATGCCCCGAGACGCATGTCCTCGGGCAGCTTCCCGAACGGGCTGACGACCTCGTAGGTGTGCTTGCCGCTGCCGACGATGCGCTTCGGCATGTTCACCTCTCAGGGTTTGCCGCTGAAGGGCGGGTACTTGCGACAGTCGCCGCTGCCCGAGGATTATAGCCCCACCCCAGAGGTATCGCTAGATTAGTATGGCCAAATCACTTCTAGGAGCAGTCGCTTATCTTCTCTGGATTCCTGTTTGCCTGTTTCACATAGAGTTGAAACAGGCAAACAGGAATCCCTTTTTTGCCCACGGACGGCCCTACGAAGCCGTGTATTCTTGTTCACGAGTGGGGAGCCTTCCGGCCAATCGCGTGGTTGATGCGGGCGGCGAGGTAGCCGGCACCGAAGCCGTTGTCTATGTTCACGACGCCAACACCAGGCGCGCAAGAATTGAGCATCGTGAGCAGCGCGGCAAGGCCCTGGAAACTGGCGCCGTAGCCGACACTGGTGGGCACGGCGATGACGGGCGCGCTCACCAGGCCGCCGACGACGGAGGGGAGGACGCCGTCCATCCCCGCGACGGCAACGACGACGTTGGCTCGTCGCAGCTCTGCCACGTGCTCCAGAAGGCGGTGGAGTCCAGCGACGCCGACATCGAAGAAACGCTCCACCCGGCAGTCCATCATCTCGGCGGTGATGCACGCCTCCAACGCGACGGGGAGGTCAGCGGTGCCGGCGCAGACCACGGTTACGCCGGGTAGCTTCTTCGGGCGGGCGCGGCGGTCCACGGCGATGGCGCGCGCCACCGACTCGTAGGTGGCATCGGGAGCCACCTCGCGCACGGCATCGAAGGCTGCCTCGCTGGCCCTGGTGACCAGGAGGCGGTCCGACTTCTTCAGGAGCGCCACCGCCAGCGAGGCGACCTGCTCCGGCGTCTTGCCAGCGCCGAAGACCACCTCGGGGAACCCCTTCCGAACGCCACGGTGGTGGTCCACCTTGGCAAAGCCCAAGTCCTCAAAGGGTAGTGTGCCCAACCTGGACATCGCTTCGTCCAGGCCCACTCTACCCCTCCTGACGGCTTCAAGCAGGTCGCGCAGGCGCTTCTCGTCTATGGCTGACACCTCATGCCAGCAGTATATCCCGACAACATTCGTTGATACGACTCCTGGCCGATGGTAATATCTCGCCACGCAGGAGGTGTGAAAAGACGCACAAATGAAAATCGTAGGCTATGCAGACAAAATCAGTGCTCAGCCGGGGGACAAGGTCCGGTTCATGGTCAGCTGTGAGCAGCCAACTTATAAGGCGCAGCTCACGAAGCTCATCCACGGTGACATCAACCCCGATGGCCCAGGTGTGAAGGAGAAGGCCATCCGATCTGCGATTGACGGGTCGTATCCCGGCAAAGTGCAGAAGATCCACAGCGGCTCTTATGTGGCTATCAAAGACAACAAGGCGCTGCGGCTGGATGGAAGCTTCACGCTGGCGGCCTGGGTCTATCCAACGACCCCCATGCTGCGGGCCCAGGGCCTGTTGACGAAGTGGTCGGCGAAAGGCGGCAAGGGATATGCCTTAGTGGTGGATGCCGACGGCGGGCTTGGGCTGTGGCTCGGAAGCGGCGGTGACAAGGTGGCGAAGGTCAGTACCGGCGCGCCGATGCGCCCAAAGGCGTGGTACTTCGTCGCCGCATCGTACGATGCGGCCTCGGGCGAGGTATCGCTCTATCAGCTTCCCAACAGCATGTGGCCGCGCGACGCCAGCCGGGCCGCCGTCCAGAAGCCGACGGGCGCCGCGAAGGCAGCACAGAACGCCGAGCCGTTCCTGATGGCGGCCTGGAGCGAGGGCACGGAGGGCGACAGGCAGATGGTGGGCGGGTGCTACAACGGCAAGATCGAGGCACCGGCCGTCTTCGCCCGCGCCCTCAGCCGCCAGGAGATCGAGCGGCTGCAGAAGGGAACCAAGGCCAGCGAGGTTGACCCAGAGGTCGTCGCTGCCTGGAACTTCGCCAGGGACTTCTCCAACGACCAGATACGCAACGCGGCGTCCAGCCGCCTCAACGGCAAGACGGTGAACAGGCCGTGCAAGGCGATGACCGGACACAACTGGAGCGGCGAGGAGCCGAACTACAAGCACGCGCCGGAGCAGTACGGGGCCATCTATTTTCACGACGACGACCTAGACGACGCGGGCTGGGACGTGGGCTTCGAGCTGACCGTGCCGAAGGACCTCAAAAGCGGCGTGTATGCGGCAAAGCTGACGACGGCGGGTGGCGAGGACTACGTCCCCTTCTTCGTCCGGCCGCCCAAGGGCACCGCTACTGCCCCTGTCCTGTTCCTCGTGCCCACCGCCAGCTACATGGCCTACGCCAACATCCACGTGTTCAAGGACTCGCGCCTCAAGGAGTTGGGTGAGCGGGTCACCGGCCATCCGTGGAAGTTCGAATACCCCGTCACGGAGCCGGACAAGTACATCGTGAACAACAAACTGAACAGCCTTTACGACCGTCACACCGACGGCAGCGGCGTGTCGTACTCGTCGCGGCTGCGGCCCATCCTGAACATGCGGCCCAAGTACGTCTCTCCCCTGCTCTGGTTAGGCAAAGGGTGCCCGCACCAGTTCAACGCCGACCTGCACCTGGTGGACTGGCTGGACGAGATGGGCTACAACTACGACGTGGCCACGGACGAAGACCTGCAACTGGAGGGCGCCAAGCTGCTCAAGCCCTACCATGCCGTGCTGACGGGCTCCCACCCTGAGTACTGGTCGGGCCAGATGCTGGATTCGCTGGAGGCGTACCTCGCGGACGGCGGCAGGCACATGTACCTGGGCGGCAACGGCTATTACTGGGTCACGTCGTTCGCGCCCGAAAGCCCGCACTGCGTCGAGGTGCGGCGCTGGCGTGGTACCGAAGCGTGGGAGGCAGAGCCGGGCGAGTACTACCACGCCACGACCGGCGAGCTAGGCGGACTGTGGCGTTTCCGGGGCCGGCCGCCACAGAAGCTGGTGGGCGTCGGCTTCACGTCCCAAGGCTTCGACTATAGCCTGCCCTACAAGCAGTCGAAGGAGAGCCAGGACCCCAGGGCCAAGTTCATCTTCAAGGGGGTCGGCAAAGACGAGCCCATCGGTGACTTCGGTCTCGTCCAAGGCGGTGCAGGCGGGTTCGAGGTGGACCGCGCGGACGTGGAACTAGGCACGCCACCGCACGCCCTCGTCATGGCGACCACCACGGGGTTCTCCGACGTCTATCAGCACGTCATCGAGGAGGTGCTGTACATGGACGGCTCGCACGGCGGCACCATCAACCCGCTGGTCCGCGGCGACCTCACCTATTTCGAGGGACCGAAGGGCGGCGGCGTCTTCTCCGTCGGTTCCATCTCATGGTGCGGCAGCCTCTCCCACAACAACTACGACAACAACGTGTCGCGGATCACGAAGAACGTCCTCGACCGGTTCGTGTCCGAGGAGGAGATAAGGTAAGACGGCCGCTACAAAGCTAGACTGCGACGCAGAGCTATGTCCACCTGACGCATCCTGTCGGTGCTCAGGGTGCCAATGCGACGGCCAAGCCACGACTGGTCTATCGTCTGAAGCTGCTCGCACTTCACGATGCTGTCCTGGGGCAGGCCGCTGTCCCTCGACCCGATAAGCACCTGGAAGGGATATGCCTTGCGTCGCTGCGTAGAAACGGCGGCTACGATGGTCGTCGGACTGTTCTGGTTTCCCACGTCGTTCTGGACAACAAGCGCGGGCCGGATGCCTGTCTGTTCAGAGCCACGCCCGGGAGACCATTCAACAAGATAAATCTCACCACGCCTAACCATCTCGCAGCACTACCTCCCGCGTGAGGTTCAGCGCTTCCTCAGCCTCTCGCAGGTTCTCCTCGGCCATCTCCAGGTACCCTTCGGCCATCAGGGCGTTGAGCCGCTCTGCCTCCTCTTTTTCAAGAAGCTCTGCGATGACACCACTTCGGCTTGTCGAATGCTCTTTAGCCAGCCGATCGGCAAACACGAGGAGCCTACGTGGAAGACTCACGGTAACCTTGGCCACATTCCCCTGCTTCATGAGAGCACCCCCTGTAAGGCATCCTACCATACCATTGGTATGACCAGACTACCCTACTTCCGAACAGCCCTTCCCGTATAATGAGCAAACCGGCTTGGGGGAGGCGAATCATCCCGCTCCGCGATACAGACATGAAACTTGCCGCTTTGCGGGCTGTGCTGCGCGAGATGGGCTCGGTGGTCGTGGCCTATTCGGGCGGAGCAGACAGCGCCTTCCTAGCCGCAGTGACCAATGACGTCCTGGGCGGTAGGTCCGTGGCCGTGACGGCCAACTCACCAAGCCTGGCGCCGTCAGAACTGCAGGAGGCCGTCGCGCTCGCAGAGCAGCTTGGCCTGCGCCACCGCGTCATCCAGACGCATGAGATGGAGCGGAGGGAGTACGTCGCCAACGGGCCCACGCGCTGCTACTTCTGCAAAGACGAGCTGTACACGCATCTACAGCGCATCGCCGCTGGCGAGGGGTACGCCTGGGTCGCCAGCGGCACGAACGTAGACGACCTCGGCGATTTCCGTCCAGGCCTCAAGGCCGCGCGCGAGCACAACGTCCGCAGCCCGTTGGTGGAGGTAGGCATGACCAAGGCCGAAATCCGAGAGCTTTCGAAGGAGATCGGGCTGCCGACGTGGGACAAGCCGGCCCAGCCGTGCCTGTCGTCGCGCATCCCCTACGGGACGCCAGTATCTCTTGAGGCGCTGGAGCGCATCGGGCAGGCCGAGGAGTTCTTGCGGGGCATGGGCTTCCGCCAGGTACGCGTGCGGCACCACGGCACGGTGGCGCGCATCGAGCTGGATGCGGCAGAGTTGCCGCGCTTGGTGGAGCCGGAGATGCGGGCGAAGGTGGCCGCCCACTTGCGGTCGCTCGGCTATGCCTACGTATCGCTCGACCTGGACGGGTTCCGCTCAGGCAGCCTCAACGAAACGCTGCCCTCCCCCACCGCCGCGAAACGCAGATGAGGCTCGCGGGCAAGGTAGCGCTCGTCACCGGCGCGGCCGGCGGCTTGGGCTCCGCACAGGCACGGCTCCTGGCCGCCGCGGGTGCACGGGTGGCCGTCGCCGACGTAGCCGAGGAGGTCGGGCGACGTCTCGCTGACGACATCAGCCGCTCCGGCAGTCAGGCCATGTTCGTCCGGCTCGACGTGACGAGCGAATCCGGGTGGAAGCGTACTGTTGACGAGATAGTGAAGCACTTCGGTCACCTGCACATATTGGTGAACAACGCGGGCATCTACCGGCGCGACACCATCGAGAAGGCGGCCTCAGAGGACTGGGATGCGGTGATGGCGGTGAACGCGAAGGGCGTTTTCTTGGGGACGCGGGCCGCGGTGCCCGCGATGCGCGCCAGCGGAGGCGGCTCCATCGTCAACATCTCGTCCACGGCGGCGATGCTGGGCAGCCGCCTCTCGGCCGCCTACAACCCTTCGAAGGCTGCGGTGCACGTGTTCACCAAGTCCACGGCACTCCAGTTCGCCAAGGACGGGATACGGGCTAACTCGGTCCATCCAGGCCCTGCCGATACGGAGATGCTGGCGCAGGTGTACCCCGACTCGGAGCTGCGCCGCGGACGGGGCGCCGAGGTGCCGTTGGGCCGCTTCGCCACGCCGCAGGACATCGCCTATGCGGTGCTGTTCCTGGCCTCGGACGAATCGTCGTACATGACGGGCGCCGAACTGGTCGTGGACGGTGGTCTAACGGCCCAGTAGCTCGCGGAGGCGGCGGGCCAGGGCCGGCGTGGCGACACCAGCAGACGCGCGCAGCACGACGTCGGCGCGGTCGGACAGCACCGTCGGCTCAGGATTGATCTCGATGAGGATGCCGCCGCGCGCCTCGACGTTCTCTGGGAACATGGCTGCGGGCATGACCGTCGCCGATGTGCCGACGAGCAGCATACAGTCGCTGCGCTCTACTTCCTCCCGGCAGCGGGCCAGGACGCCCCTGGGGACAGGCTCGCCGAACATGACCGTATCGCTCTTCACCAGGCCGGCACAGAACGGGCAGGTCGGCAGGTAGTCGCCTATGACCGTCTCCTCCCGGGGCCAGCGCGCTTCGCAAGAGATACAGCGGTTCATCGTTCGGTTGCCGTGCATCTCGATCAGACTCGCGGAACCTGCCTTGCGGTGGAGGCCGTCCACGTTCTGGGTGATGGTGTGGCGAAGGACGCCCATGCGCTCCAGGTCCACCAGGGCATGGTGCGCGGGATTGGGTTGCGCGCGGGCGATGGCGTCGCGTAGCTCTGCGCGGGCCGGGTCGGCGTCGCGGGAAAGGTACTGCCTCCACCAAGCGGCGGGGTCGGCGAGGAAGACCTGATAGCTGTGGGTGCTGGGCTGGCCCAAGCGCGTCCAGAGGCCGTCGGGGCCGCGGAACGTCGGCACGCCGCTATCCACGGATACGCCCGCCCCACAGAGCGCGACGACGTAGGTGGACTCGGCGACGAGCCTCCCGGCCTGGTCAACGGCGGACGAGATCTCTGCTTCCAACGTGGCTCCTAAACAGGCGCGGCACTCGGCTTAAGGATACCGTTTCTGACCACAAAACAGGCCGCCCTCGCCAGGCGGTTAGCGTCTACCAGGCCCAGCTCGGCGGTGGTGACGAATGCCTGGTCGTAGGCCTCGGCCTTGTCCAGCACCTTCCGACGGCGCGCGGCGTCCAGCTCGGAGAGCACATCGTCGAGGAGGAGGACTGGAGACTGGCCGCGCTGGTCGGACAGGTACTGCGCCTCGGCCAGCTTGAGGGCGAGGACGGCGGTGCGCGCCTGGCCGCGCGAGCCGTAGCGGGCGGCGTCCTGGCCTCCGATGAGGACACGGAAGTCGTCGCGGTGCGGGCCGGACAGGGTGAACCCCTGGGCAATCTCGCGGTCGCGGCCCCGTGTGAGAGATTGGCGCAAACGGGTATGGACGGCCTGAGCATCGGCTTCCAATACGCCGGACGAGACGCCCGTAGAGCGTCCTGGATGCGGCGGACAGATCGCGCAGGGCGCCTTGACGCCGCGCCATGATGCCACTCCCGTCGGCGGCCAGCTTCTCGTCCCACGGGTCGAGCTCTGCCGACTTGGACTGCCTTTCGCGGATGCGCTTGAGCAGCCGGTTGCGCTGGGCTAGCACGCGCTGGAAGCGCTGGAGCGTCCGCAGGTAGGCGCGGTCCTGCTGTGAGAGAAGGACATCGAGATAGCGACGGCGCACCGGCGGCGGCCCGTACACGATGTCCATGTCCTGGGCGGAGAACATGACGGCGTTGAACTCGCCGATCAGCTCGGCGGCTCTGCGCGGCGCGCCGTTGACGCGGATGAACTTCTGGATGGCCGGGCCCTCGCGCTTGGCTTCAGACGGCTCCTCGGATGCGGGAAGGATGTCCTGCGACCGGGAGGCGGACGCGGACAGCGAGGCAATCAG
>VGZR01000006.1 GCA_016872515.1 SAR202 cluster bacterium
CGACATCCTGAACGGCGGCGCCGTCAACGTCGCCGACGTCGCCGCCGCCATGTACACCGTCAACGACGCCATCCACAAGTACGCCGACCTGTACACCGGAGCCACCGAGGGGGTCGCAGCCTCGGACCAGGAGGCCGACGGCGCCGGTTCCGGCATGGGCGTCAACGAGGTGCTCTACGGCCTCATGAGTGACGGCGACAAACTCAGCGAACTGACCAAACTAGTGGGCCGCCTGCGCTTCGCCGTCGAGGGCGCCGAGTCCGGCGTAGTCAAAGAGACCGAGGACGAGATCGGCGTCCTTGCCCGCCACTTGCCGGAGCACCACCACATCGCCCGCCTCATCAAGGCCGCCAAGGGGGCCGACCAGCGCAGCACGCGCCTCGCAGAACTCTACCTCCAGCGCTCCTACTACCTCATCCACCAGTCTTTCGCCAAGCTTGGCCAGCTCGAGAAGGAGATCCGCGACCTGGAGTCGGAGGACGCGCCCCTGTAGGGATTCCTGGCGAAAGCCACATATTTGTCACAACCTCTTTATCCTATCACCACCGCCTTCCTACACATTCCCCTTGAAAATCTCCCCACATAGCCGCAGAATCAAAGTCAAGCTTATGCAATCTAACCATCTTGGGAAGTTCTTCGTCTGGCTGCTGCCAGTCGCCGTGGTTCTCACGGCACTGGCGCTAGCAGCCTGTTCCAAGAGCGCCGAGCCGACCCCCGCGCCAACCGCTGCCCGGCAGGCAACCCACGTCCTGCAGGCCACCCAGGCGCCGGAGGAGGCCGAGACTCCCCTGCCCTTGCCCACCGAGCCTACGGCACAGGAGCAAGCGGCCACGTCCACCCCCGAACCCGAGGCCGAGGTAGAGGTCAACCCAACGTTCACCCCGACCCCCGCGGCCATCCCTTCGCCAGCCGCCACCAACACGCCGACGCCCGTACCCCCGACGCCGACGGCCAAGCCAGCAGCGGCGCCCACACCGAGGCCCTCGGCCACACCGACGCCTACGCCGCTCGGCGAGTTTACGCTCGTGGACGGGTTCGGCTTCACCCTCCGCATAGACGGCCAGGCGGACGTCCAGTCGGCGGGCTGGTCCGAGTCCGAGCCTTCCGAGTCGCAGGGCCAGGTCCAGTTCCAGTACAGCGGCGTCACCGCCATCCTCATCTGGTTGCCTGCCGTGGACTACACCCCCCAGACCCTCTTGGAGGAGGCCTACGCGACCCTCCAGGCCACGCGCCCTAGCATCACCTTCACCGCCGTCAGCGAGGCCGACATCCAGGTCTCCGGCCAAACGGGCCGGTTCGGCGGCTTCTCCGCCTCGTCCGGAGACACCGTCGTAGGCGGCGGGCTGATCGGCACGTGGCTCTGCCCCAGCGCCGATACGGCTTATGTGCTCACAGTGACCGGCGTTGACTCGGTCACCGTCCAGATCAGGTTCCAACGCCTGCTGGCGAACTTCGAGTGCGCTCCTTAGGCCCCCGTAAACGAGGAGTTAAGCCATGAAACGTCTGATGATGCTCACGACCATCGCGGTGGTGACGTTCGCCCTCAGCATCGGCATCGCATCCGCGCAGACACCTTCGCCCGACCCCACCGGCGGCCAGCCCGGCAGGCCTGGCCCTGGCGGCTGCACCCCAGAGACCTGTCCCACAGGCCCTGGTGGCCCTGGCGGCTGCACTCCAGAGACCTGCCCCACAGGCCCCGACGGTCGGTTCCCCGGTGACTGCCCGGTGGGCGACTGTCCCCAGAGGCCTGACGGGGAGTTCGGTGACCTCCCACGCAGCGACGAGGCACGTGAGGCCTTCGAGCGGGCCAAAGAGCTTGGCCGCGACCAGCTGCGCAGACTCGACCCCGACTCCGCCTTCGACATCATCCGCGATCTAGACGACAAGGCCATCCAAGATCTCGGCAACGACTTCGTCCGCGGCATCCTCGAGCGCGCCGGCAAGGACGACTTGGCCGGGCTCGGCCGCGACAGGGCGCGCGACTTCGTCGAAAACCTCAACCCCGACGACCTCGACCAGCTTGGCCGCGACCGCCTCAAGTCCTTCCTCGATAACCTGGAGGCTGAAGACGTCGCTGGATTCGGCAGGGAGAAGGCGCGTGAGTTCGTTGAGCACCTGGACACCAACGACCTCAGGGAGTTCGACCCCGAAAAGGCCCGCGAGTTCCTCGGGCAGCTCGACTCCTCCGACCTGGAGCAGTTCGACAGGGAGAAGCTCCGCGCCTTCGTGGACCGCTTGGAGTCAAAAGACCTGTCCCAGTTCGAAGGCGACAAGGCCAGGGAGTTCATAAGGGGCCTTGACCCCAAAGACCTGAAGGAGATGGGGCGCGACAAGCTCAGGGCCTTCGTGGACGGCATCGGCGCCGAAGACATCGGCGGCCTCGACAAGGAGAAGGTGAAAGCCTTCATCGAGAACCTCGACGCCGCCGACTTCCGCGGCTTCGGGCGCGACAGGGCCAGGGAGTTCATCGAAACCCTCGACCCCAAAGACCTCCCCGGCTTCGACCCGGAGAAGGCCAGGGCGTTCGTCGACACGCTGGACGCGGAAGACCTCAGCAACTTCGGCCGCGAGAAGGCCCGCGCGTTCGTGGACGGCCTGGTGCCCGAAGACATTATCGCCGCCGGCCGTGAAAAGGCCAAGGCATTCGTCGAGGAGATGGCTGCAAATGACCTCTCGGCCATCGGGCGCGAAAAAGTACGCGCCTTCGTGGATGGCCTCGACCCCGAGGACATGCGAGAGTTCGGCCGCGACAAGGTCAGGGGGTTCATCGAGACCTTGAACCCCGATGACATCGCGGAGGTGGGCCGCGACAAGATCAAGGCGTTCGTAGACGGGGCCGACTTCCGCGACATGCGTGGGTTCGGCAGGGACAAGGTCAAGGCCTTCGTCGAGAACCTGGAGGCCGAGGACATGCCAGAGTTCGGCCGCGACAAAATCAAGGGCTTCATCGAGTCGTTGGAGGCCGACGACCTCACCGGTGCGGGCCGCGATAGGATCAAAGCCTTCGTCGAGAACATCGAGGCTGCTGACTTGGGGGAGTTCGACCGTGAAAAGGTCAAGAGATTCGTCTTTACGGTAGAGCAGGCCGACTTCCTCGACTTCGGCCCCGACAAGGTCAAGGAGCTGGCCGAGGGTTTCCTGTCCCGCGAGATCACGGGCCTGGAGCGCGAGCGCATCGAAGGCATGATGGACGGGCTGGACGACGCACACCTCGAGGAGTTCGACCCGGAGCGCCTCGAGGGCATGATGTCCCGGGTTGCCTTCGCCAAGATCAGGGAGATGACCGGCGAGCGCCGCGCCGTCATCCTGCGCACGCTCGATGCCGACTTCTTCGGCGGCGATGCCCCCGATTTCGAGATGCTGGCCAGGGAGCGAGGAGAGGCGGTTATCAGCTTCGCACGTGGCATAGGCGAGGAGGTCCGCGAGGCGCGGCTGGCCGAGGCTGAAGGCCGCTCCAGGTTCCTGGAGATGATTGACCTCTTCGCCGCCCCGGATGACGAGGCCTCCTCGGGCGAAGCGCTCTTCGAAGAGACGCCTACCAAAGAGTCGCCTGTCGAGGAAACCGAGTCACCAACGCCATAAGCCTGAAGCGACGTAGGGACGTCCTGAGGTATCCGAGCGCCCCTACGGTTCCCTGAAACTCTCTTTCGCCTAGCGGGACGGGCTCCGGGCCAGCAGCGCCTCCACCTCGGCCCGCATCGGCATGGCGCCCTGCGCACCCGGCTTCGTGACCGCCAGGGCACCCGCCGCGCACCCCCAGCGCACCGCCTCGCTCACCGGCCTGCCCTCAGCCAGCGCCACCGTCAGCGCGCCGCCAAAGGCGTCCCCCGCGCCGATGGTGTCCACCACATCCACCTTGAACCCCTGGACATACCCCTGCTCCCGCTTGGACGCGTAGCATGCCCCCTGCTCCGCAAGCTTCACCACCACCATGGACACCCCGGCGGCCACCAGCGCCTCCGCCGCCTTGCGCGCCGTCTCCGGCCCGGTGACCTCGATGCCGGTGAGGAACTGCGCCTCGTTCTGGTTCGGCGTCAGCACGTCCACCGCGCGGTACGCCGTCTTCACCGGCTCCATCGGCGGCGCAGGGTCCCACACCACGAGCACGCCGTTGGCCTTGGCATGGCGCGCCGCCTCCAGTGTGACCGAGAAGGGCAGTTCGAGTTGGATCATCAGCGCCCTAGCGCCGCGCATCGCTGCCTTGGCTGCCTGGAGCTGCGTAGCATCACAGTGGAGGTTCGCCCCGCGCACTTGGACGATATAGTTCTGCCGCTTACCGTCCAGCAGGATGATGGCAATGCCCGAGGGGTTGTCGGGGTCTTCAGCGATGCCCGATACGTCTATGCCGTCGCGCCGTAGGCCCTCCAGCAACGCAGGGCCGAACGTGTCGCGGCCCACCCGGCCCACCATCCGCACCGGCCCGCCCATGCGCGACGCCGCCACCGCCTGGTTCGCGCCCTTGCCGCCGGGGGCGGTGTAAAATCGTTCGCCCGTCACCGTCTCCCCAGGCTGTGGCACACGCTGGGTGAGTCCGATGAAGTTCATGTTAATCCCACCCAGGACGACCACCGTCGGTGGGTTCGAGGGCTTGCTCAGCGTGGCCCCCTAAGCGTCGGCGTCCATGTCCACGTCCGGAGCGCCCAGCACACCCGTCCGATCGGACGACGCGCTCCGCTTGCCAGCGGACGCCACCGGCTTCTTCCCATCCTGGGCGTACACGAGCTTCCGCACGGGGTAGTTGATCTCGATGCCGTCTTTCCCGAACCGCTCGTGGAGCCGCTTGACCAGCTCGTGGGTCACGAGAAAGCTCTGGACCCTGTCCACTGCCTTGACCACCAGCACGAAGGTGATATTGGAGTCGCCGAACTCCCGGAAGCGCAGCACCGGCTCGAAGGTTTTGAATATCACGGTGTCCGGCAGGTCCTTGACCAGCCCCTGCGCGACCTCCAGCGCCGTCTGTTCAACTTGCGCCAGGTTGCTCTCGTAGGACACGCCGCAGTTGAGGACCACGGCCACGTCCTTGGTGGGGATGTCGTAGTTGGTGAAGATGGTGTCCGCCAGCTTCGAGTTCGGGATGCTCACCAGGTTACCCACAGGCGTGACGATCTTAGTGGACCGCCAGCCGATGTCCTGGATCGTCCCGCTCGGGCCGCCTTGAAGCTCGACGAAGTCCCCCACGGAGATTGCCCGGTCGCTGACCATCGCCGCGCTGGCGACGAAGTTGCTCAGCATCGGCTGGAGGGCCAACGCGACGGCGAGGCCGCCGAGGCCCAGGCCCGCGATCAAGGGGCTCAGTTCGAGTCCCAAGTTGTCCAGTATCAACAGGCCGCCGATGGCATAGATCAACACCGTCAACACGCGCCGGACGATGGGCAGGAGCTTCTCGTCCATGTTGCTCTTGGTCTTAACGGCGATCTCCTGGCCGTACCAGGTGATGAACGCGCGTATCACCCGAGTTGCGGCCACCATGAGGATGACGAACATGATGACCAGCCAGGTCTTGGTGACGCCGCCCTGCGTATCGTGCAGCACAGAGATGCTGCTGGCAGCGAGGTACAGGCCCTGGATCAGGATGAAGACGAAGAGCGGGGCCTGGATGGCGTCAATCAACAGGTCGTCCAGCGTCGTCTTGGTCTTGCGGGTGAACATCTTGGCGACCCGTGAGACAAGCGGATGTACGAGGAGGGCAAGCGCCAGTGCCCCGCCGAGGATGATGAGGGCGAACAGCGCCTCTCCGGTGAGCGTCCTTTGTGCCCAGTCAGGTATGAGGTTCGACATAGCTAAAGACTCACATAGACCTCAGAAGTTGGAAGTGTAACGTGGTGGATATTGTACCCACACGCGCTCGGTCAAGCCAGAGCACCCTGCACGAACTAGCGGAACATCCCTTGGGCCAGTAGCTCCTCGAGCACCTGGGCCACGCCGTCCTGCTCCACCGGCGGCGCCGTCCGGTCTGCCGCCGCCAGCGCCTGCGGCACCGCGCCACCGATAGCGACGCTCAGGCCGGCCCATCGCAGCATGTCCACGTCGTTGTACCCGTTGCCGAACGCCACCACCTTCTCCCTGCCGATGCCCAGCGGCTTGCAGAGCTGCTCCAGCGCCTTGTCCTTGCCGCTCCGCGGGTGAAGCACCTCGCAGAACTGCGGCAGCGACCGCGTCACATGCAGCGCCGAATCGAAGATGCCCTGCAGCTGCGACTCCAGCTTCTCCACCTCTTCCGGGTCGCCCACCGCCACCAGCCGCGTTGGCTCCATCTCGGCCACCTTCGTCAGGTCGCCCACCTCGTTGATGACGACCTCGTTCCGCCCGCCGTACGCCTCGATCCAGGGCGTCATCTTGTTCACATAGACCTCGTGGCCGTAGTACGCCATGACGTCCCCGCTCCACGCCCGCATCGCGTCCAGCGCCTCCCGCGTCAGCGCCTCGGTCAGCGGCTGGTGCCAGAACACCTCTTCCGTCGCCGGGTCCGCCAGGTGCGCCCCCTGGAACGACACGATGGGCGCGGTGACGCCCACCTCCTGCGACTGCTTCACCGCTGAGCGGTACGACCGCCCTGTCGCCAGCGTCACCACCGCGCCGGCCTCCACCACCTGGGCGATGGCGCGCCGAGTCCGGTCCGAGATAGGGTGCTCCTTGCTGCGGATCGTCCCGTCCACGTCCAGCGCCACGAGCTTGTACGTCTTGCCGGTAGGCTTTGCCAAAGAAAGAGGCCCTCCAAGGCCCACTCCATATTACAATACCCCCATGAAGCTGTCCCCGCGGCGCATCCTCTGGATGCTCATCATCCCTGTCGTCATCGTCCTCCTCGTCATCGCCGTCCGCGGCAACTAGCGCCCGTGCTACAATGGCGTCCCCATCCCGCCAGATAGGCGCAGAACAGGCAGGCCAAGCTATGGCAACCAAGACAGAGCACAACATCGTCCTCTCCCAGAAGGAGTTCAAGGTCGTCGGCCAGCGGCCCGTCCGCCACGACGGTGTGGACAAGGTCACAGGCCGCGCCCGCTACGGCGCCGACATCCACCTGTCCGGGATGCTCCACGGCAAAGTGTTCCGCAGCCCCCACGCCCACGCGCGCATCCGCTCCATAGACACCTCCAAGGCCGAGAAGCTCCCCGGCGTCCTTGCGGTCGTCACCGCCCGCGACCTCGCGCCGGTGGACGACAGCCTGTTCGAGCTGTACGCCGCCTACTGGGTCAGCTTCCGCTACCTCAGCAATAACGTCCTCGCCGACGGGAAGGTGCTCTACAAAGGCCACGGCGTCGCCGCCGTCGCGGCCACCAGCCCGCATGCCGCCGAGGAAGCCCTTTCCCTCATCAAGGTGGACTACGAGGTCCTGCCCCACGTGACAGACGTGGAGGAGGCCATGAAGCCGGGCGCGCCCGTCCTCCACGACCGCATCATCGCGGCGAACCCGCGCGACCGGTCGCTGGAGGGCACTAACATCGCCCTCCACCACAAGGTCCGCCTCGGCGACGTGGACAAAGGCTTCGCCAAGGCCGACGCCGTCGTCGAGCGCGAGTACCGCACCAAAACCGTCCATCAGGGCTACATCGAACCACAGAACGCCACCGCATGGTGGGCACCCGACGACATCCTCACCATCTGGTGCAGCAACCAGGGCCACTTCGGCGTCCGCCACGAGACGGCCAAGCTCGTCGGGCTGCCCGAGTCGCGCGTCAAGGTCGTCCCCATGGAGATCGGCGGCGGCTTCGGCGGAAAAATCACCTGCCACCTGGAGCCCATCGCCGCCGTCCTCTCCCGCAAGGCGGGCCGTCCGGTCAAGATGACCATGTCCCGCGCAGAGGTCCTGCAGGCCACCGGCCCCACCTGCGGCGGGGTGGTCCGCGTCAAGATAGGCGCCACCAAGGACGGGCGCATCACCGCCGCAAAGGCGTACCTCGCCTTTGACGCAGGCGCCTATCCCGGCTCCTACGTGGACAACGCCGCCAACTGTATGTTTGCCCCTTACGACATCGAGAACATGTGGATAGACGGCTACGACGTCCTCGACAACAAGCCCAAGACCGGGGCTTACCGCGCCCCCGGCACGCCCAACGGCGCCCTCGGCACCGAGACCGTCGTCGAGGAACTGTGCCGCAAGCTCGGTATGGACCGCCTCGACTTCCGGCTGAAGAACGCCGCCCGCGAGGGCACCCGGAAGGCCGACGGCACCCGCAACCCCCGCATCGGCTTCATCGAGACCCTTGAGGCCATCCGCAGTCATGCACACTACAGAGCGCCTCTGGCGGGCTCCGGCCCCAACCGGGGCCGCGGCGTCTCCTTCGGCTACAGCGGCAACGTCTCCGGCGCGGCTGTCGTGGTCGCCAGCCTTGTCTTCGATGGCAGGATCGCCCTCTCTCTGGGCTCCGTGGACATCGGCGGCACCCGAACCGGCCTCGCCCAGCAGTTCGCCGAGGTTCTGGGCATCCCCGTGGAGGAGGTCAACCCCCAGGTCGCCGACACCGATACCATCGGCTTCACCGATGTCTCCAGCGGCTCCAGCTCCGCCTTCAAGAGCGGCTGGGCCGCCTACGAGGCTGGCCAGGATATGAAGCGCCTCCTCATCGCCCGCGCGGCCCACATCTGGGGCGTTCCCGAGAACCAGGTGGAGTTCGCCGGAGGCGCCGCCAAGCATAAGACCGACCCCGAGCTTCGCCTGACCCTCAAGGAGCTCGGCGCCTCGATGAACGAGACGGGCGGCCCCATCGTCGCCCGCGCGGCCATGAATCCCGGCGGCTGGGGCGGCTCCTACTCCGCCAACATCGTGGACGTCCAGGTGGACCCGGAGACCGGCAAGGTGGACATCCTGCGCTACACCGTATTCCAGGACGCGGGGAAGGCCATCCACCCCAGCTATGTGGAGGGCCAGATGCAGGGTGGCACGGTCCAGGGCATCGGCTGGGCGCTCTTCGAGGAGTACGTCTTCAACGACAAGGGCGAGATGCTCAACCCCAGCCTGCTCGACTACCGAACGCCCACGCCCTTGGACGTTCCCATGATCGACACCGTCATCATCGAGGTCGCCAACCCAGGCCACCCCTACGGCGTCCGTGGCGTCGGCGAGTCCTCCATCGTCCCGCCTCTGCCCGCCATCTCCAACGCTATCTACGACGCCATCGGCGTCCGTGTCGCCGAGGTGCCCATGTCCCCCGGGAACGTCGTCAAGGCCATCAAGGGGCAGCGCCGCTCCTGACCAGCTTGCAGAATCGCCCTTCAGGACGCACCAAAAGGCTCTGGATAGCTGGGCCTTCCGCTGCTACAATGCATCGTTCGGAAGCGGCTTCGCTAACCTCTCGGGGCAGCAAACCGTTTATCACCATCGGGCGTAGCTTTCTCTAGCAGGCCATGACCACGACTGAAACACAGCAGGCAACTCAGGACACCGACGGGCTGGCGATAGAAGTACAGAACGTCACCAAACTCTTCGGCGAGCGCCGCGCCGTGGACGACGTCACCTTCCGCATCCGCAAGGGCGAGATTGTCGGCTTCCTCGGCCCCAACGGCTCCGGGAAGACGACCACTATGCGGATGCTCACCTCCTACTACAGCCCCGACGTCGGGCGCATCAAGATTAAGGGCATAGACACGCAGGAGAAGGACATCACCACCCGCGAGTTCATCGGCTACCTGCCCGAGAACAACCCCCTCTACGGCGACCTTCTCGTCAAGGAGTACCTCGACTTCGTCGCCGACGTGCGCGGCCTCAAAGGGGCCAGGCGCCGCGAGAATATCGCCTCGACGGTGGACGAAGCCGGCCTCCAGGAGTACTACTACCGGCCTGTCAGCACGCTCTCCAAAGGCTACCGCCAGCGCACCGGCCTCGCCGGCGCCATCCTTCACCGGCCCGACATCCTCATAATGGACGAGCCCACCGAGGGCCTCGACCCCAACCAGCGCGTCACCATCCGCGAACTCATCCGCAACCTCGGCCGCGACCGCACCATCATGCTCAGCACCCATGTCCTCCAGGAGATCGAGGGCACCTGTGACCGCCTCCTCGTCATCAACAAGGGCAAGCTCATCGCCGACGACCCGGTGAAGGAGATCTCCAAGCGCGTTAAGGGCGCCCGCGCCATCCACGTCGAGGTCCAAGGGAAGGACGTCGAGGCCGCTCTTGCCAAGCTGGACGGCGTCGCCGCCGTCCATGCCCAGCCTTCGCCGGAGGGCAGGCTCCGCTTCATCCTCGACTACTCCGGCGACGCCGACCCGCGGCCCCAGGTGTTCCAGCTCGCCAAGAAGCGCGATTGGGTGCTCTGGGAGCTCCACGAGGTCGAGGCCCGTCTCCAGGACATCTTCCACGCCCTTACCGTCGAGCAGCAGGCTCCCAAGCCGGAAACGCACGGCCCTTCGAAGTCATCGGAGGACAAGCAGTAGGGCATGCGCACCTACCTCGCCCTCATCCGCAAAGACCTCAAGGCGTACTTCGACCAGCCCACCGGCTACGTTCTGCTCATCCTCTTCGTCGGCATCCTCTCCTACACCTTCTTCCGCGGAGCCTTTTTCGTCAGGGGAGCATTCGTCACCGATGAGGCGTCCCTGCGCCCCCTCTTCGACATCCTGCCCTTCGTCCTCATGATCGTCGTGCCCGCCGCGTGCATGAGGCTGTTCGCCGAGGAGCTGCGCGACGGCACTCTCGAGCTCCTGCTGACCCACCCCATCAGGACATGGACCGTCCTGTTCGCCAAGTTCATCGCAGGCCTCGCCTTCGTCACGGTCGCAATCCTCCTCACCGTAGGCATCCCCCTGTTCCTGCAGTTCGGCGGCAACCTCGACGCCGGCGGCATCGTCGCTCAGTACATCGGCGCCATCCTCCTCGCCGCATCGTTCGTCGCCATCGGCATGTTCACCTCCGCCATGACCCGGAACCAGATCGTCGTCTTCATCCTGGCCCTGTTCATCAACGTCGTCCTCATCCTCATCGGCCTGTCGGGTAACCTGGCCCTCCCGTCCTCCGTCGCCGTGCTCCTACAGGACATCAGCCCGCTCAGCCACTACGCCAACATCGCCCGCGGCGTCATTGACCTGCGGGACTTCCTCTACTTCGCCGCCCTCATCTCGACCTTCCTCTGCGGCACTTACCTCCTCGTCCGGGGGCGCACCCTCAGCCACCACACGGCCTTGTACCGCAACCTTCGGCTCGGCGTCCTCGGCTTCCTCATCGCCAGCATCCTCGTCGGCTGGTTCGGCAACGATATCGGCGGGCGCTGGGACCTCACCGAGGACAAGCGCTACACCCTCAGCCCTGCCACCCTGGACATCCTGGACGGCCTTGACGACCTGCTCGTCATCAACCTCTATATGTCGAAAGACCCGCCCGTCCAGATCGCTACCGTCACCGACGACGTCGAAGCCTTCCTCGCCGACCTAGACTCCAAGTCCGACTTGATACGCCTCGTGCGGCGCTTCCCCGGCGCCGACCCCTCGAAGGACGAACTTGCCGCGGAGGCCCAGTTGGCCGGCGTACAGCCCCAGCAATTCAATATCCAGACCGAAGACGAACTCCAGGTCAAGACCGGCTGGCTTGGCATCACCCTCTCCTACACCAACCAGCGACGCGCCATAGAGTTCGTGGACACCGTGGACGGCTTGGAGTACCGCGTCGCCGCGCTTACCAGCAGCATGGTCCGCGAGGAGCGCACGACGGTCGGCTTCCTCACCGGCCACGGCGAGCATGATAGGAACAGCGAGATGCTCTTCGTCACCGGCCAGCTCCGCGAACAGTATGAACTGGTGGACGTCTCCGCCGACCCGACCGGCCTCCTCGACCTCACTGGCATCGAGATCCTCATCGTCCCAGGCGGCATCCAACCCCTTTCAGCTCCCGAGCTGGACGCCCTCGACGACTTCTTCGCCCGGGGCGGCAAGGCCATGTTCCTGGTGGACACCACCCAAGTGGACATCACAACCTTCAGTCTGGGCGCCACCCAGACCAACCTGCCGCTGTGGCTCAACCGCTACGGCATCTTCGTTCACGACAACGTCGTCCTGGACCTGGGCTCCAACCAGCAGCTCTCTTTCAGCGCCGGTGGCGGGAGCGTCCTCCTCCCCTACCCCTACTGGCCCAAGGTGCCGGTCGCGCAGAGCGCCACGCACCGCAGGATCTCCGGCTCCGTCCAGTCGGTCGTGCTGCCCTGGCCCGCCTCTGTCGAGTTGAGCCAGGAGACGGAGGCACAGCTAGGAGTGGACCGTCACATCGAGCTGATGAGAACCTCGCCCACAGGCGCCCTCCGGTTCGACTATGGCGACGTCAGCCCCAAACGCGAGACCGCCGAATACGCCGTCGAGCGAGGCGACCTAGGGGACCAGCTCATGGCCGCCGCAGCCGAGGGCACGGGCACCGCAAGCGGCGCTGCCTGGCGCATCATCGTCGTCGGCGACTCCGATTGGATTACAGACGCTGCCATTCAGTTCAGCGAGTCCAACATCGCCCTCAGCCTCAACTGGATAGACTGGCTCGCCCAGGACGAGTCTCTCGCACCCATCCGCTCGAAGGTCATCGCCCAACGGCCGCTCAGGTACGAGAGCCAGGGCCTCAAAGACCTCACGCAGTACGCCAACATGGTCGGCGTCCCTCTCCTCATCGTCCTCTTCGGCGGCTGGCGCTTCTTCATCCGCCGCAAGACCGGCATGCGGGTGTACAAACGTGAACAGTAGGCAGGTAGGTTACGTCCTCATCGCCCTTATCGCCCTCGGCATAGCCGTGGCCGTCTTCAAGCTGGTGAGCGCGGGAACCGCCGACTCGTCCCTTTCCGGCCTACTTCCCATCGCACCCGACGTCGTGGACCAGGTCGTGCTCAAGTCCAAGGACAGCGAGGTCAGCCTCAAACGGGTCGGCGAGTCCGCCGACGTATGGCGCGTGGGCCAGCTCAACATAGACCAGGCCCGCTTCCAGGAGTTCTGGAACACCGTCAAGAAGTTCGACGGCGCGCAGCTCGTCGCTCAGAACAGCGCCAGCCACCTTCGTATGGGCGTGGACGCCGAGAACGGCACCGAGGTGCAGTTCCTTCTCGGCAACTCTGTTCAAGAGCGCTTCATCGTCGGCATCGGCTCCCAGACCGTCGCCCTCTGCTACCTCCGCCGTGAGGACCGCGACAACGTCTATGCCGTCCCCTGCCGCTTCTCCGACCTGTTCGCTTCGGACCCCGACTCCTGGCGCGACCCCACCATCGTCACGATGCCCTTGGAGGTCCTCGGCTCCTTCACCCTCCGCTACCCGCGCCAGACCCCGGAAGAGGTCATGTCCGTCTCCATCTCCGAGTCGGCCCCCTTCTTCCACCTCCAGACCGACGGAGGCCCCATCCAGGCCAACACCCAGGCGACAGCTGCTATCCTCGGTGCGGTCCAGACCCTCCGCGCCACCGGCTTTGCCAGCGAAGCGGAGTCCGCCCGCCTCAACTTCGACATCCCCGACGCCTCCTTGCTCCTCGAGCCCAAGAAGGGCCTCAACGCCGCCACGCAGCGCATCGTCTTCCTCGAGCGCGACGAGGAGTCCTACTGGGTCAGGAACACCTCCAGCGCGACCGTGTACATCGTCGGCCGCCAGGTCGTCGAGACCATCCTCCTCCACACCGCCGATCTCCTCGTCCCGGACGAAGGCGGGTAAGAGGGCCGCCACCTGGGGGTGAGCATTCAGGAAACACGTAGGGGCGGCCAGTTGGCCGCCCCTACAAGTATGCCAACCTTGTTCTAAGTTCTAGTGCGCTTGGGCGTAGTGCGCCGCCAAGGCGTCGGCCCCGAAGTCGGCCTCGGTGTCCCGCCACACCGAGTGGATGTGGTTCGCCATGTCCTGCGTGTTGTCGTACTCGGCGAAGAACGACGGCCCGTGGATGCGGTAGTAATGCGGCTGCCGTCGGTGCTCGCTGCCAGCCCACGCGAAGTGCAGCCGCTCGAACCCGTCCCGCTCCACCTTTCGCAGCGCCGCGTCCGCAAGTCCCTTCGCCGCCCGGCCGGCGTAGTTCTTCACCAGCGCCGCCAGCGTCTCCCGCTGGCCCGCCGACATCGCCCACGCGGGCAACCCAGCAGGCTCCGCGATCTCCACACGACGGCTGGCCCGCGTGAACAAATCGCGCGGCGCCGCCGGATAGATGACCGCCCGCGCCCGCCGTGCGGCGTCCAAGCCGAGCAGCAGATTCCGGGCCAGGTCCTCCTCGTCCCGCAGAATGCGCTGCCCCCTATGCGGCCCGTGCAGCACCTCGGCTGGGTTCGACCCCAGGAACAGGGGTGTCGTCAAGACCACCTCGCCGCGAACGACCACCGTGAAGTTCAACGATACGTGGTGACCATCCACACGCCAGCCCCAGGGCTTGTCTCTGCCCGGCGTTCCGAATACAGTGAAGTAGTACAGCCCAGGGTCACGCCGGTACATGAGTGTCCCGCTCTTCTGCTCGATGCTCTTCAGGATGCTCTCCAATTCGAAGATGGCGTTGGCCTGCCGCAGCCCGCGCTCGCTCATGGCGGACGCCATCAGCGCCTCCGACGCCACCAACTGCGCCTCGCTCATCTCCCCGCGCGGCAGACCCTTGCGCGCCTTCGGCACGTAGTGCCAGTTCCACCGCTCGCTGTCCTCGAACGCGAAGGTTGCTTTCGCCCGCTGCTCCGGCGTCAGCGACGCCAGGAACGCCTGCGCCGCCTCCGCCATCGCCTTCGCATCCGCCTTTATCCTTGTGGTCGTCGCCATCTCTCGAACCCTAGGCTCTATGTTAAATCTCAGGAGCGTGCTGCCTGTCCGAGTACCTCAACCGTTACCTGCGGACGTTTTCTGGAGAAGTCAAAAGTGCCGGGAGGCATCCAACACCTCGATCCCAACTATTTCCTCATTTGGGCCTAGGTCTATCGCCACGTCTTCATTGATCCGCACAGTGGTTACTTCGGTGGGCCCTGCCTTGAAGCTGATGTAGGCGGCGTCAACTTAGGGGTCATAGCTAATCTTCATGACTCGCCTCCAAGATAGAACACAAACACCGTTATGACCACTAGGCGTTCAGCCTCCTCTTTCACAATGGGCATCACTTGTTTGGTCCCGTAATATCGGTGTTTCCATTCTCACTCAAATCCGAAGTTCTTGCGAAAAGCCTACCTGCCTTGCCTGGCAGGTAGCTGTTTTCCACTGGCGATGGCAGCTTCTACGTCGTCTCTTGACGCGCCACGGTCGGACATTTGCTGCAGCGCATGGCGGCTAAAGTAAACGGGTTTCACCGAATGGTCTCCTTCGCGGCCCCGCGTTCCGGCAGGGTCCTGTGGATCCCCCGTTCGCTACTCCCTCACGAGCTTCTGCAGGCTGCGCGGCGCATCCGGCGTGGGCGTTTGAACCAACTTCATCGCCGTCTTGGCCACCTCGCCGATGTACAAGTCGCCACGCGAGTCCACCGCCATCCCGTGCGGCGCGATGAACTGCCCCTCCTCTAGCCCGAAGCCCCTGTCCCCCACCCTCGCAAGGCGCTCGCCCTTCGTGGTGTACACGC
This sequence comes from SAR202 cluster bacterium, assembly GCA_016872515.1. Taxonomy (GTDB): domain Bacteria; phylum Chloroflexota; class Dehalococcoidia; order Lucifugimonadales; family VGZR01; genus VGZR01. The sequence goes on from VGZR01000006.1 coordinate 15,462, forward strand.
TGATGCGCGGCCCCAGGTTCGGCGTTTGCCGGTTCACCTCCATCCCGAAGCCCAGCTCCCCGACGTACACGTGCTGCTCCTTCGAGAGGTAGAGCGCGCACGGCCGATGCATGTTGCCCCATTGCGCCTCGTACTTCCCCTTGGAGGTGAACACCTGGACGCGGTGGTTCTCCCGATCAGCCACGTACACGTACCCGTCCTTGTCGGTGACGATGTTGTGCGGCAGGTTGAACTCGCCCGGGTCCGTCCCAGGGGCGCCCCAGGAGAGCAGGTGCCTCCCGTCCGGTGAATACTTATGGACGTTGGCGTTCGCGTACCCGTCTGACACGTAGATGTCGCCCGTCTTCGGGTCGAGCGCGACGTGGGTGCACTTGCTGAACGGCTTGCCGCTGTACGCCGGCGACGGCTTGCCGGGCACCCCCAGCGTCATCAACACTTTCCCGTCCAGCGTGCACTTCCGCACCGTGTGGTCGCCGTTGTCTATGCAGAACAGCGTGTCGCCTTCCACTCCCAGGGTCAGCCCGTGCGGGTTCGAGAAGACCCCTTCGCCCCAGGACTTGATGAACTTGCCGTCGCGGTCGAACACCATCACCGGGTGCTCGCTGCGCGCGAACACATAGACCCTGTCCTGCGGCCCTACCGCCACTCCAGCCACCTCTCGCCACCCCATGCCCTTCGGCACCTTTTCCCAGCCCGTCTCCAGACGGTACGTGAACTTCCCCGAACCCATCTTCAATGCTGTCTTCATCGTTTCAACTCCTCAACGCGGACGGATTATACCAATCCAACTCCCCAGCATGCCGTTCGCCGCTCAGCGAGGTATGCATGCCCCCTTCACCCTCTGGCGTTGTCCGCCGCCGCCCTTCGTGCTACCCTCTATCCCGCAGCTCAGAATTCATCACGAGTAGGCGGAAACATGCTCGGAGACAAGCTCGGCGAAGGCAAGGTCACAGGGATGCGCATCCTCCCCAGCGCGGACGGCCGCATGGTCAAGATGGAGGTCACCTTCCAGAGCCAGGGCAAGCTCCTTGGGATGGACTCCCAGAACATGGGCTCCTATGTCGTGTACGAGCGCCTGCCCGGGCAGTTCTACGGCGAGGGACAGGGCATCACCATGACCAGCGAAGGAGAGTCCGCCATCTGGCACGGCTTCGGAGTCGGGTAGATGACCGGGAAGGGCATGGGCGTCCGCTGGTCGGCCTGCGTCAACTACCAGGCCCGGGCCGGCAAGCTGGCCCGCCTCAACAACGTCCTCGGCATGGTCGAGCACGAGACGGACGAGCACGAGAACACGACGGACAAGGTCTGGGAGTGGAAATAGCGCTGACCGCCGAGGCTAGATGACACTCTCTCGGAACGGCACCGTCGTCGCCCTGCACCTCTACCTGGGCCACCGCGAGCCTATGCGCTCGGTGGCTCAGGCAGCATTCGTGGCCGGGCACGGCATTCAGGGCGACCGCCACGCTTCGGCCAACGGCCACGGCCAGAAGCGCCAAGTCCTCCTTATGGACATCGAAACCCTCACAACGCACGGCCTCCAGCCTGGCCAGCTTCGTGAGAATGTTACTACTCAGGGCATAGACCTAGCCGCCATCCCCGCCGGCAGTCGGCTGGCGCTCGGCGGTACAATCTTGGAAATCACCGGCGGCTGCACGCCCTGCTACCGGATGGACGAACTGCGCGACGGTCTCCGCCACCAACTCGAGGAGCGCCGCGGCATCCTCGCCAGAGTCGTGACCTCCGGCGCCGTCCGCTTCGGCGACACCGTTCAGCCACCCATGCCCGCCTCGGCTGGCAAAGGCGGCCCCGTCTAGCCCCCTATTCTTTCCAGGAGAGGTGAACGATGGACTATCTCGTATGGCTCAACGGCAAGTTCATCCCGCGTAGCGAGGCTAAGATCCCCATAACCGACCGCGGCTTCCGCATGAGCGATGTCGTCTACGACACGCTCCGCACCTTCAACGGCAAGCTGTTCAAGGTCGAGGAGCATCTGGAGCGCTTCGCCCGCACCCTGAAGTACGTCCGCATCGACCCGGGCATCTCCATGGCCGAACTGGAACGCCTGCTCCACGAGACCGTCAAGCGCAACGAGCCGATGCGCCGCCAGGCCAACGACGACTACATGGTCTCGCCCATCGTCACCCGCGGCAGCGGCTATCCCGTCCACCTGGCCAAGAACCCGACCGTCTCCATCTTCATAGACCCGATAGACTTCGTGCGCTACGCCCCCATCTTCCACTCGGGCGGCAGCGCGATCATCCCGAAGGTGCGCACCACCTCCCCTCAGCAGATAGACCCAAAGGCCAAGAACTTCAGCCGCCTCAACTTCGTCCTCGCTGACCTGGAGGCCACCGACATAGACCCCGACGCCTTCCCGGTCCTCCTCGACCTGGAGGGGAACGTCGCCGAGAGCATCGGCTCCAACTTCTTCATCGTCTCCGGCGGCGTCGTCCGGGCCCCCCGCGACAACAGCACCCTCCAGGGCGTCTCCCGCGCCACCGTTTTCGAGCTGTGCGACCAGCTTGGCATCCCCACCGCCGAGGAGAGCATCCAGCCCTACGACGTGTACAACGCCGACGAGGCCTTCATCAGCAGCACGCCCTACTGCATTCTGCCCATCGGCCGCGTGGACAAGCGCGACCTCAATATGAAGGCCCCCGGCCCCATCACGACCCGTATCCTGGCCGCTTGGGGCGAGATGGTCGGCCTCGACATCGTTGACCAGGCCGATCGCCGCGCCAAAGCCCTCACCATCGGCTAGACCATCGAGAGCGGCACGCTGGAGAACCCTTTCTGGGCAGAAAAGGTTCTCCAGACCCCTCGAAAAGACTCTGGAACATGATGAAGGCAGGGGCGTGGGGAACTTCTTCGGTCTAGAAGCAGTTCCCCAGTGCGCGGCCCTTGACGGTGTAGGGGTAGCTTGTTAGCCTTGTCGCCATCGTCTTGCGAGGAGGTGTCTTTTGCCCAGAGCGCCCAAGTCCAGCCTGTCCGGGATGGCCCAGACCGTGCTCGGCCCTGTGAAGCCCGAGCACCTCGGGGCCACCATGACCCACGAGCACCTGCTCATAGACTTCGCTTTCATGCTCCAGATGCCCCAGGAGGCGTCGCAGAAGTTCAAGGCGCTCCAGCCCATCACGATGGAGAACCTGGGCTGGATCCGCTACAACTGGCTAAGCAATAAGGACAACCTGGAGCTCCTCGACGAAAAGACCGCCATCGAGGAGGCGCGCAAGTACTTCGTGGCCGGTGGCGGCACCATCGTGGACGCCACCACCATCGGTATCGGCCGCGACCCGCTGGCCCTCACCCGCATCTCCCGCGCCACCGGCCTCAACGTCGTCATGGGCGCGGGCTTCTACATAGACAAGGTCCATCCTGGCGACATGGCCCAGCGCACCGACGCCGACCTCGCCGCTCAGATGATCAAGGAGATCACCGAGGGCGTCGGCGACACCCAAGTCAAGGCGGGCATCATCGGCGAGCTCGGCTGCTCCTGGCCCCTCACCGACAACGAGCGCAAGGTCCTCCGCGCCGCCGCCAAGGCCCAGCAGACCACCGGCGCGCCCGTCCTCATCCACCCTGGCCGCAACGAGGCCGCGCCCCTCGAAATCATCGAGGTCCTCGCTGAGTCCGGCGCCGACGTCAGCCGCGTCATCATGGGTCACCTCGACCGCACCGTCTTCGACACTCGCAAGCTCCTCGACCTGGCCAAGACCGGCTGCTTCCTCGAATACGACCTGTTCGGCAACGAGTCCTCCCACTACCCTCTGCCGGGCTCCCACATGCCCAGCGACGTCCAGCGCTTGGACAACATCCGCCTGCTGGTGGACAAGGGCTACGGCGAAAAGGTCGTTGTCGCCCAGGACATCTGCACCAAGCACCGCCTCGTCAAGTACGGCGGCCACGGCTACCACCACATCATCGAGAACATCGTCCCACGGATGCGCAAGCGCGGCTTCTCCAACGACGAGGTGGACGCCATCATCGAGGACAACCCTTCGCGCATCCTCACCTTCGCATGATAGGTGTATTCCATGACAACTACGAGTGACACTGCCAAGACAGAGGCCTTCGTCGGCCGGCTGTTCAACGCGGCCCTGGGCAGCATCGACCTCCTCTCGGTGTACGTCGGCGACCGGCTGGGACTGTACAAGACGCTGGCTGAAAAAGGCCCTTCCACATCAGCAGAATTGGCCAAGCGTGCCAAGGTGAACGAGCGCTATGCCCGCGGCGGCTCTCTCATCGTGGCCGACGAGCGCGTCGCAGACACCTTCAACGGCCCTGGCGATGATGCCGAGTGGTTCATGTACGGGGCCAGCATATTCGTCTGCCTTCCCAGCGGCATGGCCGAGAAGCCGTCCGCCGCCACCGGCACCGGCATGCGGGCCCCGACCTTCAAGCGCTACGCAGCGCAGGCTGGCTTCAGGGACGTGCAGGTCCTTCCCATCGAGAAGCCATTCTTGCGGTTCTACCGCCTCACACCTTAGTAATCGCGCAACGCAAAACCATAGGAGGAATTACATGGGCGTCGTCGAAGACAAGCTGAAGAAGTTGGGCATCACCCTGCCGAGGCCCCCGTCGCCGGTGGCGACCTACGTGCCCGCCGTCCGCACGGGCAACCTCGTGTACCTGGCCGGCTGCGGGCCCGCACCACGGGCCGACGGCTCCATCCCCAAGGGCAAGCTGGGCAAGGATCTGACCATCGAGCAGGGCTACGAGGCTGCAAGGCTCACAGGCATCAACCTCCTCGCCCGCATGAAAGACGGCGCGGGCGGTGACCTGGACAGGGTCAAGCGCGTCGTCAAGCTCCTCTCCATGGTCAACTCGGCACCAGACTTCAACCAGCAACCCAAGGTCGCCAACGGCTGCTCCGACCTCCTCGTCGAGGTCTTCGGCGACAAGGGCAAGCACGCCCGCTCCGCCGTCGGCATGGCCGCCCTGCCCAACGACATCCCCATCGAGATCGAGGCCATCATCGAGGTCGAGGCCTAACCAAAACCCATGACAACCGCCAAGAAGCAGGGCGTGTTCCGCCTCAGCCTCATCGGCTGCGGCGCCCACGCCCTGGACTACCTCTGCCCTCCCCTCTCGAAGCTGCCCGAGGTCGAGTTCGTGGCCTGCTGCGATGTGGACGAGGGCCGGACCGCCCAGGCCATGCGCTCGTTCGACTTCCAGCGCCCGTATCTCGACTACAACACGATGCTTGCGAAGGAAGACCTGCACGGCGTCGTCATCGCGATGCCGCATAGCCGCCTCGCGGGTGCCGCGGTCGCCGCTCTCCGCGCAGGCCGCAACGTCTTCATCGAAAAGCCCATGGCCGCAAGCCCGGCCGAGGCCCGCGAGATGCGCGATGCCGCCAAGAAGTCCGGCGCTTCGCTCATGGTCGGCTACTGCGAGCGCTTCGCCGAGGGCCGCCGCATCATGAAACGCCTCATCAGTGAGGGCGCCATCGGCGACATCGTCAACGTTAACGCCGCCAAAGGCTCCCCGCCCCTGCTGACCGGCTGGCAGAGCGACCCAGCCATGGGGGGCGGCCCCATCCGATGGGTCGGCTCGCACGTGACTGACCAGGTACTGTGGATGGTCGGCTCCGAGCCGGAGCGCGTCACCGCCGACATCGCCTGGCGGCCCAAAGGCGGCGTGGAGCAGGACGTCTCGTATACCATCCGCTTCAAGAACGGCGTCCTGGCGAGCTTCCTGTGCTCCCAGCAGGTGGGCGCGGTGGACTTCGTCGAGGTCTTCGGCACCAAGGGCCGCGTCCGTGCTGAGTGGCCTCCCGAGTACTCCACCATCCCCGGCGACACCGTCACCGTCCAGAGCGCCGTCGTCCCCGCCTACGCCAACCCAACGACCATCGTGCCCGGCGCGCCCCACCCGTCCAATATGTATGCCGCCGAACTCAAGGAGTGGCTCGCCTCCCTCAAGGAGCGCCGACCGCCCGCCGTCACCATCGAAGACGGCAACGCCGTCGTCACCATCCTCGATGCCGTGTACCGCTCCGCCCGCTCGGGCAGCCCTGTAACCCTTTAGCCAACAGACCCGCTACTGAGCTGTCCAGGCGCCGTCCAGGCTGAGCGCGTGGCCGTTGACGTAGGAAGCCGCGTCCGAGCAAAGCCACAGCACTGCAGCGGCGATCTCCTCGGCTGCCGCCACGCGGCCCACAGGGTGCAGCGCGGCCGACTCGGCCGGGCTTCGCGACGACTCCGGCCCCCAGTGCCGGTCGAACATCGGAGTCACGACGCTGGCCGGGCATAACGCGTTGACCCGTATGTGTTCCCGCGCGTACTCCAGCGCCGCGGCCTTCGTCAGCCCCACGACGCCGTGCTTGGCCGCCGTGTAGGCCGACGTATTCGGGTAAGCCACCAGGCCGAGGACTGAGGACATGTTCACGATGCCCCCGCCGCCCTGCCTGACCATGTGCGGCAGTTCGTACTTCATACAAAGCCACACACTCTTGAGGTTCACGTCAATCACGCGGTCCCACTCCTCCACCGAATAGTCAGCAGTGGGGATGCCCGGCCCTTCCACGCCCGCGTTGTTGAACGCGCAGTCCAGCCGCCCGAACGCCTGCACCGTCCGCGCCACCATCGCCTCCACCTCCCCCAACTGTGTCACATCCGTCCGCACGAAGATGGCTTCGCCGCCTGCTCTATGGATGGCCTCCACCGTCGCCTCACCTTCAACTTGCCGCCGCGCGGCCACAGCCAGGCGCGCGCCCTCTGCTGCGAAAGCCACCGCCGCCGCGCGGCCGATGCCCACGTTCCCTCCGGTCACCAGAGCTACCTTACCCTCGAACCGCTTCACATGCACTCCTCACGCCAGCACCGCCAGCGGATACTTCGATCGCATCAAGTTGCCCGTCCGGAACCGGTCCAGACCTAGGATCGAGACGTCTATCGTCGTCTCGCCCTTCACGATAAGCTCGGCCATCGTCTGCCCCACCATGGGCGACAACTTGAACCCATGCCCGCTGAACCCCACCGCCAGGTACAGCCCCTCGATGCCTTCGACCCGGCCCAGGACGGGGTGCCAGTCCGGCGTCACGTCGAACAGCCCAGACCATCCACCGCGGTAGTACGCGCCTGCCAGCCGCGGCATCCGCGCGACCAGCCGCTTCGTCGAGTCCTCCATCGCTATCCAGTCCACGCCCTGGTTGTACCCGTCGGGGGACGGTACCGGCTCCTCGCCCACGCCGACGAGCGTCAGTCCCGCCGAGTCCGGCCGTGCCGACAGTCCGTTCACCACGTCGCCGATGGTCGGGTGGTCGGGCAGCGCCTCCGACGGCCTCCGCAGCGTCACCACCTGGTGCCGCACGCACTCCAGCGGCACATCCACACCCAGTGCAGCCAACATCGGCTGCGACCATACTCCTGTCGCCACCACGACCGTCCGCGTCGCCACTCGCCCGTCCCCGGTCACCACACCCGCCACCTTCCCATCCTCCACCTCAATGCTTCCCACTGGCGTGCCTGTCCGCACCGCTGCCCCCATCTCCTGCGCTTTCCGGGCATATCCCGTCGCCACGAGGTACGGGTCGGCATAGCCCGACTCAGGCTCGTATGCGCACGCCTCACCCTCAGAGAAGGTGAACCATCCCGATGCCATCGGGACCATGCCGTCCGCGTCCACGACTGCCGTATCCACCCCCACCCGCTGCTGCATCGCCACGTTCTCACGCAACGCACGCCCGTACTCGGGCTGTGCCACCAGAAGATACCCCGTCCGCACATACCCCGACGGCCCTCCCGTCACCTCCTCGAAGTGTCTGAACACCGCGAGGCTTTCCCACGCCATCCGCGCCGTCACCTCGTTCGAATAGTGCATCCGCAGTATGGCCATGGAGCGCCCGGTCGAACCGCCAGCCAGCGTCCCCGACTCCAGCAGCAGCGCCTGCCGCATGCCCATCGAGGCCAGGTTATACAGGATGCTGCACCCCATCACCCCTCCACCGGCCACCACCACGTCCGCCGTGTTGTTCATCTCTCCTCCATGCCGTGCCTACGGCGTACTAGAACCTCTCGCCACGAGCAACACGACAAGCGCGATGACCGCCGCCACGGCCACGACCGCCGCCGCGTACACCGCCAGGTGCGGGTGTCCCTTCACCACGCTCGGCGGCCAACTTTTGATCTGCCGCACCCGTACATGTCCGAAGTGGTCCACATACACCTCCTCCTCGCCCACGTCCGTCGCGGCCATCGAGGGCGCGCGGAACGCCAGCGTCACTTTGTAGTACCCCTGATGCTCTGCCACATCCTTCACCTCGAAGGTCACAAGGCGCTTCCCTAGCCTGCGCTGGTAAGGCGTCCGGTCGTCCACCATCGCCGAAAGTGCGATGATCTCCGCCTCGCTGCTGGTGATGCGGCGCAGTCCATCAGCCAAGTGCATGTGTCCCTCGTGCAGCGCTGCGTCAACTGGTCCCGGTTGAACCGGCGCGGCAGGTGGGGGTGCGGCAACTGTGCTTGTCCTCTCCGCTCCGCCGAGTAAGGTGCTGCTGAAAGTGCTCACCAAAAAGCCGTGCACTCTCCGCAGCGCGCGGAACGCCAGGAACGCCGCCAACGCCAGGAGGATGAACGGCAGCGGCGTCGAGATGCTCCCCAGCGACAGCAGCTGCGCGATGAACGGCAGCGACCACAGCGTCACCAACACCACGATAAGCACCACCAACGAGTCCCGGATGACCCCGCGCAACCGCTCCTGCACCCACCGCGCCGACGCTCCGCGCCGCAGCAATAGGTACGATGCGAAGGCGTCCGCCAGCTCCCGCAGGTTGAACCACACCGCCAGCGCCGACGGCACGCACAGCAGCAGCGTCCCGCCCCCCACCATCAGTCCGACCACGTCCTCAGAAAGCCTCGTCGCCCGTGACATCGCCGGCGCGAACCCGCCCACGAACGTCCCGGCTTCCACCACCACCGCGATGATGAGCACGTTGATGAGCACCGTCACCGCGGGGCCGCGCACCCTCTGCCGTAGCTCCTGATCCAGGGTCAGTCCACGCCGAAAGTCCCGCGCCGCCCCCGAAACGCTGCCTGCGTACTCCCGCACGAGGGCGGGGGACCGCTTCTCAAAGAAGTCCGCCACCCGGTCCGCCAACCGCGCCAGGTACGGGTACACCAGCGATGTCACCGCCGTCACCACGGCGATCAGCTGATAGACGAACCCGCCGATGGCCCCGTAGGCCACCCCGACCTTCACCATGGCAAGCGAGAACTCTCCGACCTGCGGCATCCCCATGCCGACGTGCAGCGCCACCCGGCCCGACCGCCCCGCCACGATGCTCCCCAGCGTGTTCGCCACCACCTTCCCCAGGATGAACACCACCGAAATGATAAGTGCAGGCAGCAGGTGCTCGGGTATCGTATGCACGTTTATCAGCATCCCGATGGACACGAAGAATACCGCGCCGAACATGTCCCGGATGGGCGAGATGGACCGCGTCACCACCTCCGCCTCGTCCGTGTCGCCGATGATGGCCCCGACGAGGAACGCGCCCGCGGCGGCGGACAGGCCGAGCGACTGGCCCAGCAGCGCCAGCGAGAAGCACAGCGCCAGCGACACCAGGATCATCGTCTCCGTCGAGCGGAACTTCGCCACGTAATGCACGATGCGGTGCACTACCACCGCGCCCAGCGCCAGCGCCGCCACGCCGAAGATGGCCAGCTTCGCCAGCAGCTCGCCGATGTCCCCGAGGTCGGCCGTGCCCGTGCTCGCCACGCCCGACAGCAGCGTCAGCATGATAACTGCGGCGAAGTCCTCCACCACCAGGATGCCCACGATGAGCTTGCCGGATGTGGACGTCAGCCGCCCTGTGTCCACCAGCACCTTCACCAGGATCGCCGAGCTGCTGATGGAGAGCGCCGCCCCCAGGAAGATGGACTCCAGCGTCGTCCAGCCCAGGAACCGGCCCGCCTGGTAGCCCACCGACACCATCAGCAACATCTCGATGGTCCCGATGAGCAGCACCGTCAGCCCCACCTGCCGGATGCGCCGCCATCCGAACTCTAGCCCCACCGTGTACAGCAGCAGCACCAAGCCCAGTTCCGCCAGGAGCCGGATGATCTCCACATCCTCGACAGGCGGTTTGGGGAAGGTGAACGGGCCGACCAGCACGCCCGCCACCAGGTAGCCCAAGATGGGCGGCAGTTTCAGCCGCCGGAAGAGGACGACCGCGGCCCCCGCGACCGCCATGATGATGGCGAAGTCGCGGATGAGGATGAACTCTGCGGGAACGTCGAACGTGAACATCGTGCGTCCTTCGGCCCAATGATGATGCTATATCTGGCCAGCTATGGCAACAGCGCCTTGTACCTGTAGGGGCGAGGCGTGCCTCGCCCCTACCCAGCGGGCGTCTTTACCAGAGTGGCTACTGGCCCTATGATTCGACCCAGCGAAACCACACCCACAGGAGCAGCGCCATGCGACTCAAAGACAGGGTAGCCCTCATCACCGGCGGCGGCTCCGGCATCGGCCGCGCCACGGCCCTCCTTTTCGCCAGGGAGGGCGCAAAGGTCGTGGTGGCCGACCTAGCCGCCAAGAACGCCAAGGCCGTCGCCAAGGAGGTCCGCGCCGCAGGGGGTGCCGCCACGCCCGTCGCGGGCGACGTCACCTCCCCCAAAGACGCCGAGGCTATGGTCAAGGCCGCCGTCAGCGCCTACGGGCGGCTCCAGGTCCTCGTCAACAGCGCGGGCATCAGCGCCCGCCAGGCGCCGCCAGGCGCGCCGCACGAGGTCGTCTGGGACAAGGTCATCGGCGTCAACCTCAAGGGCACCTACCTCGTCTCGTGGTACGCCGTCACCGAAATCGCCAAGGCTGGCGGCGGCGCCATCGTCAACCTCGGCTCCATCATGTCCCTCGTGGCGTACCCGCTGGGCGTGCAGGTCTGGGGCGGCGCCATGACTGGCTTCAACCCCTACAACCCCTCCAAAGGGGCGGTGTTGCAACTCACCCGCAACATGGCCGTCCACTTCGCCAAGCAGAACATCCGCGTCAACTGCATCTGCCCCGGCTTCGTCGTCTCGCCGCTCACCGAGAAGCTGCTCAACGACCCAGAGGCGAACAAGGCACTCACCGAGAAGCACCCCATCGGACGCCTGGGCACGCCGGAGGACATCGCTAACGCCGCCCTCTTCCTCGCCTCCGACGAGTCCGCCTTCATGACCGGCGCGCCCCTCATCGTGGACGGCGGCTACACGGCGGTGTAGTTGTACAGGTACAGAAAGAAGAGCAGGCAGGGCGCAGATGCTTCATGCAGAGTTAGTAAAGGCCATCGCCGATGTGCTCAAGGACTTCGATGCCGAGGGTCCAATTCACAAGAACTTCAAGCCGGGTATTGGACCGTTCGGTGAACCGCAAATCCTTCGGGAAATTGCGAGGCGGCTGTCAAGCCGTGGAGTATCAGCTCAGACCAAAAGAACTCCCGATATGGATGTGCAGGGCGATTGGGCCTTGGAATTCAAGATTGTTCGGCCATTTGGTGACAACGGGAGGGAAGCCGAAAATTGGAGTGTCAATCTCTTACACCCATATGTTGGCAACGTAAGCATTATCGGCGATGCTATTAAACTATCCACTCTACGTGGCTATCAGCACAAAGGTCTTTTTGTAATTGGTTACGAGCATGACCCGCCGAAGATTTCTCTAGACCCTCTCCTTTCTTCATATGAACTGATTGCCACGAGGGTGATGAGTATTTCTTTGAGTGAGAGAGTCGAAGAGAGGAGAAACCAGTTAGTACACCCAGAGCATCAAGTGTTGCGGTGTATTGGCTGGGAGTTGAGACTATGACTTTCGGCTGGTGTCACATCTCGTTGATGCAGTGCTATTGAACCCTCAATCTCCTGTTTGACTATACACCGCCACCCTGCTCGACCACACCTCGCCTGCGATGCCGTCCAGCGCATCGTTGCCTGGCCGGTCCACGGCCAGACGCCGCGACAGTAGCCGCTCGCCGAGCCCATCCAGCGCAGGGCAGCGCTTCACGAACTCGGCCAGGGTGTGCTTTTCTCCCCCCAGGAGCACGTAGTCCGGCGTCCGGCCCGCCGAGACGAACACGCCCTCCACCACGCTGCACGCCGCGTCGTACAGCTCCCGCACCAGCCGCTCGCGGCTCCGCTCGTACCGCCGCTGCGACGACCCGCCCGCGCGGTGCCGCGCCTTCACGTACCGTGACCCCGTCTTCGACACCACGACCTCCTCGCCCTCCAGCACCGCCACCGCGTACCGGCCCAGCCGCAGCAGCACGACGCCGACCGTCGGCCTGCTCTCGAGCAGCGCCTTCAGCGGCCCGGCCTCCATCCGGTCGAACGCCTCATCCTTTTGCAGCGGGAACGGCGGCGCCACGGCCATGCCGCCTGCATCGCCCCAGAACAGCGCCGCGCCCATATCGCTCTCCCCGATGGCTTCCAGCATCGCCGCCGCCTCGGGCCTAACCGCAGCGGCCCTCACCCCTTCGGCTCCGCCGTGGAGCCGAAGGCCCTTCCCCATGGATGGGGGAGGGGTCGGCACCACCCTTCGCCCCGTGAGGGGAGAGGGCTTTTGCGACGCTGGTCGCCGCAAAGCGGTGAGGGCGTCCGGCGTCAGGTACAGGCTGTGGCTATACTCGCCGCCGGACGCCATCTCGCCCAGCAGCCGCACCAGCTTCGCCTTCCTGACCGTCAGCCTCTGTGTTATCTCAAACACACCCGCGCTCCTGATTGCTGTTGACGCTGGGTTGCACGAATCATACACTCCACTACTAGGAAGGAAGGTCAGTCCCATGCGTGTTGTTATCGGCGCAGATCACGGCGGGTTTCCCCTCAAGGTCGAGCTTGTCCCCCTGTTGGAGAAGCTGGGCCACCAGGTCGTGGACGTGGGCGCCCACGCCTACGAAGCAGCCGACGACTATCCCGACTTCGCCTTGGCCGTCGCCCGCACCGTCGCCTCCGGTAAGGCCGAGCGCGGCATCATGGTCTGCGGCAGCGGCGTCGGCGCAGCCGTCGCAGCCAACAAGGTCAAGGGCGTCCGCGCCTCCGTCTGCCACGATACCTATTCCGCCCATCAGGGCGTCGAGCACGACGACATGAATGTCCTCTGCCTCGGCGCGCGCATCGTCGGCGGCGAGGTCGCCAAGGAGTTGGTCACAGCCTTCCTCTCCGCCAGGTTCAGCGGTGAGGCCCGCCATAAGCGCCGCCTCCAGAAGGTCCTCGACGCCGAGGCCAAAGGGAGCTAACGAGGGAGGGATACATGGACCTGCGAGACTCCGTCGTCCAGACCATGGAGCGTACCAGGAAGCGCACCCTCGACGCCGTCGGCGGCCTCACCGATGCCCAGCTCCGCTGGCGGCCAGGCCCCGACGCCAACCACGTCGGCTTCTTCCTCTTCCACATCTTCCGCGCCGAGGACCGCTACGCGCACCGCTGGCTCAGCCAGAAGGGCGAGGTCTGGTTCAAGCAGGGCTACGCAGCCAGGCACAAGCTTCCCGTTCAGCCGCCCGACCAGGACTCGCCCCTCAACTCCGGCAATAGCTGGACGTCCCAACAGGTCGGCGACTTCCAGGTGCCTCCCCTCAAAGACCTCCTCGCCTACGCCGATGCCGTCCGCAAGAGTTCCGTGGAGTTCGTCCGCGGCGTGGACATCACCCGCCTGGACGACCGCCCCAACCCCAAGCTGCCCGAAATGACCGTCACCCGCTACCTCCAGAACTGCTTCTCTCACGAGATCGAGCACCAGGCGCAAGTCGAGTACATCCTCGGCCTGATGAAGTCCAAGAACGCTTAGTCAAGGTCGTGCTGGCAGGGGCGGTGGTGCTCCCTCTCCCTTGAGGGGAGAGGCCTGTCCCGATTCGCCGCGGCGAATCGGGACGAGGGTGAGGGTGATCCCAGGGACCACAGTGGATATGTGCTGAGTTGAAACTCGTCGTCGAGGGCGTCATTTCCCGTCGCAAGGGCCGTGGCGCCTACATGGCCGCCATCACCTCGCTGCCCGATGGCAATCTCATCGCCTGCCAGTTCGTCGGCAAGTCCCTCGCCTCCTCCGACAACCACATCGAGGTGCTGCGCTCCGTTGACGGCGGCGCCACGTGGAGCAACGAGGGGAGCACCCACGGCGGAGGTCCGCCCGCCGACGGTTGGGCCTACCGCGCGCCGCACATCTACGCCGTCCCCGGTGGGCGCCTCATGCTCACCGCCACCCGCTTCGACACCAGCCGCCAGGCGCAGACCTTCGACCCGAAGACCCACGAGCTTCAGCACCCTGAGTTGCTCATCTTTTGGTCGGACGACGTGGGCCGCACATGGTCGTCGCCGCAGGTCATCCCTGTCCCATTGCCGCGCGAGCGGTACACCACCAACGGCGCAGGCGTCTTCTTTCAACTTGCCCCCGACCGCTGGATGTACCCCATCGAGACGTGGAAGCCCGTCGGCTACAAGGGCCCGCCCGACCAGATGGCCGCCGCCCTCTTCTCCTCCGACCAGGGCCGCACCTGGGGCGAACTCACCGTCGTCGCCCACGACCCAGCCCACAACCTGCTCTACTGGGACCACACCGGCACGGTCTTGCCCGACGGCCGCATCTACATCATGGCCTGGACGCACCGCTACTCTGCCAACGAAGACCTGCCCAACCACTACGTCGTCTCGTCAGACCAGGGCCGCACCTGGTCGCAGCCCATGCCCACGAACCTCCCCGGCCAGGCCTGCGCGCCCGTCGCTCTGCCCGATGGCCGAGTAGTGACCATCTACAACCACCGGCGGCAGCCCGCGGGCGTCCGCGCCGCCGTCACCCGCGACCTCGTCCGCTACGACCTCGACAACGAAGTCGTCTTGTTCGATGCAGGCAAGGAGGACCTCTTGGGCAGCCCCGACCCGTCGAACGTCCTCGCCGTCAACATGGCACAAGGCTTCGGCAAACCCGGCGGCGTCCTGCTCCCCGACGGCGCCGTCATGGCCTACTACTGGGGCACCGTGGACGGCATCAGCCACACCCGTTGGGCCCGCCTGCAGCCCTGACGCTATGGAGGAACTTCCTTCTGTAGAAGAAGTTCCCCCATAGCCCCTTCAACGTCAGCGCCACCGCTCCATGTCATCTTGCGGCTCGTAGCCGATGAGCTTCCTGGCTCCTTCGATATCCCAGAACCGCCAGGTGTTCTTTGACACCCCGTACACGATGCCGAACCGCACGCTCTCCGGTGCCTCCAGGCACCGCTCCACCTGGTGCACCAGGTCGCGGTGCGACAGGATAGTGGCGAACTGCCTGATGGTCATCGGCTTACCCTCTTTGTTCACCGTCCCGATGCGCATGCACAGCACCGAGATGCCGTGCTTCTCCGAGTAGAAACGGCCTGTGGCCTCGCCAAACGCCTTTCCTATCCCGTACGGGCTGTCCGGGCGGATCGGCATGTCCACCGTCACCCGCCGCAGCATCTTTGGGTTTAGACCTTTGTAGTCGCCCGCCACGATACTCCTGTACGGTTCGTCGAACTCCCACATCCCCGCGGCGTGGTTCGAGCTGGCGAACACGATGCGCTTCACTCCAGCCTGCCGCGCCGCCTCGAAGGCGTTGTATGTTGCCGGGATGTTGTTGCCGTACACCTGCTCCCAGGTGCTCTCCACCTGGATGAGTGCGGCGAGGTCCACCACCGAGTCGATGCCCTCGAACGCAGGCTGGATGGCGGCGAAGTCGCGCATGTCCGCGATGTGCGTCGGGATATGTTCGGACGGCCTGATGTCCACGCCGCTCATGTCGTACTTGTGCCCGAGCCCTCGGGCCACGATGCC
The DNA here is from genome assembly GCA_016872515.1 of SAR202 cluster bacterium. GTDB lineage: Bacteria > Chloroflexota > Dehalococcoidia > Lucifugimonadales > VGZR01 > VGZR01. The sequence continues at coordinate 31,217 of VGZR01000006.1, forward strand.
GCCGATGAGCCCCGAACTCCCCGTGATGAGCACCTTCTTCTTCCGAGCCATGACCCTCTCCTAAAAAATAATGCCCTCTCTTCTGCACGCTCATGCCCCCTCACCCTTGTCATTCTGAGGCGGAGGCCGCAGCCGACGACCGAAGAATGAGGTCAGAAGGGGATGACAGTGCATCAAAGCGAGAGGCACCAGCCGTGAAACCAGATTCTTCGTCCCGATGCGTCGGGACTCAGAATGACAAAGAAATGCGATTCCCCTCCTAGACCCTGTACCCTGGCCCACCGACACCAGGGGCCACGGCCACCGGCGTGCCTTGCCGCACCCTCGGCAGCCAGTACCACAGACACCACGCACCGGCGGCCAGCGCGGGCAGCAGCCCCCAATAGACCGTGTACAGGCTCGACACCAGCGTTTCCACCCACGAAGGCGAGTCGCCCCTGGCCGCCCACACATAACCGTGTGGCAGCAGCATCACTGCCACCGCGTGCGTCACGAATAGCCCTGCCAAGAAGGTGACCAGCCAGCCGACGCGCGACAGGGGCCGCACGTCCACCGCCGCCAGCACCAGCACGACCATCAGCACCAACCCGTAGTGCAGCGTCAGCCCGCGCACCGACACCGGCTGGGCGAACAGCTCGTGCTCGAGCAAGATGTACGTGCCTATCGCGCGCATCGCCACGCCGTCCGGTGCGGCCGGGCGCGCCACCGCCACAAGCGCCTCGTTGTACGGCTCCGCCAGCCCGATCCACACCATGGCGATGAGCAACAAGAGTACCAGCGCCCGGAAGCAGAACGTCAGCAACCTAGCGTGCCCGAGCATGCGCCACCCGTTCTACCCACACCAGCCAAAGCACGATGGCCAAGAGGATCATCGCCGTCTGCCACACCAAGAGGTGCGCGATGCCGAGGTACTGCGGGTAAGCCTGGCCGACCCAGAACAGGCTGGCGATGCGCAGGACGTTCACCGCCGTCAGCACCACCAGGCCCATGAGCACGCCGAGGCCCTTGGCTCGCCACGGCGACGGGTACGCCGCCACCGCGCCCGCGTACAGCACCAGCGGCCCGATGGCGGTGCACTCGGCCACCACGCTGACAGCAAAGTCGTCCGATGCAAGGATGGTACCCCTGACCGTCGTGGACGCGCCCAGCACGTTCAGCGTCGCGCTGCTCCACCGCGCCGTCCACCGGGCGATGGCCTCGATCCAGCCGCCGCCCAGGAACCCAGCGTACACGCCCAGGGCCAGGAGCAAGCTGCCCGCCACGATGAACCACGACACCATCACCCGCCGTCCCAGCGGGCCGAAGGGGCCGCGTCCTGTCCCAAGCCTCAGCATGGCGCAATTATAGCGGATCCCATCACCCTGCCCGCCCGTTTGTCATCCCGTGCCTTCGCAGATACAATCTTTCGTATGATGACCGGACACCAGATACGCGAAGCCTTCCTCAAGTACTTCGAGAGCCAGGCTCACCTCCGCGTGGCCAGCTCCTCCCTCATTCCTGTCGGCGACCCGACGCTGTTGCTCACCACCGCCGGCATGGTCCAGTTCAAGCCCTACTTCGCGGGCCACGCCGCACCGCCCAACCGGCGCCTCACCTCGTCCCAGAAGTCCTTCCGCACGGTGGACATCGACGAGGTGGGCGACGCCACGCACCTCACACTGTTCGAGATGTTGGGCAACTTCAGCATCGGCGACTACTTCAAGGAGGGCGCCATCAAGTACGCTCTCGAGTGCCTCGCCACCGTCATGGGCTTGCCCAAGGAGCGCTTCGCCATCACCATCCACACGTCAGACGACGACGCGGGCGCGCTCTGGCGGAAGGCGGGTATCCCCGCGAAGCGCATCTACAAGTTCGGCGACAAGCACAACTGGTGGGGCCCGGCAGGGCTAGAAGGGCCCTGCGGCCCGTGCAGCGAGCTGCACTACGACTTCGGCGCGGACAAGGGCTGCCAGAAGCCGAACTGCGGCCCCAACTGCGACAACGCGATGCCCAACGGCGGCCCCTGCAACCGCTTCGTCGAGCTATGGAACCTCGTCTTCATGCAGTTCTACCACCACCTCGACGGGAAGCGCACGCCCCTGCCCGCGCCCAGCGTGGACACCGGCATGGGCTTGGAGCGTCTGGCCGTCGTCCTGCAGGGCGTCAAGACCATCTACGAGACCGACCTGTTCACGCCCCTCCTCAATGAGGTCGCCCGCATCTCCGGCAAGAAGTACAGCGCCGACCCCGAAACCTCCTACGCCATGCGGGTCGTCGTCGAGCACGGCCGCAGCGCCTCCTTCCTCATCGCCGACGGGGTCGTTCCGGGCAACGAGGGCCGCGGCTACGTGCTGCGCCGCGTCGTCCGCCGGGCCATCCGCCACGGCCGTAAGTTGGGCCTCGACCAGGCCTTCCTCGGCAGCGTCGCCGCTGTGGTCATCCGCGACATGGGCGAGTCCTATCCCGAACTGCGCCAGCAAGAGAACTTCGTTAAGACGGTCCTGGGCCTAGAGGAAGAACGCTTCCAACAGGTCTTCCAGAACGGCTATGCTGTGCTTACCGACGCGCTCCAGTCGGGCGGCAGGCTCGGCGGCGACCTCGTCTTCAAGCTCTGGGACACCTACGGCTTCCCGGTGGAGATGACGCAGGAGATAGCGCGCGAGAAGGGCCTCGAGGTTGATTTGGACGGCTTCAAGCGCGAGATGGAGGCGCAGCGTGAGCGGGCCCGTGCCTCGGCCAAGTTCGGCGGCGACCTGTCCAAGATCAAAGTGTATGAAAGCCTCGGGGCCGGAGGCGTCCAGTTCCTCGGCTACACCCAGCTTGTGGCGAAGTCGGTGGTGGTCGGCCTTCTGGCTGAGAACCAGGTGGTCAACGAGGTCGCGGAGGGCCAGGAGATCGAGGTGGTGCTGCGCGAGACGCCCCTCTACCCCGAGGGCGGCGGCCAGGTCGGCGACGGCGGCCAGGTCATCAGCGATGCCTGCCGGGTGGATGTCCACGACACGCAGACGGTCATGCACGGCCTCATCGTCCACTTCGGCAAGGTGGCCAAGGGCAAGCTAGCGCTCGGCGACGCCGTCGAGGCGGTCGTCAATCCCGTCCGGCGCGAGGACACCGCCCGCAACCACACAGCTACGCACCTGCTGCACGCGGCGCTGCGCCAGGTGCTGGGCACCCACGTCCGGCAGGCCGGCTCGCTGGTCGCCCCGGACAGGCTCCGCTTCGACTTCACCCACGTCCAGCCCGTCACGCGCGACGAGCTTTGGACGGTGCAGCACCTGGTCAACGAGAAGATACGGCAGAATGCCCGCGTCCTGCACGGCGAGGACACCTACACCTCGGCCATCCGGCGCGGCGCCCTCGCCTTCTTCGGCGACAAGTACGAGGAGCGGGTGCGGCTCGTCGAGATCGCCAACGGCGAGACCTTCAGCTTCGAGGTGTGCGGCGGCACCCACGTCCGCCACACCGGCGAGCTGGGCGCCCTTTACATCCTTGGCGAGGCCGGCATCGGCGCGGGCGTCCGCCGCATCGAGGCCGTCAGCGGCCGCGCAGCCGAGAAGCTGGTCTGGGAGCGGTTCGGCCGCGAGGACCGCCTCGCCCAATCGCTCCAGACGACGCCCGCCGAGATGGAGGAGCGCATCAAGCGGCTGATGGAGGAAGGCGAGGCGATGAAGCGCCAGGCCGAGGCCGTGAGCCGCAAGGCGGCGCTCCAGTCCGCCGAGGGACTGCTAACGGCCAAGCGACAGGTGGACGGGGTCACGGTGCTGGCCGCCAGGGTAGCGAACGCCGATGCCGATGGGCTGAGGGAGATCGGAGACTGGCTCCGCGACAAGCTGGGCAGCGGCGTGGTCGTGCTCGGCTCGGTCATCGAGGATAGGCCGCTGCTCATCGCCATGGTCACACCGGACCTGGTGCAGCGCGGGGTCAACGCCGCCGACATCGCCCGCGGCGCGGCCAAGGCCATGGAGGGCGGCGGCGGCGGCAGGCCCGACGTGGCCCAGGCGGGCGGCAAGCTCCCTGAAAAGCTCGACGAGGCCCTAGCCCGCGTTCCCGACCTCGTCAAGCCCAAGGCTTCCAAAACCTAGACACCATGCGCATCATGGCCCTGGACGTCGGCGACCGCCGCATCGGCGTCGCCCTCAGCGACCCCCTTCTGCTGATGGCCTCGCCGTTGACAGCAATCGTGCGTAGGACGCTGTCCGCAGACATAGACGCCATCCTGCGCCTGGCGTCGGAGAACGAGATCGGCGACATCGTCGTCGGCGTCCCCATCTCCCTCTTGGGGCGCAAAGGCCCCCAGGCTCAGACGTGCCTCGCCTTCGCCAAGGCGCTGTCCCAGCAGGCGCCGGTGCCCGTGCACACCCACGACGAGCGGTTCTCCACCTTCGAAGCCGAGCGCAGGCTTCGCGACGCGGGCGCCAAGCCCAGCCGCGACAAGGGCCGCGTGGACGCAGCCGCCGCCGCGGTGATCCTGCAGGGCTACCTGGACAAACGGCGCCGGTAGGTGGTTCCTAGCACTACTGCCTGATACAGCCGATTTTGATAGACTCTACCGACCATGTTTAACAAAGCTGCCTTGCGCCCTCTTCCCACCCTCGGTATTCTCCTGTTCGTCCTCGCCAGCTGTGGTGAGTCCACAGCGGTTGCGTCGCCGACCCTGGTGGCGTCCAGTCAGCGCCGATCGAGACGAGGCTACGCGGGGTGCCGCTGCCCGGCGACCAGGACGGCGTCCGCGCCGCCTTCGAGGGGCTGCCGCGCGATGCAACGTCTGAGGAGCGCGATCCCACTCGCTACGCGGCCTACTACCGACAGTCTGGCTCATCTCTGCCCGACGCCCAAATCATCGCGATGGACGTCGCGAACGGTGACTTCTTCCCGGCCGGCTCGATCGCTTCCGACATCATCGCTATCTTCGCGACCTGCGCCGACTGGACAGTCATGGGCACAGGGACCGAGGAAGGCCTGGCCTGGGTCGAGTACAACACGACGGCGACAGACGCGGCCTCCGGGGCGAGCCAGCTGATGTATATCGTTCAGTGGGGCCATCCGGAGAGTTCCTGGGTCTTTGGCGTGCAGGTCGAGGACCCAGGGCAGCTGATAGCGGTGCTGGACGCGTTCTTAGTCGCGGTGCGGATCGGGCCTCTCTAGCTCGCCTGCTATACTTAGCCTTGTGACGCGCTACATCGGGCTTCTCGGCCATCCACTATCCCATTCCATCTCGCCGGCGTTCCAGCAGGCCGCTCTCGACCACCATGGGTTGCCTGTCACGTTCGAGGCGTGGTCGACGCCGCCGCAACGCCTGGGCGATGCTCTCGCTCGGCTCCGCCGGGAGGACTGTCTCGGCGCGGGAGTCACGATCCCCCACAAGGAGACCGTGCTGCGGCTCGTGGACGAGTCCGACCCGCTCGCCCGCTCCATCGGCGCCGTCAACACCATCATCAACCAGAAGGGCCGCCTCAAGGGGCACAACACCGACGCGATTGGGCTGTTGCGCGCCCTCAAGGAGAAGGCGGGGTTCGTGCCCAAGGACAAACGTGTCCTGCTTCTGGGCGCGGGCGGTGCTGCGCGGGCTGCAGCCTTCAGCTTCGTCCGCGAGAACGCCCGCTCCGTCATCATCGCCAACCGCAACGCCGTCCGGGCGATGAACCTCGCCGACGACCTTAGCCACAACGGGACCTTCGTCACTGCCGTTCTCACGGACCGCGGCTCCCTGGCCATGCACGCCCGGAACGCCGACCTCATCGTCAACGCCACCTCTATGGGCATGAGGGGCGGCGGGGCCGAGGGCGAGTCGCCCCTAGCCGCCGAGCTCATCACTCCGAACTCCCTAGTCTTCGACATGGTCTATAACCCGCCCATGACGCCGCTGCTCCAAGCAGCCAAGGCGATGGGCACTCGGACGCTGGGCGGCCTGCCGATGCTTATTTACCAGGGTGCGGAGGGGTTTGAGCTGTGGACGGGCAAGCCCGCACCTATCGAGGTGATGTTCAAGGCGGGCGAAGCAGCCCTGGCCGCCATATCCGCGCGCCGGTGACGAGATGAAGGCGAACATCTTCCTGACGGGCTTCTCGGGCACTGGCAAGACCACCGTGGGTCGCGGGGTGGCCCGCCGCATGGGATGGGTCTATGTGGACACGGACGAAGAGATCGCGCGTGCCACGGGGCGGACCATCGCCGATGTTTTCTCCAAGGACGGCGAGGCCCAATTCCGCCAGCTCGAAAGCCGCTGCCTGGCCGACGTGTGCGGCCGCGAGCGCCAGGTCGTCTCCACCGGCGGCGGCATCGTTACACGGATACGCAACCGCGACCTCATGGCGCGCAGCGGTCTCGTCGTGTGCCTCGAGGCCACTCCCGAGACCATCTTTGAGCGTTTGTCCGAGCAGAACGCCAGCGCTGAGACGGCCGAGGTGCGGCCCCTACTGCAGGGTACCGACCCCGCCGAGCGCATCCGCGCGCTGAAGGCGAAGCGGCAGCGCCACTACTCCCGCGCCCACTGGACAGTTCACACCGACCGGCTCTCGCCTCAGGCGGCCGCCGAAGAGGTCGTCCGTGCCTGGCGGCTCCTCGCGGGACTCGGCACCGACGACCTGTCGCTCCCCGACGCTGATGTGGCCGCGACCGTGCGAACGGCCTCGGGCGACTACCCCGTCTGGGTCGGCTGGGATCTGATTGCCAAGTTCGGGGACAAGTCCAAGCAGGTCATCTCGCCGCGCGCGGCTTACTTCATCACCGACGAGGGCGCGTACCGCCATGCGCGGCGCGCTCAGGTCTCGATGGAGGCGGCGGGCGTGCCGTCGCATCTTTTCGTCGCGCCGTCGGGTGAGGCGCACAAGACGCTCGCGACGGTGCGCATGATGTACGACTGGCTGGCGTCGCGGCGTGCCGAACGCGGCCACCTCGTCGTCGCCGTTGGGGGCGGCGTGGTGGGCGACGTGGCCGGATTCGCGGCGGCCACGTACCTGCGCGGGATGCCCTTCGCTCAGGTGCCGACGACGCTCCTTGCCATGATGGATGCTTCTATCGGCGGCAAGGCCGGCGTTGACCACCCTCAGGGTAAAAACCTCGTCGGTGCCTTCCACCAGCCGAAGTTCGTCCTGGCGGATGTGGCCACACTCGAGACGTTGCCGAAGCGCGAGCTGGCCGCTGGCTGGGCCGAGGCCATCAAGCATGCGCTCATAATGGACGAGCCGTTGCTTCACACCTTCGAGCAGCATGGCAAGGCTGTCCGCGCACTCGAACGCGAGACAACAGCGGACGTGGTCCGCAGGAGCGTCGCCATTAAGGCGCGAGTCGTCTCGCAGGACGAGCGCGAGACTCTGGGCATCCGGACCCTGCTGAACTACGGCCACACGGTCGGCCACGCCATCGAGGCCGTGACCGGCTACACGCAGTACCTCCACGGCGAGGCGGTCGCCATCGGCATGATGGCCGCCGCTCATATCAGTCGCGAGCTGGGGATGCTTTCTCCCAAAGACGTAGCACGGCAGAGGGCAGTGTTGGAAGCTTACGATCTGCCAGTTTTGCTGCGCGGCGTGGACACCGACGCCATCCTCGCTGCCACCCGGATGGACAAGAAGACTGTGGGAAAACGCGTCAACTGGGTGCTGCTCGACCGAATCGGTCATGCCGCCGTCCGTTCCGATGTGCCGCCGGAGGCCGTTCGGAGGGCCGTCGCCCAAGTCTCCTCGGAGTCCTGAGACATTGAACAGGGATGTCTTCACGCTCCTGGCCACCGACGGCGGTGCGAGGGCAGGCGTCCTCAAGACCAGTCACGGCGACGTCCACACCCCTGCATTCATGCCGGTCGCCACGCAAGGCTCCGTCAAGGCGCTCGACCCCGCCGACCTCAAGGCTATCGGTGCAGATATCATCCTGAGCAACACCTACCACCTGTACCTCCGTCCTGGCGTGGAGCTGGTGGAACGCTTCGGTGGGTTGCACCGTTTCATGGGCTGGAGCGGGCCGATCCTCACCGACAGTGGGGGCTTCCAGGGATTCAGCCTCGAGCCGCTGCGTGAGATGACCGAGGAGGGCATCACGTTCAAGTCCCACCTCGACGGCAGCCTCCATACCTTCACGCCTGAGGCGGTGGTGCGTCACCAGGAGCGACTCAGCTCCGACATCGCCATGCCGTTGGATGTCTGCGTCGCCCTGCCTGCCAAGTGGGAGGCCGTGGAGGCGGGCGTGGAGCGCACGGGCCGGTGGGCCGAGCGGTCGCGCAAGGCGCACTCCCGCGCAAACCAACTTCTCTTCGGCATTGTGCAGGGAGGCTTGTACCCTGACTTGAGGCAGCGCTCGGTCAGCTTCTTGACCGGCCTCGGCTTCCCAGGCTACGCCATCGGCGGCTTGAGCGTCGGCGAGTCCAAGGAAGATATGTACCGCCTCACGGGCTTGACCACCGGCATGCTGCCCCGGGAATCGCCCCGCTACCTGATGGGCGTCGGTTCACCAGAAGACCTCGTGGAGTGCGTCGCACGCGGGATAGACATGTTCGACTGCGTGCTGCCGACCCGCACGGCTCGAAACGGCGCTCTGTACGTGCCTCAGGGCCGCCTGAACATAGACGCCGCACCCTTCCGCACCATGGACAAGCCAGTGGAGGAAGGCTGCGACTGCTATACCTGCCAGAACTTCTCAGCAGCCTACCTCCATCACCTGTTCAGGTCCAAGGAGCTGCTGGCCTACCGCCTTGCCTCGATTCACAACCTGCGCTTCATCCTCCGCCTCATGGAGCAGATGCGTGGGGCCATCGTGTCAGGCACCTTTGGAGAGTTCCGCGTGAAGTTCCTCTCCGGCTTCATCCCCCCCGACGAGGACGCGCGCGAAGCGCAGCGTGAGAAGTGGTTGACAGCACGGTCGCGTCGCGCGGAAGAGGGCTAGCAGGCCACGGAGCCGGCACTCCGGAAAAACAGAGGGGCGGGCCATCGGGCCCGCCCCTCCTTGTTCGCGGAGAAATGACTTGGGGCTAGCCGCCCGCGACGGCGGGCACGATGCTGATTTCGTCGCCAGCCTTGGTTGCTGTCTTCAAGCCTTGGAGGAACCGCACGTCTTCGCCGTTCAGGTAGATATTCACGAAGTTCCGCAGAGCGCCGCTGTCGTCGCACAGCCGGGCTTGGATGCCAGGGTAGCTGGCATTCAGCGCTACGATGACCTCGCCAAGGTTTCCGCCGTCCACCCCCACCCTATCCTGGCCGCTGGTGAGGCGGCGCAGGGGTGTCGGAATCCGCACAGTGATGTTGCCCATTACCTGAATAACCTCCGATGTGTCTCCGATACCTTGGACTAGGGACGGTCTAGCCTTCCACGACGTCGCCGACGACCGAGTCCACCCGCACCCCCGTCGTGGTAACCCAATTCAACCCACGCTCTATCTCTGCCTCGTCACCTTCCAACTCCAGTACCACCCAGCCCATGTCATCGCGGACGTTAGCCCGGCGGATGTTCGTGATGACTTTGAACTTCTGGCCCAACTGGTAAGTCACCGGCTGCTTGATCATGTCCTGGGGAAATGTAAACTTGACTCGCTTAGTTATCTTGGCCATGGCACCTATCCCCTCGATATCGGTCTGCTCAGCGTTTACGGCTCGGCCTGGAAAGGCGATATGGAGTTTTACCGTGCGGCCAGGGCTTTCTGGAATGTCGCGTAGTCAGGTGTAGTGTGGATGGGGTTGACGACACTTTCCACAGCCTCCAGCGTCTTCAAGCCGTTGCCAGTGACGTAAGCCACGGTGACCTCGTCCGGGTGGATTATACCCTGCTTGGCGAGGATGCGGAGCGCGGAGATGACGACGCCTCCAGCGGTCTCGGTGAAGATGCCCTCGGTCTCGGCCAGAAGTCTGATACCCTCGACCACCTCCGGCTCGGGTACGGCCAGACAGGAGCCTTTGGTCGCGCTGGCGGTCTTGAGGGCGTAGAAACCGTCGGCAGGGTTGCCGATGGCAAGGGACTTGGCGATAGTGTTGGGCTTGACAGGGCGGACATGGAGGCTGCCCTGGCCGTAGGCCTCGACGATGGGGGAGCAGCCGGCGGCCTGGGCCAGGTGCATCTTGGTGTTGGGCTTCTCGATGAGGCCTACGTCCCCCATCTCCTTGAAGCCCTTCCATATCTTCGTGTAGAGGGAGCCGGAGGCAGCCGGGACGATGCACCGGTCAGGGGCGCGCCAACCGAGCTGCTCGGCGACCTCGTAGCCGAGGGTCTTACTGCCCTCGGCGTAGTAGGGGCGCATGTTGATGTTGACGAACGCCCAACGGTGGTTATCGGCCAGCTCGCTGCACAGACGGTTGACCTGGTCGTAGGTGCCGTCCACAGCAACGAGGGTGGCGCCGTAGATAGCCGCTCCGATAATCTTGCCCTTCTCCAGGTCAGCTGGGAAGAAGACCATCGTCTTCATGCCGGCCTTCGCGCCGTGGGCGGCGACCGCGCCGGCCAAGTTGCCAGTCGAGGCGCAGGCGAGGACCTCGAACTCGAACTCCAGAGCCTTATTGGTGGCGACGGAAACGACACGGTCCTTGAAGGAGAAGGACGGGTTGACGCTATCGTTCTTGACATAGAGGTTGTTCAGGCCAAGGAGGCGGCCGAGGTTCTTTGCCCTGACCAACGGGGTGTAGCCAGTGCCCATGTCCACGCCGCCTTTGTTAAGGTCGGCGGGCAGGAGCTGCCAGTAGCGCCACATCGAGAGGGGGCCTTTCGCGATGGTGTCGCGGCTGATGTCGCGGGCGATGGCGTCGTAGTCGTAGGAGACCTCAAGCGGGCCGAAGCAGAACTCGCAGACGTGGTGAGGCTCAACGGGATACTCGTTGCCGCACTCACGGCAGGTCAGGCACTTGACGTAGGACAACTGCGCTCCTCCGGTTCAGGTCAGGGCAGGCTAGGCCTTGTTGCGATAGGCGCATACAGGGCCCCACAAAGCATCCATGCTACCTGGTGGTTGCAGCACAGTCAAGGCGCGGAGGCCATGCGCATGGGAAGCAAGGCCTGGCCACGCACCCTGGCACCGCCCTTGTGAGCCTCCGGCCCGGGGGGCTATACTCGCTGCGAAGGATGGCGAGGCCTTCACTGATGGCCGGCACGACACGACGACTCCCACTCTTCCCGCTGAACACGGTGCTCTTCCCGAATGCCGCGCTCCCGCTGCAAATCTTCGAGGAGCGGTACAAACTGATGCTGCGCGACTGCCTTCAAGGAGACTCGTCGTTCGGGGTCGTGCTTATCAGGTCGGGGTCGGAGGTCGGCGAGCCGTCTGAGCCGTACTCCGTGGGCACCGTCGCACGGATCACACAGGTGAGCGACGCTGGCGAGGGGAAGATTTTCGTCTCGGCGGTGGGGCAGCAGCGGTTCCGCATCGTCGAAATCGTACAGACGCGGCCATACATGACGGCCGAAGTGGAGTTGCTGGAAGAGGCGACCGTCGCCGGTCAGCCAGACCTACCCAGCCCAGACACCGAGGTGATACGGCGCGGCGCGGCGCGTTACGTGCAGCTCACGTTGGGCCTGGGAGGTGGATGGATCACCAAGCTGAAGCTGCCTGTGGATGATACGTTCCTCTCCTACTACCTGCCGAAGCTCCTCCAGGTCGAGATGCCTCACAAGCAGGCGCTGCTGGAATTGCCGTCCACGGCGCTGCGACTGGGCGCGGAGCAGGCCATCCTGGAAGCCCAGACCCCCGAACTGCACGCCCGCCTCACGAAGGAACTCCTTTCCAAGTTTGCCCGTAACTAGGCGACTGTGGAGGGCCTCTTTCTGTAGAAACAGGCCCTCCACACACCTCTCCAGTAAGACACATGGCACGCCGGTGGGGGAGGCCCATCGGTCCTCCCCCACCGGCGTCTCGCGAGCCTTCTCGAAGGGTTAGGGGAAAAGCTTCTTCCGCAGAGCGACGTTCTACCAGTGGCCCAAGAGCTGACCTATAATCTCTGCTTGCTAGTCGAGTCATGCGGAGGCAGGGAATGAAGTACAAGAAGCTCGTGCAAGAGTACCTGAAGGCGTGGGGCAATGGTGACTTCAAGGCGTTGGAGAAGACATGCGCGCCGGACTTTGTCCTGGATGACCCCGACGGCGGCCCCGTGACGCGCGAGGGGCTGAAGGACTTCTTGGTGAAGCTCAGGAAAAGGGTACCGGGCGGAAAGCCTCCATTTGTGGAGAACGTGGACGTCATCGGCGATAAGGAGTGGAGAAATGCCTACTGCTGGTGGACGATCCCAGGAAGCGGACTGACCGGCACCGGCCTCATCACAGCGTCGGACAGGGGGGTACTCTCTGAGCGTGTGACGTACTACTGCAAACTCCCAGGCAAGGGTCTTGCACGGAAGAGCCTCGCTACACGCTCGCGTGCGAAGACAACGGCGAGGCAGAAACGGGCGGCGGGATGACGAGTGGCCCCGGCCAGTACATCGAGGGGCGCCACCCTGTCCTAGAGGCGTTGAAATCGGGCCGCGCCATCAACAGGATCCTGATAGCCAGGGACGCCGGTAGGCACGGCATCATCGCCGAGATCTTGCGCCTGGCGCGCCAAGGCCGCATCCCCGTGGAGACGGTTGACGCGCGGGCGCTCGAGCGCATCGGCGCCACCGGCCATGCGCAGGGCGTGCTGGCCCTCGCAGCCGCCAAGGCTTACTCCACGCTCGACGACCTTCTGGAGCGGTCGCGCTCGCTGAATGAGCCACCGCTGTACGTGCTCTTGGACGGCATCGAGGACCCGCACAACCTTGGCGCCATCATCCGGACGGCGAACACGGCGGGGGTGCACGGCGTGGTGGTGCCGTCGCGGCGCGCGGCCGGGCTGACCCCGGCGGTCGAGCGGGCGTCGGCTGGCGCCCTGGAGTACGTGCCGGTGGCGCGGGTGGCCAATATCCACCAGGCGATGCGGGACCTGGGCGAGCACGGCGTCTGGACGGTGGGGCTGGACGCGGACGCCGACCGCGACTACAACACGGCGGACTACCGCCTGCCGACGGCGCTGGTCATCGGCGGCGAGGGCAAGGGGCTGTCGCGGCTCACGCGGGAGCTGTGCGACGTGGTGGTGCGCATCCCGATGCGGGGAGAGATCGCGTCCCTGAACGCCTCCGTCGCGGGGGCGCTGGTAATGTACGAGGCGATGCGCCAGCGGGCGGGCCAGTGCTCCTAGCCCTGCAGCGCGCCCTCGCGGGCGAAGACGTCGGCGAGGCGGGCGATGCCCTCGTGGATCTCCTCGGGGGTGTTGTAGCCGAAGCAGAGGCGGGCGTAGTTCTTGCCGGTGACGCCATCGGGAGCGAACATCGGGCCGGGGATGTAGCCGACCTCGTCTTTGAGGGCAATGTCGCGCAGCTTCACTAGGTCGGTGCCCTCCGCCATCTTGAGCCAGATGAAGAGGCCACCCATGGGACGGCTCCAGGTGGCCTGGGAGCCGAAGTTCTCGCCGAGGGCGGCTAGCATGGCGTCGCGGCGGGCACGTTGGACGTCGTTGATCTCGGGGATGTGCTTGTCAAGGTGTTTGAGGGCATAGCGGTGAACAGCGAGAGCGGTGAACTGGTTGACGCCGCTGCCGCTCTTGACGGCGCGGAGGCGGTCCACTACGGCGGTTGGCGCAGCGATGTAGCCGATCCTCATGCCGGGGGCGATGGTCTTGGAGAAGGACGAGACGTACATGACGTGGCCTGCGCCGTCGAGTGACCAGAGCGAGGGCGGGACGTCGCCGTCGTAGCGGAGGTCAACGTAGCAGTCGTCCTCCAGGATGGGCACGCCGTGCTTTTGGGCGACGCGAACGATGGCCTTGCGGCGCTCAAAGGGCATGGTCCATCCCTGGGGGTTGTGATAGGTCGGGATGGTGTAGATGAGCTTGGGGCGCTTGCCCTGCTGCTGGGCGCGGACGATGGCGGAGTCGAGAGCGTCGGGCAGCATGCCGTCAGCGTCGCAGGGGATGCCACGGACGTCGGCGCGGAAGCGGCGCATGGTGACGAGGGTGCCCTGGTAGAAGTAGTCCTCGGTGAGGACGACATCGCCGACGTCCAGCAGGGCCTCCAGGGCCATGTAGATGGGTTGGCTGGAGCCGTCGCCGAGGATGATGTCGTCGGGCGAGACGTTGATGGCGCGTTCGCGGGCCAGCTTCTCGGCCACGTACTGGCGCAGCGGCGGGTAGCCCTGAAGGTGGGGATAGACCGCGAGGTTCGCCCCCTCCTCGTCCAGAGCCTCACGAAGGCTTTCGACCAGGTCGTCGAGCGGGAGTGAGTGGGGGTCGGGATAGGCGATGGCGAAGTCGTATTTGCCGCGCTTGACGACCGTGCGGTCGCGCGGCGGCGGCGCCGTCTTGGCGTAGAGGCGCTCAAAATCGAGGTGCCGGGCTTCGCCCATCGGGTCCCTCCCACATCAAGGTCACCGGGTTCACAGTTCTAAAGTGTAGCAGGTTGGACGTATCCCCCTACCCCATTCAGGGCGAATGGGCCAGGCGGCTCGGCAGCTCGACGACGGCCTGGCCCGTGATGGTCTTGGCACCCTGGGCGTTCTCGGTCCAGACGTCGCAGGCGACGAGATGGTGGCCATCCTCGACGTATTTGCGGGTGACGCGCCCCTTACAGAAGAGGGGCGTGTCGGGCAGGTCGAGGTCGCGGTAGCGCACGGTGAGGCTGCGCAGCATGCCGCCCTCGCCGACCCAGCCGGCGAGCATCTGGGAGAGGAAGGCAGTCTTAAGGGCACCGTGAAGGATGACGTCAGGCAGGCCCACGCCACGGGCAGCCTGTTGGTCGTAGTGGAAGACGTTGAAGTCGCCCGACGCGCCCGCGTACATCACGAGCTGCCGCCGCGTCGGGTGCTTGACCAGCACGGGCAGGTCGGTCCCTTCGGTGATGCCGTCATAGTGAGCTTGGGTAGTCATGCTTTCCGTGCCTCTGGCTCATACCACGCCACGGTGTTGCGTTGGGTCGCCACGAGTTTCCCGTGCTGGTTGGTGTAGCGGAACTCGGTGGTGACCATGAGCATGTCCCCTACCCTGCCCTGCTTGTCCGTCATGTCGGTGATGCGAGCGGCGACGGTGATGCGGTCTCCGACGCGCACCTTCTCGAAGAACTGCCACTCAGTGCCCGCGTCCAGAAGGCCTTCATACGGATTCTTCCAGTCGGCCTTGTGCGGCCCGGCGAACAGCGAGACCAGGAACGTGGGTGGAACCGCCAGGCCGTCGGACGACTGTGCGCCTGGCTCATTGTCAGCGTACCACCTTGGCCCTTCGTCGTTGAGGGTGCGGACGAAGCGCAAGACGGCGCCCCGCTCGACATCGTAGGTCATCGGCTCGGACCAGACACCGATGACAGCGTCGCGGGCGGCCTGCGGCACTTTCGCTGCCACGCCTAGCCGACCTTTTCCAGACGGGCGAAGCTGAGGAGCAACCGCTTGACCCCGTTGCCGTCCTTGAAGACGACGGTGACCTCGACGTCGGCCCCCGTAGGCTTACTGGCCATGACGACCCCTTCGCCGAACTTGGCGTGGCGCACCTTGTCGCCGACGGTGAAGGCGGCAACCGGCTTGGCCTTGGTGCTGCTATCTGCTTGAGACGCACGGTCCGTTTCACCATGCGGTGCGTCCGTCGAGTCAGCGTCCCGCGACGCGAGCCGGGTCGGCACGAACCCCGGCGGGCGGACGCGGCCCGTAGAAGCGGTGGCAGCCCCAGCGGACAAGGCCGCCGACCGCAGTACGCCCGCGCGCGAGGAGACGATCGCCTCCTTTGGGATGTCGGCGAGGAACCGCGACGGCAGGTTCGGCTCGGAGCCGCCACGAAACCCCCGGCGGAAGGCGCGCAGCAGATACAGCCGTTCCTTCGCCCGTGTGACGCCCACGTAGCAGAGGCGGCGCTCCTCCTCCATCTCCTCCTGACTCTCCATGGAGCGCGAGTGGGGCAGGATGCCCTCCTCCATGCCGACGATGAACACCGCGGAGAACTCCAGCCCCTTGGCCTGATGCAACGTGATGAGGGTGATGGCGTCACTGCGGTCCTGGAGGTTGTCGGTGTCGCTGACGAGGGCTAGCCGCTCCAGGAAGGCGGTCAGGCCCTCGTTGGAGGGCATCTCCACGTAGTCTTTCGCGGTGCTGCGGAGCTCCTGGACGTTCTCCCAGCGCTCCTCGCCCTGTTCGGCCTCGTCGAGGACATGGGCCTTGTACCCCGTGCGCTCCAGGACGAGGTCAACCAACTCGACGAGGTTCTTTGAGTCGGCCTGCTCCTGGAGCTTGATGATGAGGTCACGGAAGTTGGTGAGGGCCTGCACGGCGCGGGGCGCGAGTTGGACGCCGGGCTGGCCGTCGGGCGCCTGCAACGCGCCGACGGCCTGGAACATGGACGTGCCCAGCTCGCGGGATAGGCGGGTCAATTCATCCAAGGTGCGGTCGCCGATACCGCGCGGCGGGACGTTGACGACGCGGGCCAGGCTGGCGTCGTCGTCCGGGTTGGCGACGAGGCGCATGTAGGCGATGAGGTCCTTTATCTCCTGGCGCTGGTAGAAGCGGAGGCTGCCGACCAGTTGGTACGGCACGCCGTAGCGTAGGCACGCCTCCTCCAGCGCGCGCGACTGAGCATTGACACGGTACATGACGGCGATGTCGCCGAGCTTATGATCCTCACGCGCCAGCGCCTGCACCTCGCGCAGCACCGTCTGCGCCTCCTCCTGTTCGTCATACGCCTCGGCCACGACGATGGGCACGCCCTTGGCGTTGCTGGTCCACAGCGCCTTCTCGACGCGCTGCTCGTTCTGAGCGATGAGGCCGCTGGCCGCCTCCAGGATGGTCTTAGTGGAGCGGTAGTTCTCCTCCAGGGCGATGATCTTGGCATCGGGGTAGTCGTGCTGGAAGCTGAGGATGTTGCGGATGTCGGCGTTGCGCCACGAGTAGATGGATTGGTCGGGGTCGCCGACGACGCAGAGGTTGCGGTGGACCTGTGCGAGTTGGCGGGCGATGGCGTACTGGACGATATTAGTGTCCTGGAACTCGTCTATCATCAGGTGCAAGAACCGCTTCTGGTACTTGGCCGCGGCGTCCGGCGCCTTGTCGAACAGGTAGTAGGTCTTCAACAAGAGGTCGTCGAAGTCAAGCGCCGAGGCGGCCGCCAGGAGCTTGCCGTACCGCTCGAAGACCTTCGCCACAATCTCGTCGAAGTAGTTGCGCCGGTTCAGCCGGAACCCCTCGGCGTCGAGCAGTTGGCTCTTGGCGCCGGAGATGGCCGAGAGGATGGCGCGGGGCGCGAACTGCTTTGGGTCTACGCCGGTCTCTTTCATCGCTCGCTTGATGATGGAGACCTGGTCGTCATCGTCATAGATGGTGAAGTCACGGGAGAGTTTGATGGCCTCACCCTCGCGGCGCAGCACGGCGGCGCAGAAGGTGTGGAAGGTGGACGCGGTCAGTTCGCGGGATGCAGGACCGAGAAGCCGCTCCAGGCGCTCCTTCATCTCGCGCGCGGCCTTGTTCGTGAAGGTGACGGCGGCGATGCGGTGCGGGCTGACGCCGCAGATGCGGACGAGGTAGGCGATGCGGTGGGTGATGACTCGCGTCTTACCGCTGCCCGGACCGGCGACGATGAGGAGCGGGCCTTGGATGTGCTCGATGGCTTCGCGTTGCGGCGCGTTCAGGCCTTTGAGGAGGTTTTCAGCACTCGCGTTCGACACGTAGAGATTATAGCAACGCGAAAGCTTAGATGACTATTTCCTAAGGCAATCTTTGCGCTGTTCCAGGCGATTGCTTCCTCTGCGGATGTGACGTTAAGATGTCCCTTCACCTTCCTCACGCTCGTTTTGGACAAGCACGGTTGTCTGTAGACTCACTTTTGGTAGCTGAGGACACTCTTCTTGCAGACCGATACCGGCGTCATACAAGACCTGGTACTCATTTTCGCAATGGCGGCCGGAGCAGGAGTCCTGGCTCATTGGCTCAAACAGCCGGTGGTCCTGGGCTACCTTGTTGCCGGCGTCATCGTTGGACCGTTCACTCCGGGCCCCAAGGCTGAGCTCGAGTCCTTCCGCTTCCTCACAGAGATTGGGGTGGCGTTGCTCCTCTTCGTGATGGGCGCCAGTATGGCACCCGAACGTTTTCGTCAAGTCGGCAGAGTAGTGCTTGTGGGTGGACTGCTTCAGGTCCTATTCACTCTTTCCGTTGGTCTCGCTCTTATTCCTCTTCTCAGTCTCGACCTCAAGCAAGGAGTCCTCCTTGGAGCTATCCTGGCCCAGTCAAGCAGTGCTGTGATCATCAAGGTACTTGAGAGCCGGGGCGAGACTGAATCGCTTCATGGCCGTATTGCCGTCGGCATGAGTGTCGTCCAGGATGTGTCATCGGCACCGTTGCTATTGATGCTCCTCGTTTTCTTCGGGGAAAGCTCTGCCACAGCTGCCTCACTTGGACTGGTGATTGCCGAAGTCTTTGGGCTTGCAGCGGCCACGTACATCTTAGGCAGGTTGCTCTGGTCGAGGATCTTGGACTGGGTTGGCCGCTTCGGCTCCGGCGAGTTGACTCTGCTTACCACTCTAGCCCTCGCCCTTGGAGGCGCCTTGGTCGTGAGTGCACTGGGACTTTCTTTCGCTGTCGGCGCGTTCCTCGCGGGGCTGGTCGTGGCCGGTTCCACTTACCGGCAGGATGCCATCGCGCGGATACTCCCTCTGCGTGACATCTTCGCCGCTCTCTTCTTCGTCTCCATAGGAATACTGTTGGATCCTGCGGTAATCATCCAGCAGCCCTGGGCTCTCCTCGGCCTGCTGGCAGCTGTCATCGTCGCCAAAGGGCTGGTCTCGACCGGAGTTGTATCGCTCTTTCGCTATCCGCTGGCAACCGCACTGCTTTCCGGGCTTTTGCTGGCACAGATGGGAGAATTCGCATTTATCTTGGCGAACATTGGCTTGGACAGAGCGGCCATTGATGAGTCGCTGTTCTCGCTCATCATAGCGGCCGCCATCATCAGTATCGCGGTGAACTCACTCGTCCTGGACTCGGCGTCTCCTGTGCTGACCACTCTCGCGAGAGTGGTCAGATTACCGCTGCTGGTGAGACATGTCCGTAGGCACGTCCCCTGGCACCAGTATGCTCCGCGCCCGCCCGTTTCCAAAGGTAGTCCTCAGCCACCTATGGCAAACGATATGCAGAAGGCATCGCACAGGGTCGATGAAGATGAGGCCTAGGCGATGAAGATAGGTGTCTTCTTCGTGATAAGGCGCTTCTCGGCGGCGATGGCGTCGCGGAGGTATTTGGGCAGGCTGAACATGCCGCGATGGGTCACGCCGTCGTAGTAGCGCAAGGGGTAGGTGACCCGAGCGGCGATGCGCTTGTCCACCTGCGCGGGCGTGAGCCGCCGCGGGTCGGGGCCGAGCGAGCCGAAGACGAAGCCCCAGGTGGTCTGAAAGGCGGGGATGAACGATTCGCACTGGCCGAAGACCGGGAACACGCTCGCCAACGTCTTGGCGATGGCCGTGAAGCAGTTCTTCGCGTACACCGGCCCGGTGGGGCCTGACTGGGCGACCATCATGCCGTTGGGGTTGAGGCGGCGCTTGATGAGGCGGTAGAACTCTTGGGTGAAGAGCTGCCAGGCCGGGCCTGCCTCCAGCGGGTCGGGCACGTCCACCACCACGACGTCGAAACGCTCCTTGGTCTGTTCCAGGTACTTCAGCGCGTCTTCGTGACGCAGTTCAAGCCTTGGGTCGTCGAAGGCGCCGCGGTGGAAGACCTGGAGGTGCTTATGGCACAGCTCGACGACCTTCTCGTCTATGTCCACCATGACCACGCGCTCGACGGAGCGGTGAGAGAGGGCCTCACGGGCCGTCGCACCCTCGCCGCCGCCTGCGATGAACACACGCTTCGGGTTGGGATGCGCGATCATGCTCGGCTGGACGAGGGCCTCATGGAAGATGAACTCGTCGGCCTCGGAGGACTGGCTCTTATCGTCTAGCACCAGGATACGGCCGAGCGCGGCGGTGTCATGGACAACGACGTGCTGGTAAGGGGTCTTGCCGTCATAGAGCTTGCGCTTGACGAGATAACCGGCGACGAGCCCAGGGGAGACGATCTCAAAATGCCAGCGTTCGCCGGCCTTCGGCGCGGGTGGCCGCTTCATGGGCTAGGTCCTGTTGGCGACGAGGCTGGACGCCGCGACCTGGGAGATGATGCCGCGCTTGATCTCGGTGAGTTTGGGACGCTTGCAGCGGAGTTGCTCGATGATGTGGCGGGCAGCATTCTTGGGGTCGAGGGCGACGCCGCAGGTGAAGATGTCTGCAGCGGCATAGCCGAACTCGGGCCAGGTGTGGATGGATATGTGGGACTCGGCGATGGCGAGGATGCCGGTGACGCCTTGCGGGGAGAACTTATGGAACGATTTGCCGACGATGGTGACGCCGGCTTTTTCAGCGGCCCAGACCATGGCCTGCTCGACGTGGTGAAGGTCGTCCAGCAGTCCGGGGTCGCATTCCTGTAGTTCGAGAAGGAGATGTACACCTAGCGCATTCAATCACCCGCCCCCCTGTCGAGATTTGGCACTGGGCCGGACGCCCGACACGGCGCCGTCCTTCGCACAGAGAGCAATTATACACTCCTCCCCTCCTCCCGCAATACATCTCCCGACCCTTCACAGTTTTCTCGCGGCTCCGTATCGTGTTACCCTTCCCGTGGTTTTCTGCCATGACAAACAAGATGCGCGCAATCATCATCGGCGCCGGCCACAATGGCTTGGTGACCGCCGCCTACCTGGCGAGGGCTGGGCTCGATGTCCTAGTGCTGGAGCGCCGGGACATCGTGGGCGGCGCGTGCGTCACCGAGGAGCTCTTCCCTGGCTTTCGGGTGTCGAGTTGCTCCTACATCTGCCACATGCTCCAGAGCAAGGTCATCGATGACCTGGAGCTTCGTAAGCACGGCTTCGAGGTGCATCCGGTTGACCCGTACCGGTTCCAGCCGTTCCCCAATGGCCGGTACATGCTGCTGTGGCAGGACCACGAGCGCACCGCGGAGGAGGCGGGGCGCATCAGCCGTCGCGACGGCCAGCGCGTCCGCGACTTCTACGCCTTTTGGGGACGCGCGGCCGGCATCCTGCATCGCTACTTCCTGAAAGAACCGCCGACGCTGGCCGAGGTGGCCCGCGCCGTGCAAGGCACACCCGACGAGCCCGCCTTCGAACGCATGTTGACGGGCTCCATCGCCGACCTGGTGGAGGAGCACTTCGAATCGGAAGAGGTGCGTGCAACCTTCCTGGACGCCCAGGATGCAGGCGACCCGCGCGCGCCGGGCAGCATCGCCGCGATGGGCTACATCATGTGCGACATCTTCACTGAGTTGCGCAACTGGGGCATCCCCCACGGTGGAATGGGCGGCATCACGCAGGCGATGGCCAGCGCCGCCCGCGCCCACGGCGTGGAGATTCGGACGGGCGTCGAGGTTCGCCGCATCGCGGTGGGACGTGGGCGAGCAACAGGGGTCGTCCTCGCATCGGGGGAGACGCTGCCCGCCGACGTCGTCGTCTCCAACGCCGACCCGAAGCGTACCTTCTTGGCGCTGCTCGATGCTGCTGACCTGCCGGAAGGTCTTGCAGACGGAGTCGGGCGGCTGAAGAGCAACGTCGCTTACTTCAAGTTCCACTGCGCCCTCAGGCGGTTGCCCGACTTCACCCGTTACCTCGGCGCGCGTTACGACCTCCGCTTCCTGACCCAGGTGCGCATCTGTCCGTCGGTCGGCTACTTCGAGCAGGCATGGAACGAGGCTCGCAACGGCATCCCGCCAGCCCATCCGGTGATGCACATCCAGGTCCCGTCGGTGCTGGACAAGTCCCTCACTGCTCCTGGCACGCACGTCATGTCGGTATGGGGCCTTTACGCGCCGGTGCATCCGCACGGCGGCACATGGGATGAACTACGCGAACAGGCAGGGCGCAACATCATCGAGACCATCAGCCAGTACGCGCCCGACTTCAAAGAGTGCATCGTGGACTGGCAACTCTTTACGCCGTTGGACCTGGAGCGGCGCAACTACCTCACCGACGGCAACATCCGGCACCTGGACATCGTGCCAGGCCAGATGTTCTCGCTGCGCCCAGGCTACCGCACGCCAGTCGCAGGCTTGTATCTTTGTGGCGCGGGGACGCATCCTGGCGGCGAAGTCACCGGTGCGCCGGGCCACAATGCTGCCCACGCCATCTTGCGCGACATGCGGAGAGTCAAATAAGGCGGCCCCGTGGCCGTTTCTATGGAGAAGGATGTATGACCGAGGTGCTCTGCTACACCGACAGCTATCTGAAAGAGTTCGATGCCAAGGTTGCCTCGGCTGCGGCCAACGGCGTGGTGCTCGACCGCACGGCCTTCTACCCGGGCGGGGGCGGCCAGCCCTCGGACACAGGTATCTTCCACGCCGGTGGTGCCCAGTACAAGGTCACGAAGCTCTCTCGGGTAGAGGGCCAGCTTGTCCACGAGATGGAGGGGACGCCGCCCGCCGTGGGTCAGGCCGTCCACGGCGTCGTGGACTGGGACCGCCGCTACCAGCTCATGCGCACGCACACGGCGCTCCACATCCTTTGCGGCGTTATCTGGCGGGACTTCGGCGTCCAGGTCACCGGCGGCGACATGAAGACGCTGGCCGCCCGCATGGACTTCGAGTTGGAGAGTATGTCCGCCACCTTCGCGCAGGAGGTAGAGGCCAAGATCAACGCCGAGGTCGCGGCCGCTCGTCCCATCGCCATCAAGACGCTGCCTCGCGAGGAGGCGTTCCAGATCCCTGACCTCATCCGCACCAAAATCAACCTGCTTCCGCCCACCATCCAGCAAGTGCGTGTGGTCGAAATCGTTGGCCTGGACATGCAGGCCGACGGCGGCACCCATGTCGCGAACACCCGCGAGGTCGGCCGCATCCGCGTCGTCGGCCACGAGAGCAAAGGCCGCATCAACAAGCGCCTCCGCATCGAGGTGGACGCTTAGCTTCTCTCCCCTGACTCCTGGGCCGGGTTGAAAAGGCGTGCTAAATTGTGCATCACAAACCCATACCCTCTGGGTAGGGGTTTGAGTCAGGAGGCGAACATGGCGATGAAACAAAACGGAACAAAGCCGAAGCCACATCTGTCAGAGGCCAAGCGGGCCGCGCTCAAGCGGCTGAACTACATGGGGGGGGCACTTGGTCGGTGTGCGGAAGATGGTGGATGAGGACAAGTACTGCGTGGGCATCCTCAAACAGACGTTCGCGGTGCGGCGGGCCATCAAGAAGCTTGAAGCGCGACTGTTGGACGGCCACCTGCACTCGTGCGTCCTGACAGGCATCAAGTACGGGCGGCAGGAGCAGGTGCTGGAGGAACTACTCGAACTGTACGCCCTATCGGAGAGAAGTTAGATAACTATGAAGCCCGTCGTCACTCCTCAGGCGCCTGGGAGCGGGTCCGGCAAGGCGAAGGACCCGGTATGTGGGATGGTGGTCGAGAAGTCCACCCCGCTGACGGCCAAGCAGGGCGGGCGCACCTACTACTTCTGCAGCACAGGTTGTGTGCGCACCTTCGAGTCTCCCGAGCAGGAGATGAAAGCGATGCGCCGGCGCGTATCCATCGCTTTGACAGGGGTCTTCGCCATCGCGGCCCTGCGGGCGGCAGCGTTCATCGCCTTGGCCGCTGGCGCAACCATCGTGACATGGGTGCCGCTCCCTGCCCTACCCTGGCTCACGTGGGGCCGCCTGTTGTTCGTCATCGTCACGCCCGTGCAGTTCATCGGCGGCTGGTCCTTCTACAAAGGCGCCTGGGCGGCCATCCGGACCCGCAACATCAACATGGACTTCCTCATCGCCTTGGGCACGACAACCGCGTACATCTACAGCGTCTTCGTCGTGTTCTTCCCGAGCCTGCTTCCCGTGGACGTGGAGGAGCGGGACGTCTATTTCGAGGTCTCGGCAGTTATCATCGCCTTCGTGCTCCTCGGCAAGTGCATGGAGGAGGCCATCAAGAAGCGCTCCTCAGCGGCGGTCAGAAAGCTCATGGACCTGCGCCCCGCCACCGCACGAGTGGTCCGCGACGGCGCGGAGGTCGAGATTCCCGCCGAGGCCATCATGGTGGATGAAACCGTCGTCGTACGGCCGGGAGAGAAGATCCCCACCGACGGTGTAATCATCGAAGGGACCTCTGCCGCGGACGAGTCCATGCTCACCGGCGAGTCCATGCCCGTGGAGAAGTCGCTTGGCGCCAAGGTCATCGGCGGCACACTGAACAAGACGGGCCTGCTGCGCTTCCGGGCCACGCGCGTCGGCTCGGAGACCGCACTGGACCAGATCATCAAGCTGGTCGAGGAGGCGCAGACCAGCACAGCGAAGATCCAACGCCTCGCCGACCAGGTGACCGGCTTCTTCGTCCCCGCGGTGGTGACGATGGCGGCGCTGGCCTTCGCTGGTTGGTGGATCGCAGGCGAGTTCCCAACAGGTCTGCTGGCGTTCATCGCGGTGCTCATCATCTCCTGCCCCTGTGCTCTCGGCATCGCAACGCCGGCTGCCCTGATGGTGGGCGTCGGAAAGGGGGCGGAGGCTGGCATCCTAATCCGTGGCGCTGAGATACTAGAGCGGGCCCAGAAGCTGACGACCATCGTCTTCGACAAGACCGGCACCCTCACCCGCGGGCAGCCCGCTGTGACCGACGTGCGGGTTCTCGCCGAGTGGCCTGAACCTGAGCTGCTGCGCTTCGCGGCGACGGTCGAAGCAGGATCGGAGCACCCTCTTGCGCGGGCAATCGTAGCCGCCGCGAGCCACCGAAACCTAGACGTCCCGGCTGTCACTCAATTCGCTGCAATCCCAGGACACGGCATCCAGGGTCAGGTCGCTGGGCACACGGTGCTCATGGGGAACCGGCGCTTGATGGCGAGAGAAGGTATCGTGACCGCAGGCGCCGAGGAAGCGATGTCCACCCTGGAGGCGCAGGGAAAGACAGTTGTGCTCATCGCCGTTGACGGCAAGCTCGCGGGCATCGTCGCCGTGGCGGACACCATCAAGCCGGAGGCGCAGGAAGCGCTCGACGCGCTCCGCAGCCAGGGCTTGGGCCTCGTCATGCTCACGGGCGACAACCCGCGCACCGCGCAGGCAATCGCTAAAGAACTCGGCATCGAGCGGGTCATCGCCGAGGTGCTCCCCTCCCAAAAAGCCGAGGTCATCCACGGGCTGCAGCAGCAGGGCGAGGTCGTGGGCATGGTCGGCGACGGAGTGAACGACGCGCCTGCCCTAGCGACCGCGGACATCGGCATCGCCATCGGCTCCGGCTCGGACGTCGCCAAGGAGACCGGCGGCATCATCCTCATCCGGGACGACGTCCGCGACGTGGCGACGAGCATCCGCCTCTCTCGGGCGACGATGCGAAAGATCAAGCAGAACCTCTTCTGGGCGCTGGGCTACAACTCGGCCGCCATCCCCATCGCGGCCGTTGGGCTGCTCAACCCCATCATCGCCGCGGCGGCCATGGCGCTAAGCTCGCTATCCGTCATCGTCAACTCGGCCCTTCTCAAGCGCGCGAAGGTCTCCGAGATGCAGGGAGCACTGCTCTTCGAAGTCCCTCTGGCCATGAAGCAGGACACAAAGGAGACAGGCATGAAGATTCCGCTGCTCAGCAAGTCCACCCCGAAGGCCACCGACCCTGTCTGCGGGATGCAGGTGGGTACAGCCAAGCCGCCAGGCGGCACGAAGGAACACAAGGGGCAGGCCTACTACTTCTGCAGCTCTGGCTGCAAGGCTGCATTCGGCAAGGACCCGGAGTCGTTTCTTTCGGGCCAACACAAGCCAGCGATGTGACGCTGAACCGCTCCCGTTTGACCTGGGGCTTCGGCTCCACGATAATACGTCCGCGCACCGTCGCGGTGCTGGGCGTGGCGCGCCGAAGTGGCGGAACGGTAGACGCGACGGTCTCAAAAACCGTTGGGCCGCAAGGCCCGTGTGGGTTCGATTCCCTCCTTCGGCACCAATCAAAGGGTCGCGTGCAGGTATGTTCTCCCAGCTAGCCGTTGACGAGCACACGCACCTGCGGCCGTTCGAAGTGGCGGACGCGGAAGCGGCGTTCGGGCTGGTGGACGCGAACCGGCCCCACCTACGGCGGTGGCTGCCGTGGGTGGACACCGCAACGTCCGTGGAAGATACCCGGGCCTTCTTCAAGAGCTCCCAGGAGCAGGGCGATGCCCGGACGAACCTGTACGTGGGCATCTGGCACCGCGGCGAATTGGCGGGCTCCATCAGTTTCTATTGGATAGATACCCACAACCGGTGCGCGGCCATCGCCTACGTGCTTGCAGAACGGTTCCAAGGGCGCGGCCTGGTGACGAAGGCATGCCGGACGCTGGTGAGCTACGGCTTCACGGAGGTGGGGCTAAACCGGCTGGAGATACGTGCGGCGGCAGAGAACACCCGGAGCCGCGCGGTCGCGGAACGGCTCGGGTTCACGGTCGAGGGCATCGCTCGGCAGGAGCAGCGGCTCCAGGACCGGTACGTGGACATGGTGGTGTACCCGATGCTGGCGCCAGAGTGGCGCGCCGCATCGGGCCGAACCGAGGGCGTCCTCGGCAGAGTCGAAACGGCAGGAGGCAAACATGGCTAAGTCGTGGACGTGGTTGGCGGTGTTGTCCATCGTTGTCCTCGCGGTCTTTTTGGCAGCATGCGGCGGCGGAGCGGCCGCCCCCGGTTCGGCCCAGGAGAGTAGCGGAGAACAGTCGAACTCACAGCAGGAGCAGCAGCGGGGCCAGCCCTCCAAGGTCAGCGGAAAGTTCACCATCGCGTCGGAGAAGATGACGGACGCGCGCCGGGACCACGTGGCCGTGGTGCTATCGGATGGGCGCGTGCTGGCGGTGGGCGGCCGCGGCAAGGGTTCGACGCAGCGGACGCCCATCTTGCTGACAGCGGAGGTATGGGACCCCGGGACGGGGCAGTGGGCGCGGGCGGGCGAGATGGCCGAGAAGCGGGAGATTTTCACCGGCCACGTCCTGAACGACGGGCGCGTGTTCGTCATCGGCGGCGCGGACAACCGGCATGAGCCCATGAGAACGACGGAACTGTGGGACCCGGCCTCGGCTACATGGAGCGCAGGCCCGAAGATGAAGGTGGCGCGGTGGAAGCACGCCTCGGTGGTGCTGAAGGACGGGAACGTCCTGATTGTAGGTGGGATAGACCTGAGCCTCGACCCGGGTGTTGAGGTGTTCGACCCTGCAGCCAACACCTTGACCACCGTGGCGAAGATGTCCGAGGGGCGGGCGCGGCATACGGCGACCCTGCTTCAAGACGGGCGCGTGCTGGTGACGGGAGGCGGCAAAGACGTCGGCCCCACGTTCAGCGCGACTGCGGAGATCTACGACCCTGCGGGCGACGCGTGGTCGGCGGCAGGCTCCATGAGCGAAACGCGCACTCAGCACACCGCGACCCTGCTCCAGGACGGGCGGGTGCTGATAGTGGGCGGCTTGACGATGACCAGCGGCGGCAGCGTCAACCGGCTGGCGTCGGCGCAGATCTACGACCCGGCAGGAAACACATGGTCGAAGACCGGCTCGCTGTCTGTGGGGCGGAGCGGCCACGCGACCATCCTGCTCCCCGACCGGCGGGTGCTGGTGGCTGGCGGCGTCGGGTTGAGCAGCACGGAGATCTGGGACCCGGCGACCGGCACGTGGTCGGCTGGGCCGGCGATGGTCGAGGACCGCTCGTACTTCTCCATCGTCGCCCTCAAAAGCGGCGCGGTCTTCGCTTTGGGCGGCCAGCGTGGGGATACGCTATCCAACACAGGCGAGACGTTCCAGCCTTAGGGCAAACAGACTTCGCGAAGCAAGGATAGGCGCGGAAGATGCCGAAAGCGGGGGAACTCTCAGGCAAAGTGCAGACGGTGCTTGGGCCCATCGCCCCAGGAGCGCTGGGCGTCACGCTCATGCACGAGCACATCCTCATAGACGCGGGCTGCTACTTCTCGATGCCTGAGGAGGCGAGCCGTCGTGCCTACGTGGACGCGCCGGTGACGATGGACATGCTCGGGAAGCTGGCCGGCTTCTGGGGAACGAACCGCGACAACACGCGGCTGTACGGCGTCGAGCAGGCGACGCGCGAGGTGATGGAGTACAGGCTGGAGGGTGGCTGCTCCATCGTGGACACGACCAGCATCGGCCTGGCCCGCGACCCTCTGGCGCTGGCACGCATCTCCCGCTCGACCGGCCTCAACATCATCATGGGCACCAGCTACTACGTCGCGCTCTCGCACCCCGCCGATATGGACCGTCACAGTGAAGCTCAGCTCGCCGAGCAGATCATCCGCGACGTGACCGCCGGCGTTGGCGGCACCGGCATCAAGGCGGGCGTCATCGGCGAGGTGGGCAACACCTGGCCGCCCATCGCCAACGAGGTCAAGGCGCTGCGTGCGTCCGTGCAGGCACAGCGGGAAACAGGCGCGCCCATCCTTATCCACCCAGGCTTCCACCCCGATTCGCTGTCCTACATCGTGGACGTTCTAGTGAAGGCAGGCGCACCGATGGACCAGACCATCATTGGCCATCTCGACATCTTCGACCACAAGCCGTTGAAGGCGCTGGCCAAGTCGGGCTGCTACCTTGAGTTTGACACGTTCAACAACGAGGACACGCAGTTCGGCGATGTGGGCAACCAGCCGTTCTCGCCCCCGAGCGACGTGCAGCGGATGGAGAAGGTCGAGTACCTCATCGCCGAGGGGTACGAGGACCGCGTCGTCATCGCGCAGGACATCTTTCTGAAGCAGCAGACGGTGCAGTACGGCGGCAAGGGGTACGCCCACATCCTTCGAAACATGCTGCCCAGGATGCGGAAACGCGGGTTCACCGAGCGGCAAATCCACAAGCTCATGGTCGAAAACCCCGCCCGCGTCCTGACCTTTAGGTAGGGGATAGCAGACGGGAGGTTTATCCCCTCCTCCCCCTCGAGGGGGGAGGACTGAGGTGGGGGTGACCCAACCACTCAGCCGTTGACACCCATACGGCCCACGGCTACCATTGAATCTGCGCCGAGGTAGCTCAGTAGGTAGAGCACGGCACTGAAAATGCCGGTGTCGTCAGTTCGATTCTGACCCTCGGCACCTGCCCGAGCCCGCCATCCTCCTCAGTCACCCGTGGCCGGGTATAATACAAGCAGCGAGCGGAAGTGGCTCAGTGGTAGAGCATCTCCTTGCCAAGGAGAGGGTCGCGGGTTCAAATCCCGTCTTCCGCTCCAAAACCATGTACCCCGACAGCCCTGGACGAGTAATCGGTTCCAGGGCCTTTTCGTAACCACTCTTGATGGGTCTCCGTACGAGCGTTTGACAACCCCAGTCCCCACCACCCCCTAGGGAGGCAAGATGAAACGGGCTATTTCGGGCTTACTATTGGCGGCAGGGCTCGCGGCCCTCATATCGTGCTCGGGCAGTCCGGCCGCAACCGCGCCGGCCGAGGTTGCGTCGAAAGAGGCTGTCAAAGCACAGGCGACGGTGGGCCAGTCCACCTCCGAGCAACCCTCCTCTGCTGCTTCAACCGTCAAAGGGACACCAGGCAAGTTCGCCCGCATAGAAGACCTGAAGGTCCTTCGGGAGTCGCCGTCCGCAGCCCTGCTCCCCGACGGGCGCGTCCTGGTCATGGGCGGGCGGACAAGGGCCGGGGGCTATTGGCTGCAGTACGAGCAGAGCGCCGAAGCCTTCGACTTCGCCACCGGCAAGTGGTCGCTGATCAACGACATGAACGGGAAGCGGGCCGATGCGGCCAGCATCGTCCTGAAGGACGGCCGGATCCTCGTGGCAGGCGGCGAAGGCCCTCAGAACATCCCGATCACATCCGCCGAGCTCTACGACCCGGCGACTGGCGCCTGGACGCCCACGGGCCCGATGAACAACGCCCGAGACCTGACGGATGCCGTGCTGCTCCAGGACGGCAGGGTGCTGCTGGCCGGAGGCCGTTCCGAGACTCTGGGCCTCGACAGCAGTGTGGAGATCTACGACCCGCAGACGGGCCAGTGGACGCTCGTGGCGCCCATGGCCGAGGCTCGGATGGACCACACGACCACGCTGCTTCAGGATGGCAGAGTGCTAGTCACGGGCGGAGGCAAGGTGGACGGCCCTTACCTGAAGAGCGCGGAGGCGTACGACCCTGCCACCGACACGTGGTCGCCTGCAGGCGAGATGAGCCAGAGCCGCGCCGCCCACACGGCGGTCCTCCTCAACGACGGCAGGGTGCTGGTCGTCGGCGGGCGGGGCAAGCGGCTGTCCGCCGACATCTGGGACCCGGCCACCAACTCCTTCACCGCCACAGGCTCCACCAGTGTCGCGCGGGCTGACCACAGCATGACCCTGCTTCCTGACGGGCGCGTC
This sequence comes from SAR202 cluster bacterium, assembly GCA_016872515.1. Taxonomy (GTDB): domain Bacteria; phylum Chloroflexota; class Dehalococcoidia; order Lucifugimonadales; family VGZR01; genus VGZR01. Next base: position 61,440 of record VGZR01000006.1, read on the forward strand.
ATCGTCATCGGAGGGGCGGGCAACCGGGACTCGTCCGAGATATGGGATCCCGCGACGGGCCAGTGGACGATGGGCCCGACGATGGAGATCGCCCGCTACAACCACGGTGCCGTAGTACTTGCCGACGGCCGCATCGTCGTGGTCGGCGGCAACAGCGCCGAGGGGATGACCATCTCCGCGGAGATCTATACGCCCTGAGGTAGGCGGCCAGGCGTAGGCAGCAGCGTTGGCGGAGTCGCGGGTTCAAATCCCGTCTTCCGCTCCAAACAAAAAGACATAGGGGGCCTGAGATTGTTCCCAGGCCCCCCTATCTATTGCCTCAATCGCCCGCTTCCTATGTCTCCCTTGCACTCTTCATTCTCCATGATACCCTTGCCTAGACGTGAAGATATGGCAAACGGTATCTTGGTGTAGAATCTGTGCCGAAACCAAGACAGGAGTAAGCACCATGCCACTAAGAAGGGCCATTGTTCTACTTGCCTGGTTGTCTGCATCTAGCCTCTTAGCTACTGCTTGTTCCAAGGGTCCTGAACCCGAGATTATAGGCGTTACCGCTCACGACGCTGCACCAGATTTCGATTACACAGTCTGGGTGGACTGTACTGTCAGGAATAACGGCGACGATGGAAGTATTGAAGTCTCTGCTTCCTTGACCGGAGGGGGCCGATGGATTAAGCGAGACACCGTCTTTGTCGCCGAAAATAGTGAGAGGAAAGTGACCTTAGAGTTTCCCGAAGTGGAGCTTTTAGGGGCTGGGCCGAGTGGCTACGAATACAATTGCAGCGCCCAATAAACCCCACATCTCCTAGGGTTTCGCGAGCTCGTCGAACACCCGAAGCCATGTCGCGTCGTCGCCCTTGCCGTAGCCGTCGCGATAGACGATGACGCCGTCACGGCCAAAGGCGAGCTTGGTGGACTGAACGCGGACGTTGAGGTCGGCCAGCATGCGCGGCCCAGCCGTGGCCACAGGCCAGGGGTAGCCTTGCTGCTGGCGGTACGCCTCTAGCTCCTCGATGGTCTCGCTGGGATCAACGCTGACGGAGTAGAAGGCGACCGCGTCCTGGTACTGCGGGTAGAGTTTCTTCATGCGCCGCAACTCGGCGCGACAGGTCGGTCACCACGTCGCCATGAAGAAGAGGAAAACCGGCTTTCCCTCGGCGAGAAGGTCAGCAGACGTCTTCGTAGAGCCGTCGGCGAGGCGGATGGAGAAGTCGGGGATGTGGTCGCCGACCTGGTTGCCCACCTTAGCGGCGGGGGCCTGCGTCGGCTCAGTGGGTGCGGTCGTGGGACTCGGGGCGGCCTCCCCTGCCCTGCCCTCGACGGCGATAGCGGTTGCCTGGGCAGCAGGCGTGTCCTGCGCCGCGGGTGCAGCCGGGGCAGCCCCACCGCAGGCGACGGCGAGAACCACGGCTGCCACGAAGGGCAACCACGACACTCGCTGCCATATCCCGCTCTTGTTCACCGGTCTCATCTTGACCATTTTACTCCTGTTCCCGGCCCGCGGATGCGCCCTGGCGTTAGACTCGGCCTTCTGGGTCTCATACAATGGGCGAAGGCAAGGTGTGAGCACGTGCAACAGGCGGAAACGGCACAAGAGTCCCCCAGGCGGCCCTCAACCAAGAAGGTGCTGGCCATCGCGGCCGCAGCCGTTGCGCTGGCCGCGTTCCTGGCGCTGCTCTCGTGGGGGCTAATCAGCAAGGCGCCTGTGACCGGGCTGAGCGGCATGACCCGTGTGGAAAAGCCCGCGCCCGAGTTCGCCTTGCCGACCTTCGACGGCGGCACGTTCCGCCTGTCCGAGCATCTTGGCAAGCCCGTCGTCATCAACTTTTGGGCGTCGTGGTGCCCGCCGTGCCGGGACGAGGCGCTCGTGTTGGAGGAGGCCTGGCGCGAGTACGCGCCTCGGGGCGTCGTGTTTGTGGGCGTGGACATCCAGGATATGGAGGCCGACGCGGCGGCGTATCTGCGCGAGTTCGCCATCACCTACCCCAACGGGCGCGACGTGGACGGCAAGGTCACGGTGGACTATGGGGTCATCGGACTCCCGGTGACGTTCTTCATCGGTGAGGATGGAACCGTGGTGCGCCGCTGGGTCGGCGCGGTGCGCCCGGCGGAGCTGCGGGCCTGGGTCGAATCGCTGATTGCCGGAGAGACGCCAGCGGGCGAGACGCCGGGCGAGAATCCGGACAAGTTCTTCCGGCTCGGGCAGGACAAGCTGGAGCAGAAGCCGTCGGAATAGGAGCTGCGCATGTACGTGGCCCTGGGAGCGGTGCGCATCAAGCCAGGGATGAGAGACAGGTTCGTGAAGGCCCTGGAAGAACACGCGCGACGTTCGCGGACGGAAGAGCCAGGCTGCCTGCGGTTCGAGCTAGTGCAGGACGGGAACGACCCCGACGTGGTGTGGTTCTACGAGGTCTGTACGGATGCGGCAGCTTTCGAGGCGCACAAGCGAACGGACCACTTCTTCGCCTGGCAGAAGCGCGAGAAGGCGCTGGCGGTGGGCGTGCTGCCTGGCTCGTTCGAAGGCGGCCTTACGATTTATCCGAAGGACGAGGAATGGGATAGACTGGTGGGCCGAAGGGGACGATCCGGATGAAGTTCCTGCCCAAAATATACCTAGTGGCCCTCTTGCTGCTCTTCGTATTCATCTTCTTTGTTGGAGCCTGGGCCATCGCCGAAGACGCGGTGGGCGATGTGCCTGTCGCGGAGGCGGCCGGCGGGACCGGGGAATCGGAGGGCATGGCCCAGGGCGACAGCCTCACGTGGTACCAGGACGCGGCAGTGTTCATCTGTCCGCTGCACTAAGCAAGGTTGACCTACCATTCTGTAAGGTGAACTTGTCATTTCACGGCCTTCCTAATTTGGCTCAAGGAGGATGCGCGTGACGCAGGCTCAGGCGATGCGGTTCAAAGACCAGGTGGCTATCGTGACGGGCGCGGCGACCGGCATCGGGTACGGCATCGCCAAACGGCTTGGCTCGGAGGGCGCGCGTGTCGTGCTGGTGGACGTGGACTCGCGTGTGGGCGAGCAGTCGGCCAGCGAGATGGCCGCGCGCGGCATCGGCACGCGGCTGGTGGCCGGCGACGTGGGCGAGGAGGCGACGGCGGACCGCGCAGTGGCGGAGGCGCTGAAGACCTGGGGCCGTCTGGATATCCTGGTGAACAACGCGGGCCTCGGAGGTAGGACGGCGAACATCTGGGAGCTGCCGGTGGAGGAGATGGACCGCATCTACCGGACGAACCTGCGCGGAGTGTACCTTTTCTGCCAGAAGGCCATCCCGCCAATGGTGGAACGCGACTACGGCCGCATCGTGAACATCGGCTCCATCGCGGGCAAGGAAGGCAATCCGCGGATGGTGCCCTACTCGGCCACGAAGGCGGGTGTCATCGCACTGACGAAGGCGGTGGGCAAGGAACTGGCAAAGACCGGCGTTCGAGTGAACTGCGTCGCCCCAGCACTCATCCAGACGAAGATACTTGACCAATTCACCCCCGAGCAAGTGCAGTACCTAACAGAGCGCATCCCCATGGGGCGCCTGGGCGAAATCAAGGAAGTCGCCAGCCTGGTCGCATGGTTGTGCTCTGCCGAGTGCTCGTTCAACACAGGCGCCGTCTTCGACATCTCCGGCGGCCGCGCCACATACTAGGCTCCTCTCCCGTTCGGAATCCCCTTCCATCTTTAGTCCGCCTGGCGAGTTGACGGTGGACAGGGGGTCTCTATAATACGGGCCACCACATCGGCGGTCCCTTGAGAGTGTGTTTTCGGACGACAGCAGTAGCACGAGGAGTGAGAAGGAGGCACGCATGGGAGTCATTGACGACAAGTATGAGAAGATGTTCGGAAAGTCCATCGCCTGGTACGAGCGTGGCAAGACCGCCTTCGCGGGCGGGGTGACGCACCAGTCGCGCTTCACCGCGCCCTTCCCTACCTACTACGAGTGGGCCGATGGTCCGTACAAGTACGACGTGGACGGGAACCAGATCGTTGACTACGTGATGGGCAACGGGAGCCTGCTCCTGGGCCACAACCCTAAGCCGGTGGTGGACGCGCTCCGGGACCACATCGGCAAGGGTACCCATCTGGGCGGCGCGACGACCTGGGAGGTGCTGTACGCCGAGCAGGTGAAGAAGCTGATGCCGAAGATGGAGCGCATCCGCTTCACCGCCGCCGGCACGGAGTCCACCCTGCTGGCCATGCGCATCGCGCGCGGCTACACCGGCAAGAGCAAGATTATCAAGTTTTACGAGCACTTCCACGGCTGGCAGGACTATGCCGCGATTGACTCAGGCCAATCGGTCGGTGGCATCCCGAAGGCGGTCAAGGACACGATGATCGTGCTGCCTGCCGACGTGAAGGCCGTCGAGCGGACGCTGGAGAAGAACAAGGACGTGGCGGCGGTCATCGTGGAGTGCAACGGCGCCCACTTCGGGACGTTCCCCCTCCAGAACCCAAAGTTCCTGCACGACCTGCAGGACGTGTGCCGCAAGCACAAGGTGCTGTTCATCATGGACGAGGTCATCACCGGCTTCCGGCTGTCCAAAGGCGGCGCGCAGGAGCGGTGGAACCTCGACCCGGACATCACGACTGTGGCGAAGATCATGGCGGGCGGGCAGCCGGGCGCCGCAGTGGGCGGGAAGGCCGAAATCATGCAGGTGATGGCCTTCAAGGGCGACAAGGAATGGGACACGCAGAAGCGTGTGGCCCAGGGCGGGACCTACAACGCCAACCCGACGACGGCGGTTGCGGGCATCGCCCAACTCAAGGCCATCGAGACGACGGACGCGGTTGCCCAGGCCGACAAGGCTGCCAAGCGGCTGAAGGATGGACTGAACGAAGCGTTCATCAAGAACGAGGTCGTGGGTCACGCCCACGGCATCGCCTCGCTGGTCCAGATCAACCTCGGGTACGACTGTAACTGCGACCGCGAGCTGTGCAACATGCCGTACGAGAAGATCTACTCCTCCATGCCGTCGGAGAAGACGCGGGCGCTTCGCCGCTCCGTGCTGGTGAACGGTGCCGACGGGATGGACTGGAACGGCATGTGCTTCGTGGTATCGGCAGCCCACAACAACGAAGCGGTGGACCGCACCATCGCAGGGTTCAGCCAAGCGCTGAAGGACCTGCGGGCGGACAGGGTCGTGTAACCCCCGCCAAACTGAATCGTCCAGAAGTTGACACCGGCCCCGACATGTCGGGGCCGGTGTCGTTTGGAGGAGAAAAGGCAGTGATTGACCGCTCGCTGAAGGGCCTCTACCCCATCCTGTCCATGCCCTTTGACGCCAAGGGGCGGATAGATGAAGAAGACCTGAGACGGGAGACGGAGTTCGCTATCAGCGCAGGCGTCCACGGGGTCGGCATCGCCATGGCCAGCGAGGTGTTCAAGCTGTCGGAGGCAGAGCGCGACCTGGCGCTGCGGACGGTGGTAGCGCAGACGCGCGGGCGCGTGAAGGTGGTGATGCACTCAAGCGCCCCAGGGACGAACCTCGCCATCAAGTACAGCCGCCGTGCCGAGAAACTGGGCGCGGACGCCGTGATGGTCACGCCGCCGACCGCGCTGCCGATGCCGCCGACGCAGGTCGTGGAGTACTTCCAAGAGCTGTCGGATGCCATAACCATCCCCATCTTCGTGCAGGACATCGGCTCCGCGCCAGTGCCACCCCACGTGGTAGCCGAGATTGCACGAACGGCGGAGAACGCCTGCTACGCCAAGGTGGAGACGCCGCCGACGCCGCCTCGTGTGGCCGAAGCGACGCGGCTGGGCGGTGATGCAGTCATCGTGTTCGGCGGCGCTGGAGGGCGGGCACTCATCGGCGAACTGCGGAACGGTTCTGTCGGTACGATGCCTGGCTGTGCCATCCCAGAGGTCTTCCACAAGGTCTGGGACCTGTACCACGAGGGCAAGGTGGCCGATGCGGAAGCATTGCTCACCCGGAACATGCCCATGCTGGATATGTACAAGGAGTCGCTGGACGTCTCGTACCACCTAACGAAAGAGGTGCTGCGACTGCGCAGGGTATTCAAGTCAACCTACGTCCGCCATCCAACCATCCCGCCGGGCAAAGCAGCCATCGAGAGAGTGCAACGGCTCGTGGAGGAGTTGGGGCTAGCTGTTATCTGAGGAGAGGGCTTGTAGCGAAAACAGAAGGGGCCGCCCTGAGGGCGGCCCCTTCTGTTTAGCGTGCTAGCGCGACCGCTACCTGACAGTCACCTTGGCTTTCATGGTCTCAGGGTGGAACATGCAGTAGTAGTCGAACGTACCCTTCGTGTTGAAGTTGTAGCTGTACGAAGCGCCGGTTGCCAGCGCGCCACTGGCCCAGGCGCCGCTGCTGGCGCTTACGTTGTGGAACACGGCGTCAGCGTTGGTCCAGGTCACCATCGTACCGGCGGTGACGGTCAAGTTCTGCAGGGTGGAATTTTAAATCTCGGACTTGGTCTCTTTGACCGTCGTTGGCTTCACCGCCGGAGCAGCCGTTATGCCGCCACAAGAGGTGCACTCGGCAATCTCCGCCGCGGACTTGTGAAGGTTGATGGCGAAGCCACCTGACTGGAGGGACGCCAGCGTTGCATCCACAGTGGTCTTAGACCAGCCTCTCTCTACTGAGTTGAGGACGTGTGCTAGACCGCCCAGGGTGTCGCAGGTGCCGGTATGGATGTGGATGGGCTGCGGAGCGCCAATCACTGAATTGACGCTGATGACGGCCTCGGTCTTCTTGCCCTTGGCTGTAAGCAATGCGACGCCGGACTGGCCAGAAGCCAATTCATGAAGAGGAACGACCAGGACGTTATTCGTCGCAGCGGGCTTGGCAGCTGGGGAAAGCCCGCAGGCGGCATAGACTGTGATCTCGCGCTCCGATTTGTGGATATTCAGAGATAGCTCGGAGCCTTGGATGCCTCCTAGAGAGCCGTCCACGACGGAGATAGACCGTCCGCTAACGATGTTGCTGAGGGCGTGGATCACGGGGCCAGGAGCAGTGCACCCGCCGGTGTGGAGGTGGGCCGGCTGTGCCGTGGTGCCAGCTCCAGGGGTAACGGAGACATTAACCCAAGTCTTGTCAGCCGTCGGCGACCGGCGTCGCATAGCCGGTCTGCTTGGAACCCTTTACTTGAGCGATATCGAAGGTGATCTGGTTGTCGCGGGCCGGGATGTCGCCGCAAGCGGTGTAATTGGCGATGTCGGGAACCGACTTATTGGAGGTTGATGGAGAATCCGCCGGTGTGGAGGTCTTCAAATCTGGCTTCCACTGTTGTGACGGACTTGCCTTCAACCACGTCCTTAAGGGCATGAACAACACCACCGAGGGTGCTGCAAGGGCCGGTGTGGATATGGATGGGCTGCGCGACTCCCTTGGCTCCAGGAGTGACATTGATGCTCACCCCGGTCCTAACGACCTTGGAGGTGAGCACAGCCACGCCGGATTGACCAGAGGCGTTCTGTTCCCAGAGACCAACCACGACCACGCTTCTGGACTCAGCCGCTTCCGCTGGTGCCGTGCTTCTCATCAGATTGACGGTAACAAGCGCAGCCAGGGCGGCGAACAGAAAGAGCGCCCAGCTCGTGGTCCGGGTCCACTTATTCGTGTGCATGACTCTCATCGTCCCTCCTCTCGACTCCTCGGTTCCGGCCGGTGGTAAGTCCACAAAGCGCCGGGTCGGGGCCTGCTTTCCTAATGTGTATGATGTGTATGATTAGCTACGTCCAGCAGACACACCTGGTTTCAACACCCCATGGGTGCTCTAGCGGTTGATAGGGCATAAAGCATTTCTAGGACAAATTGCAATCACGGTACGACTCGTTTCAAGGCTTCTTACCCTTCCTTCCCATTCCCTACCCGTGGGCAAGCGGAAGCTCCACCGGCGCTGAGGCGCCGCTGCGACCGTGGCGCTGGCCGAGCAGCAGCGTTGCCGGTACCGCCACAGCCGACAGGGCCAAGACGACTACGAAGGCGCCATCGTAGTTCAGGCTGCGGTCGTAGAACCAGGCCCCGATGAATGCCCCCAGCCCGCCCGCTAGCTGATGTACTAGCGAAATCAGGCCGGAGATTGTTCCAAGCTGCCTGCGGTCGAAGATGCGGGCGGTGTACACCATCACCAGAGGCGCGGTGATGAGGAACGTCGCGCCATAGAGCAACGCAAAGACCATGATGCCAAGTGTGTCCTGGAAGGCGAGGGCGATGGCGAAGATGCCGATGCGCAGGAGGAAACAGAATGCCGTGGGCCACATCGGCCCGAACGAGTCGGTGAACCAGCCACTTGCAAGGACTCCAGCCAAGCCGACGAGGCCCATGAGGGCGAGGAGGTTGCCGGATAGGACATCGGAGAGTCCGTTGTCTTGGCCGAATGCGACGATATGCGTGGAGACGAAGAAGTCCTGGAAGCCGCAGATGGCATAGACGACGACCAGCAGCCAGAGCTGGCGGGTGCGCAACAAGGACTGGAGCGGCGCACGCTGGCCCTCCGAGCCCGTTTCCTGGTCAGCAGCGGCGCCGCCATCTTCCTGTGGACGACGACGCATAGCGAGTAGAATGACCGGCAACACAACCGCGAAGTTGAGGATGCCAAGGGCGCCGAAGGCCCATCGCCAGCCAGCGCTGTCCAGGACGGAGGCCAGCGCCGTGATGATAACGAGTTGGCCCAGAGCGTACCCGGCGATCGCGGTGCTGTTAGCCATGCCCATACGGCGGGAAAACCAGCGGCTGACGATGATGCCCACAGGAGCGACCGATGTTCCTGCCGACCCGACTGCGAAGATGAGTCCGTAAAGAAGGTAGGTTTGCCACAAGGTCTGGACGAGGCCCATCAACCCGATGCCCACCGTAGCGATGCAAGCCGCGGCCGCCATGACCCACCGGGGGTTGTACTTGTCCAGAAGGCGGCCGAACACGGGCATCGCCAGGGCGGAAACGACCATGAAGGCAGTGAAGGCGAGGGAAAGCTCGGATCGGCTCCATTCAAGATCCTCGCTCATCGGCTTCAGGACAAGCCCAAGAGCGAAAAGGGTACCGGCATTGAAGAAGAGGACGACGAAAGCGGCACTCAGGATGACCCAGCTGTAGTCGAGACGGCGCAAGGTGCCTCCGTGCCCCAAAGCTGCGAAAGGATAGCACCGGCCTAGGAAGCCGTCAACGGAACGCGGGCTGTCGCATGTCGGATAGGGGCTGGCGTATGATAGACGGCGCGTTTTCGAAGGGGCCCTGAGAACGAGCAAGGAGGCCTATGGTGCAGCAGATCAAGGTTGGCCAGGTGTTCGACCCCCAAAAGACCATTTTGGCGTTGTACCCCAAGAAGAGACGCTCAAGGATGTCATAACCAGATTCGCCAAAGACGCTCGCCTCCGCAGCGCATTCGTGGCTGACCCGATCAATCGCTTCAGTGGGGTGATTACACGGAACGACCTCCTGAAATGGACACACCTCCAATTTGGCAGCGAAATGCGCTCGATAAGCATCTCCCCAAAGGACATCTGTCGCGTCGCCTCCGCGACGAGGGCGAAGGACTTGGCGGTGGGCGACTGGCGAACCATGGGAGTCCGGCTGGACGCCGATTTAGCTACCGCTTTGCAGCAGTTCATGGAACATGATGAGATAGACATCCCTGTGCTCGACAAGGACGGCAGGGTGTTGGGCGACCTTAGACTGTCCCAGACCCTTTACTACTCGATAGATGCAGGCCGGAAGGAAGATTGAGTGACGGTTAGGTGACTGGCGAAGAACTGAAAAAGAAGGTGCAGGCTGGCGGCATCGTATATGGGACGATGCTCAGCACGAGCCGCAATCCCCGGTGGGCGCTGCCCCTGGCAGGCTTCGGCCTTGAGTTCGTCGTGATAGACACCGAGCACTCGCCACGGAGCCGGGCCGATGTAGCCGACTTTCTGGCAGCGGCGCGCGACAGCGGCGCGGTGCTCATCGTCCGCATCCCCATCCCCGACTCGCACTACGTAACGATGGCCCTCGATGCAGGCGCGCACGGCGTCCTGGCCCCCTATTGCGAGACGGTTGAGGAGGTCGAGGAGGTGGTGGAGGCAGCCAAGTGGCGCCCCCTCAAAGGGGCACTGGTGCGCCGGGTAACCCAGACAGGGAAGTTCCCTAGCGCAGCGACGAAGAAGTACCTGGAAGAGCGGAACAAGCACACGGTCTGCCTTATCGGCATCGAAAGCGTCCCCGCCATCGAGAATCTCGATAACATCCTCAAGGTGCCTGGCATTGACGGCATCTTCGTCGGGCCCAACGACCTGACCATCTCGCTGGGTATCCCCGACCAGTACGAACACCCGGACTACGAGAGGGCACTGCGGCGCATCCTGGCCGCCTGCAAGAAGCGCCGTGTTCCCGTGATGGTTCATCACCATACGGTGGAACTGACCACCAAGTGGCTGCGCGAGGGAGCGCGGTTCGTCCTCCACGGCTCGGACGTGCGGCTCATGCACGCGGGGGTGCGGGCTGAGTTCGGTGCAGTGAAGGCGGCTGCGGCCAAGCTGGCCGACGCCAAGGCCAAAGATATCGGCGAGTCTGACGAGGTCGTCTAGTGTTACCGAGGAGGCATGACCCAAATGCTTTGGGAGTTCATTCCGGTGAGCGGGCCGCATGGCGGCGTGACCGAGGGGCCGGCGTGGGATGGCGCTGCCCTGCTCTTCACTCACATTCCAGCCAGCCGTATCCTGCGTTTCGACCCAAAGACGCGGCTGACCGCCGTGTTCCGCGAGGGCACGAACCACGCCAATGGGCTGATGCTGGACAAGGAAGGCAGGCTACAGGCCTGCGAGGGCGGCGGAAGGCGCATCGTCCGGTACGAGCCGGACGGTAAGACCACCGTCCTGGTGGACAAGTTCGAGGGCAAGCGCCTCAACATGCCCAACGACCTGGCGGTGGACGACAAGGGCCGCATCTGGTTCACAGACCCGTGGTACGAGGGCGCCGCGGGGCCGCAGAGCATGGACCGCTCCCGCATGGAGCTCGACCACGAGTCAGTCTATCGCCTCGACCCGCAGAAGGACGGAACGTGGAAGATCAACCGCGTGACGTTCGACACGACCCGGCCCAACGGCCTCCTCTTCTCACTCGACCACAAGACCCTGTTCGTGGCCCAGAGCGGGCGGCGCCCCGACGAGTTGAGGCAACTCCGCGCCTATCCGGTGAACCCGGACGGCAGCCTGGGCAAAGCCAAGGTGCTGCATGAGTTCGGCGAGTGGCGCGGCATAGATGGCATGGTATTGGACACCGAAGGCTACATCATCGCTACCGCCGGCCAGAAAGAGGGCGGCCCAGGCCCCAGCATCTACGTGTTCGCGCCCGACGGCGCCATCGTCCACCGCTACCGCGTGCCGGTAGACAGGCCGACGAACTGCTCATTCGGCGACGCCGACCTGCGGACGCTGTACGTGACTACGATTGACGGCTTCGTGTTCCGCGTGCTCACGGAGCGGCAAGGACGCCTGTGGTATCCGCCGCTGCGGTGAGCCCGAGCCCCGCCGAAAGGCGTTGGGAATGGACCTGACCACTACAGAGGGCGTCATAAGAGAGGCCGAAGCCATATTCGCTTCTGAAGGGCGCGACCTGCGCTCCTCTCTGTACCGCGAGCTCCTGTTGAACGCCCTCAAGTGCAAGCGGGACGAGCTCGACTTCCTCGACCTCAAGGTGCTCAACCGGGCCGTGTCGGAGTTCCGCTACGCCGCCAAGGTCTTCAAACCCTACCGGAATGTACGCAAAGTCTCGATATTCGGCTCCGCGAGGACAGCGCCCGGCACGCCATACTACGAACTCGCGGTGGAGCTTGGCCAACTCCTGGCCGAGCGGGGCTACATGGTCATAACCGGAGCCGCTAGTGGCATCATGCGTGCAGGCATCGAGGGCGCCGGCCTCGAAAAGAGTTTCGGCGTCAACATCCTCCTCCCGTTCGAGACTGAGCCAAGCGGAGCGATCAGGGACGACCCGAAGCTCATCAGGTTCAGGTACTTCTTCACCCGCAAGCTGTTCTTCGTCATGGAAGCCGACGCCTTTGCCCTCTTCCCGGGCGGCTTCGGGACGCACGACGAAGGGTTCGAGGTGCTCACCCTACTCCAGACCGGGAAGGCGCCTCCGATGCCCCTATTGTTGATGGAGTTGCCGGACGAGGAGTACTGGGAGACCTGGCACGGATTCATCGAGGGCCAGCTGTTGAAGCGGGGCTATATCTCCCCCGAAGACCTGTCGCTCTACAAGATTGTCCACTCTGCTGATGAAGGCGCGGATTGGATCAGCTTCTACTACTCGACTTTCCACTCACTGCGCCAGGTTGGAGATACCCTGGTTATCCGGCTTACACAACCGCTCGGCAGCGTCCAGGTCAAAGAACTGAACAAGGCCTTCCACGACCTTCTCCAAGCAGGGGAAATCACAAAGACCACCCCCTTGCCGGCAGAGGAGGACGAGCCGGAACTACTGTCACTCCCGAGGATCCGGTTCACGAATAACAAACGAAGCCCCGGCCGCCTGAACCAGATGATCCTAGCCATCAACAAGCTGGGACGAGAAGGGTGATTGCCGAGGCCTAGACCCACGCACAAACGCCTATCTCTGAAGGAGGTTATCCTGTCATGGCCAATGAAAAGATACGAGTGGCGCTTGTCGGCGCGGGAGCGAATACGAAGCTGCGTCACATCCCCGGCCTGCGGGCGATGAAGGGCGTCGAAATCGTGGGCGTGGCGAATCGGACACGGGAGTCGGGAGAGCGCATCGCCAAAGAGTACGGCTTCCCGAAGGTGTACGGCCACTGGACGGAGGCGGTCGCCGACCCAGACGCGGACGCGGTCTCCATCGGGACCTGGCCCTACATGCACCGGGTCATGGTTGAAGCCTCGCTGGAGCACGGGAAGCACGTGCTCACCGAGGCACGTATGGCGATGAACGCGGCGGAGGCACGCTCCATGCTGGCTGCGTCGCGTGCCCATCCAGAACTCGTGACACAGATCGTCCCGGCTCCGCTTACGCTCAAGGTGGACAAGACCATCCGCCGGCTGATAGACGAGGGCTACCTGGGCGACGTGCTCTCGCTGGACCTGGTGAGCCACCTTGGTGGGTTCGTTGACCGCGACGGGCCGATGCACTGGCGGTACGACCGCGACCTGAGCGGCTACAACGCCATGTACATGGGCATCTGGTACGAGACCCTGATGCGGTGGGTCGGTCCTGCGTGCAGCGTCTCGGCGGTCACCAGAGTCACCGTCAAGTCGCGCAAGGACGCGGATGGCAAGAGCCACACCATCACCATCCCCGACCACTTGGAAATCGTCGCCGAAATGGCGTCGGGACCCGTCGCCCACATGCGCTTCAGCTCAGTCACCGGCCATCCGCCCGGCGACCAGGCATGGCTATTCGGGACGGAGGGCACGTTGCGGCTGGACGTGCCGACGATGACGCTCCACGGCGGGCGGCGCGCCGACAAAGGCCTCGTGCCCATTTCAATCCCAGCCAAAGACCAGGGCTCCTGGCGCGTCGAGGAGGAGTTCGTCAATGCCATCCGCGGCCTGGAGAAGGTGACGCTTACCGCCTTCGAGGATGGCGTACGCTACATGGAGTTCACGGAGGCCGTGACGCGCAGCGCTCAGGAGCGGCGGACGATTCCCTTGCCACTCTAGAGGGCTGTGTTTCCCTGCCCACCCAAGGACCTCGATTCAGCAAGGACGGTGCGATGTGGACATCGAAGGACTGAGAAGACAGATACCTACCGTACAGAAGATGGCCTACTTCAACACCGGCTGGGAAGGCCCGTCGCCGGTGCCGGTTATCGAGGCCATCAAGGAGCGGCTGGAGTACGAGAGCTACAACGGGCCAAGCTCGCCGGAGGTGCTGGAGAGTGCCGAGTCCATCGCGCGGCAGGCCAAGGAGGCCGTGGCAAAACTTGTCAATGCTTCGCCCGATGAGATTGCGCTGACCGAGAACACAACAGAGGGCCTGAACGTCGTGCTCAACGGGCTGCCATGGATGGCGGGCGACGAAATCGTGACGTGCAACCTGGAGCACCCTTCGGTGCTGCTCCCCAGCTATAACCTCCAGCAGCGGGCTGGCGTGAAGGTCAAAGTCGTCATCCTGTCCTCTAACTCGACCCACGACGAAATCGTATCCAAGTTCGAAGAAGCACTGACACCAAAGACGCGCATGGTGTTCCTCAGCCACATCGAGTACTCCTGCGGCCTGCGGATGCCCATCAAGCGCATCCGCCGGCTCACGCAGGGGCGCGGCATCTGGATGCTGCTGGACGGAGCGCAGGGCCCCGGCCACGTCCGGCTCGACATGCGGGACATCGGCTGCGACTTCTACTCGATGCCTGGGCACAAGTGGCTGCTCGGTCCGGACGGCACGGGCGCGCTGTACATCCGGAAAGAGATGCTTGAGCAAGTCAGGCCGGTCCGCGTCGGCTACCGGTTCGCCAAGAGCTTCGACCAGGCGGGGAACTTCGTCCCCCTGACCGATAGCATAGACAAGTTCCGCGTGAGCACGACCAGCGCGCCCCTGCGGGCCGGTCACCTGGAAGCGGTGCGGTTTCATCAGCGCATCGGGAGCGACACGGTCGAGCAGCGGAGCCTCGCTCAAGCCGCGCGGCTCAAGACAGCGCTGTCGGCCATCCCAGGCGTGCGGGTCACGTCGCCGCTGGAGGGGCCAGAGTGCACCGGCCTCGTCACGTTCACCATCGAAGGCGTGGCCCCGGCTGACGCGGTGGCGGCTATGTGGAAAACCCAGCGCATCCTGACGAGAGCAGTCGCGTTCCCCTCCGGCATCCGCGCGTCGGTCGCCTTCTTCAACACCGACGACGAGATTGCCCGCCTCGCGGAAGCGGTGCGTGGTTTAGCGAAGGCGCCCAAACCCAGGGCATGACCTACCTGGCCGACCTGCACCTCCACTCCCACTATGCGCGCGCGACCAGTAAAGAGTTGACCCTCGAGAACCTCGCTCACTGGGCGAAGCTGAAGGGGGTTGATCTACTTTCCAGCGGCGACTTCACCCACCCTGCCTGGTTCGAGGAGACACGCGCCAAGCTGCGCGAGGCGGGCGATGGAGTGTACGAGTACCTTGGCGCCAAGTTCATCCTCGGCACCGAGGTCAACTGCGTCGGCCAGCAGGGCGGACGTGGCCGCCGCGTCCACCTGCTCCTGTTCGCGCCCAGCCTCGATGTCGCTGAGCGGCTGAATGCGGCCCTCGCTCCTTTCGGAGTGTTGGCCGGCGACGGCCGGCTGACGCTGAGCATGCTGCCGCGCGACCTGGCCCTACTACTGCATGGCCTCGACCCACGCTGCTTTATCGTGCCTGCCCACCTGTGGACGCCGTGGTTCGGGCTGTACGGCTCGAAGTCAGGCTTCGACTCGCTGGAGGAGTGCTTCGGGGACGCAGGTGGCCTCATATTCGCCATCGAGACGGGGCTGTCCAGCGACCCCGCCATGTGCTGGCGGGTGCCGTCGCTCGACCGAGTCGCCATCGTATCCTTCTCCGACGCTCACTCGCTGCCGAAGATGGGCCGCGAGCTGACGGCCGTCGAGGGAGAGCCGAGCTACAGCGGACTCGTGGAGTCGCTGCGAAAGCAGCGCATCGCCTACACCATCGAGTTCTTTCCCGAGGAAGGGCGGTACCACTTCTCGGGTCACCGCAAGTGTCGCGTCAGCCTTTCACCTGAAGAGGTGCGCCGCCAGGGAGAGCGGTGCCCCAAGTGCGGGAGGCGGATGACCCTGGGCGTGGCCCAGCGGGTAGAGGAGCTGGGAGGCCGTAAGGTGAAGACCTGGCGGGACGAGAAAGGCTTCATCCGAGGCGACGTTGGGCGGCCTCCATTCAGGACGTTCGTTGGGCTACGGCAAATCATCGCCGAGGCGAAGGGCGTGGGAGTTGATTCTAAAGCAGCCCAGAAGGAGTATTATCGCGTCGTGTCGGAGATGGGCAACGAGGTGTCTGTGCTCATGGGAGCTGGAATCGCCGACATCGCGCGTATGGCTGGAGAACGCGTGGCCGAAGGAGTCGGGCGCGTCCGGTCGGGCAGCATCGCCATCGTGCCCGGGTACGATGGCGAGTATGGGCGGGTGTCCACCTGGCCTGAGACTCAAGGAAAACTCGTCCCCGACTCCTAGAGCACGAAGGGCGCGGTTGTTATAATGGCCCTTTCCGCAAAGATTCGCACGGGTACATCCTCCGAGGACATTTGACTAGCCGAACAACCGCAAATAGGACACTCCAATTTCGGTCTAGGAGGTCAAGAATGGCCCCATCCAAAGTGGTCTTGAAACCTGTGAGCCGGCAAGACGTGGCGCGGATCCGGGAGTGGCTGCGGGATGAAGAAGTCTCCAACATGTGGTTCGGCCGGTACGCCTACGGCGACCCGGCCCACCTGGGTTACAACCCAGAGGATGTGGAAAAGGCTTCCGATGCGGAGTGGCAGCTGATCTTCAGTGACGCCGGACATCGCATCCTGTCCATCTACACCCCAGAGGGCGAACATATCGGCGAGGTCCACGTTTGCATCGAAGAGTCCTTGGGCGATGGGCAGCTCTCGGTGCTCATCGGCCGCAAAGATAAGTGGCACCAGGGTCTCGGCTACGAGGCTGCGTCGGCGGTGCTCGAATTGGCCTTCGGCCAGTGGGGTCTTTACCGGGTATGGGCGGATGTGCCGGAATACAACGTCGCGGCGCGGAACCTGTTCAAGAACCTCGGCTTCGTGCATGAAGGGACGTTGCGCAAGAGCCGCCCGCACGGAGGCGCGCGGTTCGACTCGGTGGTGATGGGGCTCCTTGCAACGGAGTACGCGGAGCGGACGAAGAAGTTCGCCAGCGAGGGCGCGGCGACCTACTAGCCTTTCGTCGGAGCGCCCTACCCTTCGTCAGAGAGCTCCTGCTCCTGACGCCGCATCTCCACCAGCTTCTTGGTCAGTAGTCCGCGGCGGCGGCGGTAGTCCTCCTCCGCCACCAGGCCGCCCTCTTTCTCTCGATCTAGCCCGGCGATCATCCCCAACACTGCCTCGCGCTCACTGGCGACAGAGACCTGCTCAGTCTCCGGCAGCCCTGGGGCCCGTGACCGCCGCGCGCGCAGCAACACAAGACCCACGACGGCCGTCAGCAGCACGCCCAGCGCCACCGGCGCCGCCAGTTCCCATCGTATCGAGTCTATTGCTCGCCCTACCCTTTCGCCAAAAGAAGGCTGCGGCAGGCCGGTCAGCTCAAGGGCGATACGGGTCCCCTTGGGGACGTGATTGACCTCCAAGACCTGGTAAGACTGCCCGCCGATGCTCGTGGGCTGTGGGCTCCCCAACGGCCCGCCGGTAAAGTCCAGTACCCCTTCCGGTGCGACGACGCGAAGCTGACCCGCGCCATAGGGGAGGTTCTTCTCCAACAGATAGGCGGCGTCCGAGTATGGGAACTTGTAGCCGTACAAGACCTCATGCGCGCCGGGCGGGACACTGGCCGACAGAGCGAAGCCCAACTCAACCTGGAAGATATCGGCGGGGCGGATGCTGGTGTCCACTTCTAAGTCGCTCGCCCCGGGCGGGAGGCCGAAGCGCATGAGCTGCATCGGCTGTGGCCCCGGCACGTAGGCCCTATCGGAGGAGTTCCGGAGTTGGACGATCTCCAGCACCCAAATGGTCTTGCTCGCCTTGTCGGTCTGAGCGAACAGGATGGACACGCCGGTGGCCTCTAATATCGAGTCGTCTTGCAGCGGTTCGAAGATGCTGACTTGGATAGGCCCAGGCGAGTCGCCCGAAAGGTCAAGGTCCATGCCGTAGATGGTGCCCTTGTAGTCAACGGAAACACCGTACGAGGTTGCGGCATCGAATGCGATGCCGTCGAAGCGGAAGTGGCCGGCCGCGTCGGCATCCGCCTCCAAGTGTGTGTGTTGGGTCGGCGACTCCTGGTGGAAGACCACGGTCAGCCCTTCGACCGGGTCACCGTCGGCAGTGCCGTTGACAACCTTTCCTTCCACGGAAAGGCCTGCCGCTTGGGCGCGCGCCACATAGGGAGGCAACAACAAGACGAGAGCGAGGGTTAGCAGGGCCAACGGCGGCAGCAATCGGCGCTTATTCACCAGCTGCCTCGGCGCTCTCCTCGCGAGTTTTCGGGGCCTTGCCATTGGCAGCGCCCAATGCCCGCTCCCGGATCCGCTTCACCTCCAGATCGATGGTCGCCAGAAGCTCCTGCTCCTGCTGCTCCTCCAGCTCCATCGCCTTCATCACCTGTACCGCCTCAGCCATGTACTGCCCGCGTAGCCACTGATAGTCGTCTTCGGTCAGATTGCCAACAGACCGCTCCAGTTCGGCGCTCTTGAGGCTGGAGAGGGCGGCGTCCCAACGCCGGGCGAGTTCGGCATGAGCGGAGCTTTCATCCTCAGCCGACTCCCCTACCTTGCCCTTACGGCGCAGGAACGGGTAGAGGATGACAACGGCAGGCACGAGGACGATAAGAACGGCGTAAAGGACTAGCATCGGGACAGTGCGCTCATGCCTTCGCGGTGCGTGCTCCGGCAGGGAACCTGACGGCGGCGGGCGTCGGCTGCCGCTGCGGCGAAAGGGCGAACAGAGTGCCAAGGAAGATGACAGGACCTGAGACCCACATCCACCACACCAGCGGGTTCACATACACCCGGAACACGGCCCGCCCATCGTCGTTGAACTCGGACGGGACGATGTAGAAGTCCTCGACAGCCGTACTGCGGATGGCCGCGCGGGTGGCGCCGATACGGAATGCGGGGTAGAACGCCCGCTTCGGCTCCATGACGCCGAGCTGCTCGCCGCCGGAGCTTACGTCGAAGCGGGCCACATCCTCGTCCCGGTCAGCGAAGCTGATGCGCTGGACGTCGAGGTAACGGAACGTGTAGCCGCCGAACGATGCGACATCGCCTGGGCGCATGACGAAGTCGCGCTGGACGCTGTAAAAAGAGGACGCCACTGCACCGATGGCAAGCATGAGGATACCAAGATGGACGACATATCCCCCGTAACGGGGCCGGTTTGCAGCCAGGAGACGCCCAAAGGCGACAGGATAGCTCTCTCCCCTGCGGTGGCGGGACATGCTCCCGCGCACCCACTCCTGCAAGATGCCCGCGGCGGCGACAGCGCAGATGGCCAGCGCAAGGGCGGCCATGGGAGCACGCACTCCAACCGCCGCCACGACTACCCCCACGACAAGACCCGCCAGAAGGGGCACGCGCAAGGCGCGCACCAGGTTCTGGAGCGTGGCGCGGCGCCACGGGAGCAGCGGCCCGATGCCCATGAGCAGGATGAGCACGAGAAGGATGGGGCCATTGACCCGGTCGAAGTAGGGCTTGCCGACGGTGACCGTAACCTCTCCCACCTTCAGTCCCTGAGAGGCCTCGAACACGAGGGGAAAGATCGAACCCCAGAGTGTCACGAAAGCCACCACGAGGAAGAGGACGTTCTGCAGCAAGAAGGCGCTCTCACGAGAGAACCAGGAGTCCAACCGTTCGCGGCTGCGTAGCGTGTCCATGCGCCAGACAAACACGGCAAGTGAGCCGAACAGCGTTAGGCCCATGAACAGCAGGAACAGCCACCCCATCGTGGACTGGGCGAAGGAGTGGACGGAGGGCACGGCCCCGCCGCGGTTGATGAACATACCCAGCTGGGCCAGCGTGAAGGCGAGGATGATGATGACCATGTTCCACATGCGGAACATGCCCCGCCGCCGCTGCACCATCACCGAGTGGATGAAGGCCGTCATCGCCAGCCAGGGCATGAGCGCCGAGTTCTCCACGGGGTCCCAGGCCCAGTAGCCGCCCCAACCCAGGATCGTGTACGCCCACCAAGCGCCCAGCATGAGGCCGAAAGTCAGGATAAGCCAGGAGACCATCCCCCACACGCGGCCCAGCTCCACCCACTCGTCGCGTCCGCCCCGCCGCGCCAGCATGGCGCCGATGGCGATGCTGAATGGGATGGCGACGGAGACGAGGCCGGTCATCTGCACCGGCGGATGGATGAACATGCCGAAATGGACGAGGAGGGGGTTGATGCCCTGGCCGTCGGGTGGGACGACCGGCAGCCGCTCCAGCGGGTTCGCCAAGAACAGGATGATGCCCAGAAAGAAGGTGAGCACCAGCCCCATGATTCCGACGGCATAGGGAGTCGTATGCGGCAGCTTCCGGCGGATGGACAGCACGGCTACGACGCACAGAAAGGCGAAGACGACGGTAAGGAACAGCAGCGACCCGGCATTGCCCGCGTAGAACGCGACCCAGGTATAGGCCCGCGGCATAGCCAGGTTGCTGTGCTCGGCGACATAGCGGACCGAGAAGTCGTGGGCCACGAAAGCATACAAGAGGGCTGCGGCTGCGATGAGGAGGACCAGGGGTAGGACGTACAGGGCGTATCGGGCGCTCACGGCCAGCTCCGGCACCCGCCGCACGGCACCGAGGAACGACCCAGCCGCCGCGTAAGCGGCGATGACGAACGCGACAGCGAGGGCTAGCTGCCCGGCATCAATCATCAGCCGCTTCCTTTCCCATCGCGCCCGTCCGTGGGCCGCGTCTCTGCCTTCGCCCCGTCACCGCCGATGCCCAGCGCCGCCTCGATGCGGCCGGCGTACCGGGCCATGTCCTCCTCCGAAACCTGGGTTGGCGTAGCCTGCGCACCATGCCGCGGGCTGCGGGAGCGCGACATCGCGCGGACCGCGAAGGCCAAAGTCGCAAGGGCAAGCACGAATGCCACCGGCGGCAACACCCATGCGGCGATGCTCACTCCGCTGGCTGGCGGCTCAAGCAACACGCTGGGGCCGTACCGCTCCACGAAGAAATCTTTGATCTGGCCGTCCGTCCAGCCCTCTTGGAGCTTCTCCGCGACGATGCCGCGCATCTGCACAGCGAGCGGGTTCTGGGACTGGTCTATGGACTCGCCAGGGCAGACCGGGCACATGATTGCCTGGTTGAGTTCCTGGGCACGCCGCTCCAACGGCGGGATATCGGCGTCGGAGCACGCGGCGAAAAGGCCGAGCGCAAGGAGTAGGACGACGGAAACGCCTAACCCTCGGAGATGCGATGGGATGCGAGGCTGAGCCGCCATAGTCTCGCGCTTTAGAGTACCATATCCAAGCGCCCATGGTCGGACAGACGGCGGGGTTGAGGGTAAGGTAGCGATGCAGGAAAACCCGTTAAACCAAAGTCCAGCGGGCCTGCCGGAGTTCCCGAAACTGCGGCCGGTTGACCCCAAGTGGATCGAGCACGAGGGTCGGCACTACCTCTACCTGCGCGACCCCCTCTCCCTGGCTCAGGAAGCCGTCCTCGTACCCAAGCTGCTGGTGCCGCTGCTAGGGCTGTGTGACGGGACGCGCGACCTGGACGCCATCCGCGCCGGGCTGGCCCTGCGAACGGGCTTCCCTCTCCCCTCCCAGCATGTGCGGGACTTCGTCGAACAGCTGGACTCCGCCCTTTTGCTAGAGAACGGCTCGTTCCGCAGCGCCGTGCAGAGAGCGTTGGCCGGGTACCGGGCCGCGCCGTACCGCCCGATGTCCCTGGCCGGTACGGTCTATCCCGCCGACCCCGCCGAGTTCACCGCAGCCATCGCAGCCTACTGCGCCGGGACACCCCCAGCCGACACGAGCGGCCGGCCTAGCGGCGACCTAGTGGGCGTCGTCACCCCGCACATTGACTACCAACGCGGCAGTAAGACCTACGCCTCGGTCTGGCAGGCCGCAGCCCCTGACTTACGAGATGTGGAGCTCGCTATCGTCTTCGGGACCGACCACACCGGCAGTCTCGGCTCATTGACGCTGACCCAGCAGAGCTACGCGACACCCTTCGGAGTACTCCCGACGGAGCGCGGGGTAGTGAACGATTTGGCGAAGATGCTCGGAGATAGCAGGGCCTTCGGCGAGGAGTTCCACCACAGCAGCGAGCACTCCATCGAACTTGCCGCTGCATGGCTCCACCATGCCATCGGAGGAAGGGAGTGCCCTGTCGTGCCCATCCTCTGCGGGTCGTTCCATCACTTCGTTTCGGATGGGGCAAAGCCGCAGCAAGACGAGCAGGCGGAGGCCGCCCTCGCCCACCTTCGGGGCCTGATGGCGCAGCGGCGGACCGTGGTCATCGCGGCGGGCGATCTGGCCCATGTGGGCCTCGCCTTCGGCGACCCCGTAGCCGTGGACATCGCGGGCAAGGCGAGGCTCGCGGAGCGCGACGCGAAGACTCTGGATGCTGTCTGCGCAGGCGATGCCGAAGGCGTGTTGGCGCAGTCCCGGGCCGAGGGCGACGCGAGGCGCCTGTGTGGTCTGCCGCCTATCTACTTCGCGCTGCAGCTGCTGGAGGGCACCAAAGGCATCTCCACAGGGTACGCACAGTGTCCGGCAGACGCGAACGGCGGCTCGCTCGTCTCCATCGCCGGCGCGCTGCTGTACCGCGGCCAGCCGTGATTCCCCTCTCCGACCCGCACATCGCTCGGCGGACGTTCCCTTACGTCACGATAGCCCTGTTGGCGATCAACGTCCTCGTCTTTCTCTACCAGTTCACGCTGGGCGAGTTGGAGTCCTTCCAGTTCGTCTACAAGTTTGGTGTGGTGCCGGCGGAGCTGACGGGGCTGCCCGAGCTCACGAAGGTACCCGTCCAGCTCGACCAGCGCATCATGTTGCTGGAACTGGCCTCCCCTATCCCGACGTGGGCGACCATATTCACCTCCATGTTTATGCACGGCGGCTTCCTCCACATCATCGGCAACATGGTTTTCCTGTGGGTGTTCGGCGACAACGTCGAGGATCGGCTGGGCCACGTCCGCTACCTGGTCTTCTACCTGGCAGCGGGAGTCGCGGCAGCGCTCGCACAAGTATGGGTCAGCCAGGACAGCTACACGCCGATGGTGGGCGCCAGCGGCGCCATCGCCGGCGTGCTGGGCGCCTACCTCGTGCTCTACCCGTCCAGCCGGGTGAACACCCTCATCTGGTTCGGCATCGTCACCGTCATCCCCATGCCCGCGGTCGTCCTCATCGGCATCTGGGCTGTGCTCCAGCTGTTCAGCGGACTCGGCTCATTGGGGCCGGAGACCGCGGGTGGCGGCGTGGCCTACTTCGCGCACCTAGGCGGCTTCGTCGTTGGCATCGCCGTAGCCCTGCTGGTGCGGCTGGCAACCCTTACACAACGACGAGCCTGAGACCGTCCCACCTTCTGCTACATCGCGCGCAGACGCGCGATGCGCTCCGCGATGGGCGGGTGGGTCTGGAACAGGCTGTTGAGCGAGCTTTCGTTCCCCTTGAACGGGTCGGCGATGAACAGGTGCGCGGTGCCCTTGGTGGCCACGTCCAGCGGGTCGTCGTCCTTGCTGATCTTCTCCAGGGCGCCGGCCAGCCCCGCCGGGTAGCGGGTCAGCAGCGCGCTGGAAGCATCCGCTAGGTACTCCCGCTGCCGCGAGACGGCGAGCTGGATGAGCCGCGCCACGATGGGCGCGAGCACCAGTGCCACGATGGCGCCGATGAGAAGGAGGACCCCGGCGCCGCCCTCCCCCTTGCCCTTGTACCGCTTGCGGGCGCCTGCGCCATACCACGTCATCCGAAGCATGACGTCCACGAGGATGGCGATGAGGCCGACCAGCACGGCGGTCACCATCATCAGCCGCGTGTCGTAGTTGCCGACGTGGGACAGCTCGTGGCCGATGACACCCTCCAGCTCCAGCTTTTCCGTCTTCTGCAGGAGGCCGGTGGTGACGGCGATGGAGGCGTGGTGCGGGTCGCGGCCGGTCGCGAAGGCGTTGATAGCGCCGTCCTGGATAACGTACACCTTCGGCATCGGCAGGCCGGCGCCGATGCAAAGGTTCTCCACCGTGCGGAACAACTCCGGGTACTGCTCGCGGGTGACCTGCTTGGCCTCGGAGATGCCCAGCACGATCGAGTCGGACGAGCGGTAGAGCAGCCATGCGATGACCACGGAGATGCCCGCGCCGACAGCGGCCACGATGCCGGAGACATCGGGCGGCAGGCCCAGAACGACTCCCGCCGCGAACACGACCACCCCGACCGTCAAGACGAACCCACCCATCAGCAGGTTGGTGTTCCTGCGGTTGGCCGCGATGGCGTCGTGGATGCTTATGGAGCTAGTTGGAGAAGCTGACCTTGACATCAGCCCTCGCCGCCTCTTCCGCCTCGAAGTACCCCTCTTCCTTGAAGCCGAAGTTGCGGGCGATCAGGACCGCAGGGAAGACCTGGACCCGTGTGTTGAAGTCGCGCACGTTCGTGTTGTAGAACTGCCGCGCGTAGGCGATCTTCGCCTCCAGGTCCGACAGCTCGCCCTGTAGCTGGAGGAAGTTTTGGTTCGCCTTCAGGTCAGGGTATGCCTCTGACACGGCGAACAGGGTCTTCAGCGCGCCGGTCAGCATGTTGTCGGCCTGGGCCGCCTGCTGCGGCGTCGTCGCCGACATCAGGGCCGAGCGCGCCTTGGTCACGTTCTCGAACACGGTCTTCTCGTGGGCCGCGTAGCCCTTGACGGTCTCGACGAGGTTGGGCACCAGGCTCGCGCGCCGCTTGAGCTGCACGTCTATACCCGACCACGCCTCCCTCACCCGCTGGCGGAGCGTGACGAGGCCGTTGTACGTGGACCAGATGAACAGGATGACAACCGCCACGATGGCGAGGATGACGATAAGAACGATGATTCCAGCACTCATAGCTAACCTCCGGAGCGCCCGCACACTCTGGGGAGAAGGGACACGCGGAAGCCCTATTCAGGCTAACACAAAAGCGGATGGAGGGATGCCCCTTCCTCCTCTCCCCTGGAGCCCGTCCTGAGCGCAGTCGAAGGAGGAGAGGTCCTTGCTCACGCAGCGCGAGCAAAGGGTGAGGGGTAGTAGTTCCGAGAACCGCCCTACGCCGCTCCCAGCGCAGCCAGCAACCCCTTCACGTCCACGTGCCGCTCCAGCAGCTCCCTGAACCGCCGCAGCTTCGCCGGATGGTCGAACGTCGCCTTGGCCTGCAGCGTGTCCAGCGCCTCCATCGTCGCCACCGTGCCCGTGGGCACGACCATGACGGCGGCGCCCTGCTCCTGGGCCTCGTACTTCACATACTCGATAGGCTCCAGGCCCTGCGTGCACACCATCACCGCCGTCGGCGTGGACAGCGCGGACATCTGGATGTCGGGCCGGTCGCCGCGCATGATGACGGCCTTGTTCTGCCGCGTCTCGAAGTACAGCCGCCCCTCGTCCATCGTCCAGCCTCCCACCATGAAGTATTCGACCAGACCATCCAGGTTGTTCTCGTCAGTGATGAAGCGTCCACCGAGGTGGTCGGCAATCTGGCCGACTGTGACGGCCAGCAGAGCGCGGTCCTCGGGGATGACGCCGAAACTCGTCAGCTTGGCGGACACAAGGGACGGCAACAGCGAGGTCTTCACCTCGGTGTCGAGGTAGCGGCCCCGCTCGTTGAATAGGAAGCCCAGCAGCCGGTCACCGTGCATCGCGGGCCACGGGCCGAGCGCGGTGGCGCCCATGCCGTGGCGGTGGCGGATGACCGCAAGCACCTTCGCGTCCAGCGCCTCGGCCAGGCGGCGCCCGTCGCCCGACGACAACGCATTCGTGCCCTCCACCAGCACCACCTGGTTCTTGTCCGCCAGGGCCTTCACCTGTGAGACCACCTTGCCCAGCAGCCCGTCCGTCATCCCCTCCGCAGGCAGCGACCCAGGCCCCAGTGGATGCACGGTCGCAGCCTTCACCCAACGCCGGTTCAGCAGCTCGGCGAGGCAAGTGCACACAGCGGTCTTCCCCGCTCCAGCTTCATCAGATGCGACGTAGATGACAGTCATATAGTGCTCCGCAGTCGTGCCATTATCAGGACATGGATTGATAGCGCGAGTGTTACACCAAGCAGACGGAGAGTTTGGAGCGGGAGATGGGACTTGAACCCACGACAACCTGCTTGGAAGCCATTGGCGCCCATAACGGTGCGCTTCGTAGCCATAGGGACGCCCAAAAACTGTCCAATTATGTTGTCGCTACTGCCCTAGCCTAGCTTGCGCTCCAAGATCAGTTAGGCTTGTCTTCGTGGGTGTTATGTTTGTTGTCCCATCCGGGCGCGGACAATCATAACATGGCCTACCCTAATCGCTCTCGCTCCCCAGCAGTTCCGATCTCACGGCTATGTTCCATATCTCCCCA
>VGZR01000007.1 GCA_016872515.1 SAR202 cluster bacterium
TTGGAGAGGCGGTTGATAGCGCACTGAGCCAAACCTATACCAACTGTGAGGTAATCGTGGTCGATGACGGATCGACTGACGGAACACAAGAATGGTTAGTGGCAGCCTATGGTGAGCGACTCCGTTATTTCTATAAGTCGAATGGTGGTCTAGGGAGTGCTCGGAACTTGGGGCTTAGTAAGGCAAGGGGAGAACTCATACAATTCCTCGATGCCGATGATTTGATGGTCTCTGAGAAGGTGGCCACGCATGCGAGATACCTGGCTTCCCATCCAGGAATAGACGTTGTGTTCGGCCATAGCCAGTGGTTTGTTGATGGCAAGCCCAGTCGCCTGTTCGACTGGGAGCGGACGGAACACTACGAGACCACCGACTTCTTTCACGAGATGATCTACGAAGGCTTCATCTTGACTCACGCCGTGCTCAGCCGGAGAGCTTGCTTGGATAGGGCTGGGGCGTTCGATGAATCACTGACCAGTTGCGTTGATTGGGATTATTGGCTGCGAGTTGCTTGGGCGAAGGCGCGGTTTGCCTATTTACCTGGACCTGCGATGGCGTATTACAGGGTGCGCCCAGGAAGCATGTCTAGTTCGAAACCTCACCACGGGCTCAGCGGTCTCCGAGTGCTGGATAAAGTTGGCACGTACGTCGTGGATCCGAAGGAACGCCGCAGGATAGGTCTTTCCAGGGCGAAGGGACATTGGCGCTTCCGCTATGGGAGGGCGCTGGCCGAGCAGGGCCGCATTGTTAGCGGTTTGGCGCATATGACGAGGGGCACATTGGCAGATCCCCAACACCTCCGGTATAAGCTCTTGTATATGGCATTAACCGTGGTTATGGGGCCGAGAAGAGCTGGGTTGCGCATTGAAGGGATGGAACGTCCCAAGGGTGACCTGAGCAAAGGAGCCTTGGACACCCACCCAACTACGCGTAGCGGCGGCGCGGCCAACTGAGACAACTGGTTCCAGGGCCATCGGTTCGAGATTTTAGCGGTCCATATCTTATCACCGGGTCCATTCGGCTGGGAGTGCGAGAAGGGTAGTTTGGTGGATGAAAGAACTGATGACTAGGGTTTTTCGATCAGGGAAGGGTGCTTTACTACCCGCTAAGTGGGTTCGTAAGGAGAAAGGGACGTTTCGAAGGAAGTAGGAACCAATGAATGAATCTTTTTGGTACGGGAAGAGGGTCCTGATTACCGGTGTAGATGGGTTCGTGGGACCGTATCTCGCCGAATATCTGCTCGCCATGGGAGCGAAGGTGACCGGCCAGATTCGTCGAAGAGCAGATGGCCGGTACCCTCAGAGTCTGATTGAGAGAAGAGTCGCACTCCAGATCCAGCTCGTTGAGGCAGATTTGAACGACATATACAGCGTGGCCTCCGTACTGGATTCTTCTAGACCGGAGATCATATTCCATCTAGCCTCCCAGTCTTTCGTGGCCCACTCCTTTGCTCAACCTATTGAAACTTTCATGGTCAACACCATGGGGACAGCGAGCTTACTGGAGGTGGTGCGGGTCAAGAAACTCGAACCTGTCATCGTGTTCGCCGGCTCCAGTGAGGAGTACGGCCTAGTCTTTGTGTCTGAGGCAGACTATAGTGAGGCAAAACGTCGCTACGGAGTAATTCATCCAGAACCCAAGATCATTCCTGAACTTCCTATCACCGAAGAGCAACCTCTTAGGCCGATGTCCCCATACGCCGTGAGTAAGGTGCATGGGGAACTCCTCATGCATAACTATCGGCAGGCCTATGGGTTGCGTACAGTTGTGTCTCGCGGTTTCAACCATGAGGGTGCTGGCCGGGGGCAAATGTTCGTTACTTCTGAAATCACCCGCCAAGTGATGAGGGTGAAACTTGGCGAGGCAGACCGGATCGTCATAGGAAATGTCAACGCCTTCAGGGACTGGTCACATGTGAAGGATATCGTTCGTGGATACTGCATGTTGGCAGAAAAGGGTGTTCCGGGAGACGTGTATAATCAGGGCTCGATGCGCACAAACTCAGTGCTGACCTATATCCTTCTCAGCCTGGAAACAGTTGGCTACCGGGTCCGTCGCATCTTCACTCCGAAGTCCGGAAAGGAAGTCATAGACCCGACACAGAAAGATACAGAACCATTTCTGGGGGTCTCCTTTGAAAAGACGAAGATAGATCGCCTATTACTGCAGCGAAGGGTGGAGTTCACGCTGGGCGATACGATGATTGTGGCAGATACCGATGGAGGAGAAGTGATTATTCAGTTCGATGAGAATAGATTCCGCAAGGCTGAGGTTCCGATTCTCCTGTGCGATTCTTCTAAGATTCAGGCCATTGGGTTTACCATTCAACATTCGCTCGGATCAATCATCCAAGATCAACTCAATTACTACCTCAGTGAGGAGAAAAGGAAAGCTGTAACGACTAGGTGACAGACCTCCAGGCAAGTGACTGGGACAGAGGACACGCTTCGTTGGAAGATTCTGAGTGGTGTTGTGCGCTGGGTAATAGTTGCCTGACATATGAATCCTACTGACTCCTCCGAAGCTCGTCGGGAGTCAGCGCTCCTCACGAGGCAGATGGTTGAAGATGATTTTGAATGTTCGTACAACTGGGTTAGCCATGCAAGTGAAGACCTCTGAGAACAGCAGCGCTCTCAGAGGTGGGAAATGATTAGCGACGTACTCGTCTCTACCATTGACCCGGTTGGCCGAGGTGGGGTGTACGCCATGGCCAGCGAACTTGCCCATTCTCTCCGGCAGTGGGGTAGGGAACCGTCGTTCCTCTACCTCTCGGCCTCGCAAGAGGACAATCTTTTCCCTAGAAGTCTCTTGCGCAGAGGCAGGTTGTGGGGAGCAGTGGCGAAGAGCAACCGTGGCTTGGAGGGAATGGCTGTAGGGCATGTGGCCGCGCACTTCCCATCCTTAACGTATATATGGTGGCCCTATCCCGTAGTTCGGCGGTATGTGGGGCGATTCCGAGGGTATGTGGTCTTGGGCGGCGCCGTCATGGGATATACGCTGGCAACGCTTAACAAACCATTCTGGTGCTGGCTGAGCACGCTCTATCAAGATGAGTTGCTTGCAAAGATTGACATGCATAGTCCCGACACTGAGAAGATGGTGAACTCTCGCGGCGTGCAAGCTCATCTGCGACAGGAGCGGTTCGTCTTAGAGCGCGCGGGGGTGATTGCCGCTATCAGCGAGCACACGGCTGAGCGGGTGCGAGTGGCTTATCCGAGCCTGGCAAGCAAAGTGACGGTCATCCCGGTGCCGGTGGATACAGAGTTGTTTCGACCGGCCAACGGACTTCATCCCCACCCTGGAACTGCCGAATCCAGGCGGGTCATTTGGGTTGGACGACCCGAGGATCCACGTAAGAACGTTCCATTACTCTTGAGTGCGTTTCAGAAGGTCTTGGCTCATTTCCCCAACTCGCGGTTGACAATGGTCGGAACCGGGGTTGACAGACTGGCGAAAATGATCGAGCAGTTTGGCATGACACATGCAGTAGAACTACAGCCTGCTGTAACAACCGCTGAGCACTTGGCTGACCTCTACCGACAGTCTTCCGTCTTCGTCCTTTCTTCGCGCCAGGAAGGGTTAGGCATCGTGGTGCACGAGGCTATGTCTTCCGGGCTGCCAGTGGTGACGACCCGATGCGGAGGACCCGAGGGGGCGGTGATAGAGGGCAAGACCGGCTACTTGGTTCCGCTTGACGACGCTTCACAGATGGCGGATAGGCTCATCACATTACTGGGGGACTCAACTGCGAGCTGGAGGATGGGTGCTCAGGCAAGGGAGATGGCCGCACGGCAGTGGGCACGGGACGCGGTCAGCCCGAAGATATTAAACGCTTTCGAGAAAGTGTGCCCAAGTCTGCTTCCCAGCTAGGAGGCGGTTTGACTGACACGTTGGTGAGTGCTGGCCCGAAGGAGCGGGGCGGCTTTCGAATCGAGACGGCGACACCCGGCGACGCAGAAGCCATCGCGAAACTTAAGGACGCACATGGCCGAGAAGGCAGTGTATGGCTCAAGCGATTTCGGTGGCAGTTTCTGGACAACCCCGCCTACGATGCTGACCGCCCAATTGGCTGGGTAGTGAGGACATCCGAAGGAGAAGTCCTGGGGCACGAGATGGCCATGCCGCAGAGATTCCGGCTTTTCGGCACAGAGAAGACTATCGCCATCTCTTCGGACACATTCGTGGACCCGCAGCTACGCGGAATGGGCTTGGGGAAGGATCTGTTCGACGCATATTTCAAGGCGCGGCGAGGAGGAGTGGCGTTGGGCACGAGCTCGAACGACGCTACGCAGCACTTGTGGGAAAAGGTAGGGGGCTTCCCGATTGGCAATCTCAATGTCATCTACCGGCTCCCCTTCCGCTCCCACGCCGTCGCTGTCGCCGAAGGCGGGGACTCAAAGTCTCGTTCCAGCTTGTTCAAGTCCGCGAACTATGTAATGGGACGCATCCTTGATGCGGTTGCCCGGCGAGAACTCCCCACACTGGCGAAATCTACTAGGTGCGCGTCGGTGGAGCCTGAGGCGGAAGTCCTGGACGAGCTTTGGATACGCTATGGCAATGACTACCCCGTGACGGCGGTTCGGGACAGGACATACCGCTCCTGGCGGTACAGCCAAGCCCCGCCACCGACTCCCCAAGTGTATCTCGTCGAAGGCCGAGGTGATTCAGGAGATGACGTTCGTGGATGGTTCGTTATCCGTGTCGTGCGAAGAGGACGGCTCACGGTCGTCTGTGAGTTGCTAGATGTCTTCGGCCCGTTGAGGGATCGTGAGTTCCAAAGACAGGTGTTGATCAGTGCAGTGCAGGTTGGCGCCGAATCAGGAGCGGACATGTTGGAGGTACAGGGGATGCACCCTGGATGGCGTGCTCACATGGCGGGACTGGGTTTTCTGTCGGTCAAGCTCGCCTCAGATCCGTTCATGTGCCGGAACTTGGGCTCTTTTGATGAGGATGCTTTAAGACTTCCCACAAGTTGGCATGTATGTGCAGCGGACGGCGATGCGGCCGTCTGAAGCGGCATGGTAAGGGCGGGTGGCTACGCCTTAATATGCGGGAGCTGGCCTACCGTCTTCTTGGCTATTCGGGTGTCACCGGAGCGGCGAGGCGAAGGAATCGAGTCTATCGAAGGGTCCTTGTCTATCACAGTGTTTCCCCCACGGAGGGACGGTACACGCGGGGGCTTGCCGTAACGGTTCACCCCGACACGTTCGAGCGGCAGATGGTATATCTCAAGAGGTACTATCGGTTCCACGGGCTCCAAGAAGTTGGTAATCCCGATGGAGGGAGTCAGTCTGAAAAAGGGGCAATCGCCGTAACCTTTGACGACGGCTTTGGAGACAACTATCGTTTTGCTTTTCCCATCTTGAAGACGTACGGGATTCCCGCGACCGTCTTCCTGGTTACTGACGCCCTGGACAATCGCACGTTGCTGTGGATGCACCGGTTGGCTTATCTGGTGAACGCCTGCGGGGGGCAGGCGGTGGTGGAAGCGGTGGAAGCACTTTCGGGAGAACGATTCCGAAGCAGCGATGGGCAGCCGTCGATGAGGGCCCTCCGGGAAAGGCTAACTTGTCGGACGCCGCCCAAGGACCGCGATGAATTGCTGAACAGCTTGTGTGAGGAGTTGAAGACCTGGCCAGAGCAGTCGGTGGAGCGCGAAGGGCTCTACCTGACCTCTGCGGAGATTAAAGAGATGACCCAAGGCGGAATTGCCTTTGGCAGCCACGGGGTAACCCACACTGCGCTTGCTGCTTTGTCAGGGCGGGCGCAGATGGATGAACTGCGTCGTTCCAAGAGGGTTGTCGAGGAGGTTGCGGGAAACGAATGCCCTTATTTCGCCTATCCGTTCGGCGAGCCTCGCCACTACCGTCCAGAGTCGCAGGCCTTGGTGCACCAGGCAGGATACGAATGTGTCGTCAAGGTTGGCGGCGGCTGGAATCCGGCTGGTAAGGCTGCCGCATTGGACAGAATCAAGGTGGAAGAGGAGCCATTGCCGGCTTTCGCGTCGAGGATTGAAGGTATCAGTTTGCGGTCGGGTCTGCGAGGCCTTCGCGGCAGCCCTCCCGTTCAGTGACGACGCGCGTTCTATTCATCCATCACGGTGGAGCTATCGGGGGCGCGCCGGTAAGCATGCTGCAACTTGCTGCTGCGCTCGATCGCACCCGCATCGAGACTTTGGCCGCGTTCACAAGTGAGGGTCCCATCTTGGACTATGCGCGCGACCTCAATGTGTCTGCCATGGTTGTGCCGATGGAGAGTGCTTTTTTCTACAGCGCTCATGTGCCTCTATCCTCGCGGATGTTGATTAGGTTCGGCGTCCATTACCGCAGCTCAGTGAAAACCGCCGAGACCTTGGTGCGGGAGTTCCGGCCTGACGTGGTCCACCTAAACACGAGTGTGCTGCTGCCTGTGGCTGTCGGAGTGAAGCGAGCTGGAGCCAAACTGGTCTGGCATGTCCGTGAAGCCGCTGGTCCAAATCCGATCCTGCGCCGGTGGATGGTCAGCCAGATCCAGAAGTTCGCAGATCACATCGTAGTCACTTCGGAGTATGTGGGGCGGACATACATGGGTGCGAAGCCTGTGACTGTGCTTCACAACGCTCTGGATGGCGACAGATTCTCGCCGTGCGGAGAAGCAGAACGCAAGACGGCACGCGCCGAGCTGAACCTTCCAGCCCATGTAGCGGTGGTAGGCATCATCGGTTCGGTCCAAGAGGCAAAGGGCCACTCTGTCCTTGTCCGTGCGGCCAAGAAGGTTGTACAGCTGTCGCCAGAGTTCCGTTTTCTTGTCGTGGCCGGAGGAGTGCCGGACAGTTATTCCTCCACGCTCAAGGGGGGTGTAAAGAGGCTCTTAGGATTGCCGAATGACAATCTGGAGCGGATGAGGAGCATGGTCGCCCAGAGCGGACTCTCAGCTAATTTCGTTTTCTGCGGCTTCCAAAGTGACATCCCAAAGGTGATTTCGGCGATGGACGTACTTGTCTTCCCGTCCTTGATTGCAGAGGGCTTCGGACGCCCAATCATCGAGGGGATGGCGGTGGGCTGCCCGGTGGTAGCCAGCGATATTGGCCCGTCCCGGGAGATCGCCGGTGATGCAGCCGTATTTGTTTCTCCAGGCAACCCGGATGAACTGGCCGGAGCGATTCTGACTATGCTCCGTGACCCCGAGAAGGCACGTCAACTTAGCCAGGCGGGAAGGCGGCGATTCCTAGAGCGCTTCGAGATGAAGCTAGCAGTGGGAAAACTGGAATCGGTGTATCAGCAGGTGCTCAACAGACAGAGCACGCCTGTCGTGGCATAGCTGGCCCATGCGCGTGGTTGAAGAGCAGGCGATCAAGAAGAAGGTGGCAGAGTTCTGGGACTTGGCCCCTTGCGGGAGCTTCGCCTCCCATGTGCAGCCGGGGGAGCTGGAGTTTTTCGTGGAAGTGGAACGCTATCGGGAGGCGAACCAGTCCTTCGTACGCCATTTGGTGGACTTCCGGAGGTTCGCGGGGCTTGGCATGCTGGAGGTCGGGTGCGGCCTAGGCACCGACCTGCTTTGCGCGGCTTCCTTGGGCGCCAACACCGTGGGCATGGACCTCTCGCTCCGCAGCGCTGGCTTGGCACGAAGGCACTTCCAACTCAAGCGGATGCCGGGCGATTTTCTGCGAGCGGACGCCGAGCGGTTGCCCTACAAAGACGGTTCGTTCGATGTGGTGTACTCCTTCGGGGTGCTGCATCACACGACTGATACTCAAGCGGCAATCAACGAATGCCGCAGGGTGTTGAAGCCCGGAGGGACGCTTGTCCTGATGCTCTATAACCGCACGTCTTGGTATGTGCATGTTGAGCCTTACCTCGTGTCATTGAAACGGCTAATGCTAAGACAACCTACGCTGGTCGGCGGCATGGACAAAACGGAAGTGATACGCCGCCACGACGGTGCGGGGAATCCCCTTGGGAAGGCGTACTCACCTTCAGAAATCAAGGAGATGTTGAGTGGTTTCGAGCGCACCAAGTTGGCGATACGTCATCCACGAGTCGTGAACGGCGGCAGGGTGGCCACAGCATACGGAAGGTTAATGGAGTGGTCGGGCATCACCAGCCGCTGGGGTTTTTGGATTATCGCTCAGTCGGTGAAACCAACACAGACGGCGGTTACCTAGACGTTGGATATGGAAACGGTAGAGAGGGCCGAGCGTGGAACGGAATCCAGTGGAGGCCAGATGAGCCTTTCCGTGGTGGTGCCGGCATTCAACGAGGAAAAGGCGGTCGGAGCTGAGGTTGCTACCCTTCGCAGCGTGCTCGAGAAAACTGGCTGGCCTTTTGAGATCATCGTGGTGGACGACGGGTCGACGGATCGGACCGGAGACGCGGCGGAGTCCGCAGGCGCTCGGGTGGTGCGGCACTGGGTCAACCGAGGTTATGGCGCGGCGCTGAAGACGGGGATCAGGGTCGCGAAAGGGAACATCATTGGCATCACTGACGCCGACGGGACGTATCCCCCCGATGCGTTGCCTAGGCTCGTCTCAATGCTGGTCGAGGGCCAGCACGACATGGTAGTCGGGGCCAGGGTCGGCCCGCAGGCGCAGATTCCGCTGCTGCGCCGCCCTGCGAAATGGGCGTTGGCCCGCCTCGCTGAGTTGATAGCGGGTGAGCCTATCCCCGACCTCAACTCGGGCCAGCGTGTCTTTTCCCGTAAGTCGGTACTCCGCTTCTTCAGCCTCCTACCCGACGGATTTTCCTTCACCACGACGATCACGCTCGCAATGCTCAGCAACGGGCATCGGGTGGCCTATGAGCCCGTAAGCTATGCGAAGCGGGTCGGCCGCTCCAAGTTCCATCCGATGCGCGACACGCTGGGAATTACCGGCCTGATTCTGCGGATTGCGCTGTACTTCGCGCCGCTGAAGATCTTCTTGCCATTGAGCGTTTTGCTGATCTTGGTAGCCTTGGCCTGGGGGCTCGTTTCCAAGTTCGTGCTCGGCTCCCTCGCCGATGTCAGCACCGTGCTGCTGGTGCTGGCTGCCGCGCAGGTGGCCGGTGTGGGACTGGTAGCGGAACTGATAAATCGGCGGGTCACTAACCCTTTTCAGGCCGACGAGTGACGTCCCGCCAGACGGCCCCGGCAGCCAGCCCAAGGACCGCCATCCCAAGCTCTCCTGAAGTCTATCGGCGTCTTCAAAGGGAGGTCGTGGCTCAGGGTCTCTGCACACACTGCGGGACGTGTGCCGGTCTTTCCGAAGGCGCTTTGGCAATGAAGCATACTCGCCAAGGGCCGCTTCCGACGCCATTGGTCGGAGATGCCTCCCAATTGGCTGAGTGGGCATTTGCTGCTTGTCCGGGCAAAGGCTTGAACTATCCGGAGCTGAGTCAGTGGGTGTTTGGCCATCCGCCGGAACAGTGGCTCGTGGGGTGCTGGCGGAAAGCGTATGTCGGCTTTTCGTCGGACCCGGCGGTGCGGCGGGCCGGGGCTTCTGCTGGGGTCATCACGCAAACGTTGATGCACCTCTTGGAGACGGGCAAGGTGGCTGGGGCGGTAGTCGTCAAACAGGGAAGCCCAAAACCATGGGAAGCCGAACCAATCATCGCTACCACACCTAAGCAAGTGATGGAGTGCACTCAGAGTGTCTATGTCCCAGTCCCGGTCAACACGATTTTGGCGGAAATGGAGAGGTTTCAGGGAAGACTTGCCTATGTGGGATTACCTGACCAAGTGGCTTCGCTACGGCGTCTTCAGCAGCTCGGACATCCTGGCGCCCTTAGGGTGGA
Organism: SAR202 cluster bacterium; assembly: GCA_016872515.1. GTDB lineage: Bacteria > Chloroflexota > Dehalococcoidia > Lucifugimonadales > VGZR01 > VGZR01. The sequence continues at coordinate 9,750 of VGZR01000007.1, forward strand.
CTACGTCCTTGGCCCGTACTGCGGCATGGCGATGTATCAAAAGGCAATCGAGAGTTTTCTACGCGCAAACGGAGTCAAACGCATCGAGGATGTTGCAGAGTTGAGATACAGGGAAGGGGAGTGGCCGGGGTATCTTCAGGTCAAGACCCACTCAGGTAAGGTGCTGCGAGCCGCGAAGTTCTACTACAACTACCTCATACCCTTCTATGTCACCCGCAGCACTTTGTATTCGGTGGACTTTACAAATGAATTGACCGACATTTCGGTGGGCGATGCGTGGCATCCGAAGTACGAAAAGGAAGGCAAGGGCTTCTCTGTTGTTCTGGCACGGACCGCGAAGGGTGAACAGTTACTTAACGAGATGCAGACGCAAAGGTTGGTAGAACTGGACGAGGCCTCCCTGCAGGAAGCGATGTCCATGCACGGCCACATGTTGGACTTCAAGAAGCGGGGGGCTTTCATCCGGATGGGTTGGCGGAGGCGGATGGGTAAACGGGTACCTGACTACGGCTATAAACCGGTGCGGATAGCGCCAAGCCGGAGGCTGGCCGAGGCGGTGATCTACACGGTTTTTCTGGTCTGCGGCAGCCGCGTAGCCAGAAGGTTAGTGGAGTTCGTGCCCTTGAGTGTTCTGGGGCCTATGTTCAATGTTCTTCGCAAGTCGTGGAAAAACATGTCGAAGCCTACGAAGCGGGCCGGACTCAGAGACTACCGCGTGCAGACTTGGCCCGGTCGCAAGGTGATTGCCACGCCAGAAGGTGGGAAGAGCGCGCGATGAGCGGAAACGTGGTGACCCGCACAGCGGCAGAGATCCGCCATTGGCTCCGCTCAGACTGGAGCTTCGATGACGTGGCCGCGCACTGGGATAGCACTCACGACTACGACGAGCAGAATAGCAAAACGGTCTCGTACTTCCGGCGGTTCGTGGATGGCCTTCGCCTGAGCAATGTCGCGGAAGGCGGACGGGTCTTGGATATATGCGCCCGGACGGGTAATGGGACGTTGTATTTCGCGAAGCACGGCAAAGTCGGCTCCGGGGTATGCGTCGAGGTCTCTCAGCGATTCATCGGGGTTGGTTCTAAGAGGCTTCAGGAAGCCGGAGTGGAGAATGTCCGGTGGGCCCGCCTGACCCGCTACGAGCTGCCTTTCAAAGACGCTGAGTTCGATACCGTCCTTTGCTTCGAGACGGTGGAGCACTTCTCGCAGCCGGAGAAACTCGTGGCGGAGCTGGGACGGGTAATCAAGCCTGGCGGGACGATGATTCTGACCACGCCGAACATTCTTTGGGAACCGATACACGCCCTGGCGGCCATCACTGGGATGCACCACTCCGAGGGGCCGCACAGGTTCGTGCGCGCCGGCCGCCTGGCGCGCATGATCAAGTCGGCGGATTTTCGCATTGACAAGGCAGAGACCGATGTACTGGTGCCCGGCGGCCCCAAGCCGCTGGTCAACGCAGGCGATTGGGTCGAGGCTCGCACACGGAGATGGCTGATGCCGATGGTGGGCCTCCGGCGGATGTTCGTATGCACGAAGCTGTAATGGTGGAGAAGTCGGCCACGAAGTGCCTCCGGCTCAGGACTTGGGCGCTTCGAATCATCGGCCTGGTCCTCTTGGCCTTTTTGCTTTGGAGGGCGGAGTTAGGCCAGTTGGCCACGACGATGCGCGAGGCCGAACTGCCTTTGGTGTTTGCTTCGGTTGCTCTGCTACCGCCCTTGATCCTCCTCAAGACCGTCCGCTGGCAGGAAGTCTTACGCGCCCAATCCATACGGTTTCAAATCTGGCCCGCCTTTCTGGCGTATTGGGGCAGCTTATTCATAGGCCTGCTGACGCCCGGAAGGCTAGGGGAGTTCGTTAAGGCGCTGCATGTATCCCGGGACTGCGGGATCCCCCAATCGCGTGCGTTCGCCAGCGTGTTGGCCGACCGGCTTTTCGACCTCTATGCGCTGCTTATCGTAGGCGCGGTCGCGGTGGTGGCCATTTCGGCTGGAGCAGGGACCGTCCTGGCGGTGGTGGTGACTGCGGCGGTGGTCATCGCGCCGCTGATCCTGTTGATGGACAACAGGGCGTTTGGCCTGTTCAAGCGGCTGGAGTTGGTTGGGCCAGAAAAAGCACGCAGCTTCTCTCAGCGCTTCTTTTCTTGGGTAGGAGAGGTCAGGGATGAGTTGCGCAAGCTGACGGGCCGCCGTTTTGCTGTCGCGGCCGTTCTTACCGTGGTCTCTTACTTCCTCTTCTTCGGCCAGACGTACCTGCTCGCCTTGGCGCTGGACTTGGACGTGAGCTATGCCGAGGTCAGCTTCGTTACTGGCCTGGGTAGCCTGGTCACGTTGATACCGATTTCGATCTCGGGCCTGGGGACGAGGGAAGCCGTGATGATTGCGTATCTGAGCACGATGGGAGTTACACACGAGGCGGCCCTCGGATTCTCGCTCCTGGTATTCCTCACGTTCTACGTGGGCGGGGGGTTCATCGGAGCCGCGGCCTGGCTGATGAAGCCCCTCCCACTGGGAAGCGTTCGTGGTAGTCCATAGGGATGGGGACGAAGCTATGAACTTGCGCGGTGGCTGGGTAGGCGTCGCTGTCGCCCTGGTTTGGGTGGGACTGATTTTCGGTGCCTACTTCGCGCTAAGCCTACGCCACCAGGTGTTGGCGAAACTCTCGGAACTGATTAGATAGTGCCCACGTTTCCTTTGGACATCCTCATCGCTCTTTTTGCCGTCGTCGCTGCCTGGGGCGTGGGCCGCGGCATATTGCGCCGACTGCCTCTGGGGAACACCACGTGGGCGGAGCAGGCCGTGCTGGCCTTGGGCCTGGGACTCGCCCTCATCGTGTTGCTGATGATGGTCTTGGGCTTCGCCGGTCTGTATAGCCAATTGCAAGCTTGGTTGATGTTGGCAGGTTTGGGGTTGGCCGGAGTCGTAAGCCAGGCCAAGGGTGATCTGGCTGGGGTGGTTAGTGCCAACGGAGCAGATGCTGTTTGGCGGAGGCTTCGCACCGCAGGATGGCCCTTCCTCTTGCTGGCCGCGGTGCTCCTCGTGTACGGGATAGGCTACCTGGCGGCGGCGCTGGCGCCAACACTGGAGGGGGACTCCATCGCGGGCTACCTGCTGACCGCGCGGGAGTATGCCCGCCAGGGCGGAATCGTATCAGTGGACTATGCCTATACCAACACCTATCCGGCTAATGGGCAGATGCTGTCAACCCTTGGCTTTCTGCTGCGCGGCCAGGTCCTTGCCCAGATCATGGTGGTCTGGGTGCCAGGTCTGCTTGGCGCAGCCACGGTCTATGCCCTGGGACGGAGATGGTTCTCCCGGCGGGCGGCGCTGTTCGCCGTGGTGGTGTGGTATGGGATGTACTCCGTCGGGTATCTCGCCGCATCTGGCAAGATTGACCTTGCGTGGGCCGCCTTCGACTTGCTTGCCATCTTGGCGTTCGCGCGCTGGTACTTTGCCAGAGAGGGAGAGCGGAGTTGGGGGTGGCTGGTGGTGGCGGGACTGTTCTTAGGGATAGCTGGAGGGACTAAGCAGGCCAGCCTGTTCACAGCGGTGACGATGGCGATGGGCATCGCCTTCAAGCTCTGGCGCGATGGCAGCTTCAGGCCGAGGGCCATCGTGCAGTCATATTTGGTTATCGGCCTGCCTGCGGCCGTAGCTTTGGTATGGGTTGTACGCAGCTACACCCTATCGGACGCCGGGTTCTTCACAGGGGAAGAATTGCCCGGCGAGACGGGAATCACAGGCTATTTCCGTGTTTTGTGGGATATGTCCATGCTCGGAAATACATCATCCACTGAGGGGCCCGCGGGCAAACCCATCGGGCCTTCAGTGTTGGCGTCGGTCCCACTGGTGCTCCTGCTTCGTGACGTCGACCGGAGGCTGTGGCACATCCTTGCTTTCTGTGGGCTCATGTCGGCGATGTGGTATTTCGGCGTGCAACGCGCGCGGCATTTCCTGCCCACTCTCGGTCTGCTGTCTTTAGTGGCCGGGTATGTGGTGATGTCCTTCCTGGACCGAAAACCGCGGCTGGGCCAGGCCTTGGTGACGTTGGTGGCGGCCGCGCTAGTGCTCAATCTCGCGGTCTGGGCGTACATCAATTTCGTCTCGATTCAAAGGGCCCCCTACATACTCGGAATGCAGACCAAGGACGAGTATTTGGCGGAGAATCTCCTGGAGCAGGGGTGGTATCCCAATCACACGGTGACGTCTTACGCCCTCGGCCTCCCCCAAGACGCGAGGATCGCAGGCCTCTCGGTAGGCAGTGGGTTTTACCTGGAGCGGCCCCTTTACACTGGATGGGCGCAGACACCTGCCGAGGTGCCCGACGCCGCGGCCTTCTATGGCCTACTCAGGTCTTCTGGCATCACGCATGTCTTCATCAACGACTTCGTGGTCAGGCAACGTCACTATGAGCAAGCATGGCTGGCCCAGCCCCCGTTCCAAGCTGAGTATCTCGAACAGTTGGTGTGCGACAATGGGCAATGTCTGTACGCGGTCAGGTAGATTCAGCTGGATTCAGGAGTAGGTAAGCGAGTTTTTGATTGCCCGCCACCGCAAACAAGATAGTCGAAGGCCATGGCTGCTGTGGACGGTGGTCGTGTGGTTCTTATTGGTGAATGGTGTGTTTTACTGGCAACTGTTCAGAACCAGAATAGATGACCTGAACCAGGTCTGGCAAAGGCTGCTTGACCTGTTTGGCTGATGTCGCATCTTTATGATCTGATCATTGTCGCAGGGCTGTTTGTCGCGGCAGGGGGCTGTGGAACATGGCTCCTGAAGCTGCTGAAGCTCGAGTCAAGTGCACGTGTTCAATACGCACTATTTGCCATCGCACTTGGACTGGGCGTCCTTGGCTATGTCAGCTTCTTCCTCGGCGTGGCGGGGCAGCTTACGAAGCCGTTGCTTGCCTCGCTTTACCTTGCGTTTCTCGGGGTTGGGATAAGCGGATGGTTTGCGTTCGCACGGCAGAGCCGATTGAGTTGGTGGCGACTAACTGCTGGTCTCTGGCCTACCTTGATCCGGCTACCCCTCACGGCAAAGCTGCTCGTGCTCTTCGTCATGTTGCTCGGGTTCGTCAATCTCTTGGCTGCGTTGGCGCCGGTCATCGGGGTGGACGAGCTGATTTACCGGGTCGCTGCGGCCGATATTTATCTCCGCCACGAGAAGATCCATTACCTCCCTTCCTTGACGCTACATCAGCAGCCCCAGCATCTGCAGATGGTCCAGCTATGGACCATGAGCCTTGGGTCAGATTCGACGACTCAGATAATCCAGTGGGCCGTTGGCCTCTTTCTGGTCGTTGGGATAGTGGAGCTGGCGAGAAAATACCTTCCCATCACCGTGGCTCTTACAGCAGGGGCGGTGTTCTACGCCTTCAGCGATGTGGTTGTCTTGTCCGGACGAGCAAGTCCCGACCTCGGCAACGGGTTATTCATGTTCCTCGCACTCATTGCGTTCGCGAACTGGATGGAAAAGAGCGGGACGCGCTGGCTCCTCTTGGCTGGGATTCTCGCCGGGCTCTTTGCGGCCGGCTCCAGGCTGCCGGGCGCTTATGCAGCTGTTGGCCTGAGCATCCTCGTCCTCATCTATGGGTGGAGGAGGTTCACCTGGCCCCTGCCAAAAGCGGTGCTCATCGGCGTTGGGGTTGGACTCGTGGCGTTCATCACAGTAGCCCCCTGGTACGCCAAATCCCTGCTCCAGGCCGGCAGTCCAACCTGGCCATACCTCCAACCGATATTCGGCGCGAAAGACTGGACGGATGCGGCATACTCTTACTACTCAACCATCCAAGAAAGAGAGATTGGCCAGTGGCTCTCGGTAGTGCGGAGCATAAGGGCCCCGTGGGACTTTACGATTTATCCCGGAAAATTCAACAGCGGCATAGTAGGGCCTCTCTTACTTGCCACCTTGCCCGCATTACTGGTGTTCCCAGTCCCCAAGCGGCTGAAATGGATCCTCGTGGCTGCACTGGTGTTGGTCCCGCTGTGGTATATTTCTTACCCGCGTCTTCGGGCACTCATGCCCATCATTGCTTTACTGTCCATCCTCTCCGCGTACGTGGTATGGGCGACACTACAGCAGACCACTCTGTCCAGATGGGTTCGGTATCTCGTGTTCGCAACTGTCGCACTCTGGATGGCGATTGGACTGGCGTCAGCGACTTATTTTCACCTGGAATCTATCATAACCACCCTTGGAATCAAGTCGGAGCAGGAGTTCCTGCGAACGCGGCTGCGGGAACCGGACATGCGGTTTGAATGGTACGACGACTATCAGGCGATGAATGCGATGCTGCCGAAAGGGAGCCGGCTTCTCATCTATGAGTCGAGGGGATACTACCTGGATTTCGACTACGAACGTTATGACCTTATCGCTCGACGGGAGGAGGACCCTGAGCGGCTACGTGACCCTGACTACGTAGAGGAGAAGGTCAAGGAGTTGGCGATTGATTATGTGCTGCTTTGGCCTGGGCCCAAGTACGCCTCGGGTTATGGCCCAAGCCAAACATTGGAGGACACGTTGTTCGGGTTGTGTGGCCAGCGTTGGCCCATCGTCTACCGTAGCGATACGATGATTACTTGCAGCGTGAGTCAGGTCGTTGAGGAACAGGTGAATTGAAACTCATCATTCAGCTCCCGTGTCTCAACGAGGAAGAGGCATTGCCACAAGCTGTCAGAGACCTCCCCAAAGCGATTCCCGGCGTTGACACTATCGAGAGGCTGATCATTGACGATGGGAGCACAGACAAGACGGTGGAGGTGGCACGTCGGCTCGGCATTGAGCACGTTGTCAAACACACGACAAACAAGGGACTCGCGGCCGCCTTCCAGAGTGGTCTTAACGCCTCCCTCCAGTTGGGCGCGGATATCATCGTGAACACCGATGCAGACAACCAGTACCCTGGCCGATTCATCCCTGAACTCGTCGAGCCGATCCTTGCAGGACAGGCGGACATGGTCATCGGAGACCGGCAGGTACACCACATCGGGGAGTTCTCATTCTCCAAGAAACTCCTTCAGAAAATGGGGAGTGCTGTTGTCCGTTATGTGTCTGGCACGGATGTGCCTGACGCTCCTAGTGGATTCCGGGCCCTTTCTCGAGAAGCCGCGCTTCGCATCAATGTGCTCTCGGGATACACCTACACCCTAGAGACCATCGTTCAGGCGGGAAAGAATAACCTCACCATCGCACATGTGCCGATCGAGACTAACCCGAAGGTGCGCGACTCGCGCTTGGTAAAGGGTAACTTGCAGTACGTGTTGCGCTCTATGACGACCATATTGAGGTTGTTCGTTCTTTATGAACCGTTGCGTACGTTTGCCTATCTTGGCGTGCCCTTCCTGTTGTTTGGGGCTGCCCTCTGGGTACGTTACCTTGTGTTCGCGGCGATGGGAGAAGCAGGGGAGGGTGCGCACCTTTCGTCTGTAGTGGCTGGGGCGGTTTCAATCTTGGTGGCGCTCTTGCTCGTTTCCCTAGGCCTCATAGGAGAACTCCTGGCGACAAACCGGCGAATCATTGAGCAGGCGCTGTACTACACAAAACGGACGGCGTTGATTGACGAGAAGATTGAGCGCGAGAGCTCGGCAACTCTCAAGGGGAACCTAAAGGGTCGCGCATGAATTCCGACCCTCAAGGTTCCCCGGCTTCGGAGCCCTCCCGTGGCTGGTTGAGGCCAGGGCTAACTGGAGCAAGACGCCGATGGCGGGCCTGGAAGCTGACGCGGTGGTCTATACGTCTTGTTGGTCTGATCGTTCTCGCATTCGTCTTGCGCCAGGTGGACTTCAACCAGGTAGGAGAGGCGCTGAAATCGCTGCGTCCTTGGCCGCTCGTAGGCGCCATCTTGCTGACTGTGCCCTTCTTTTTGGTGAAAAGTTGGCGGTGGCGCCTGATATTGAGGCAGCTTGGCATCCACATCTCCAACCGCGAAGCCACTCAACTGTACGGGGTAGGTCTTTTCGTCGGTCAGGCTACTCCAGGCCAGTTGGGAGAGATGGTGCGGGCGCACTTTCTGTGGCGGAAGGGTCACGATCCCATCAAGTCGGCCGGGTCGGTGGTGGTGGACCGGGTGTTGGACTCCATCGCATTGGCGCTGTTTGTGGTGGCGGGTGTAATGATGTTCATGCGCCAGTGGGCTTTGGCCGCACTGCTGCTTGCACTGCTACTCGCTGTATGTGCCCTGTTCGTCCCGTGGGCCAACAGCAAGATTTCACGCTTCACAGCTAAGTTAAAAAGCAGGCCTCGCCTGCAGCACCTTGTCGATGCCGCCCAAAGGTTTGTTATTACCTTCCCACTATCAATGTGCGAACCCAAAGCGGCAGTATTGATTGTCGGGGCTACGTTGCTTTCATCCGCCTTGAATTTCCTGCGGTTCTATCTCCTCCTGGCCGCCCTGGGATTGAGTCTGCCGGTCGCGCACTTCATATTCGGCGTTTCCTGGGCTAACTTCGCGGGGCTCCTTCCGGTAACGATATTCGGGGTCGGCCTGAGGGAAGCGGTGCTGGTCCAAGTCTTCCAAGATGCCGGACAAACGGCCGAAGGGGCCATAGCATTTTCTGCACTCATCTTGGCAGCGTACCTTCTGAACATCGTCTGGGGCTTCGGTGCATGGTTGCTTGAGACGCGATGATTTCGAATCAAGCTGACGGTCGGGTTCTGTTCGACCATTGAATATCGTGCATAGCTTGTACTGGTGGCTACTGGGGTGCATCGGAATCCTCAGACAAGTTCTCAGACTTGAGAAGATTCCTGCGGGCCATTCCGGTGCCCTCTTGTCGCCCTTACTCGAGACGTTGCGGGTCAGGCATGCCGCGCAATGGATCGAGGGTCAGACGGTCCTGGATTGTGGCTGTGGCAGGGGGCGATTGCTTTCGTCGCTCGCGAAGGGAGTTGCCTACACTGGTGTGGACAATGACCCCGAGTTGATTGCATACCTCCGGCAACGCCACCCGGACGCGCAGTTCATCCAAGGAGATCTGACATCCCTGAAACTCGGCGACCAGGTCTTCGACTCAATAGCCGTTTTGGCGGTCATAGAGCACATCTCATCGCCCCAATCCTTCATCCGTCAAATTGCGGCGCACCTGAAACCTGGTGGCGTGCTGGTGCTTACAACCCCAGCTCCGAGTTTTGAGCCGCTCCTACATATCGGCAGCAGATTAGGCTTGTTCTCACGTCACGCAGAGGAGGACCACAAGCGGCTACTCGACCGGAGCGCCCTGGAGCAGGTCGCGCGCACAGGGGGGCTTGTTCCAGGGAAACACTACCGCTTTCTCTTCGGGGCAAATCAATTGTTAGTCGCCCGAAAGCCCGCTTCTGATTGATTCTGCGGGAACTTGAGCTCGTGAGACGTGTCAGATGGCTCGACCTGATCGAAGTGCTTCTTACACTGTGGGTCATTGCCGTCATGGTCCTGTTCCTCGTTCAATTCGCTGACGAAATCGAGACTGGACTTGGCGTCGTCAAGAGGGCACTAGGACTGGAATGAACTACGGCTTGGTCTTGGTCCTTGCGGCACTCTGGCTGGCGATGGCCACGATGGCCGGGCGGACTTTACTGCGGATAGGCGGAGTGACTGCTTGTGGCAGATTTGAGTCTCTCGTGCTCTCCGTAGCCATTGGCTTCGCCTTCGGTGCGTATGTGGTTATCGGCTTCGCGCAGATAGGGTGGCTCTCGACCCCGATGGCCTGGACGGTGCTGGGGATCCTAGCGCTCTTGTCCATTCCCACTCTGCGGCGGCAACGACCAAGGGAATGGTGGGTCTGGGTGAAGGAGCGCCTCGGGGTTTTCCGAGTGCCGGGATGGCGAAGGTGGCTTCTTTTGAGCCTCGCCGCCGTTTTCGCTGTTAGCGCCACGCTCAATCTCATCTCGGTCCTTGCTCCTCCTACCGAGTGGGACACTCTCACTTATCACCTTGCAGAGCCTTCCTATTTCATCCGCCAGGGCAGGATGAGTTTCGTGCCGTACCGAGAGTGGCCAACGCCGCTAACCGCCGAGATGTGGAATATGGTGGCGCTGCTGTTGGGCTCGGACCGGCTCGCACAGGTTTTCCAATGGAGCATGGGTCTTGCTGCCGCGGGTGCCCTGTACGTCCTGGCCGCGCCTCGGACATCGCGCAGCGTGGGATTGCTGGCAGCTGTGGTTTTCTATACGTCACCCCATGTGCTCTCCTTGGCCACCTCGGCGAAGAGCGACCTGGCGTGGATGACGTTTTTCTTTCTCACCTTGCATACACTGCTCTTGTGGCGCGAGCGGGGAGATATTCGGTGGCTATGGTTGTCGGCGATGCTCTTGGGCTTAACATTAGCCACCAAGTTCCAAGGCCTCTTCGGTGTGCCAGCCATCGGACTTCTGCTGTTGTTCATGCAGGGCGAAGACTGGAAGCGGGTGCCGGTGCGGGCCCTTGGCAGGGTCGTCGTGTACGGAATCGTCGTGGGTGTAGTAGCATCGCCTTGGTGGATCCGGAACTGGGTTGGGGGAGGTGATCCACTGTGGCCCTACGGCTATCCCGTATTCCACTCGGATTTCTGGAGCCAGGAGCTTCACGACAAGTACGCTTCGTGGAGCCAGGGGCCTGGGCAGGGGATCGGCCACTATTTCGCCGGGCTGTGGAACCTGACCGTGAACCAGTCCGCATGGCAGTTTGGCCTTCGCCTGCCCATAACACCGGTGCTTTTGGCCCTACTGCCGTTCGTTGTCCTGCTGTGGGCCCGCGTTTCTTCTAAGACACGGTGGTTCTTCGTGGCACTCACGGCTGCGGCACTCGTTCACTACACCATATGGTTTGAGACGTATCAGCAGACCCGTTACCTTTTTCCTGTGCTCGCAGTGCTTATGATTCCATCCGCCTATGCGGCGCTGCATTTGGTGCGCAACACGGCGCCAAGATTTGTAGTCGGGGGACTCCTGGCGGCTTCTCTCGTGTTTTTCTTCGGATACAACATCTTCTATAACGCCCAGTTCGTTCCAGTTGTCGCAGGTTCTGAATCCGAGGAGGCGTTTCTTGTACGAAAGGTGAGCTACTATCAAGACCTTCAGTGGCTTGACCAAAATTTGCCTTCGGACGCCAAGGTGCTGTTCTATCCCCTGAAGACGTATTATCTGGACCGTGATTTCGTACGTGGTGATGAGAATCTTTGGGAGATTAGTGAATCGACCACACCTGAGGACTACCTCCGGTTTCTTCGTGAGCGGCGTGTGACTCATGTCTTCGCCGCGAGCGATGTATTTGCCACCCATCGTTGGGGGCAGCGGATTACTAGCATCATCAAAGACCTCAAGTCGAGCGGGGACTTGAAGGCGGTCTATACAAACCATGAAGCAATCGTCGTAGAGAGCAGAACCCTAGCCCAGTTCGACCATACGTTGGTAGAGGTGCTAGAAGTCATGCCCACCAGTGAATTGGGCAGGGTCGGTTAGGAAATGACGCCACGCACGGCAACACTGCGCCAAGGCACGGCAATCGCGTTGCTACTGGTTGCAGTGCTCATCGCGTATTACCTGTTGCAGCAGTTTTCCCGAGGCAACGAACTAGGCATCGTGCTGCCGGCGGCTGGAGCGCTCTGCGGCCTCATCCTGTTGAAACCCCGAATCGGCTTGTACGCGTTTTGTTTTACGTTAGTCCTGATTCCCTACGACTGGCGAATCGAGGGATTGAAGTTCACGTCCGCGAACACACTGATGGTCGGGGCTGCGCTGGTGGCGTGGGGTACCTCGGTGGCTATCCGCCGACGAGGACTACAGCTTAGTGTAGTTATTCTGCCGCTTCTTGTTGTGGTCGTGGTTGCATGGCTTAACTACTTCAGATATGGAAGCGGGTTTTTCAATCTCCCATATGTCTTAACAGAGGCTGTGCTGCTGTTCATTTTGGCAACCCAACTCATTCGGACGCGGGAGCAGCTGGAGCAGCTACTCCTTGCGCTGGCGCTCATGACCGTAGTGAGAAACCTCATGGATCTTGGAGTCACAATCTATTCATTCCAGCAGGGCGACGTTCTCGGGGCCATACGACAAGACCGCTTGCTAATCAGTGGTACGTCTACCACTGAGTCTGAATGGCGCAGCCTCTTACTCCCCTTGCTCGCCGTCGGTGCGCTGTTTGCCAAACAACGCCTCGTGAAACTACTTCTCATTTCAGCGGTGTTCTTGGACGTGGCATGGTTAGCTTTTGCTGCTACGAGGATAGGATTTCTTGGGATAGGCATCTCCGCGATAGCGGTCCTTCTCGTACCCCCCCGTGAACAGCGTGCGAATTCTATGCGGTTGGTCATACCTGGCGTTATTTTCGTTGCATTGTTGATGACTGTTTACTCGCAATCCTGGGTTCATATCTTTAGTAAAACCCAGGAGGACTTGTTCATCGGGGATATCAGTTCAGGAAGGTGGCGTATCTGGGAGGAGTCGCTCAAAGGGTTTTGGGGAAACCCCTGGATGGGTTCGGTGCAGGGAGTGAAGCACAGCTTCCTATTCCACAATGCAGGAAGCATGGGGCTTGTATTTATGGTGCCCTATGTATTGGCGGTATTTCTGATATGGAGACATCTGTCATACCTTCGACGACAAGATGGTGACAACGCAAGCGGCTCTGTGATTGGTATGCAAGGCTGCCTCTTGGTTGTAACTGTTCTCAGTGTTGTAGGGTATTTCCTCAATTCCGGAATCAATGCGTTCTTCTTCTGGACAATTGCAGGTGCCTTTGAAGGGTACTATCTTCAGCGCCGTAAAGACCGTCGAACCGAAGTGGTCTCCGTGGCACAAAGATATTTCCCCCAAATACGGTTTCGCCGACGTGGTAGGGTAAGCGCGGGAGGGGTCGTTCCCTGATGGGGAGCTTTGACAGTGTCATCTTTATTTACGCGCCCACGTGGGACGCTGCTTCACAGGTCAGTAAGCACCACATGGCCCGCTATTGGGCGGCTCAGGGAAAAAGGGTACTGTATGTTGAAGCGCCGTTCCACGCCTTTTCTCTATTCACGAGACTTCGGGAAGTTCAGCGTCTGTGGCGTCGCTATACCAATGGACCTCAAGAAGTCACACCCAATCTGTGGGTCGCTGCGGTCCCTATCCTTTTCCCATACCGGGCTGGGTGGCCCCTTGCCGGATTTGGGCCCGTCCTGTCGGTTAACCAGTTGCTCGTGCGGCGCAGATTGCGGCAAGTTCAGAAGCGGTTTGGCCTCTCCAACCCTTTGCTGGTTGTCGGGTCGGCCATTGCCAATCCCTTCATTGACGCTCTTGGTCCGTCCCTTGTCCTGTACCACTGCAGCGACGACTACACCCGAAGCCCAACATTTCCATCTTCGTACACGAAGTTGGAGAAGTCGTTGACAGCCCGCGCCGACCTGGTCATTTGCACGGCCGAAACCCTGCGCCAAGTCAAGGCCTCTTTGAACTCGTACACTTACACGGTAGTTAATGGCGCACAAGTGGGCCATTTCGCTCACACTCAAGACCCGCAGGTCAGGGCTGCCGCGGATTTGCAAGGGCTTCCCAAGCCGGTGATTGGTTACATCGGTACCGTCTTCGAGTGGATAGACCAAGAGATGATTGCGTTCGCCGCCAAGGCCCATCCCGAATGGAGTTTCGTCTTAGTGGGACCGATCGCTACCGATGTATCGCGCCTGCGTCCTCTACGAAACGTGCACCTGGTAGGGCCGAGGCCATATACCGATTTGCCCGCCTATCTCAAAGGCTTTGACGTCGCGACCGTGCCCTTCGTGTTTCATGACGTGACACTGAGGGCAAGCCCGGTCAAGTTCTACGAATATCTTGCGTCTGGTGTACCGGTCGTGGCGACCAAGTTGCCAGACTTCGAGCCGTTAGGTCATATGACGGAGCTCGTCTCCTCGCCGCAAGAGTTCACGGACGCCTTGGAGCGGGCCATACGGACTGAGACGTCCGAGAAGCAGGCTGCGCGGATGCGAGAAGCCAAGAACCACTCGTGGGAAGCCAGGTTCGCTCAGGTTGATGGGCTGATTGCTGAAGCCTACGCCCGCAGAGGACGAAAACTCGCTGTGCAACCTCAAGGAGTCCGCGCTTGAAGCAGGTCTTGCTGGACGGACGCGGCCAAGTGCAGGTGGTTGAAGTACCGGCTCCCAAGCCAGAACGAGGGCAGGTCCTAGTCTCGACAGCCTACTCACTCATCAGCTCCGGGACGGAGCTGGCGACTCTCCAGCACCAGTCGTCTGGGCTGCTCAAGCGGGCGATGGAGAAGCCGGGCTTGGCGAAAGACCTGGCGAAGCGTGTCGTCATGGAAGGGCCCCTTGCCACGAAAGATGCGGTGGAGGAACGCCTGAGCCGCTGGAATCCCATCGGTTACAGCCTCGCAGGGACGGTTATGGATGTAGGTGAAGGCGTGGAGGGCCTGCGCGTCACGGACCGTGTCGCGTGCAGCGGGGCTGGACATGCGCACCATGCGGAGGTGGTGGCTGTGCCGTTCCGTTTGGCGGTGCCGATACCCGAAAGGGTAGCATTCCGCGAAGCCGCCTTTGCGCCCGTGGCTGCCATCGCCATGCAGGCGGTCCGCAGGAGCAATGCCGCCATCGGCGAAACGGTGGTGGTCATCGGTCTGGGGTTGGTAGGTTTACTGGCGTGTCAACTCCTTCGGAAGGCTGGATGCCGAGTGATCGGCTATGACCTAGACCCTGCAAGATGTGAATTGGGTGTTGGACTCGGCTGCGAAGCGACGGCAGAGGAAGAAGCACGCCTGGACGAACTGGTGAAGCAGCACACCTCTGGCTTTGGGGCCGATGCGGTTTTGATATGCGCGGCTAGTGTGAGCAACGCTCCGGTCAACCTGGGCGTGGCCCTGGCCCGCGAGCGGGGCAGGGCCGTGGTGGTGGGGAACGTAGGTATGGAGTTGGACCGCGAGGCGATGTACCGGAAAGAGATCGACCTTGTGATGTCGCGTTCCTTGGGCCCCGGGCGGTACGACCGGCGGTACGAGGTCGAAGGCCACGATTATCCTGCGGCATACGTCCGGTGGACCGAGGCGCGCAATATGGAGGCGTGTCTTGGGTTGATGGAGAAAGGGGGACTGGATATCGCCTCGCTCGTGTCTTTCGAAGCCACGGTCGAAAACGCTGTCGAGGCCTATGCCAAACTTTCGGGAGACGGGAAGCCCGTGGCGGTGTTGCTCAGGTACGAGAAGAACCTGAGCGGGACGCCATCTACGCCGCCGGTCAGGAAGGTACCCGTCAAGGCGCCAGGACCGCTCGCCGGGCGGATTGGCGCCGGACTCATCGGCCCGGGAAACTTCGCCCGCGCTGTGCATCTTCCTGCCCTCAAATCCAGCAGGGAGTTCGTACTCATCGGCGTCGCGGCGCGGCAGGGCCACGCTGCGGACCACACGGCGCGACACTACGGTGCTTCCTATGGTACGACGGACCCGAGTGAGTTGTTCGGGGACCAGAAGGTACAAGCGGTCTGGATCACCTCCACACATGAGAGCCATGCCCGGCTAACACTTCAGGCTCTCAGAGCAGGGAAGAATGTGTTCGTGGAAAAGCCGCTTGCCCTCACGTTGGAGGATTGCCACCAGGTGGTGGGAGCAGCCCACCAGAGCGGCCACGTGGTGATGGTGGGATTCAACCGAAGGTTCGCACCTGCTTCGAGGGTGGCCTCCCGCCACTTCGCGGGCGTGGCTAGCCCCAAGCAAATCCTGTACCGCGTCCGCGCTGATGCATCACCATCCGGCCATTGGCTCGACGACCCCGCGCGTGGCGGCGGCCGGCTGCTAGGTGAAGGTGTACATTTCTTCGACTGGATGGCATGGTTCCTGAAGGAGGAGCCGGTTCGGGTGACGGCCACTTCATCCAGCGGCGAGGACAACAGCACCGTTGTGGTGGAGTTCAGCGGAGGCTCGGTGGGCACCCTCGCGTACACCACTGCGGGTTCGGAGGCGCTCCCGAAGGAGCGGATCGAGGTGTTCGGCGGGGGCAAGAGCGCCGTCGTTGACAACTTCGGGCGCGTTCTGCTCGGTGGTGAGAGAGGCGCCCATAAGGTCGTGCAAGCCAAGGGCAAGGGATACGTGGAGCAGATGACTGCCTTCGCGGCGGCGCTGCGGGGAAAGCCGTTCGAGGGTCCCACAGCGCAGGACGGGCTTCGCGCGACGGCCTGTGCGCTGGCGGCTCTGGCAGCTCTGAGAGAGCGTGGGCCTCAGCAGGTTGTCCTCTAGAGTGAACCTCCCCGTTTATCCCGCATCATTCATGGTGCTCACCCATGTGCGGCATTAGTGGGTTGGTCCGCGCCGGCGGACTGTTGCCGAGCGACGAAGAGGCGGTGCGGCGGATGACGGAGGCCATGCGCCACCGCGGCCCCGACTCATCGGGCCATCTAACGGAAGGGAACATCGCCCTCGGCATCCGGCGCCTTCGCATCATTGATTTGGCTACCGGCGACCAGCCCGTCCACAGCGAGGACGGTAAAGTCTCGGTCATCCTGAACGGCGAAATCTACAACTACCGGGAATTGACCCGCGAACTGCAAGGCCTGGGCCATCGCTTCGCGACCAAGAGTGACACCGAAGTCATCGTCCATGGGTACGAACAGTGGGGCGAAGATTGTATCCAGCGGCTGCGGGGCATGTTCGCTTTCGCGGTCCTGGACCGAAGGTCCGGTGTTGACCGGGGTGCACGTCTGTTGCTTGCCCGCGATCGCATGGGCATCAAGCCGCTTTATTGCTACCGTGACGGAGGCCTGATGCTGTTCGCGTCGGAAGTGCGGGCACTGCTGGCTGCCAGACTTTTTGCGCGAGAAGTCAGCGTTGAAGGCCTGTATTCCTACCTCGCTTTTGGCTCCGTCCAGGAACCTCTGTCCCTCATGGAAAACGTGCTTTCAGTCCCCCCGGCCCACTACGTCAACCTGGACGTGAGAACCGGGATGTTCGCCCTCCGGCGCTACTGGGATTTTCCCGACGCCGAAGCGGATCATGGCAGCCGGAACGGCGCCGACGGTGGAGACGGAGCGGCCGTCGAAGGACTGCGTCCGCTGCTCAGAGAGGCTGTGGCGTTGCGGATGATTGCCGATGTACCGTTGGGAGCTTTTCTCAGCGGGGGCATAGACTCGGGTGCTGTAGTGGCGACCATGGCAAAGGAGGCCACCTCGCCGGTCAAAGCCTTCACCATCGGGTTTGGAGAGAGAACCTTCAACGAGGCACCGCTTGCCCAAAGGGCCGCGATGCGCTTCGGCGTGGAGCAGACGACGATAGTGCTCACTCCTGATCAAGTTCTGGCTGAGCTTCCCTCGGCCTTGGATGCTCTGGACCAGCCCTCGATAGACGGCCTCAACACCTACTACGTGTCCCGGGCCGCGCGTCAGGCCGGCATGACTGTGGCGCTCTCCGGGCTAGGTGGCGACGAGCTGTTCGCTGGGTACAGCACCTTCCGCAACGTGCCGCGCATGCTAGCTCTTCAGTCTGCCGTGGGGTGGGTCCCTAGTCCTGTTCGCGCAGGTGCCGCTGCGGTCTGGGCGCGGGCCAACGTTGCGTCGTCCGCTACGGTCAGGACCAAAGAGGCGGCGCTGATCGCGGGTGACGTGCCGTCGGGGCATCCCTACTTCCTGAGCCGAGCCTTGTTCACGCCCTCGCACTCAATGGCCCTGATGTCATCCGCTGCCCGCGACGCCTATTCTCCCGAAAACGCCTGGGAGCAACGGGTAGAAGAGACGCTGGCGAAAGCGGCAGGATACGACCCCGTCAACGCCGTTTCTTACTTGGAATGCAGCCACTACCTGGTGAGCACCCTTCTTCGGGACACCGACCAGATGAGCATGGCGCACTCACTCGAGGTCCGGGTGCCGCTGATTGACCACAAGTTGGTGGAGTACATGATGCGCGTGCCGGGGCGGTATAAACTCACCTCCACCGACAAGACGCCAAAGCGGCTGCTGGTGGGCGCCATGAGTGGTGCGCTGCCCGCTGAGGTCGTCAACCGAAAGAAGACGACTTTCACCCTCCCATGGGAGCTATGGCTGCGAGGACAGCTTCGGAGCGAAGTTGAGACGACACTCGTGACTTTGCCGCCCAAGTCCAGCCGCTACTTGGAGCAAGGCAAAGCGCGAGAGACCTGGAGGGCATTTCTTTCTGGCCGGACGTCGTGGTCGAGGCCGTGGAGCCTCTATGTCTTGTGCCGATGGCTGGAACGAAACGCCGCGTGAACATCCTGCAGGTCTCGTACACCTACGCGCACTTCGTGGAGACGGGCGGCCCAGCGGTAAAAGTGCAGGCCATCGCCGAAGGTCTCGCCAAACGAGGGCACGCGGTGGGTGTGTTGACCGTCTCCTACGGCCGGCGAGAACTTGAACAAAAAGCCATGGGAGGGGTCGAGATTGAGTACCTTCGTCCCTGGTTCCGCTACCGGACGTTCACGATCGCGCCCAGCGTCGTTCCCTTTTGTGTAAGACGGCTACGAGGATTTGATGTCGTTCACGTGTACGGCCTCTATGAGATGCTTGGGCCGATTGTAGGTTTCTTCTGCCGGCGGCGCGACATTCCTTACGTCTTAGAGCCGATAGGCATGGGGCGCGCGTCCGGACGTAGTCTAGGCAAGAAGCGGATGTATAACGCCTTGTTTGGGCGAGGGCTGGTCGGAAATGCGGCGTTGATTATCGCTACATCAGAGAGGGAGCAGGAGGAGCTTCTCGAGGACGGGGTACCGAAGGATAGGCTGATATTGCGCAGGAATGGGGTGGATGTCTCACAGTTCAACCCGCCTCCGCCACAGGGGCGTTTTCGTGCTCGCGCAGGGATCGGACAGAATGAGAAGGTGGTTATCTTTCTAGGGCGGATGGCGCCAATCAAGAACCTCGACATGCTTATCGAGGCGTTTGCCTCTTTTACCAACAACGATGAGCGGCTGGTATTGGTCGGCCCTGATGAGGGTGACGGCTATGTGGACCGCTTGAAATCACTGGCAGCGAGATTGGGGCTGGATGGAAGAGTCCACTTCGCCGGCCCTCTCTATGGACAGGAGAAGATCGAGGCCCTCGCCGATGCGGACACGCTCGTTCTACCATCGCGCAGCGAAAGCTTTGGCATGGCCGCGCTCGAGGCGATGGCCTGTGGCAAGCCGGTGGTGGTCACCGAAGAGTGTGGGATTGCGCCGTACGTCAAGGGCCGGGCGGGACTGGTGGTGCGGCGGGAGACGGCTGCCATCGCAGAGGGCATCCGGACAGTACTTGAACATCCAGAATTGGCGAGTCGATTTGGCAAAGAGGGTAAGACTATTGCTGCCCAACTCTCGTGGGACGAGCCGGTTTCGCAGATGGAAAGGCTATACGGCCAATTGACCGAAAGGCACAGGGCGGCGTAGATGTGCGGCATAGCTGGCGGTGTTGGAATCGGCGGGCATGAGTGCCTGGAGGCCATGGCGGGAGTCTTGGCACATCGCGGCCCCGACGACCAGGGGATGCGCTACTTCCCCAAGAACAAGGTGGGTTTCGGGTTCCGTCGTCTCAGCATCATTGACCTGTCCCCCGCAGGCCATCAGCCCATGTCCAATGAGGATGGGACGGTGTGGATCGCCTTCAATGGCGAGATTTACAACTTCTGCGAACTCCGTCAGAGGCTAGAGCCTAGCTACCGCTTTAGATCGAACACGGATACCGAAGCGATCCTTCACCTGTACGAAGCAGAGGGTCTCGACTTTGTGCGGCATCTCAACGGTATGTTCGCCATCGCGATCTATGACTCCCGCCCCCCGGCTCCCTCTCATCCCAACTCTCCCAACCTCGTTCTGGCGCGGGACCGGCTCGGCATCAAGCCGCTGTACTACTGCCTTACCCAAGGGATATTCCTCTTCGGCTCGGAGATAAAGGCGCTCCTGGCCAGCGGCCTGTATCATGCCGACCTGAACCGCCAGGCCCTGTGGGATTACTTCACCTACCTCTACGTGCCATGTCCAGAGACGATGTTCCACGGTGTGCTCCAACTCCCTCCAGCACACCTGATGGAGGTGGATGTTGAGACCAAGGAGACGAGACTGAAGCGGTATTGGCACCCCGTGGAGTTTCAAACAGGCCAGCCCGTGGGCGGAAGGCATGGGTCCTACGAGGAGAGCAAGTCGAGACTGCGGGAGCTCCTGGCGGACGCGGTCCGGATGCAGATGGTCAGCGATGTGCCGTTGGGTGTGTTCCTCAGCGGTGGGATCGACTCCGCCATCGTGACCGGGTTGATGGCTCAGTCGTCGCGTCAGCCTGTGAAGTCGTTCACGGTGGTCTTCCGGGGGAACGGTCTGGAGTTCTATAACGAGCAGCAGGCAGCGCGGAAGATCAGCAGCCGGTTTGGGACTGAGCACCACGAACTCGATGTCGAAGTGCCGGACCCGATGGCGATGCTAGACCTTGTGGAGTACTTCGACCAGCCCTTCGGCAACCCCACGTTCTACCTGATGCACCTCATTTCGAAGCATACGCGGCCGGAGGCGACCGTGGCGCTGTGCGGCGCGGGAGGTGACGAACTTTTTGGCGGCTATCCACGATACCATGCCATCCGCTTGGCACGTTTGCTGCGATGGGCGCCTCCGCCAGCCATAGCCATCGCACGATGGTTCCTGAGCCTGCCCAGGGACGACTACCGCGCGATGCGATTGCGGCGCGCCCGGCAGTTTTTCGAAGGTCTCGACAGGGACGCTGCCCGTCAGTTCGTGAAGTGGACATACTTCATGGATGAAGCAAGGAAGGACTCTGTCTTGGCTAAGAGTCCCGAGACGGGCAATCACATCCTGCCATCGGACAGAGTTGTTAGAAACTATATGACTGAACGAGGGATGGATGGTTCTGCCAATGGCGCGCTCCTGCTGGACTTGCAGACCTTCTTGCCGGACAACATATTGGAGTACACAGACAAGATGAGCATGGCCGTGAGCTTGGAGGTGCGGGTGCCACTGCTAGACCACCGGGTTGTGGAACTCTTGGCCGCGATGCCCTTCGACTGGAAGGTTCGGGGGCAGAACACCAAAGCCATACTCAAAGACGCATGCGCTGACCTTCTTCCAGAAGAGCATCTCACTGCTCCCAAGAAGGGCTTCAATGTCCCGTTGGGGATGTGGATGCGAGACCGTCTCGATGGGTACTTCGACATGCACATGGGCCAGAGCAGGGTAGTGAGCCAAGGCATCTTTCGCTGGGAGGGCATCCAGCAGCTGCGGGCGGAGCACGCCGCTGGCCGGCGCGACAACGCCCATGAGTTGTTCTCCATCATCATGTTCGACGTGTGGTACCAGAAGTACATACTCCAAACGGAGCCGCTGGGATTCCGACGCGTTGCGTCGCCCACGGCTGAGAGGCGTTAGTTGGCACAGTTGAGCGTTGGCATCGTCGGCGCGGGTTTCATCGCGTCGCTTAAGCATCTTCCCGCACTGCAAGCACTTCGCGGCAAGGCAAGGATAGCGGCTATCTGCGACCAGAATACGGCGCAAGCGCGAAAGTTGGCTGAGAAGTTCGGCGTTCGCAACGTGTTCCAAAGTGTTGATGAGATGCTTGCGAAAGAGAAGCTCGACGTGGTGGACATATGCACGCCGCCGGCGACCCACAGCGCAGTAGCCATACAGGCCATCGAGGCGGGACGGAATGTGCTCATCGAAAAGCCGATGGCGCTGCATGTGGGGGAGTGCGACGCAATCATCCAGGCAGCCCAGCGCTGCGGAGTCAAGGTGTGCGTCGTTCACAGCGACCTGTTTTATCCACCATTCCTGAAGGCGAGGAAGCTGGTAGCCGGTGGGGCGCTTGGCGATTTCATGGGGATGCGGGTCTTTCTATCCACGCCTGCCAGTTACATGACTTCACGGCAAGATCATTGGGCACACCGGCTGCCAGGCGGAGTCATCGGCGAGACGGGGCCCCACATCGTCTATATGACGCTGGCGTACATCAATCCGATCAAGGACGTGGCGGTCCATGCCTTCAAGCGGCTGCCGCAGTATCCGTGGTCCGCCTTTGAGGACTACAGACTAGAGTTGATTGGTGAAAAGGCGTCCTGTTCGGTGACTGCGGTCTATACCAGCAACCAGTGGAGCGCCCTGGTGGACCTTTGGGGCACCGAAGGCGGCATGACGCTGGACCTGGAAGCCATGTCTCTGGTAAGGCACCGCAGGCCGGCGCTGAGCCCTGCGCGCATAGCGACCTCTCAGCTCAGTGAGTCCCTGCAGATGGTCAGGGACACGGTTGTGGCGGGTACCAGCGTTCTCTCCAAGCGGTATGCGAGGACCCACGACATCCTGATTGCGGCGTTCTTGGAGAGTATCGTGCGTGGTACCGAGCCGCCGGTAACCGCGGAGGAGGGCCGTGAGGCAGTCAGAGTGATGAATCTCATCGCCGAGCGCCTCGCACACCAGAAGCTACAATCAGGGGTCGGCAGGCCCGCATAGTTGGGTACTCTTACAAGGGGAATCACGTAGCTTTGTATATCCTCGGAATCAATGCGTTCCATGGTGATGCGTCGGCGGCTATCTTCCGCGATGGGGCCTTGCTGGCTGCGGTCGAGGAGGAACGCTTCACACGGGTCAAGCACACAGCGGGCTTTCCCTATCATGCCATAAGGTACTGCTTGGAGACGGCGGGCGTGTCGGCCGAGGGGCTCGACCACGTGGTCATTCCAAGGAAGCGCTCCGCCCATTTGATGCGCAAAGCCTTCTGGGCGCTCCGGCTGCCCCACATGGCGATGGACCGAGCGTCGGTGTGGCGCCGGTTCGGCGACGTACGCGATGTTTTGGCGCAGTATACCGGTACCTCGCCGGGTAAACTCAAGGCGCAGTTCCACTTCGTTGAGCACCACGTCGCACATGCCTCCAGCTCGTTCTATGCCTCACCTTACCGCGATGCTTCGCTTCTGTCGCTGGATGGCTTGGGCGATTTCGCGAGCATGCTGTGGGGCGCCGGGAATGACCGTGATTTCGATGCCAAAGGATTCGAATTGTTCCCTGATTCGTTGGGGCTGTTCTACACGGCCATCACCCAGTATCTTGGGTTCCTGAAGTACGGGGATGAGTACAAGGTCATGGGGTTGGCGTCCTACGGTGAGCCGAAGTACAAGGACCTGTTTTCGAGCATCGTTCGTACGAACGGGAATCTAGGTTTCGACCTTGATATGCGCTACTTCGTCCACCACCGCAAAGGGCCGGAAATGAGCTGGGCGGAAGGTGAACCGAAACAGGGGAAGCTTTTCTCCGAGGCGCTTGAGCGAGCTCTCGGGCCAGCGCGCCAGCCTGGAGCTCCGCTGGAACAGAAGCATCAGGACATCGCCGCGACCCTCCAATGGCGGCTGGAGGAGGCGGTGTTTCACCTAGTCAATCTTCTTCACAAACGGACGGGCAGCCCGAACCTCTGCTATGCGGGTGGCGTAGCGTTCAACTGCGTGGCCAATGGGAAGTTGTTCGACCGAACTCCCTTCCGTCATCTGTACATCCAGTCAGCGGCAGGCGATGCCGGCCTGGCTATCGGCGCTGCGCAGTACGTGTACCACCAGGTGCTTGGGCATCCCCGGGGATTCGTTATGACGCACGCCTATTGGGGGCCGGAGTACCCGCCGGAGCAGATAAAGACGGTGCTGCAACAACGCGATTTGAGATTCGATGCGATGGAACAGCCGCAACTCGCCGAGGCAACCGCTCGGCGCATCGCGGACGGGGCCATCGTGGGGTGGTACCAGGGCCGCGCCGAGTGGGGGCCACGCGCGCTGGGCAACCGCAGCATCGTGGTAGATCCCAGGCGGCCTGACATGAAGGACGTGCTGAATTCACGCATCAAGCACCGCGAGCCATTCCGTCCATTTGCACCCTCGATATTGGAGCATGAGACAGCCAATTGGTTCGAAAAAAGTTACCCATCCCCATTCATGCTCATGGCCTATCCGGTACGCAAGGAAAAACGGGACAAGATTCCCGCACCTACACATGTGGATGGCACAGGGCGCCTTCAGACGGTGACCGAGGATGCGAACCCGAGGTATTTCGGGCTTATCGAGGCGTTCCAGAAGCAGACGGGAGTGCCGGTGTTGCTGAATACTTCGTTCAACGAGAACGAGCCTGTCGTGAACACGCCACAGGAGGCGGTGGACTGCTTTCTACGTACGAAGATGGACTGCCTCGCCATAGGCCCCTATCTCGTGGAGCGGCCAAAATAGCTTGCCTCATTGATGCGGGTGCCCTATCCTGGTGTGAGAGGCCACGCCGATACACATTCTCATCTTGAATCAGTATTACCCTCCCGACACCAGCGCGACCGCCCCCATCGTCAAGGATGTTGCTGAAGCGCTGGGCCGTGACCACCAAGTGAAGGTGTTGGCTGGAAGGCCGTCGTATGCGCCGAAAGAGCGGCACCCTTACTATCTGTTGCGCAAGGAAGCGCGGGGGAGTATCAAGGTGGAGCGTGTCGGTTCGACAGCCTTTCACCGTGGGAAGAGGCTGAACAGGCTTGCGAACTACCTTTCCTTCATGATTCTCGGCTCTCTCCGAGCGATGCTCATGCGTCCGAGGCCAGATGTCGTCATTGCGATGACAGACCCCCCTATGATTTCCTTGGCTGCGGCAATGGTCGCATTTGTGAGGCGCAGCCGATTCGTATACAACATCCGTGACCTGCACCCGGACATGGCCGTGGCGGCAGGCATCCGCATCCCCCGAATCGCGGTGGCGCTTTGGGAACGGGCGCATCGTTGGGCGCTGCGGCGCGCGGCACTCGTCGTTTTGTTGGGAGAAGACATGCGCGACCGGGTCGTGGCGAAGGGCGTAGCCAAGGAACGGGCGGTGGTGGTTCGAGACGGCGCTTGGCCGCTGGAGCCGGCAAGTGGCGATGCGGACATCGCCCGGCAAGTCCGGGGCGATTTTGACTTTGTGCTGGTGCATGCCGGCAACCTTGGGTTCGCGGGTGATTGGGACATGCTCTTGGCGGCAGCCAAGGACATGGCGTCGGACGGGGTTGGAACGGTCTTCATAGGAGACGGCGCCCGGAAATCCGAGCTTGTACGTAAGGCCGCTGAAGCGCCAAACGTTCGTTTCCTTCCCTTTTTCCCTTCGGACAAGCTGCCGGATGTGCTGGCTGCGGCGGATATCCACATCGTAGCAGTCCGTGCAGGCTTGGAGGGGTTGGTTGTCCCCAGTAAGTTGTATCCTATCCTTATGGCAGGCAAACCCGTGCTGGTGGTCGCCCCGGAGGCGAGTGACGCAGCGCGCATCGTCCGCGAGTATGGCTGCGGAGCCGTCGTCAGCCCTACCGATGTGGCGGGTTTGGTTGCCGCAGTGCGGAGACTGGCGGCGGATCGGAAAGGTCTCGCCGCGTTGGGGCAGCATGCCTTGAAGGCCTCCGGAGCGTTCTCTCGCGAACGAGAGCTTTCACGTTTGGTGGGGTACATCGAGGGATTGGCTGGGCCCCGGCTGGCAGCGTCTCGGGTCAAGAGCTAGTTAGGAGCGGGTGGAATGACAAGGCGTGCGCTGGTGACCGGGGCAGGTGGATTCATCGCCCATCATCTGGTCAAGATCCTTTTGGACAAGGGGTATTGGGTTCGTGGAGTGGACATCAAGCCGCCGGAGTTCGAGGCCTCCCCGGCCCAAGAGTTTGAGGTCTTGGACCTCCGCCGGCCTGAGGCGAGTCTCGCAGCCACCCGAGGAGCGGATGAGGTGTATAACCTGGCCGCGGACATGGGTGGTATCGGGTTTATCACTGCGTATCACGCAGATGTGGCCCGGAACAACGTCCTCATCAGCGCCAATATGTTGGAGGCAGCCCGAGCCAACGGTGTCTTGCGCTTCTTCTACTCGAGTTCTGCTTGCATCTACCCTCAGTACCTCCAGAAGCAGCCGGAGGTGACGCCGCTCAAGGAGACTGATGCCTACCCGGCTGACCCCGAGGAGGGGTATGGATGGGAGAAGCTGTTCGCCGAGAAGCTGTGTCAATACTACCGGGAAGATTACGGGTTGGAGACGCGGGTAGCGCGGTTCCACAACGTGTACGGGCCGCTGGGCACGTATGAAGGCGGCAGGGAGAAGGCGCCCGCAGCGATCTGCCGCAAGGTGGCCCTTGCCGCTGACGGCAGCGAGATTGAGATCTGGGGAGATGGTCAGCAGACTCGCTCATTCATGTATGTGGACGACTGTGTCGAAGGGATTTACCGGCTCATGCAGTCTGGCTGCCATGCCCCTTTGAACCTGGGCACTGACCGGCTGGTGACCGTGGACGAATTGGTGGATGTCGTCTGCAAAGCCGCCGGCAAGACCTTACACAAGCGACACGACACCTCCAAGCCGCAGGGCGTGCGCGGGCGAAACAGTGACAACAGTCTCCTCCGGGATGTCCTGAAGTGGGAACCGCGGGTGTCGCTCGAGGAGGGCATGGCTCGGACATATCGGTGGATCGAGGCTGAGCTGAGGAAGACAAACCGTGTTCCCGAGCCATCCAGGATTCGAAGGTAGCCTTAGCTTGGCTCCGGTTGTGAGTGACTCATCTGCATCGAACGTGTCTGAAGCACATACCCCCGGCTCAGCGGCGAGTGAGGCACGGGGCACGCTGTACAAACGCCCGCTCGACCTGGCGATCCTTCTGGCCGCGCATCTCGCACTTGCCCCGGTCTTCCTCGTGCTGTGGGCGGTCATACCGCTGCTCGTATGGGTGGAGGATCGCGGACCCGTCTTCTACCGCCAACACCGCCCTGGCAAAGGCGGCAGATTGTTCACGATCCTGAAGTTCAGAACCATGGTGGTGAATGCCGACAAGATAGGCCCTGCCTGGACGCAGGATAAAGACCCGCGCGTTACCAGAGTAGGAAAAGTGCTGCGGCGGACGGCTCTTGACGAGTTGCCAAGCATACTGAGCATCTGGAAGGGTGATATGAGTTTCGTAGGGCCGCGGGCGTTGCCTGTGAAGGAGCAACAGTTATTGGAGCAACAGATCCCTGGCTTTGCTGGACGGCTGAACGTGCGACCAGGACTGACGGGGATGGCGCAAGTCTATGACCTGAAAGACGAAGCGCCGACGAAACTCCGTTACGACCTGGAGTACATCCGCTGCATGAACCTGCTGCTGGACGTGAAGTTGATCCTCATGTCTGCGCGCAATACTCTCATGGGACGTTGGGACGTTCGAACGGGCAAAAAGGGGATGGAGAAACCGAGTTGAGCGGTTGGTTATCCTTGACTCTCGTTCATGGCGGTAGCTACGATAACCTCGGGAATGGGAACATTTCGGAGCGGACGGAGTTTGTGATAGCGATACGCCCGAACGCCGGGCACGGGTTGTGAAGTGGAAGACGAAGGCCTAGACCTAGAAGCGTACTTGCGCATCATCGCCCACTGGTGGTGGGTGTTGCTCTTGGGCACGCTTGGTGCGGCGTTGGCAGGGTTCCTCATTCGAAGTGACCCTGTGCCACTCTACGCGGCGAGCACCAAGGTCCTTGTTGAAGGGAAACAAACCCCCGGAACGCCATCATCGGGCGACATCCGCACTAGCCAAGAGTTGGCGGCCTATTACAAGGACCTGATTCTTACCAGACCTACCCTTGAAAAGATTTCGGAGCGACTTTCCTCTGGGTACTCACCCGACAAGGTCGGCGGGGCACTCGAGATATCGAGCCGTGGAAGTTTTATCGAAATCAGGGCAGAAGACCGTGACCCCGCTATGGCGGCACGTATTGCCAACGTAAGCGCTGAGACCTTCATCGAAGACCTTCAGGACCGCCAGTTTGCCCAAATCGCCCAGTTCCAGGCCTCTTTGAGCCAATACGGAATCACCCAGGACCCTAGCATTGTCGCCGCGCAGGTAGCAAGTCTTCGAACACTCACCATCGTGGAGGAGGCGCAGATTTCTGGGCAGCCCTTCAACCCGCCCAACAGGGTCCGGGATACGGCACTTGCTGCGGTAGTGGGGTTTTTGTTGGCTGGTTTAGTGATTCTCGCCTTGGAGTACTTCGACGACAGCATCAGGTCGGCAGACGAGTTGAAAAAGATAGCCATTTCAACTCCGACGGGAAGCGTGCTAGGCGTAGTTGCGCTCGGCAGTGTCGCTATGCAGAGGCTGGAGCGAGGCAAACACCCTAGCGTCCTGGACGACGAGGTACAGCGTGGTCCCATGGCCGAGTCATACAAGTACATCGTTCTCAATCTGGAGTTCTCAGCACTGGAGTCCGAGAAGCTCAAGTCGATTGTCGTCACCAGCGCCCTTCCTGGAGAAGGGAAGACGACAACCGCCACCAACTTGGCGATTTCGATAGCGCGGAGTGGGCGAAAAGTCATCATCGTTGATACGGACCTTCGCAAACCCACGGTGCACAAGGTGCTGAATGTTGTTGGCACCACTGGGCTCACCACCTTGCTGTTGGGCAGCGCCAGGTTAGAGGATGTCCAGCAACACACAGCGGTAGAAGGCTTGACAGTGATTTCCAGCGGGCCATTGCCGCCCGACTCAACCCGTGTCCTGCGCTCTCATCGGATGGCGGAACTTGTGAAAGAGTTGGAGAGCAGGACAGACTTCGTCATCTTCGATAGCCCCCCCGTCTTGGCCGTGGCCGACGCTATCGTATTGACCTCACTGGCAGATGGTGCGCTGTTTGTTGTGGATGCGGTGAAGACACGGCGCGAACCACTGCGGCGGGCAGTGCAGAGTGTCCAACAAGTGAACCCGGTGATTGTTGGGGCTGTGCTCAACAAGGTCAGCACGAGAGACAGGCGGCACTACTACTACCATCACTATTACTACTATGACCAAGACCGCTCAGACAGGGCCAATAAGGGCCGCCTGGGCTGGCTCAAACTTCCGTTCACCAGGATTAACGGCCACCGACAACGCAGACGCCGGTCGCGCAGTTCAACCGCACCAACCGACCAGACTCGCGCCTAGGCTATTCTTTCGCCCTCCTCCGGCCATCGAGAGGATATGGGTAGGTCCTTCCCTCCGAGTCTCGTGTACCCGTCAAAGGAAACCAGATATCGGGAACACCTTTTTCTCTTGGCGTCGCTGGCAAAAGGCCGCTGCAGGGATGGGCCTTGCCCTTCTGATAGCTTGCCTCCTAGCTGCTTGCTCACGGTCCAGCGAGAATGAGACTGAGCAGGCAGCCGCGTTCGAAGGGCTGGTGGTCCAGGCGAAAGAGACTGTGTCCGTCGGTCTCTTGCCAGGGACGTCCGTGCAGGTCGAAGTGGCCCACGATGACATAGCTGTCGAAAGCGTCTCAATCATCACGCGCGGTGCCGCCCGGCGAGCGACGATCGAGATTTCAAGTCTTACTGGCTCCCCCGAGTCCATCCCCGCACCCAGCGCCTCCGCGACCTACCAGTTCCTCGAAATCGCCCACAGCGACCTAGCGGAGTCCGCTATCGAAAAGGTCGAGCTGACGTTCGCTGTCAGCCGCGCCTGGCTCGATCGCAGTGGCTTCGCAGCGGACGATGTAGGGCTTCAACGGTACGCTGACAGTTGGGAAGCCTTGCCCACGCGGCTCCTTGACCAGGACGAGGAAGAACTGCGCTACCTGGCTGAATCTCCGGGTCTATCGTTGTTCGCGGTGACGGTGGGGCAGGGTGGGGCAAGCCCGGAGGTGACAGCGACCCCGACACCTGATTCGGTGGTTGAGAAGGAGGTCGTGGTTGCCGTGGCGGAAACCGCGACGCCTGAGCCGACTCCAACTGCGACACCGACGTCGAAGGCAGCGGTTGAGACACCGGCTGTTCCAACCCCTATCGAACCGACTGCGACTCCCACCCCCGACTCTCGGGGTGAACCGTTGCCCACCGACACCCCCGTCCTGCCGACAGCAACGCCCACCCCCGAGCCCGGTGGCGGGCCGAAACCCACCGATACACCGACCTTGCCGACCGCGACGCGGACTCCCACGCCTTCTCCAAGCCCCGCCACACCTACGCCGTCTGCAACTCCCACAGCGACGGCAACAGCATCGCCGACGCCAACTCCAACACCCACGCCCACTCCTACGCATACCCCCTCACCCACTCCCACTCAGGGGACGATTCAGTCCACCGCTACTCCCACATCCGCTATCGTTGCCCCGACCATCACATTTACCCCTACGCCGCCTCCTCCGACGGCTACGCCCACCCCAACCCCCACCCGGACACCCACCCCAACAGCGACCCCGTCCGCGACGCCTACGCGTACCCCGACGCCAACGAGCACAGCAACACCCACCCCCGTCCCGGGTGACGAGCGGTTCGGCGTCATCGTCCACACTGAGAATAACGCCGATGCCGAGTACTACCTCGATGAGTTGGCGGTCAAGTGGTTCATCCAGTTCAACGCCGACGGCACCAACATCCCGTCAGGCAGGAAGCGGTTGCTGTACATCAGCAAGGTGAAACCAGGGAACACCTCGACTCCTGCCGAGATCGCCGCGTTTGTCCAGAGTGCTCCCACGGGCTCGTACTGGTACGTTGGCGGCGAGCCCAACGTCGGCGTGGAGACGAAGTGGGTGCCTGGGTCTTCTTTCGCGAGAGTCTGGCACTACTATTACACGGAAATCAAAGCTAACGACCCGACTGCCAAGGTCTTGAGCCCCAGCGTTCTCAACTGGTGGTTCACCTGCTTCAATTGCAATGGGTATCAGAGCGGCAAAGACTGGGTGGAGGACTTCATCAACGGGTACGAAGCATTCTACGAAATCAAGCCGCCTGTCCATGCCTGGATCATAGACCTTTACCCCATTGACTGGCGTGGGTGGGTTCTTAGAAGTGTGGGATCCCGTCCAGGGGACACGTTGCCCAACGACGACTGGACGCTGATGCGCGACCAGATTGCTGGGGGGATCTGGCCGATGATTCCTTGTACCCCAGGGGAGGGCTGTGGAGAGTTCAATCGGTACTTCGTCCCTGGCTCCCCTACGCCGTATCAAGGTATGCGGAAGTACCTCGATGACCAGGGGTACGCTGATACTCCCATCTGGATCACCGAGATGGCGGTGCACTGGGCCTATGATGACATTGTGGCGAGCGATCCGCCGACACCCGCGGGCAACTACCGTTGGGACCATATGTCAATGTTCCTCAACAACCTTGTGGTATGGCTGAAGAATAATGCGACCACATACGACATCGAAAGGTGGTTTCTCTTCAACACGTGGAGGAACGTCACCCAGCCGGCCAACGACGGGTACGCGGGCATCATCCTGTTCGGGCCAACGACGGCGACACCGCCCAGCGCCAGCGCCGCCACGCCACGAAACTGTCTCGGCGAAGTGTACCGGCGGCACTCACTCGGCCAATCACTCGTGACGTGTGACATCAATGGCAACGTTGTACCCTAGCGGATGAGGATGGGGGGTCGGCTACATGGTCAGGACGATAGCAGGGTTTCTCATTACGGCTGTTGTTGCCATGGCGACCGTGTCCTGCACCAGCGAGAAACCGCCGGTGGCGGATGGGCGGATGCGGCGGCGCCCACCGCCCCTTTGGAGACGGCCGTACCGGTGGAGGTAGGGGCCGTTGGCGATACTATCGCCGAATATCAAGAGAACGCTGCCATTGTGGATGGAACAGAAGCAGAATCACAAGAAGAGCGAGTAGAGGGGGATGTCCTCCTGATTTCGGTCGAGGCGGCGGCGACCAGCACCACGTCCGAGATATGTGATGTTTGAATGTTTCAAGGCAAGTGACGGGCTGTAGGCCCGTCGAGCTAGGATGAGGCGAAGGGGCCCCGGTTTACCGGGGCCCCTTCGCTTTTGGCCCGGCTATCCAGTGAGTTGCTTCGCAAGGGCCTCGGGGTCGGCTACCGGCAGCTGGCAGACGTAGCCTTCGCAGACGTAGGCGGCAGCCCGCCCGTGGAGCATCGCGCGTCCTTCAGCCAAGGGCAAATCACCCAAGCCGCCGTCCCCAGCTTCCATTCCCAGTACCACCTTGTTAGGGATGTGATGGCGGAAGACTTCCGCGACGAGCGCCTCTGTATCCGGTGCATCACGTTTACCAACGATGACCACTTCTTTCGGTTTGGAGAGATACAGGTCGAGGGCGCAGAGCCACTGGCCTGCCCCGGCCGGGTAGCGCACCATGAGCTGCCGGACGGAGCGCAGGACCGCCGCCGCCTTGCGCTGGAGGTCCTGGTTGCCGGTGTACACGGCTAACCGCAACAAGGACTCAGCGGCCATGGAGTTGCCGGAAGGGATGGCATTGTCGGTCAGGTCTCTGGGCCGCATGAGTAGCTCCTCGTGGTCGCG
The DNA here is from genome assembly GCA_016872515.1 of SAR202 cluster bacterium. Taxonomy (GTDB): domain Bacteria; phylum Chloroflexota; class Dehalococcoidia; order Lucifugimonadales; family VGZR01; genus VGZR01. The sequence continues at coordinate 41,874 of VGZR01000007.1, forward strand.
TCCCGTGTCGTAGAACTGGCCGGCGCGTTCGTCCAAGAACAGGTCAACCATGCCATCGGCGAGTCCGACCGCCTCCTTCAGCCAGCGGGCACCGAACGTGGCCTCGTGGACGGCGATGAGGCCGTTGATGAGGAAGGAGTAGTCCTCGAGGTAGGCATTGAGCTTGGCCTGGCCGTTCTTGTATGTGCGAAGGAGCCGTCCATCCTGGCGCAGATGGTCCAAAAGCAGAGCCGCGTTCTTCTCCGAGACCGCGGCGTAGTCTTGCCGGTCAAAAACGTTGGCCGCCTCGGCGAAGGCTCCCATCATAAGCGCGTTCCATGCGGTGAGGACCTTGTCGTCTCGGTCAGGCGGCACCCTGAGGGTGCGCGCCGCCAAGAGCTTCGCCTTCGCTCCGCTCAGAAAGTCGGCTGCCTCCACCTCCGGCATGCCCGCATCCAGCAGGACTTTGGCACTGTCGTCCTGGACATTGAGGATGGTGTGTCCCTCGAAGTTGCCGTTTGCCGTGATTCCGAAGTACCGGTTGACTAGCTCGCCGTCCGGCTGCCCCAAGACCTCGATGACCTCCTCAGGCCGCCATACGTAGAACTTGCCCTCAACGCCTTCACTGTCGGCGTCCTGCGCGGAGTAGAACCCCCCTTCGGGACTCGTCATCTCCCGCAGCACGTAGTCCAACGTCTCCTCGACGACCCGCCGGTAGAGAGGTTTGCCCGTGACCTGGTAGGCGTGGAGGTAGAGCTTGACCAGCAAGGCGTTGTCATACAGCATCTTCTCGAAGTGCGGGACCAGCCAGTAGGTGTCCACCGAATAGCGGTGGAACCCGCCGCCGAGGTGGTCGTAGATGCCGCCCATACTCATACGGTCGAGGGTCAACGTGACTATGTCCAGGGCAGTCGGGTCTTGCGTGCGGAGGTAGTAGCGGAGGAGGAACTCGTACGTCATGGGTTGGGGGAACTTCGGCTGCGTACCGAAGCCGCCGTGCTGGTCGTCGAAGCTGCTGGCGAGGCCGTGGTAGGCCAGCGACAACACCTCCGTTGTCAGCGGTTCCAACCCTTGCGACATCTGGGTAAGCTGCCGCATCTGCTGGAGGAGGGTTTGGGTGCTGAGGAGCACCTCGCTTTTTCGTGTACGGTAGGCGTCGGCAACGGCTTTTAACACCCCGGGGAACCCAGGCATCCCCATCCGGTCTTCCGGAGGGAAGTAGGTCCCGCTGTAGAATGGCTTGCCGTCGGGGGTAAGGAACACTGTCATCGGCCAGCCGCCGCGGCCGGTCATCGCCTGGACCGCCGTCATGTAGATCGAGTCCACGTCCGGCCGCTCCTCACGGTCCACCTTGACGCAGACGAAGTTCTCGTTCATCTGGGCTGCGATGACCTTGTTCTCAAACGACTCGTGTTCCATGACGTGGCACCAGTGGCAAGCGGAGTACCCCACGCTCAGGAGGATGGGCTTGTCCTCCGCCTTTGCCCTGGTCAGCGCCTCCGGCCCCCAGGGGTACCAGTCCACCGGGTTGTGGGCGTGTTGCAGGAGGTAGGGGCTGGTCTCGTTGATCAAGCGGTTGGGCACTGATTGTCCTCGTCCAGATACAAGTCTTGCTAAACTACACAGCTAAAAACGCAGTTCCAACGTGGTGACAAGCTTGCTCTCGAGGTCGGCGACGCGGACCGAGTGGTTGTTGGTGTCGGCGATGTAGAGCTTGCCACGCGCCGCGCTAACGCCTCCGGGCTCATTGAACTGGGCGGCGCGCCCCTCGCCGTCCTGATGTCCGGGAAGGTTGTTGCCAAACAGTGAACTCGCACGCCGCTCCGCGGGAGAGATGAACTTGATCTTGTTGTTGTACGTGTCCGCGACGGCCAGGCCGCTATCCATCAGACAGATGCCTATCGGATGTTGAAGGCGCACGTCGTCGCCGACCCCGTCCATGTCGCCGAAGGTGAACAGGTCGAGGCCGACGATGGACTCTACGGCACCGCTCGGATCCAGGTCGGCCGAGCGGACTGAACTCGTCTCGCTGTCCGTAAAGTAGAGCTTCTTTCCGTCGGTGGTGATGCCGCTCGGCTGGGCCAGGGCCGCCATCGCCAACGGGCCGTCCACGATATGCTCCCGGCCGCTGCCTGCATAGGGCCGCGTTTCGTTGGTCGCCAGGTCAAGGCGCCACAGTTGGTGGAACCCCGCCATGGCGATGTAGAGCGCCCCAAGATGCAGCGTGATGTCCCAAGGCGACCTCATCGCCGTCGTGCGGCCAGGGCCGCCGGAATGGAACATCGTCGCTTGCTCGCCTGTCCCAGCCAGGGTCGTCACGTTTTTCTCGCGGAGGTTGATCTCGCGTATCGCGTGGTTCTTCGTATCCGCGACGTACAAACGCTCGCCGTCCAGTGCCATCCCTTGCGGGTCGTTGAACTGCGCCGCGGCGAAGCCGCCATCTGCAAGCCCCTGGGCGCCGGAGCCGACGACATTGAGCACGTGACCGTCCACCGTGGCGACCACGATCTTCTGGTGGTTGGAGTCCGCGATGAAGAGGCGGCCGCTCTTCTGGTCGGCTAAGACCTTGCCTGGGAACGAGAGCGCCCCATCCTTCTCCTTGTCGCGCTCAAGCTTGACGGGGAGAGGCCGGAGGTCGAGCAGGCCCTTCTGACCGAACTCGGCGACGAGCCTGCCGATGAGTTCGTCCACCGGCTCGAGAGGGAACTCACCTTCGTGCTTGCCGATGACCTTTCCTCGAGGGTCGATGAACATGAGGGTCGGCCAGGCGCGTATGGCGTACTGGCCCCAGATCTCAAAGTCCCTATCGTTGACCACCGGGTGCTCGATCCCGTACCGCAGCACCGCCCGGCGCAGGCTGTCCGTCTCCCGCTCCTGGATGAACTTGGCGGAATGGACGCCCACCACGGCCAGGCTGCCTTCGTACTTCCTTTCCAGTTTCCGCAACTGCGGAAATATATGCATACAGTTGATTCAGCAGTAGGTCCAGAAGTCGAGGACGACCAGCTTGCCACGTAGGTCGGCCAAGCTCAGGGGGCGTTCTGTATTGAGCCAGTCGAGGCCGGGAGAGAAGTCGGGGGCGTTCACACTTTCGTTCCATATCTGAGCAGACAAGGCCGCACCTCCAGAGGGGCAATACAGGGCGTAGAGCCAAGGTAGGAGAGCGCGGGGTATCTGGGGAGCGGCTTGGGTGGGTCCCTGGCGGGATTTGAACCCGCGACCCGCTGCTTAGAAGGCAGCCGCTCTATCCGCTGAGCTACAGGGACGCGCCTCCATGAGGCAGTGTAGCAAGCAGCCTCGCGGAGGGTCAAGGAACTCCAACCCCCTTGAGACGGGCGGCGGTCGGGAGCCGCTCATGCCGTGTCAATATTACTAAAACCCTAAATAGATGTGTTATCAATATAGGCGGAGGCACTCCCGTAGCTAGAGGTGTAACCCTAGACGGCCTTTACAAACTCTTAGACAATGTTGAAAATCCGATTGACAAAAAAATAGAGGCCGTTTAACATAGAGCTAGAGTTTACGAGGAGGACGGAAATGCAGAGAAAGACAAAGAAAATGGTGTCGGTCGAAAAACGGTTCCAGCGGCCGCTCGAGAAAATGCTGCCTGAGCTGGTGACAGAGCAAGGGCTTTCGGCGACAGCCGATCAACTCGGTGTTTCAAAGGCGACCCTGGGCTACTGGCTTCTTAAGCTGGGCATCAACGTCCGGCGCGTTGCTTTGGCTCCCGGCGAGACCATTGAGGTTAAGCGCGTCAGCTAGTCTGGGCACCCCTTAGACGGGGACGAGAATCGGAAGAGGGCACCCCGGTTACCAGGGTGCCCTCGCGTTTTGCAGGCGGAAGTGGGCTATCTGGAACGCTTGATAGCTTCCTGGGCCTCTCGTTCGCGGTCTCGGTCGGTGATGGCCCGCCGCTTGTCGCGGTGCTTGCGGCCCCGCGCCAAGCCCAACTCCACTTTGGCCCGGTGTTGCTTGAGATAAAGCTTCAACGGGACCAAGGTCATCCCGCGCTCGCTGACCTGCCGCGACAGTTCGCGGATCTGGTCACGGTGCATGAGGAGTTTGCGGGACCGGGTCGGCTCGTGGTTGTATCTTGTGCCGGCCGAGTACTGGGCGATGTGCGCATTGTGTAGCCACAGCTCTCCGTTCTCAGGGCGGGCATACGCGTCCGAAAGGTTGACCTTGCCCTCGCGAATGGCTTTGATCTCTGTGCCAGTGAGGACGATACCAGCCTCGAAAGACTCCAGGATTTCGTAATCGAACCTGGCCTTCCGATTGACCGTTACCTTCTTGTCTTCACTCATGGCACAGCCTGTGGCCTATGTGCCAAGCAGAGAGTTCAGCACCTCGCGGGCCTTTTCGAGTTGCTTCACGTCGGTGTCGCGGGCATCGAAGCCGGAGACCTCGACGTCTGGCTTGAGGCCCGTGCCCTGAATCAGGTGGCCGTCGGGAGTGAACCAGTGAGCGGTTGTGATCCACACGCCGCCGCCGTTGCTCAGCGGCCGCAGGATGTTCACACTGCCCTTGCCGAAGGTGGTCCCCCCGATGATGGTCGCCCGCTTGTGGTCCATCAGGGCGCCGGTGAGCACTTCGCTGGCGCTGGCGCTGCCCTGGTTCACCAGCACGACCATCGGTATGTCTTTGAGTTGCCCACCCTCGCGGACTTTGTGGTTAGTTGTGGTTCCGTTGCCGTCTATCTGGTACAGCACCAGACCGCTGTCTAGGAACTGACTGGCTACGTCAATGACCGAGCTGAGCAGCCCGCCCGGGTTGTCGCGCAGGTCGAGGATAAGCGCCTCGGCGCCCTGGTCAACCGCGGCCTTTACCAACGAAGCCATCAAGTCAGCCGTGTCAGGATAGAAGCTCGTCAGCCGGACGTGGGCGATCTTGTCGCCTGGCTGGCTCCTGAGAAACACATGCTCGAGCGGGATGACGCCACGAACAATCTCCAGTTCGATTGGGTCTAGGGCGCCGATATGCAGAACCAGGAGGCGGACAGGTGTGCCTTCGGGGCCTCGGATGCGGTTGACTGCGTCCATCACACTCCAGCCTTCGATGCTAACACCGTCAACTTCGAGGATGATATCGCCAGACCTGATGCCCGCAGCCTCCGCCGGGCTGCCTGCGATGGGGGCCACGATGACGAGCTTGCCAGCCGGGTTCATCGAGACGTTGGCGCCGATGCCTTCGAACTTGCCCTGGAAGACGTCTTTGGAGTCAACGGCCATGGTCTCGGGAGAGACGTAGCCAGTGTGTGGGTCGCCGACGGCCTCAAGCATCCCACGGACCGCGGCCTCGGAAAGTTTAGCGGGGTCGAGGTTCGCCCTTTCCACAAAGTCCTTAGTCAGGTATGACCAGGTTTCCCAGACGATCTTAAGTTCTGCTGGGACGTCTGAAGGGGTTTTCAAAGGCTGATCGGGAGGGATGACCTCCACAGACTCTTCGGCTTTACCGAAGGACCCAGAAGCCTGTTTTTCGGCAGTCACCTCGGATTGGACCACGGAGGTCTCCGTAGCCGGCTGCGCCTCTTTGCTGCACCCAACAAAAAACGTCGCCGCAATGAGCGCCACGGCGAGGACCAAGCCGGCCGCCGCCGGATGGCGGCGGGAAGAGTAGAACATCCTGAACGATGCGAACATCATCGAAAACACCACCACGAACTTAGTTCCGGAGCTATACCAATACAACGTATAGGCGGGCGCGAGAGATGTAAACGGAATGGTGAGGCCACAGGCATCACGGTAATTGTAGCGTGCCTTCGCTGGGCTTGCTTGGCAGGGGGGGCGCTGCCCTTCCAACAGGGCTAAAGGCATGGCTCACATAGGGCCCTTCACGTCTTTTCTGGAGGTGTTAGAGAACCGAAAGGTTATCAATACCTCTCAGAAAAGAGATGAAAAGAACATTGACATTAGTCTAGAACGGGCTTATAGTCAGCCACGGATACTCATCAGGGAACAGTACAGGTCATGGCGCCTAGCTCTGTGTCCCGCCGCAAAACTGGAACGTGCCCCGGGGCCCGTCTAATTTGACATAACTATGCGCGAGTCCAGGCTCGCGCCTTTCTTTTGGGAGGCGTATATGGCTGACGACGGCGCTTCCGCCAAACGGCAACGGCGTCCGCACCCGTTCCCAGTGAATGCCTTGGAAGAGGCGCTTACGGTAGCTCAGTCCATCAAGGATGGGAACGCCGGCTTGCCTTTCGACAGGATCCTTCTCGCCGAGGCGCTGAGGTCCACGCCCAAGAGCAGCGCCTTCGTCCGTACGCTCGGTTCGTCCGAGCGGTACGGGCTGACAGCCGGGGGCGCGAGCTCTGCGAGGATCGCGCTGACGCCCGTGGGGCGAGCCGCGGTAGCGCCGACCACGCCGGAGGAGCGGCGCCGCGCTCTTGTGAAGGCGGCCTTGATGCCCGAGGTGTTCGGCAGGTTCTACCAGCGGTTCGAGGGCCAGAAGATGCTTGAGGGTGAGTACGCCCGCAACCTCTTGGAGCAAGAGCTGGGAGTCCATCCTCAGCTCTCAGCGGAGTGTTTGAGCATCATCATGGTCAACGGGAGATTCGCGGACATCCTCCGCGAGGTCGGCGGCTCGTGGTACGTCAGGCACCTTGCCGCCGAGCCGCCAGAGGCAGCGGACGGAGCAGCGCCGCCATCCGGACGTCCGGCGTCCGAGGCGCAGCCGGGTGGCAAGGTCCTGGTCGCGCACATGGGGAGGCCCGACGCGGCCAAGCATGTGGGGGCGTTGCTGGCAGAGTTCGGCATCGCCCACAGCGCCGCGGACTGTGCAGTCGACGGGGCCAGGCCAGTGCCGGAGGGTGTGGCAGAGGCGATGCGTGGGTGCAGTTCCGCAGTGCTCATCGTCACGCCCGATGGGACAAACGGCCGTGAGAATGGCATAACTCCCAAAGTCCCGCCCCGGATAGTCCACCACGTCGGCGCGGCGTCGGTCCTGTACGGTCAGCGGTTCATCATCCTGAAGGAGAACGGTCTGGATACGAGCGGCTACGCCGACGGAGTGCCCACCGTGGGGTATGAGCCAGGCCGGTTGGCGGAGGCTGTCGGGCCGCTGATGGTGGCACTGCACAAGGCCGGGGTCATCAGGGTCAGTGGCTAGTCCGGCTGGGTACCCTGGCCCTCATTTCCAACCCGCATGTACTTTACATAACATGTATAGTGCGAAGATAAACTAGCTAGTCGGTAGCTATTGTTGAAGGACGCCCTATGGCCACTGCTAGGCCTTGAGGCGCGCCTTCGGCTCATAGGACACGCCATAGCGCATGGTCCCCACGGCTGAGCGTGCGAGGACCCTGGGGGTCGGTCAGTGGGATTGCACTACGGCTGTCCGAAGGCCAGCTCCACTCCCCTGGTACAGGGTTTCGTCCATCCGCTCGAACAGTTGGCCAAGGCCGTCCCCGCGCGTCGCCGAGACCAGGAGTGTCGGGACAGGCTCTCGCGGCCCTCTCCTGTTGATGCTGGCCAGTCCTGCGGGCACTGTCCCCTCCGGCAGAAGGTCGGCCTTGTTGAGCACGAGGAGCTTGGGCTTGTCCGATACCTTAAGGTCCTTGAGCACCCCTTCCACGAGGTCCACGTGCTCGCCCGCGTTGCGGTGCGTGATGTCCACGACATGCAGGATGAGCGACGCCTCCGAGATCTCCTCCAGCGTGGCGCGGAAGGCGGCCACCAGGGTTGTCGGCAGCTTCTGGATGAAACCGACGGTGTCGGTGAGGAGTGCCGGACGGCCCGAGGGCAGCCGCACCTTGCGGGTGACGGGGTCGAGGGTCATGAAGAGCTTGTCGGCGGAGGCGACGCCCGCGTCGGTCAGCGCGTTCATCAGCGTGCTCTTGCCGGCGTTGGTGTAACCAACGAGGCTGACGACGGGGATGCCTTGCTGGCGGCGGCGGGAGCGGTACAGCTCGCGGTGGGTCCGCACGTCCTCCAGGCTGCGCTTGAGGCGCTGGATGCGGCCGCGAACGAGCCGGCGGTCGGTCTCGAGCTGGGTCTCGCCCGGGCCGCGGGTGCCGATGCCGCCGCCGAGGCGCTCCAGGTGGGACCACTGGCCCGCCAGGCGGGGCAGCAGGTATTCGTGCTGGGCCAGCTCCACCTGGAGGCGGCCCTCGTGGGTCTGGGCGCGGCGGGCGAAGATGTCGAGGATGAGCGCTGTGCGGTCTATGATTTTCACGCCACCCAGCGCCTCCTCCATGTTCTCCTGCTGGGACGGCGTCAATTCGTCGTCGCAGATGACGGTGTCTATGCGTTGAGATACAAGGCTGGCTTTCACCTCTTCGAGTTTGCCCTGGCCGAGGTAGGAGTGGCTCTGGCGCTCAAGGCGCTGGATGACCGTGCCCGCGACGTAGGCCCCGGCGCTGCGCACCAACTCGGCGAGCTCGGCGATGGAGTCATCGGGCGCCCAGACGGAGTGGTGGCCCTTGACAACGGCGCTTACGAGGAAGGCCCGCTCCATGCGGGGCCGGGTCGAGACTGCGCTTTTGGTTATTGCGGCGGCCTCCTCAGCTTTTTGCCGACTTGTCGAGCATCTGCGACCTGGGCGGGACTTTGAGGCTGGCCAGGCGCTCCAGGCCGACCTTCAGGTCTTCCTCGGAGATGGTCAGGGATAGGCGGATGTAGCCCTCGCCGAACTTGCCGTAGCCCGTGCCGGGGGTCACCACCACGTCTCGCTCCTCCAGGAGCATCTTAGTAAACTCGGCCGACGTGTAGCCTTCCGGCACACGCGCCCAGATGTACAGGCTGGCCTTGGGTGCTTGGACGCGCAGGCCGATGCCCTGAAGCGCCTTGACCACGCGGTCGCGGCGGCTCTTGTAGATGGCGTTGCGCTCGGCGATGTAGGTGTCGGGCGTGTCCATCGCCTCGATGGCCATGTACTGAATGGCCTGGGGGACGCCGGAGTCGAGATTGGACTTGACGGTCATCAGGGCCTTGATCATGTTGGCATTGCCAACGGCCATGCCGATGCGCCAGCCGGTCATGTTGTAGCTCTTGGAGAGCGAGTGGAACTCCATGCCGATGTCCATGGCGCCGGGGGTCTGGAGGAAGCTCTGAGGCCGGTAGCCTTCGTAGCCCACCTCGGTGTAGCAGGCGTCGTGGAGCACGGCCACGTCGTACCTCTTGCCGAACTCCACCGCCTTCTTGTAGAAGTCCGGCCCGGCCACGGCGCCCGTTGGGTTGTTGGGATAGTTGATCCAGAGCACCTTGGCCCTCTTGGCGACGGCGGGCGTGATGGCATCGAGGTCCGGCAGCCAGCCGCTCTCTTCCTTGAGGGGCAGCCAGTGGCACTCGCCGCCGGCGAACCAGGTACCGACGGAGTACACGGGGTAGCCCGGGTCAGGCACCAGCGCGATGTCGCCGGGGTCTATGAAGCACAGGGCCGCGTGGCCGATGCCTTCCTTGGCGCCGATGAGGGGCAGGACCTCCTTGTCGGGGTCCAGGGACAGGCCGAAGCGGCGCTGATACCAGCGGGCGACGGCCTGCCGGAAGGCGGGCAAGCCGTCCGTCTCGGGGTAGCGGTGGTTGGGCCGGTCGAGGGCGGACTGGCGCAGCTTCTCCACCACGTTGTCGGGCGTGGCGAGGTCTGGGTCGCCGATGCCGAAGCTAATGACACGGATGCCCTTGGCGCGCTTCTCCGCGATCTTGCGGCTGATCTCAACGAAGAGGTATGGAGGTACTTTGGCGAGTCGTTGCGAAAGTCTCATTCAGTCTCCGGCTGTGAAATGTCGTTCTGAGCGTAAAGAGCTTCTTCGTTTCGCTCAGAAAGACAGGCTCCGTTATGTCAAATTAGATGTGGAAGCTAGATAATACTCCGCCCTACGTGGGCCACTCGCCCTCGAAAATCTTCTCGACCGGGCCTTCGAGTATGACGGGGCCGCTGCCTTGCCAATGGACTTGGAGGTCCCCGCCGGGGAGTGAGAGGGTCACGTCGTCGCCGGCCCTGCCCTGCGTACGCGCGACGGCGGCGACAGCGCAGGCGCCTGTGCCGCAAGCCAGGGTGATGCCCGAACCGCGCTCCCACACGCGCACCTTGAGATGGGAGGGCGAGAGGACGTTGACCACCTCGAAGTTCACCCTCTTGGGGAACATCGGGTGGTGCTCGACGAGCGGGCCAAGCTTGTCCAGCGGCAACTTGTCCACGGGCGAATCGAGGAAGGCGACAGCATGGGGGTTGCCCATCGAGGCGCAGCTTATCTTGAAGGTGTGCCCGTCCACCGTGAGGGGGTAGTTCACGACCCTGCTCTCCCCAGGGAGGTTTACCGGAATGTCCTTGGCCTCGAAGCGGGGGACGCCCATGGAGACACGGGCTCGGGACATTGTGCCGTTCTGGTAGATAGGGGTTACCTCCAGCACGCCCGCCAGCGTCTCCACCGACACGGGCTTGTCCTTGCGCGGGATGATGCCCTTCTCCAGCGCGAAGCTGACCAGACAGCGGATGCCGTTGCCGCACATCTCGCCCTCGGAGCCATCGGCGTTGAACATCTGCATCCGCAGGTCGGCCTTTGAGGACGGCAGCGCGAGGATGAGGCCGTCTGAGCCGGCGCCGAAGTGGCGGTCGCTCATCTTGACCGCCAGCTTGGGCCAGTCGGTCTTTGCCGTGCGGCCGTCAACGTAGAGGTAGTCGTTGCCGGCGCCATGCATCTTGGTGAACTTGATGGTCATCGATCAATCCTCTGGTGCATGGGCCATTTTAGCATTCCCCTACCCTCTCCATCGCTTCGCCTCGGCGAACGCTGTGTTAACGCCGTCCTCGCGCGCCTCGTACCAGCAGATGCGCTTGTCCGTCAGGCGGAACCAGGCGTACTGTTGACGGGCGAAGCGATGGGTGCGGGTTTTGATCTTTGCGACGGCCTCGGCCAAGGGCCAGTCGCCCTGCAAGTGGCGGACGAGTTCGCCGTAGCCGAGGCTGGACATGGATGGCAGCTCCGGCCCGTGGCCCATGCGCAGGAGCGACTCCACCTCCTGGACCCAGCCCGCGGCAATCATAGCGTCCACGCGGGCGTCTATGCGGGCGTACAACTCGGCGCGGGGCAGCGTTAGGCCGATGACGAGGGCGTCGAAAGGTTTGGCTGCTGACGGTCGCGCGGACGGTTTCTGGCCGGATTCCAAAACCTCGAGGGCACGGATGACGCGGCGGACGTTCCGAGGGTCTATGCGCTTGGCCGCGTCGGGATCGAGCCGCGCCAGCTCGCTGTAGAGAGTATCGGGGCCCTCGTCGCGGGCACACTGCTCCAGGCGTTGCCGCAGGGTCGTATCGGGCGCCACCTCGGGGACGTCCCACCTCTCCAGGAGGGCGATGGCGTACTGGCCGGTTCCCCCCACGACGACGGGCACGCGGCCATGAGCCTGTATGCCGCCGATGGCCTGGTTGGCGAGGCGGAGGAAGAGCGCCAGGCTGAAATCACCGTCGGGGTCGAGGATGTCCACGAGGTGATGTGGGATGCGGGCGCGGTCACCCGGCGGTGGCTTGGCGGTGCCGATGTCCATGTGGCGATAGACCTGGCGGCTGTCGGCGCTGACGATTTCGCCGCCAAGCTCCTCGGCCAGGCGCATGGCGAAGGCGGACTTGCCGACGGCGGTAGGGCCGACGACGGCCAGCAGGGGTAACATGCTCATGCGACGCTCACGCGACTCTTCCTTGACTGATAGCTTATCCTGTTCCGGCTGTCGAGGGTTGCACAGGTCGAACAAACGCGTGTGGTGACGAAGAACCACGTGGCAACAGCTGTGCCTGGAAAGAACCCCGCCCGTTGGCGGATGCTGGCGCTGGTGTGGGCGGTGTACGCCTCGTTCGGGATAACGGTCGGGTCGATCCCTCCGCTGGTAGAACCCATCGTGGAGGACCTAGGCATCTCCTACAGTGGGATGGGCCTCATCCTAGGCTCCTGGCAGCTGGTGTACATCGTCACTGCGTTCCCGATGGGGATGTTGGTGGACAGACTGGGCACGCGCAAGGCGCTGGGCCTGGGTGTCCTCATCGTCTGGCTGTCGCTGGTCTTGAGGGGTGTGGCAGGAGACTTCCTGACGCTGTTCCTGGCGGTGGCGCTCCTCGGCGTGGGCGGACCGCTCATCTCCATCGGCGCTCCGAAGGTCGTATCACAATGGTTCGATGGGAAGGAGCGCAGCCTAGCGGCGGGCATCTACGCCGCGGCGCCGGTGGCCGGCGGGGTGCTGTCACTTGCGACCGCGAGCAGCGCAGTGCTCTCGCTGACCGGCACATGGCGGGGCATTGCACTAGTGTACGGGGCAGTCGTTCTGCTGGCGATGGCGGCGTGGTGGCTGTTCGCCAAGGATGCGCCACAGACCGCTACTGCGTCAGGCGGCGTTCAAGAAGGCCGTAAGGCATCCCCATTGAGCGGCCTGGCGAGTCTGCTCCGGATACGCAACGTCCAACTGCTGCTGGTGCTTGCCATCGCCACATTCTTCCTGAACCACGGTCTGGAGGCGTGGGTGCCGACGCTGCTCAAGGAGCGTGGGATGACGCTGGCGGCGGCAGGCTTCTGGACGGCGTTCGCCGCTGCACTCGGCGCGGTGGGCGCGATGGTCGTGTCGGGGATTGCGACGCACGGGCGGCGGGTCGCGGTGATGGCCGTGCTGCTCGCGGTGGCGTCCGGCACCATCGCTGTCATGGCGTTCGCGGACGGCCCTGTGATTTTGGCGCCGCTGCTGGTGTCGAGCTGGGTTCGGCAGCCGATGATGCCGGTGCTCTCTCTGGTGCTCATGGAGACACCGGGAGTCGGGGCTGCGCGTATTGGGGCGGCGATGGGACTGTTCTTCGCCGCGGCCGAGATAGGCGGGTTCGGCGCGCCGGTGCTGGTGGGACTGCTGCGTGATGCGACCGGTTCGCTGACGTGGGGTGTGCTGTCGCTGGCCATCGTCGGCGGGGCGCTGCTCGTCGCGATGCCGTTCGTGAAGGAGACGAAGGCACCCGAAAGCCAGACCGGGACGGGGTGAGACGGGCTAGGTGCGGGCTGTGGCGGCGTTGCGGGCGAGCTGGACGAAGACGTCGGCCTTGAGGCTGGCGCCGCCGACGAGGGCGCCGTTGACGTCCGGTTCGCGGACGAAGGCGGCGACGTTGTCGGCATTGACGCTTCCGCCATAGAGAAGCGATGTGTTGGCAGCGACGGCCTGGCCCTGAAGCGTCGCCAGCACCCGGCGGATGTGGGACATCATCTGCTGGGCGTCCTGGGGTGTAGCGGCTTTGCCGGTGCCGATGGCCCAGACCGGCTCGTAGGCGACGATGAGCCCGCGTGGCGTCGTGATTCCGTCCAGACCGGCCCGTAGCTGGCGCTCCACGACCGCTTCCGCCCTGCCCTGCTCCCGCTCGGCGAGCTGCTCGCCGACGCAAAGGATCGGCGAGAGGCCTGCGGACATCGCGGCCCGGACCTTGCGGCCCACGAGGTCGTCGGCCTCGCCGAAGATGTGCCGGCGCTCGGAGTGGCCGAGGATGACGTACTTGCATAGGCCGGACAGCATAGCGGACGAGACCTCGCCGGTGAACGCCCCGCTCTTCTCGGAGTGCATGTTCTGAGCGCCGACCTCGATGGTGGAGCCTTTCAGGAGCGACGATACCGCGGACAGAGAGACGAAGGGCGGGCAGACGACCTTCCGTAGCCCCTTTATCTCCTCCAGGCCAGGCTTCATGGCGCGGACGAGGGCCTGGGCCTCGTCGAGAGTGGTGTTCATCTTCCAGTTTCCGGCGATGATGGTCTCGGGCATGGGGCCTCCTATGGGCCGAACTTGTGGAGCTTCCCAGCGTGGGCGAGGGCCAGCATCATGACGCCGGTGGCGGGTATGACACCGAGCCCTCCCTGGCGGCAGGCGCGCTCCGAGAACTCGTGGACGCCATCGTTCTTGGTCAGCGCCGAGTGGACAAGGAGCGGGACGGGCTGCCAGCCGTGGGCCTTGAGGATAGCGGGCGTGGCATGGTCGCCCGCGACGACGAGGACATCGGGTTTGAGGTCGAGCAGCCTCGGGATGTGCTCGTCGAGGGCTTCGAGGGCACGCACCTTGGCGTCGAAGTCGCCGTCCTCACCAGCGGCGTCGGCGGGCTTGTAGTGGATGAAGAAGAAGTCGTGCTGGGCGAAAGTGGTCTCTAGGGTAACCAGCTCATCGTCGAAGGTCGCACTGGTCCTCAACACCGTCATACCCACGAGTTGGGCTAGGCCGCGGTACATGGGGTAGGCGGCGATGGCCGCGGGGTTCAGGGCGTAGCGGGAGGCTACCGAGGGTAGGCGAGGAAGCCGGGAGAAGCCGCGGAGGAGCACCATGTTGGCCTTCGGCTGGCCACGCAGGATGTCACGGGCCTGGGAGACGAACCGGTTGACCACCTCGGCGGTGTGCTGGGCCTCTTGGGAGAGGCTAACGGCGGGCAACGGCGCGACGCCGTTGGCCTCGGGGTCAGTGCCGCTCACGCCGTCCCCAAAGTCATCGCCGCGGAGCACCATGACAAAGCGGTGGTCCTTGACTGGATGGACCGTCAGTTCCGCCCCTGGCACCTTGATAGCGGCGAGCTTTTGCACAAGCGGGGCGCTCTCCTCGGTGGAGATGCGGCCCGCGCGGCGATCGAGGATGCGGCCGTCGCCGTCCACGCTGCAGAAGTTGCCGCGGGCGGCCACGTCGCCATCAGAGAGGGCGACGCCGATGCCAAGGGCTTCCAGGACACCGCGGCCCAAGAGGTACTTGACCGGGTCGTAACCGAAGAGAGCCATGTGGCCGGGGCCGCTGCCGGGGGTGATACCGGGGGCGACAGGGACCGTCAGGCCGCATGTGCTGTCGCGGGCCAGACGGTCGAGGTGCGGCAGCGAGGCGGTCTCGAGCTCAGACTTGCCGGTCTTGGGATGCGGCGCGCCGCCCAAGCCATCCACCACCAGCAGGACGATCTTGGAGGGGGTGGAGTGGACCAGGTCGCGGATGTAGGGGAAGTCGATCACGGCATCACGCGTCCAATAGCGCTGCCACGCCTGGCAGGGTCCTGCCTTCGAGGAACTCCAGGGATGCACCGCCGCCGGTGGAGACGTGGGTCATCTTGGAGGCCAGTCCAAGCTTCTCGACGGCCTCGGCGGTGGAGCCGCCGCCAAGGACGGTCGTGGCGCCCTTCAGACCCGCCAGGGCCTTGGCGATGCGGACCGTGCCATGAGAGAAGGGCTCCCATTCGAAGACGCCCATCGGGCCGTTCCACAGAACGGTCTGGGACTTCCTGATCTGGAGTTCGTACAGCGCAGCCGTCTCGGGGCCGATGTCCATGATGCGCCAGCCATGAGCGATCTTCTCGGCGGAGAGGGTCTTGTGGTGGGCCTTCTCGGCAAAGGCGTCGGCCACCACGACGTCGACGGGCAGCAGCAGGCTGGTATTGCCGAAGCGTATCCGGTCCATGAACTTGGCGGTGGAGGCAACGCGCTCGTCCTCGACAGGCGAGCTGCCCACGGATAGGCCGTTGGCCTTGAGGAAGGTCGCAGCCATGCCGCCGCCGATGAGGATGGCATCCACACGCTGTGCAAGCCGGTCGAGGACGGCGGACTTATCGGAGACCTTCGCGCCGCCGACGATGGCGGTGAAGGGGCGCTTGGGCGGGTCGAGGGCCGAGCCGAGCATCTCCAACTCGCGCTCCATGAGCAGGCCGGCGACGGCAGGGAGCTTGTGGGCGACACCCTCGGTGGAGGCGTGAGCGCGGTGCGCGGTGCCGAAGGCGTCGTTGACATACACATCGGCCAAGGATGCCAGCTCAGCGGCCAGCTTGGGGTCGTTCTTCTCCTCGCCTGGCATGAATCGGATGTTCTCGAGCATGGCCGCGCCGCCTGGCGGCAGCGCGAGAACGGCCCGGGTGACCTCAGAGCCGACGCCGCCGGGCGCCTGGATGACGTTGATGCCCAGCAGGGCGGACAGCCGCTCCGCCACCGGCTTCATGCGCATCTCTTCCACGACCTGGCCGTTGGGCCGACCCTGGTGGGAGACCAAGACCACCTTACACTTCCGTTCGAGCAGATACCGAATCGTCGGCAACGTGGCCTGGATGCGGCTGTCGTCGGATATCTGGGTGGTGCCTGGCCGGAACGGGACGTTATAGTCCACGCGGACGAGGACGGTCTTCCCTGTCAGGTTGATGTCCCGGATGGTCTTTTTCTTGCTCATGCCAACCTACTTGTGACTTGTTGCACCGGCGAATCAGTCTAGCAAAATCCCGCTCACTCAGCCTAGCTTGGCCGACTGCAAACCTAGCCCCGTTCTGCAGTGTCCTTGGCCCAGGTTGCGGCCTGACGAAAGATGCGCTGGATGTTTTCGCGGTTAAAGAACTCGTTCCGCGGCACCGTGGAAGCGATGGCGCCGAAGAAGCGGTCCGTGTCCACCTGGTTCCCCCGAAGCGCTGCGCGGACCTCGAACGACTTGGGCGAATGAGGTTGATAGTTGGCCACGCTCAGGGTGTGTTCGTAGAGCGGCATCGCGACCGCGTTGCGCTTCTGTTCGTATCCTTCCAAGGCCTGATCAAGCTGCTGGAGCCCGGACAGACCGGCATCGAGGGCTTGCGCCAGCAGTTCGGCGTCCCGGAAGGCGTCGCTGATCCCGAAGGCGGTGATGGGGTCTTTGTTGTAGCCGGTGTCGCCTACCAAGGCCCAGCCAGGTCCGTAAGGCTTGCGAAAGAAGTTCGGCACGTCTCCGGTGCCGAGGATGCGACTAATGCGCCTCGCGGAGCCTATCGAGTCGGCCAACTCTGGGGCGAGGCCGAGCGTCGCCATGTAGTTCCTCTCGACGTCGGCGCGAAAGGCTGTGAACTCGTCGTGGGGCCAGACAACCACAACCAACACCTGGTTCCCGTTGGTTGGAATCTTCAGGATGTACCTCTTGCCTTCGGGCCAATAGACCTCGTAGCCATCACAGGGCAAGTCTTCCCAGAAGGTGTAGTAGAAGCACGAACGCGAGGCGTGTTGACTATACGCCGGTGCCTTGCCGGCCCGTGCTACCACGGAGTGCTTGCCGTCGGCGCCAACCGCGATCCTTGCCTGTTCGGTGAACGTGGCGCCTTCCTTCGTGGTGCCGCATATACCAACAACGCGACCGTCTTCCACGACCAACTCCCGTACTGAGCACTCGTCCCGTAGTTCAGCGCCAGCCGTGACGGCGGCATCCACGAGGACCTTATCGAGCACTGTGCGCCGAGGCGCGTAGGATTCGGCGGCACCATCCGCAGGCGGACCCCATCCGGAGAGGGGAAAGTCGCCTAGGTCCATGGTGAACCTGGTGATGCTGGGGCAGCCCGACTTCACGACCTTGTCCAGTAGGCCCCAGCGTTTGAGTTTGGCGACGCCTGTCTGCCAGATGATGAGGGTCGAGATGGTGTCGCTCGGGAACGTGGCCCTGTCGAGCAGTAGCACACGGTAGCCCTTGCGGGCCAGGAGCATGGCCGTCGGCGCGCCCGCGCAGCGCGCACCCACTACAATCACATCGTACATGTACCGTCCTCTGGTTGGGGGCTGATTGTACTCAATATCAAAATGGGCAGACACCTGATCATCCGAGCCAAAAGGGCGACAACCATCTGGCGCTTCCTAGCGGCGTTCGTCATCGTGCTGCTGGCGGCATGCTTGCGGCCCGGCGCCGCGTCGGTGCGGAGCCCTACTGTAGTCGCCACAGGCACGGTCTTTCAGCAGCACACCGAGACGCCGGAATCGGGTCTTGAGCCAGCGGACGCTCCGGTTCCCACGCCGTATGTGACTCTGACAACATCGCGGGAGCGGCTTCTCTTTGATACGACCGTGTTTCCATACACGGTCTCGAATGTGCGAATCCCAACAGGCCGGGCCACGTCTGTGACCTTCTCGCCCGCGTTCGAGGCGGACGGCACCGCCTTCGCGGTTATCGGAGGAACGCTGTATAAGACTTCGGATGGCGGCACGGCATGGCGAGTTGTGGACTCGAGGGTGCGGAACGTCGCATTGTCGCCCGCCTTCGACACGGACGGCGTGGCTTACTCACTGGTGCCTGGGGTCGGTGTACGGGTGTCGCGAGACTTCGGCGAGACGTGGCGGACGGTATCGGGGTCGGACACGGGGGCCGAGGCCATCACACTGTCACCAGACTATGCCCGCGACCACACGCTCTTCGCCAGGGGGGAAGACCTGCACTGGTCGGCGGATGAGGTGGAAACTTGGGCCAAATCCGAGTTCGTCCCCCCATCGCCCTTTGATCCGTGGCTCGTTGAGGACGTGGCGTTTGCAGCCGACTATGGGTCGTCCGGCAGGGTCTATATGGTGCTTCAGAGGCGCCTGTTCGAGTCCACGGATAGGGGTGTGCGGTTCTACCAGGTCGAGCTCCCGTTCTCGGTCAGCCGAGTCCATGCGACCGATGCCAAGCTCTACGTGCTGAATGACGAGGCGTTGTACGCCTCCGATGATGCCGGAGCGACATGGTCGCTTCTGGCGGACGCGGACGGCGGCGGGTTCCGGGACTTCGCGGTGGTGGATAACAGCGGCAAGACACGTATCGTCTTGGCCACGGAAGCGGGCGGCATCTTGCTGTTGGACGACTCGGGCGCCACATGGCTGGTGGCAGTTGTGCCTTCGGAGGGGGCTGACGTGTCTCGGTTGTGGACCTCGGGCCGCGGCAGCGTTGCCTTGGGGGCACAGCCCACAACCGGGGATGGAGTGTTCTGGCTGTCGCGAGACGCGGGCGCGTCATGGGAGGCGGTTGGCGGCATCGAGACGGCGGCGCTGGCGTACCTGGCGGTGTCGCCGGACGCGGGACGAGATGGCACGGTGGCGACGGTCGCCAGCGGCGGCGTGGCCATCAGCCGCGACATGGGGAAATCCTGGACACTGACGGCGAGCGTGTCTGTCGGCTTCGCAGACCCCTCCCCTACCTCCGTCGCGTTCTCGCCGTACTTCGCCGAGGACAGGACGGTGTATGCGGGCGGCGGGTGGGGCGTGGCGAAGAGCGAGGACGGCGGCGCGACCTGGCGGGTGGTCTATGGCCGCGCGACGGTACAGGTCATCGAAACCGTGGAGACGCCGGAGGGTGTGACGCTCCTGGCGGCCATCGCAAGGGGCCTGGTGTACTCGAGTGACGGCGGCGAGACGTGGGAGGTGCTGGCCGCCTCGCCGCAGGCGGTGCACGACGTCGCTTTCTCCCCCAACTTCGTGCAGGACGCGACCATCTTCGCCGGGACCTTCGAGCAGGAGTTTTACCGGAGCACCGACGCCTACGGGTCGCAGAGCCGTATCCTCCGCAGCCTGGATGGGGGCCAGTCATGGCATGTGGTAGTACAAGGCAAAGCGTTTGCTCCACCCACTATCGTTGTCTCGGCTGACTACGCCGAGGATGCCACCGTGTGGGTCGCCGGGCCGGATGGCGGCGCGCTCATGCGGTCGAGGAGCAGGGGTACTTTCTGGGAACGCGTGGGCGATGGGGCCGTGGGAGGGAGCATCGCCGAGTGCCGGGACAACATGCAAGCTGCCTTGGTCTCTTTCACCGGCGCGGTCTCTGCTGGGGGGAGTGGAGCATCCGCCTTTACGTACTTCAACCAGCCGGCCTTCAGTCTCGATGGAGGTGACACCTGGAAGTTGGTGCCGGTGTCGCCGCTACTGACCGGCGCCGTCGTTGGGTGCCGCCTGTCTGGAGACCTGACGATCCTGGCTGGAGGCGGCTACTACGGCACAGAGGCGTACCGCCTGGTGGTTGACCTACCCTAGCAGTGAAGCAGTGAAGCTCTGCATCGTCCGCACGCCCGGCTCGGGCAGTCCGGCGGCAGACAGTGCGGCCAAGGCGTCGGCGTGGTGCTGCTTGACCAGCCCCTCGCAGAAGTCGCGGGCGCCCAGGCCCTCGACGATCTGCCGCACCGCCGCCACGTCGTCAGGCTGGAGGACGCGCTTGAAGTAGATGTCGCCGATACGGCGCTTCTCGCGGAGGGCGGCCTTCTCTAGGGCATAGGCTACGGGGAGCAGCTTCTTCTTGTTCAGCACTTCGATGGCGACAGACGCGCCGTCGCCGTCGCCCCACAGCTCGCGGAGGTCTCCCTGCACCTGGAGGGCGATGCCTGTCTTGGCGCCGCATGCCACCATGGCCGACAGGACGGCCTCGCCGCCTCCGGCCGCCAGCGCGCCGAGCTGCATCGCGCAGGCTAGCAGCGCGCCCGACTTGCCCTCGGCCATCTTGAGATACGCGGCGACGGGCATGTCCAGCCGCTCCTGGGCTTCCATGTCCTGGAACCGCCCTTCGCAAAGGGCCAGGGCCGCGTGGTCGAGGAGTTTGGTGGCCCGAAAGGCCGTCTCCGGCGAGACGCCGCGCTCCATGAGGCGCAGCAGGGCGAGGCGGGCGAGGGCGTGCATCCCGTCGCCGGCATTGATGGCTTGGGCGGGGCCCCACACGGACCAGACGGCTTCGCGGGCGCCGCGGTACGGCCGCCCGCTCTGGACGTCGTCGTGGATCTCGACGAAACAGTTGACCATCTCCACGGCTGCCGCGGCCGGCATGGCCTTCTCCATGTCGCCG
The DNA here is from genome assembly GCA_016872515.1 of SAR202 cluster bacterium. GTDB lineage: Bacteria > Chloroflexota > Dehalococcoidia > Lucifugimonadales > VGZR01 > VGZR01. The sequence continues at coordinate 62,330 of VGZR01000007.1, forward strand.
CCGGCAGCCTGGCACGCGGCCAAGCAGGCGACGCCGTGGAGCCGGGGCGGCGGCCCGCCAGGAACAGGCCCGCCCTGGCGGTCGGCCCAGCCCAGGTGGTAGGTCATCATCCTGTACAGGAGCATGTCCCGTGTGCCGAAGACGGCGCGCAACTCGGCGTCCACACGAACGGAAAGAGCGGTGATGTCAAGCGGCTTGGTCATGCGCCAGCGAACTTGACCACCGCGACGCCGCACTGTTCTCCGATGTCCTCCGTCGATACCGGCCCCTCCCGTAGGATGAGTGGCGGCTGTGAGAGCATGTCGATGATGGTGGAGGCGGCGCCCTGATAGTCGCTGGTGATCGGCCCGATGTCCAGCACGAGATCAACCAGGCCGCCTAGCTCAGCCATTACGTCGTCGGCGGTTGTCAGGCCGGGCTTGCCGGTGCGGTTGGCGCTGGTGCCAGTGACGGGCGCGCCCAACTCACGGACGATCTGCCGCACCAGGTCGGCGGCGGGGACGCGCAGGCCGACGGTGTCGGCGCCACCGGTGACGATGCTCGGGATGACGTCGGCCTTCCGCAGCACGAGCGTCAGTGGGCCGGGCCAGAACCGGCGGGCGAGCTTCCAGGCCGCCTCAGGCACATCCACAGCGAACTTCGCCAGGTCTTCTGTGTCGGCGATGAGGACTGGCAACGCCATGCCTTCTGGGCGGCCTTTGACGGCGAAAACGCGACGGACGGCGACTTCGTTGAGGGCGTTCGCCGCAAGCCCGTACAGGGTGTCGGTAGGCACAGCCACCACACCGCCCTGTTTCAGGACTTCGACGGCGGCGGAGACCTGACCGGATGGTGGGCCTGATGCCTTGCGTGTGGAGGCGAGCGCGTTCATGGGAGACGCCCGCTAGTGTAGCACGAAGGGCACAGCACTGGTTGTCAGAGCGGGCCACTGGTGTTAGGCTTACCCCTCAACACCCATGCCAGAGGACACCACTTCCCCCACGACCCGCCCCGCCAAAAAAGGCGATGGTGCTGCGCCCCCCACTGAGGCCGGCCCTAGCCGAAGGGTGGCGACCTCCGACGACCTGGAGGTCTCGGCCTACCTGGAGATCGCCAAGGAGAAGCGAGCGCAACAGCCGCTCGCGCCGCCCACCCGTCAGGCCCAAGGCGAGCGGGGCGTCCAGCGCGAGGCGGTCGTCATCATAGACTTTGGCTCCCAGTACAGCCGCCTCATCGCCCGGCGCGTCCGCGAGAGCAAGGTCTACTGCGAGATCATCGCCCACGACACGCCGTGGGAAAAGGTTGCGGCGCTGGAACCGAGGGGCGTCATCCTGTCGGGTGGCCCGGCCAGCGTGTACGACGAAGGCGCGCCGCTGGCGCCGGCGTGGGTGTTCGACCGCGGATTGCCGGTCCTCGGCATCTGCTACGGGATGCAGGCGTTGGCCCACCAGCTCGGCGGCAAGGTCGCACCCGGCGCCAAGCGCGAGTACGGCCACGCCGTCCTTCACCAGAACGCCTCGGACGTGCCGCTGTTCGCCGGCCTGCCGCCCTCGATGCCCGTGTGGATGAGCCACGGCGACCAGATCGTCGCGCCACCGCCAGGGTTCCGCTCCCTGGCCTACACCGACAACTCGCCCGTCGCCGTCATGGGCGACGGCTCCCGCAGGTACGGCATCCAGTTCCATCCCGAAGTCGTGCACACGCCCAACGGCCGTGCCCTCATCGAGAACTTCCTCTACAAGGTCTGTGGCTGCGAAGGGACGTGGACGCCGACCAACTTCGTGGAGGACGCCATCACCGACATCAAGGCCCGCGTGGGCAACGGGCGCGTCATCTGCGCGCTGTCGGGCGGCGTGGACTCGGCGGTCGTGGCCGCGCTGGTCCACCGCGCTATCAGCGACCAGCTCACCTGCATCTTCGTCAATAACGGCCTCATGCGGCGCGAGGAGCCGGAGCGGGTCGTCCGCACCTTCCAGCGCCACATGAAGATCAACCTGGTTCACGCCGACGCCTCGCAGCGGTTCCTGGCCGCCCTCAAGGGCGTGACCGACCCGGAGCAGAAGCGGCGGGCTGTCGGAGAGAAGTTCATCGAGGTGTTCGACGAGGAGGCCGGAAAGGCGGGCAAGGCCGACTTCCTGGCCCAGGGGACGCTCTACCCCGATGTCATCGAAAGCAAGACGCCGGAGAGCAAGGTGTCCGCCAAGATCAAGACCCACCACAACGTGGGCGGGCTGCCCGCGCGCATGAAGCTGCGGCTGGTGGAGCCGCTGCGCTACCTGTTCAAGGACGAGGTGCGCGAGGTGGGCCTGGCCCTGGGGCTGCCCGAGGAGATGGTCTATCGCCAGCCATTCCCCGGCCCCGGCCTGGCGATCCGTGTCATGGGAGAGGTCACGCCTGAGAAGCTGGAGGTGCTGCGGTCCGCCGACTGGGTCGTCATGGACGAGATCAAGGCGCACAACCTGTACCGCAGCCTGTGGCAGAGCTTCGCGGTGCTCACCGACACGCGCACCGTGGGCGTCACGGGCGACTTCCGCACCTACGGCCACGTCATCGCCGTGCGCGCCGTCACCAGCGAGGACGCCATGACCGCCGACTGGGCGCGGCTGCCCTACGACGTGCTGGCCCGCATCTCCAACCGCATCGCCAACGAAGTGCCCGGTGTCAACCGCGTGGTGTTCGACATCACCTCCAAGCCTCCCGGTACCATCGAGTGGGAGTGAGGCGGGAACGTGTCTTCCGGCTGCCATCCCCGTCGGCATGACCCGCGCCGCGATGGCGTGGAGTACCCGGTGGAGCAGACCATCCAAACGCATCCGAAGTGCCCCCTCGTGGTGCATTTCCGTCCCACTATGAGAATAGAACATACGTTCTGTCCTTGTCAAGTCCCCTGCCCTGCCGAACCAGGAACCGCCCATGCCCACTGAGCCGGTGAACGTGCTCCTTGTCGGCGGCGGAGGGCGCGAGCACGCCATCGCGTGGAAGCTCCGCCAGAGCCGGTTGCTGGGCGAGCTGTACGTGGCCCCCGGCAACGCGGGCACCGCGCAGGTGACCAAGAACGTGGCCGTCGCCGCCGATGATGTGGATGGCCTGCTGCGCTTCGCGGCCCAGAACGGTGTGGACTTCACCATCGTCGGCCCCGAGGGGCCGCTGGCGAAGGGCGTCGTGGACGCCTTCCAGGCCGCCGGCCGCGCCATCTTCGGCCCGACGAAGGCCGCCGCGCGCATCGAGACGAGCAAGGCCTTCGCCAAGGGGGTGATGCTGCGCCACGGCGTGCCCACAGCACACGCGGCCACCTTCACGTCATTGGCCGACGCGTTGCACCACGTCGGGTCGCCGCACGTCGCCCTGCCCGTCGTGGTCAAGGCCGATGGCCTGGCGGCTGGCAAGGGGGTCGTTGTGGCGAGGACGCATGAGGAGGCCGCCGAGGCGGTGCGCGACTGCCTGGAGCGGCGCGTCTTCGGCGCGGCAGGCGATACGGTGCTCGTCGAGGAGTGCCTTTCGGGCCGGGAGATGAGTGTCTTCGCCTTCGTGGACGGAGAGCGCGTCTCGCCGATGGTGGCGGCCCGCGATTACAAGCGCGCCCACGACGGCGACAAAGGCCCAAACACAGGCGGCATGGGCAGCTTCAGCCCGCCGCCCGAGTGGGGCCCGGCGCTGGAGGAGCGCATCCGGCGCGAGGTTATGGAGCCGGTGGCGCGCGGCCTGGCGGACAAGGGCTGTCCCTTCCGTGGCCTGCTGTACGCCGGGCTCATGCTCACCGCCGACGGCCCGAAGGTGCTCGAGTTCAACTGCCGCTTCGGCGACCCGGAGACCCAGGCGGTGCTGCCGAGGCTGAAGAGCGACCTGCTGGCGGCGATGATGGCGACGGCTGGCGGCGACCTGGAAGGCGCGGTCATCCAGTGGGACAGACGTGCCTGTGTCGGCATCGTGGTCGCCTCAGGTGGCTACCCCGGCCTTTACAACACGGGCCACCCCATCCATGGGCTGGACGCCATGGACCACGACGCGTTGGTGTTCCACGCCGGTACGCGGCTGGGCGCGGACGGCCGGACGGTTGAGACCGCCGGGGGGCGCGTGCTCACGGTGGCGGCGCTCGGACACAGCGTGGCCGATGCGCGCCGCAGGGCCTACGAAAACGCAGCCCGCATCCACTTCGAAGGCGGCTTCTACCGCCGCGACATCGCCCAGGGCCTGTGAAGGCGTGCCTTCCGTAGGCCCCTACGCTCATCACCTCTTGGAGGGACGGATCCGGATGTGTCATGGTAGAGTGAGAACATGATTGAACGGTACTCCCGGCCCGCCATGAAGCGGGTCTGGTCGGACGAGAACAAGTACGACACATGGCTGGCGGTGGAGTTGGCCGCCGTCGAGGCGTGGGCCGCTGAGGGCGTGGTGCCGAAGGCCGACGCCGCCAAACTGCGCTCCGCCGCCCACGACCTGGGGCGGCTACAGGACATCCTGAAGCGCACCAAGCACGACATGACGGCCTTCCTCGGCTCCATCACCGAGCGGCTGGGACCGGAGGGCCGCTGGCTCCACCACGGCCTGACCACCAGCGACGTGTGGGATACGGCCACGAGCCTCCAGCTCCGCCAGGCCGCCGCCATCCTCGACGAGGACGTGGCCCGCGTGATCGAGGGCCTGGGAGCGCGGGCGCTGAAGCACAAGGACGACCTGATGATGGGCCGGACCCATGGCGTCCATGCCGAACCCATCACCTTCGGCCTCAAGCTGGCCGTGTGGTGGGACGAGATGCGCCGCCACAAGGCACGGCTGGCCGAGGCGGCTAAGGGCATCGCCGTCGGCAAGCTGTCCGGCCCCGTCGGCAGTCATGCCACCGTGCCGCCGTCGGTGGAGGAGCGCGTCTGCGCCAAGCTTGGCCTCGCGGTGGCTCCGCTTTCGAGCCAGGTGCTGCAGCGCGACCGCCACGCCCACTTCATAGTCACGCTGGCCCTCATCGCGGCCTCGCTCGAGAAGTTCGCCACCGAGATACGCGCCCTTCAGCGCACCGAGATACGTGAGGTCGAGGAGCCGTTTGGTGAGGGCCAGACCGGCTCGTCCTCGATGCCCCACAAGCGCAACCCGGAGCTGTCGGAACGCATCTGCGGCCTTGCGCGGCTGGTGCGCGGCCACTCCGTCACGGCGCTCGAGAACGTGGCCCTGTGGGGCGAGCGCGACATCAGCCACTCCTCTGCCGAGCGGCTCATCCTTCCTGACTCGTGCCTCGCCCTCGACTACATGCTCGACCTGTTCGCCGGCATCGTCGAGGGCATGCGCGCGTACCCCGACCGGATGCGCAAGAACCTGGAGTCGTCCAACGGCGCCTTCTTCTCCCAGCGGCTGCTCCTCTCCATGGTGGAGCACGGCTTCGCGCGTGAGGAGGCGTACAAACTCGTCCAGGTCCTCTCCATGCGGGCCTTCGATGAGGGCGTGCACCTGCGCGAGCTGGCGTCGGCCAACGCCAAGGTCAGGGAGGTCCTGAGCCGCGCGGAGCTCGCTGGCGTTTTCGACGAGACCCACTACGTCCGCCATGTGGACGAGGTCTTCCGTCGGGCGGGGCTGCTGCCGGCGATACAGCGCAAGACCAGCAAGGCCCAGAGGTAAAGGTTATCCCTGTGACTGCTATCCGCGAGACCAACCTGCCGAACCTCGTCCACCGGGGCAAGGTTCGCGACACGTACGACCTCGGCGGCGGTCTGCTGCTCATGGTGGCCACCGACCGCATCTCCGCGTTCGACGTGGTGCTGCCCAACGCCGTGCCCGACAAGGGGGCGGTACTGTGTCAGATGTCGGCGTTCTGGTTCCGCCAGACCGCCCAGCTCGTGCCGAACCACCTGGTGGCTCTTGGCACCGCGCGGCCCGATCTGAAACTGCCGCCCGAGCTGGCCCGAAGGGCCATGGTGGTGCGGCGGGCCAAGCGCGTGGACGTGGAGTGTGTCGTGCGCGGCTACATCGCGGGCTCGGCCTGGGCCGAGTACCGCAAGAGCGGCACCGTGTCCGGCCAGGCCATGCCCAAGGGCCTGCGGGAGGGCGACCGCTTCCCGGGGCCGCTGTTCACGCCCACCACCAAGGCCGAGACGGGCCACGACCTGCCCATGACCGAGCGCGAGGTGGAGGACATGGCCGGCGCCGAGACCGCGCGGGCGCTGCGGGAGAAGGCCATCGCCGTGTACGAGCACGCCCGCCGGTACGCCGAGGGGCGCGGCATCGTCATCGCCGACACCAAGATGGAGTTCGGCTTCATCGAAGGGCGGCTTTCGTTGATAGACGAGCTGCTCACGCCCGACTCCAGCCGCTTCTGGGACGCGAAGGGGTATGCCCCGGGGAGGTCGCAGCCTAACTTCGACAAGCAGTTCGTCCGCGACTGGCTCAACACCCAGGCCTGGGACCACAACCCGCCGGCCCCTGACCTACCGGACGACGTGGTCGAGAAGACCCGGGAGCGGTACATCGAGGCGTACCGCAGGCTGACCAGCCAACCCCTTATTTGAAGATTTCGTACAATTGTAAGGTCGTCATCCGTCAGTCCAAGGTCAATGAAAGGGAATCATGGCAGACGCAACCAAGACCGAGCCGCCGAAGACCGATTCCAAGGCCAAGGCCCCAGTCCAGAAACTGACGCCCACCCAGGCACGCGCTGCCCGCCGTGCGCGGCGCCAGTCGCGCAAGGCCCTGAGGCGCTACGCCATCTTCGTCGGCGTCGGCCTCGTCGCTACCGTTCTCCTAGCCTCCCTTTTCCTGCCCGGCCTGCCCTTCGGGAGAGGCGGGGGTAACATACCGGAGAACGCTCCCGGTCAACGCTACGACGACCAGGGCACGACCCATATCCAGCTAGGGGAGTCTCACGGTCCCTACAACTCGATTCCTGCCACCTCCGGCTGGCACTACTCCCAGCCCAACGCGCCGGTGGCCTGGGGCGTGTACAACGATCCGATACCCGACGAGGTGCTCATCCACAACCTGGAACACGGCGGCGTGGGCGTCCACTACAACTGCCCCGACGGCTGCCCCGACGATGTGGCGAAGCTGGTCAACTTCTACCAGGGCCGCAAAGTCGTGGTCTCGCCCTATCCCAACATGCCCACCAAGTTCGCCCTCACAGCCTGGAACTACCTGGACGCCTTTGACGTGTACGACGAAGCGCGCATCGCCGCCTTCCTCGACGCCCATATCAGCTCCGGGAACGCGCCCGAGTGGATGGTCCCGTAGCGGTGTACCTCGCCAAGGTCTATATCACCCTCAAGCCGTCGGTCAACGACCCTCAGGGTCAGACCATCCTCGGCGGCCTCAGGAGCCTCGGCTTCGGCACGGTGCAGAGCGTCCGCGCGGGCAAGTACTTCGAGGTCCGGCTCGACGAGTCCAGTGAGTCCAAGGCGAACGCCAAGGTCAAAGAGATGTGCTCCAGACTCCTCGCCAACCCCATCGTCGAGGACTACCGCTTCGAGCTGTCGAAGGTCACCTAGGGCGGGCGATGACGTCCACACCCAAAGTCCGCGGTACGCGAGCGGACTCTGCGCTGAACTCTAGGGCCGCAGCGCTGCCACTAAGGCCGCGGTGTCGAGGAAGTTGCGGTAGCTGGTGAGCAGGCCGCCGCGGACGGTATAGACATGGGCGAAGTGGCTCTCGAAGGTCCTGCCCGTGGGCCTGGCGATGGCCGTCACATGGCCCAGCACCAGCACCGTGCCGCCGTCCACCACGTACTCCCGCGGCTCGTATTTGCGGACGTCGAGCGTAACTCGGACAGCGGCGTAGTAGCGCACCAGCTCCCGCTTGCCGCGCCAGGTGCCGACGAACGGGACTTCGGGCGGGCCGTAGGCCGTCCACACCGCGTCGTCGGCCACCAGCGCCAGCAGCGCCGCGTCGTCGCGCTTACTGAACGCCTCGTAGAACCGGCGGACAACGGCCAGGCTGTCCTGGGCGGGCTGCTTATTCAACCTCTGATAGTGCCTTTGGTGCTGGGGATATCGCCAGCGGCGCGGCCGTCCACCTTCGCGGCGGCACGGATGGCCCGGCCCAGGCTCTTGAAGATGGCCTCGGCCTTGTGGTGGCCGTTGACGCCCGCCAGCATCCGCACGTGCAGCGTGACGCCGCCCTCGCGGGCCATGCTCTCGAGGAAGTGGCGTACCAGGTCCGCGGGCAGCCCGCCCAGGTCGTCCTCGTGCGTCAGCCCGGTGTCCACCACGGCGTAGCCGCGCCCCGACAGGTCCACCACGGTCAGCGCCAACGCCTCGTCCAGAGGCGCGTAGGCGTGCGCGATGCGCACGATACCCCTCCCCTCGCCCACCGCCTGGCGCAACGCCCGCCCCAGCACGATGCCTGTGTCCTCCACGACGTGATGCCAGCCCACCTCCACATCACCCGTGGCCGACAGCTTCAGGTCCATGAGACCGTGCTTGGCGAGCTGTTCCAGCATGTGCTTGAAGAAGCCGTTGCCGATGTTGACGTCATACTTGCCGGTGCCGTCCAGGAGCAGCTCCACCGAGACCTGCGACTCTTTGGTCGTACGGCTGACCTGGCCCTTTCGCACGGGCGCCTTTGCGGTTGCGTTGCGCGGCATTCCTTATCCTCTCAGGGCTTACATTTCACCCTCACCCCTGCGTCCAGATGGAATCGGGACGAAGGCCCTCCCCCTTCAAGGGGGAGGGGTGGGACATCCCCTCTCCCCTACCGGGGGAGAGGCCTATGACCTCGATGTCATCGGAGTCATAGGGTGAAGGGTATAAGCTCTCACACTATCCTGTACCTTATCCGCTGCGAGGCGGAAGGCAGATACGGACTTCCTTTAGACCAATTCTCGCATGGCGGCGATGAGCGCGTCCGTCTGCGCCGGAGTGCCGACCGAGATGCGGAAGCAATCGCGCAGCCGGTCGGAGCCGAACTTGCGCACGAAGATGCCCTGCTGCGCGAGGCCGTGGAAGACGGTCTGCGCCTTACCGGGGGGGAACTGGACGAGCACGAAGTTGCCCGCCGACGGCCACGGCTTCACGCCGGGGAGCGTCTTGAGCAGCTTGGTCATCCGTTCTCGCTCGCGCACGATCTTGTCCACGTCCGCGAGGAGCGCCGGCGCCTCCTGGATGGAGGCCAGCAACCCTGCCTCGGCGGCCACGTTCAGGTTGTACGGCGACTTGATGTCCACGATATGCTTCGCCAGCGTCGGGCTCATCATGCCGTAGCCCACGCGCAGCCCTGCCAGGCCTGCCCACTTGCTCATGGAGCGCAGCACCACCAGGTTGTCGTACTCCGGCACCAGGTGCGCCGCCGTCTGCTTGCAGAACTCGAAGTACGCCTCGTCAACCACCACCACCAAGCCCGTCTCCAGCAGCGCCCGCACCTGCTCCTCCGTCGCCATGTTGCCCGTCGGGTTGTTGGGCGAGCTGAGGAAGATGATCTTCGTGCGCGGGTCTATCGCCTTCTTCGCCGCCTCCACGTCCAGGTCGAAGGTCTCGTTACGCGGCACCAGCTTGAGCTTGCCGTCCGCGACGCGCGCGCAGAAGGCGTACATGGCGAAGGTCGGGTCGAAGTCCAGAATGGTGTCGCCCGGCTCGATGAACAGCCGGAACAGCAGGTCGATCAGCTCGTCGCTGCCCGCGCCCGCGATGATGTGGTCGGCGTCCACGCCGGTGTACCCGGCCAGCGCCTGGCGCACTTTGCGCTGTAGCGGGTCAGGGTAGATGTTGATGGCCGTCTGCGCCACCGCCTTCCGCACCGAGTCCAGCGGCGGGTGGGGGTTCTCGTTCCCGTTCAGCTTGATGATCTTGTCCTCGGGGATGCCCGCGCGCCTCGCCAACTCCTCCGGCGGGTCCACCGCTGCGTAGGTCTCCACGTTGCGCAGGTGGGGCCTGACCAGCCGCTCCACCCCGTTCTTTCTCCCCTTCATGGCATCGCCTCCTCGGAGCACTCCTACCCCCTACCTCTTCAGCACCGCTACGGTGCTGAAGGTCCTCCCCCTCAAGGGGGGAGGAGGACACACCCTTCCCCCCTTGAGGGGGAAGGCCTCTGGCCCGATGCCATCGGGCCAGAGGGATAGGGGGTGCGCTATGTTTGATAAAACCTTTCCTATTCTTCTTCGCTCAACTCCAGCCGCACCTCTGCGGCCTCGGCGTGGCCCGTCAGCCCCTCGGCGCGTCCCAGCGCCGACGCCGCGGGCGTCAGCGACAGCGCCGTCGCCCTATCCAGCGCCACCACCGGCGTGTACTTCAAGAAGCTGTGCACCCCCAGGCCCGAACTGAACCGCGCCGTGCCGCCGGTCGGCATCACGTGGCTCGGCCCCGCCACGTAGTCGCCCAGCACTTCGTGGGAGAACTCGCCGACGAAGACCGCTCCCGCGTTGCGCACCTTCGGCACCAGCTTCCACGGGTCGCGCACCATCAGGCTGATGTGCTCCGGCGCGAAGGCGTTGGCGACCTCCATCGCCTCGTCCAGGTCGCGCACCAGCACGACCGTGCCCCGCGACTCCATGGATGCACCTGCTATCTTACTCCTTTCGAGCCGCCGCAGTCGCGCCTCGGCCTCCTTCTCCACGGTGGAGGCGAGCGCCTCGGACGTGGTGACGAGCACGGGCATGGCCATGACGTCGTGCTCGGCCTGGGCCAGGAGGTCGGCGGCGCACAGCGTCGGGTGGGCCGTCTCATCGGCCACCACCAGCGTCTCGGTGGGTCCGTACAGCCCGTCAATGCCCACGACGCCGTACAGCAGCTTCTTGGCCAGGGTGACGAAGATATTGCCCGGCCCGCAGACCATGTCCACCTTGGGCACGGACTCGGTGCCGTAGGCAAGCGCCGCGACGGCCTGAGCGCCGCCGATGCAAAAGACGCGGTCCGCGCCCGCGGCCTTAGCCGCGGCCAGAACCGCCGGGCTCGGCAGCTTGCCTTGAGCCGCTGGCGTGCAGACCACGACCGTCTCGACCCCTGCAACCCGCGCCGGGATGGCCGTCATCAGCACCGTCGAGAGGTACGGCGCCGTGCCGCCGGGGACGTAACACCCCACGCTGCCGACGGCGTTGACCAGGCGGCCGTAGCCTGCCTTCTTGTCCATCCACTCCTTGGGCATCGTCGCCTCGTGGAAGCGGCGGATGCGCTCGGCCGACGTGCGGATGGCGTCGCGCAGCGCCTGGGGCACCTGCCGTTCCGCCTCCTCAATTGCCTGGCGCGGCACCTCCGTCTCGCCCAGGTCCATGCCGTCCACGCGCTTGGCCAGGTCGCGCAGCGCGGCGTCGCCCTGCGTGCGCACCTGCTCTATAACACGCTGGACGACCTGATGCAGCGTCAGCGGCTCGCCGAATATCTCCACGATGCGCTTCTGGACGTGCGACGGCACCGTGTCGAAGTCGAACCCTCGCTGGGCGGAGAGGGCTTTCTTTGCCTCAGATAGACCTAGGATGCGCTTCAAGGGTAGTGCTCCCAAATTAGATATGACGGAAGGCGTTATCTAGGACTGGCAAGTCCGCCGTGTGTCGGCCATAGCTTCCTTTTCCCTCGCTTATGGATACCCTTGAATTAAGCTTCTCGATGGCGCGAATTGCAGAAAAGTAAACGCTCTTTGAATCCAGGAGCACGCCTAGTCGGCCTGCGACAATATGCGCACAGCCCCTTTCGGGGGCCTACGACGGGCCGCCGTTGATACTGATTGTGCTGTTTTTCTATCATCCCAAGTATTCTCCCGCTGTCTCTACCAGACTCCTCACCGTTCGCTCCTGATATGTGGCCCATTCCTTCGGTGGCACCGCCTCGTGGAGCCGCGCTAGGCTCTCTGGCAGGCCACGGATGAAGTCGTCGGCGAGGCGGTGGGCGGCGTGGCCGTCGTCGCCGGCGGCGATGCGCCGAGCCTGGTTGCGCAGCCGCTCCCACTCGTAGGCGTGCTGCATGAAGCCCACGACCCATACGCGCCAGCGCTCCAGCAGGTCGCTGCCGATGAAGCCGATCTCGACGCCGTCCACGGGCCAGGATAGCGCGGGCGCCGCCGTGGCGATGGCCTCGCGGTTCTGCCGGTCCAGCTCCAGCTGGAGCGCCCGGTCCATGACCTTGCCCTGCGTCTCGTCTGGGAACAGTTTCCGGTTGGCGAAGTAGGGCCGGTACATCTGCGTAATCCACACCTCGTCGGCGACCAGGTGGGTCAGGTAGCCCGCCACGAAGGCGCGGGTGATGCCGTCCTCCTTGGGCAGCGCCCGCAGTCCTGGGTGTGCTGCGAACAGGCCTTTCGCGCCCGCGCCCACGGCCTCGAACTCCAGCGGCGAGAAGTGGTACTCCTCGCGCGGCCGCTTGGTGATGATGCGGATGTCCGGCGCCGTCGCTCCCAGTAGGTAGCTCCCCATGTGCTCATTCAGTCGAGTGTCCCGCAGCCGCAGCGCCGCCTGGTGCGCCAGGTGGATGTGCTCCGGGAGGTTAGGCATCCGGAGGCTGGGCGTCGCCGGTGCCGTTCACCAGCCGGTTGTATGCCTTCGACTCGCCGTGGAAGACGTAGTTGGGCTGCCCAACGGTGACGCCGCTGCCGCCGATCTGGCGCAGGTTGTCCACCGCGTCCATGAGCTTTTCCTTGGAGACAACGACGGTCGCCGCGTACCACCCCTCGCCGGTGCGGGTGTGCACCTTGGCGATGGTCGGCCCGCGCAGCCCGGCGATGACGGCCCGGCTTAGGATGTAGCTGGCCACCTCCTCCGGCGTCTCGCCTCGCAGGTTGGCCGTCACGCTGAAGTAGTCCTTGGACTGCAGGTAGCCCTCGATGAGTTCCACCAGCGCCCGCGCTTTCTCCAGCTTGGCCTTGTCCCCCACCACGAGGCCGCGGTTGGCGATGAGCACCGCCTCGGACTTGATGATGGTGCCGCCGTGCAGCGTCTTGAGCCGGTTCTCCCGCAGGGTCAGGCCGGAGGAGGAGATGTCGGCAATCATGTCGGCGTAGCCCATGGCCGGCGCCGCCTCCAGCGTGCCGCTGGACTGCACCAGCGCGAAGTGGCCCACGCCGTGGCGGAACAGGAATCGCTCCACAAGCCGGGGCGCCTTGGTCGCCACCCGCAGGTCGCGGCCCTCGCGCCGGAACTCCAGCGACAGGTCGGCCAGGTCGGCCACCGAGGTCACGTCCACCCACGAGTCGGGCACCGCCAGCACCAACTCGCAGTGGCCGAAGCCCAGCGACTCGATGATGACGTGGGCGTCGCCGCCCTCGCGCCGTGACTCCTCGTAGCGGTCGAGGCCTACCACGCCGAAGTCTATGCTCCCCTCTTCCACCTTGTTGGTGATGTCGCCGCCGCGCAGGAAGTGGACGACCACGCCGGGCAGCGCGCGGATGTGGCCGGTGTAGCTGCGGGGGTTCGAGGTCGAAGCCTCGATGCCGCAGTCCTTGAAGAACCGCAGCGTCGGCTCGTGCAAGGCCCCATCGCTGGCGATGCCCAGCCGCAACGAAGTCATCGGATGCCCTCGGAAGTGGGGGGTTGGGGTTCCCTTCCCCCTTGAGGGGGGAAGGCGGGGATGGAGGTGAACGCATAAGTGGGGAAAGGCTTCACCCTCACCTGGATCCTCCCCTCTCGAGGGGGAGGGAATACGATGGCGCGGTCCGTCATGCTCTTCGTCATCATCTGGCCGCCTTCGAGCCAGAGGGAGCGCCCAGCGCGGCCTGAACGTAGTCCATGTCGCAGGCGAAGCCCAGCGCGGGCAGGTCGTCGCCGCCCAGGGCCTGCACCAGCCCATCGTAGCGCCCGCCGCCCCCCAGCGAGGCACCTCCGGGAAGCTGGGGGCTGGTTAGCTCGAAAATCATGCCTGTGTAGTACGCGATGCCACGGGCGAGGGCCATGTCCACTCGCACCCTGCGCCCGTCGAAGCCCCGCTTTGCTAGGGCGGCACAGAGCGCCTCTAGTGAGTCCAGCGGCGCATCGGAGACTCCCCGGGCCTTGGCCAGCGTCCGCAGTTCTTTCAGCGCGTCCTTCGGTGTGCCGTGCACTTCGACCAGCGCGGCCACGAACTCCAGTCCGGCTGTGAAGCGGGCTCCGTCGTTGGCGTCGCGCGCCTTGCGCCGCAGCCGCGCCAGGATCTCCTCGGTGGTGCGCCGCCCGACAGGCTTGGCCATGGCGTCGCCAAGGACGTCCTGCAGCACACCCCCTAGCGCCGAGCCGTCCGCGTGGGTGCCGCCGTTCTGCGATGCGCGGACGAGGCCCGCTTGCGTGGCCTGGTCCACCAGCACGGTCGTGTTGGTTCGTCCCTCTTTCAACAAAGATACATTGCCTATAATGAACCGGTTGGCCGCCTCGGACAGCCCGAAACCGGCGAGCAGGCCGTTCAACCCTCCGAGGTGGCCGACCCGTACCGCCACTTCCAGCCCCAGCGACTCCAGGCCGGAGCACGCTAGATGGATGAGTCCGGCGTCGGTCTCGTCGCCCTGGGCGCCGATGACTTCGCCGCCCACTTGCACGTACTGCCGGAACGTCTGTCCGTGGCCCCGCTCATAGCGGAACACCGGCCCGCTGTACCGCAGCCGCGCTGGAGGCTGGATAACCTCCTCTACGAAGCAGCGGATGACCGACGAGGTGAACTCGGGCCGCAGGCTGACGCGCCGCCCACCGGGGTCCACGAAGGCGTAGAGGCTGCCGGTCAGCTCCACGCCGCCCTTGCGGGTGAACAGCTCAGTCTCCTCGAGCAGCGGCGTGTCCACCGGCTGGAAGCCGGCCTTGTCGAGGTGGGCGGACAGCCGCTCAGCGGCCTGAGTCTCGCCGACAAACTCTTTCGGGCGACGGTCCCTCATCCCAGGGAGGCGCTGGATCTGGCGGTCTTTCAACGTCGTACTCTCCGGAAAGCGTACGGCCATTGTAGCGCATGCCCAAGCCGCCCAGCAAACCGCGAAGCCTTTTCCACAGCCGTTGGCAAGCTAACCTTCACGCCTCTTGACGAATATGGGGGTGTGTAGTACATGATAGTGGCGTGAGAGGAGTCGAAAACGTATGGAAAATGAACCTGGGGTGTACCGGCGTGAACTTCTGAAGGGCAGCACCGAAACGCTACTACTTTCCTTACTGGTCGTGGAGCCGATGTACGGCTATCAGCTCGTGCGCGAGATGGGGCGGCGCAGCAGCGGCTACTTCCGTTTCAAAGAGGGAACCCTCTACCCTGCCTTGCACAGACTTGAGAAAGAAAAGCTGGTGGTGAGCTCTTGGGGAAGCTCTCCCAGCGGGCAGAACCGCAAGTACTACCACATCACCGAGCATGGCGAAGAGAAGCTAGACTCCATGCTTCAGGAGTGGAACCGCTTCGCTGCCGCCGTCAACCTAGTAGCCCAGCCCAGACCGCAGCCGAGCTAGTTATCCATGACCCCCATCCTTCGCGGCTACCTGGCCGAGCTGCAGCGGCAGCTCCACCTCGCTCCCGCAGAGGAGCGGGAGATCCTGCGCGAGTTGCGCGACCACGTCGAGGACCGCGCTCAGGAGTTGGCCGACAAGGGTATGTCCACCGACGAGGCGCTGCGTCAGGCCATGCGTGAGCTCGGCGAGACCCGGGCCATCGCCGGCAAGTTCTATGAGGTGCATACCAGGGGGTCGTGGTCGCATGCGGTCTTCGCTGCCCTGCCCCATCTGGTCCTCGCACTAATCTTCGCGCTGCACCTATGGACCAAGCCCTGGATGGTGGCAGCGCTGCTCACTGTTGCCCTGGCCATCAGCTTCTTGGGCTGGAGACGTGGCCGCCCGATATGGACGTACCCCTGGGTGGGCTATGCCCTTGTTGTGCCGCTCATCTCCTGGGGTCTCGCGATGAGCGCCATCGGCTACGGTGCGTGGGGCGTCGTCACCAAAGGGGCGTTGCCCCTGGGCATCCCTATCTATGCCGTCTCCATCGCCTACGTCGCCTTCTCCCTGTGGATGTTCGTGCGCATCCTGTCGCGTGTGGCGCGCCGCGACTGGCTGATGGCCTCGCTCACTGTGCTGCCGCTCCCCTTCCTCGGTTACTGGTTCCTCTACTTCTATGGACGTAAGGAGCTGTTGGAGCAGACGGGGGTGCCGCTTCAGGCGTTCGATGGCTCAGTCGCAGTTGTCTTCCTTGTTGTAGGGGGCGCCACAGTGGTGTTCTTCCGCATCGGGCGGCGGTTCGTGCGGGCCGCGCTGCTGGCCATCACCGCCCCTACGCTCATCGTGCTGGCCTGGCTCAGCCGCGAAGGTGGGCCGGGATACGTTGCCCTGTTCGGGTTCTCTACCCTTTCGCTGGTCATCATGCTGGTCCCGGCCCTGTTCGATGCACGTACGGCCCCGCCACCGACGCAGCCCGAGGATCTGACCTACGCTCTCGAAGACCAGCGCTGACACCGCGAAGGCGCGCGTCGCCATCGTAGTGGACAGCGCGGCGACGTTGCCGCCTGGCCTAGCCGCGGGTGTGCCCACGTTCACCGTACCAATGTCCGTCGTGCTGGATGGCAAAGCGTATCTCGACGGTGTGGATCTCTCCCCCAGCGACTTCTACCGTCTTCTGAAGCATGCCGCTTCGCCGCCCAAGACCTCGGCGCCGTCGCCCGCGCGGTTCCTCGACGCCTACCGCCAGGCCGCCGGCATCGCCGATGCGGTACTTTGCATCACGGTCTCCCCGCGCTTCAGCGCGTGCCATGACGCAGCTAAGCTGGCGCAAGACGAGGCCCGCAAAGAACTCAGCCAGTTCCCCATCGAAGTTGTGGACTCGGGCAGCGCGGCCGCAGGCGAGGCGCTAGTGGCACTAGCGGCTCTGCGCGCGGCGTCTGATGCGAAGGCTCTTGCCGACGCAGAGGCTGCGGCGCGAGCGGCGGTCCCCAAGGTCCGTCTGCTGGCCTACCTTGACACCCTGTACTACCTGTGGAAGGGCGGGCGTGTTCCCGGTATCGCCTATGCGGGCGTGTCGCTCCTCGACCTCAAGCCACTCTTCGAGATGGCCCAGGGCGAGGTGAAGAACCTCGCCCGCCCGAGGACGGCCCGCCGCGCTATGCGGCGGCTCACCGAACGGATGCGCGACCGTGTGGGGAGTGCCCGCATCCGTGTAGGCGTCATGCACGCCGGTGCGCCAGATGCTGCCGAAACGCTTCGCCGGATGGTGACCGAAGAGTTCGATTGCGCTGAGCTCTTCGTCACCGAGTTCAGCCCCGTCATGGGCGCCCACACAGGCCCCGGTCTCCTCGGCCTCGCCTTCCACCTGGACTAGAGACCGCATCCCGCGCTAGGAATCCCCCCCCTCTACGCGAAGGGGCTCTGCGCTTGGCTCGGCCTTTACTTTAGGTCCCCGAGGCTGGGGATGACCTTTTCGGCGAGGAGGGTCATGGAGCGGAGCCACTTGTCCCGCGGTTCCCACTCATGGGATATCACGATGAGCGTGCCGAAGCCACCGACGTCGTTGTAGAGCTTGCGTAGCTTGTCGGCGACGTCCTTGGGGCTCCCGACGACCCAGGTGTTTTCAATCATGTACTCGACGTCTATGGCCTCGTCGGGTGTTGTCGGGTCGGTCTTGACACTCTCCATGTAGCGAAGCTTGTCCAGGATTCGCCGGGCATAGACGAAGTCGCGGGCGAAGACGCCGTTCCGGGCGATGTCGAGCGCCTCCTCGGTGGTGTCCGCGACAAAGACGTCGCGGACGATGCGCCAGTTGGCATGGTTGGGGGTGTGTCCGGCTCGCCGCGCCGCCGTCGCGTAGGTTTCCCACTGGATCTTGAGGGTCTTGATGGGAACATAGTTGATGCTCAGGGGTATCCACCCATGTTCGCCAGCCATGATGAGCGTGTCGGAGCGTGGGGCGAGGCCGGCCGCTGCGATAGGCGGATGCGGTTTTTGGTATGGCTTCATGTGGACGTAGAACCCGAGGTCTTCGATAGGCTCGGGCATGGTGAACTTCCAGAACTTGTTCTGGTACGTGCCGGGCGGAAGGCCGTCCCATATCTTGAGCACCATATCCAGGGTCTCGCGGGTGAGCGCGCGGTGCTCGTTCTTGGCGGCGTCCACGCCGAAGGCCTTGAAGTCGAGCGGCGTGGCACCGGAACCGATGCCCCACATGAAGCGGCCTTTGGCCTGATGGTCGAGCTGGGCGATGCGGTGGGCGATGTGGAACGGGTTGTGGTTGGGCAGGCAGGTGACGCCCGTTCCGAACTTCATACGTTTGGTCATGCCGAGGGCCTGGGCGATGAACAGCTCGGGCGATGGGATACACTCCCAGGCGGCGGTGAAGTGCTCAGCGACCCACGTCTCGGTATAGCCCAGCTTGTCGAGGAAGGCCACCTGTTCGAGGTCGTCGTGGATGTTCTTCGTGTAGTCGCTCCCCGCCGGGTGGAGGGGGTCAACGAAGTAGCCTACGTGCATGGGGGAAAAACTCCTTTCAACTTACCGACTATATCGCAGACGTGGGCATGTCCTACTTCAGGCCGGACAGGCTGGGGATGACCTCTTTGGCCAGTACCTCCATGGAGCGGGTCCACTTGTCCTTGGGCTCCCATTCGTGGGCCATGGCGAGGAGCGTGCCGAAGCCGCCCACGTCCTTGTTAAGCTTCTGGAGCTTGGCGGCGACGTCATCCGCGCTGCCGACCAGCCAGATGTTGTCCACCATGAACTCGGCGGTGATGTCCTTGTCGGGGATGTTCGGGTCGGGCTTGATGAGCTGGAGGTATTTGTACCGCTCCAGCGCGGGCCGGAAGTAGCGGTTGAAGTCGCGGGCCAGGACGCCGTTCAGGGCCTCCTTGCGCGCCTCCTGGGTCGTCTTGCCGATGAACACCTCGCGGGCGATGCGCCAGTCCGAGCGGCTGGGCTTTCGCCCTGCCTTCTTCGATGCCTCCTCATAGACCGCCCAGTGGCCCGCGAGGGCGTTGGGCGGAACGTAGTTGATGCTCATGGGGATCCAGCCGCGCTCGCCGGCCATGATGAGCGTGTCGGAACGCGGCGACAGGCCCGCCACGGCGATGGGCGGGTGCGGCTTCTGGTATGGTTTCATGTGGACGTAGAAGCCCAGGTCCTCTATGGACTCGGGCATCGTGAACTTCCAAAACTTGTTCTGGTAGGTGCCGGGCGGCAGGCCGTCCCATATCTTGAGCACCATGTCTATGTTCTCGCGGGTCAGCGGCCGCTGCTCGTTGTTGGCGGCGTCCACGCCGAAGACCTTGAAGTCCAGGAACGTGGCGCCCGAGCCGATGCCCCACATGAATCGGCCCTTGGCCTGGTGGTCGAGCTGGGCGATACGGTGCGCGATGTGGAACGGGTTGTGGTTGGGCATGCATGTGACGCCGGTGCCCAGCTTGATGTTCTTGGTCATGGCCAGGGCCTGGGCGATGAACAACTCCGGCGACGGGATGTTCTCCCATGCCGTGGTGAAGTGCTCGCCGATCCAGGCCTCTTTGTAGCCCAGCTTGTCCAGGGTGACGATCTGCTCCAAGTCGCCGTGGACAGTCTCGGTGAAGTTGCTCCCCGGCGGGTGGAGCGGCATGGCGAAATATCCGACTTGCATTACGTTGTTTCTACACTCCTTTTGAGGTTCTTTTTTCCGGATCTTGTTCTGGCAAGGCCAATCACATCCCTCGCATCACTTCATCTGCGGCCTTCAGGGTGGCCTCGATCTCGCGGTCGGTGTGTGCGGTGGAGATGAAGAACGTGCCGCGGGCGGTGAGGCGCACGCCGCGCTCCATCATCCCCTTGCGGAACTCGGCGTAGCGGGCAGCGTCGGTCTGCTGCTTGTGGGAGCGGTAGTCGGTGACCTCCTGGGCCGTGGTGAACGAGATGCAGAACACCGGCCCCGGCCCCTGCACCAGCAGGCCTACCTCGTGCCGCCGGGCCAGCTCGCGCAGGCCGTCCATGAGCTTCTCGCCAGTTTCGTACAGGCGGCGATAGACGGCGCCATCGTCCTCGGTTAGCCTGTCCAGCGACGCCACCGTCGCAGACATGGCGACGATGTTGCTGTTCAACGTGCCCGCATGGACGGTCGAGCCGTCCTCCAGCAGCCGCATGATGTCTTGCTTGCCGGCGAACATGGCCATGGGGTAGCCGCCGGCCATCGCCTTGGCGTAGGTCGCCATGTCAGGCGTGACGCCCAGCACTTCCTGCGCGCCGCCGAGGGCGACGCGGAAGCCGGTGATGACCTCGTCGAAGATGAGGACGATGCCCTGCTCATCGCACAGCCGCCGCATCTCCTCCATGTAGCCCGGCTTGGGCATGCAGCAGTTGGTGTTACAGAGGATGGGCTCGGTGATGATGGCGGCGATCTGGCCCTTGTGCCGGTCGAGGGCCTTGCGCAGCAACCCGATGCCGTTCCACGGCAGGACGACGACCTCGTCTGCGCTGCCTGGCGACATCCCCTTGGAGCCGGGCACCGGCGTGGGCGCGTCGTACGGACCCGCGGCCTCGAGGGATGGCGTGTAGCTGTACAGCACGCTGTCCATCCAGCCGTGGTAGTGGCCCTCGAACTTGATGAACTTCGGCCTGCCTGTGTAGGCCCGCGCCAGCCGCAAGACCGCTTGGACAACCTCGGTGCCCGAGCTGGCGAACCGCACCAACTCGGCGCACGGGACGGCCTTCTGCACCGCCTCGGCCGCCTGGATCTCCAGCTCGTGCTGCCCCGCGAAGGACACGCCACGTTGGACGGCCTCACGTACCGCGTCAGTCAGCCAGGCGGGTGCGTGGCCGAAGATGTTCGGCCCCTGGCCGAGGACGTAGTCTATGAGCTTGTTGCCGTCCACGTCGTAGAGGTACGGCCCCTCGCCGCGCTCGAAGAACAGCGGTACAGGCCACTCCCCTGCCCTCACTTGGCTGGACACGCCGCCTGCCAAGGACTTGCGCGACCGCCCGTAGAGCCGCTTGCTATTCTCGAACTTCATGGAAGACTCCTCACCGCCATGGCCTTGGCTAAAGGGGGTGAGTATATGGGTGGTGGCAAGGTGCGTCAACGGGCGGCCTCGGCATGCCAAAGTGGGCGGGCGATTTCACGAACGTTCTTCCACCATAAGGAGGTGCACATTGCTGTTCTGGGGAATGCTTCTCTTCGTCCTTTGGACTAGGCCTGATTTTCGACATGCCGGCTAAACAACTCTGGGGGCTTGTCCTGGCGGGTATGGGGTTGGGAATCATCGTCTCTGTGCGGTTGCAGCGACATCCCAACTCGCTCTGGAACCCCTTCTTCTTCGTGCCGTTCGTGCGGCAACAGATACAACAAGGGCCACAGGCGCAGTCTGAGGCGAGGCCTTCTGACCAGAAGTAAAGTCTTGTCTCTAGCTGCTTAGAGACCGGCAGGAACTCCTGCCGGTCTCTTTTTGTGTCGTGGGGGCAAGGCTTCGGCCCTGCTCTCGTTCAGAATGATTGGTGACACTGGTAAGGTGTCATCATGCAGATCAAGAGAGCGAGAGTACAAGGCGACAGGCGACCAGGGCGTAT
>VGZR01000008.1 GCA_016872515.1 SAR202 cluster bacterium
CGGTGAACGGGTTGACTTCGATGAAGTCCCGCTGGACGTGGACGACGCGGGGCCGTTCCTGAAGGCGGCGTGGGATGCAACACGCACCATTCCCTGGGGCGAGACGCGGAGCTACCAGTGGGTCGCCGCCCAAGCGGGACGCCCTCGCGCACCCCGCGCGGCGGGACAGGCCATGGCGCGCAACCGCGTCCCCATCATCGTCCCCTGCCACCGCGTCATCGCCAGCGATGGCACCCTAGGCGGCTACGGCAAGGGCACCACCGGCCTTCCCCTCAAACGCCGCCTCCTCGAAATGGAGGGACATGCACAACAAGAGGCGAGTTCCCCCAACGACGAACTCTAGTTCAGATGGATTGGATCAGAGCACACCCAGTCGCCGACGGTATTGAATTTCAGGTACCATGGCCAGCCGCAAACAACATGCCATCCGGGTCCTGTGACCACAGGATAGTCCCGTCTATCCACAGTGACATTTATTATCTTGGCCTCGTACTCATACTCTGTCCCGACATCTTGTATCCTGCCCCACCATCTGTATTGAACCCATTTCGAGCCATTCCACCAGTAGAAATGTAGTTCATGCTCATACTCCGCCCACGCACGATCCTCCAATTGCCATGTTGCGGCATACCCGCCGTTGGCAGGTAGTGGACCGTAATATATGAACCGTCCACTACTCCAGTAGTACGTTGCCCTCCAATCGTCTGTACTGGAGTCCGGTCCCTCCAAACCATCACAGTGAACCACTTGCCCACTTTGGTTGGTAATCATCCCATCCATGACTTCCAGATTTCCTGAATTATTGTTGCAACCATAGCTGTATCCGGGTGGATGCAAGTAACGCTCGTCCAGTCCGTATAGGTGACCAACTTCGTGCGCAAGGGCCCCACGTCGCCCAGATGGAGAGAAATTCACTCCCGAGACCACTTTTACCTCGGCTTTGAGCCAGTAGTTGGCATCTTTGTTGATGTCATAGTACCAAGTTGTGAAAACTGTGCACGCCACGCCAAGAGGGTCACCGCAGGTACCGTACTTGAATTTCACATCCCATGTGTACTGGTCACCTGCCATCCAAGTAAGTTGAGGAATGGCCGAACTCCAGTTTTGAACTACAGTAGATACATCGGACTGTAGTGCGCTATCCTGCACCCACCACCACAAATCGTCCGCTGATGGATTGAGATTCGTTGCCCAGTGGTAGAAATTAAAGTTCTCGTAGTCAGTCGGGGGATTCTGTTGTGTGCTCTGCGCTGTCCAGAGCGTATGGTAGGAGTACAGAGGTCCCGCCAAAAGCAGAAAGAGGGCAGAGGCGATTGTTAGAGTCAAAGGAACCGCAAGGTATTTCTTCATCGCATTGCCTCACGGATGAAGTCGAAAGCCCCTTCTTCACCAGGAGCGATTTTTTCCTCGACTATCCTACCTGTCTTCGCTGACACACTCGCTATTGAATTACCTCGTTCCAATTGAATGTACGGGAGTTCTTCTTCCGAGCAGCCAGGTGAGACACATAGAATGTGGGATATGATGCCCGTCACCCGGACATCAGGTGGAAGCTCAATTGCCTTCCCTCGAAGTTCAAGGGTGCGTATCTCGCTAACGTCAAACATCTTGTCCTTGTGTTGTTCGAGGAACTCCTCGCGAAGTCTCTGGGCCTCTGCCTGTGCTTCACGTAGGTCTATGGGTTGGGTATCGGCCCTTGGTGTCGGACTCGGTGGCGGCGCGGGTAGCTCCCTGGGAGGCGTACCCACTGGCACCGTATCAGAGACCGGACCCTCCTGAAAGGGCGTGGGTTCGGCGGCGGGTGTGCTTGCTGAGCAAGCTGCTACAAGTATCGAAAACAAGATGGTTGAGACGAGGAATTTGCCGAGTTTGACCATCGAAGGCTCCTTCCCGGTCGGGACTAAGCGCGACTGTAAGAGTTCTTTGAAGAACGTCAATACCTGAAACTACTTAGGGGCTTCCACCTATTGACCAATTGTTGGGAATATGGAAGGTGAATAGGTCGGAAACTTAATCTCGCTGGGCACAGCGAAGCATCGCGAGGCATACAGCAGCACCACCCGAGACTACTCGTTGTGCGTAGGATGACAACGGCCTCCAGTGGTAGCGGCCTCGTGGACTATCGCGAGCGATTCCGCTACCCCGGCCGCTCCTCCACCGCGACCTGGCCCGCGCCGCCCAGCAGCGTCCGCAGCCTATTCTCCAGGTCGTCGCACACGTTGACCTGGATGCGCGTCCAGTCGAGGGCGATGATGCGCCCCTCAGTCGCAATCTCCAAGCCCACCTCGTCCTGGCCCTGGAAGTCAAGCAACGTGTTCTTCACCCGCTCCAGCATCTCGCGGTCGCGCTCCTGCTCGCCCGTCTCGTGGATGCGCAACCTGAGGCGGCGGACCGGAGGAGGCGCGCCGTTGCCGGGGCGGGCTGGTGCGGCGGCCTTCGCATCGCCGTTGGTGGCACGGTAGGCTTTGTTTTCCTGTTGCCGCTCGGCGATATGCTGGACAGGTTTGCTTTCCATCACCGGAGCCGGCTTCGGCGCGGGCTCGACCGGCTGGCTTGGGGCAAGTGCCGCACCCTCCGCGCCAGGCCCTACCACATGCTCACTGGCGCTGAGGCAGGAAATGGTAACGGTATCGTCCCGCGCGCGGATAGTGCCCATCACTTTCACAAGCCGCCCCTCCTGCCACAGGCCCTGCGTTTTCTCCAGGACGTTCTCCCACACAAAGACCTCCACGGAGCCATCCATCAGGCCAAGGGACACGATATTAAAGGGTTTGTTTTCTTTGGTGAAACGCGGTGTAATCTGGCGCACTAGACCGGCCAGCATCATCCTCTTGCCAGCCATATCTAGCTGAAGCTCGGAACGGGAAAGCACCGTCTCGGGATCGACGGTGGCGGCGAGTTTGGCAAGAGAATGGCCGCTGGACAGGTCAACGCCCAGCAGCTCGATCTCCCACTCGCCCTTCTGTCGCTGCGGGGTCTTCTCAGGCGGCAGGGCGATGCTCGCCAGCGGCGTGGGCACCGACTCACCGAACAGGTCGAACATCGAAGACTGCCCTGATGCACGCATCCGGGCCTCGCTCTGCGACAGGCCCAGGATACGGTCGAGTACGGTGAGCATCGCGCCGCGGTCGCCGAAGCGGTCAAATGCACCGGCTTTGACGAGGCTTTCGAGCGCCTTGCGGTTGACCGAGCCAAATTCTGCGTCGCGGCAGGCGTGTTCCAGCGACGGGAACGTTCCTTTCTGCGCCCTTGCCTCGATGACCTGTTTGATCGCGGTCTCGCCGACATTCTTCACCGTCGCCAACCCGAATCGGATTGCGGGCTTACTCTCTAAGGATTGGAGCGAGAACAGCGCCTCGCTGCTATTGATGTCGGGCAGTAAGACAGGGATGTGCAATCGGCCACACTCTGCGACAACGCCCGTCACCTTGTCCGCGTTGCCGACATAAGCATTGAGCAACGACACCATATACTCGCCGGTGTAGTTGGCCTTGAGGTAGGCGGTCCAATAGGAGATGAGGGCATAGCTCACGCTATGGGCCTTGTTGAAGGCATAGCCGGCGAACGGCTCGATGAGCGCGAAGATACGCTCCGCCAAGTCTAAGCTGTAGCCCTGTTTCAGCGCTCCCTTGATGAACTTCTCCTTTTCGGCGGCCATGATTTCTGGGATCTTCTTACCCATAGCTTTGCGGACTTTGTCGGCCTCGCCGAGGGAGTAGCCAGCGAAGGCGCGGACGATGTGCAACACCTGGTCTTGATAGACGATGACGCCGTAGGTCTCCTCCAGGATATCCTTCAGGGCAGGATGTGGATAATTGGGCTGCGTCCGGCCGTGCTTCGCATCAATGAAGGTCGTGATGTGCTCCATCGGACCGGGCCGGTAAAGGGCAATCATGGCGGCCACGTCGCCCAATGAACTGGGCTTCAGCTCCTTGATGTGGCGGGTCATACCCGCACCCTCGATCTGGAAGATGCCGGCCGTCTCGCCCCGCGAGAGCATCTCGAACGTCTTGGCGTCGTCCAGCGGGATGTCCCGCAGGTTGAGCAGGACACCTCGCGTCTTCTCGATGAGCTTGAGGGCTTTAGCCAGGATGGACAGGTTCGCCAGACCGAGGAAGTCCATCTTGAGTAGGCCCAGTGTGGCGATGGGGTCCATCGCGTACTGGGTCATGGTGACCGACTGGTCGTCGCCCTTGACCGGCCGTTGGAGCGGGACGTACTCGTCCAGCGGCTCCTTGGAGATGACGACGCCTGCCGCATGGGTGCTCGAGTGGCGGACGAGGCCCTCCAGCCCGCGGGCGGTGTCCACCAGCTTGCGGATGATTTCGTCGGCCTGGTACATCTCGGCCAGTTCGGGTGTCGTGGCGATGGCGTCCTCTAGGGTGATGTGCAGCCGGAAAGGCACCAGTTTGGCGACGCGGTCCACATCGGCGTACGGCATCGCCAGCGCGCGGCCCACGTCGCGGATGGAGGCGCGGGCGCCCAGGGTGCCGAAGGTGATGATTTGGGCAACGTGGTCGCGACCGTACTTGGCCGTGACGTAGTTGATGACCTCGTCGCGCCGGTCGTCCTGGAAGTCCATGTCGATATCGGGCATCTCTCGCCGCTCGACATTCAGGAACCGCTCGAAGACCAGGCGGTACGGCAGCGGGTTCACATCGGTGACGCCGAGGCAGTACAACACCAGGCTAGCGGCGGCGCTCCCGCGGACGGCGAAGTAGATCTCGCGCTCTCGGACGAACCGCGCGATGTCCCATACGACGAGGAAATAGTTAGCGAAACGGGTCTGCCTGATGACCTCCAGTTCATAGGCGAGCCGCTTCTCCTCCTCGGATGTGACGCCGGACAGGCGGCGCCGCAGGCCCTCCCAGCACAGCTTGGCGAGGTATTCGTCTGCGGTCATCCCTGCGGGTACTGGGTACTCGGGAAGCCGCTGGGACAGGTCGAGGGTGATGTCGCACATGTCGGCCACGGCCTGGGTGTTGCGCACCGCCTCGGGCAGGTCGGCGTATAGCTCGGCCATCTCTTGCGGACTCTTGAGGTAGTACGAGTCCTCCTCCATCCGCAGCCGTTTCTCGTCCAGGATGTTCGTGTTGGTATGGATACAGATGAGGATGTCTTGGAGTCCCGCATCCTCGCGGCGGACATAGTGGGCGTCGTTCGTGGCAACGAGGGGCAACTTGGTCTCTTGGTGCAGACGCATCAACCCTTCGTTGATGGCGGGCAGCTCGGGGACACCGCCGTGGCGCATGACCTCCAGGTAGTACCCGTCGAACCGCTCACGGTACCAGGTTGCAGCAGCCTTTGCCTCCTCGATACGTCCCGACGCCACAAGATGCGGCACCTCGGCACTGGGGCAGCCCGACAGGACGATGAGGCCCTCGTGGTACTGTTCCAACAGTTCGCGGTCCACCCGTGGCTTGTAGTAGAACCCCTCCAGGTGGGCCTTCGTGACCAGCTTGACGAGGTTCTTGTAGCCCTTCTCATTGCGGGCCAGGACGGTGAGGTGATACGGGTTCTTCGCCTCGCTGGTGCGCGCGTGACGGCTGGCCTGGGCGACATACATCTCGCAGCCGATGATGGGCTTGATACCTGCGGCTTTGGCGGCCTGGTAGAAAGTTACGGCACCATACAGACCGCCGTGGTCAGTGATGGCCAGCGCCTCCATACCCAGTTCCTTGGCGCGCTGCACCATCGGCTCGATGCGGCACAGCCCGTCCAGCAGGCTGTACTCGGTGTGGACATGTAGGTGGGTGAACAACACGGCTCCCGGCGCGATAACGGCGTGGGGGTATTATAGGACGCCGCAAGGCTGACGCTTCAAGGTTCCGGAGAAGGAGTTGAAGGGAAAACAGAGGGGGCGTCCCAACAAGTTGGGACGCCCCCTCTAACTAGCTGCTGTTTGCTTGGCCTAGTAATCCATGGGGGGCGGAGCGGCCGGCATCGCCGGCTCCTTCTCTTTGATGTCCGTCACCAGTGACTCCGTGGTGAGCACCATGCCTGCGACGCTCGCCGCGTTCTCCAGGGCGGAACGGGTGACCTTCGCCGGATCCATGATGCCGCGCTTGAGCAGGTTCGTGAACTCGCCCGCGTCGGCGTCGTAGCCCCAGTCGCCCTGGCTCTTTACGGTCTCGGCCAGGATGACGTCACCAGCGGCGCCGGAGTTGCGGGCGATGACCTTCATGGGCACCTGGAGCGCGTGGCCCAGGATACTCGCACCGGTGGCCTCGTCTCCCTCCAGCTTCAGTTTCTCGATGGCGGAGCGGGCGCGAACCAGGGCGACGCCGCCGCCCGGCACGATGCCCTCTTCCACCGCGGCTCGGGTAGCCGACAGCGCGTCCTCGATGCGGTTTTTCTTCTCCTTCAACTCGACCTCGGTCGCGGCCCCGACCTTGATGATGGCGACGCCGCCGGACAGCTTGGCCAGCCGCTCCTGCAGCTTCTCGCGGTCGTAGTCGGAGGTTGTCTCCTCGATCTGGGCACGGATCTGTTTGATGCGCCCTTTGATGGCGGCATCGGTGCCGGCGCCGTCCACGAAGGTGGTCTCCTCTTTGTTGGAGACGACCTTCCGGCAGCGACCCAGGTCCTCGATGCGGATGGAGTCGAGCTTGCGGCCCGTCTCCTCGCTGATGACCTTGCCGCCCGTCAGGATGGCCATGTCTTCCAGCATCGCCTTGCGCCGGTCGCCGAACCCAGGCGCCTTCACCGCGATGCAGTTCAGCGTCCCGCGCAGTTTGTTGACCACGAGGGTCGCCAGCGCTTCGCCTTCGAGGTCTTCGGTCACCAGGACGATGTTCTTGCTCGCCTTGAGCATGGTCTCCAAGGCGGGGAGGATATCGGCGATGGCGGAGACCTTCTTGTCGGTGATGAGGATGAGCGGGTCCTCGATAGTGGCTTCCATCCGCTCGGCGTTGGTGATGAAGTACGGGGAGACGTAGCCCCGGTCAATCTGCATCCCCTCGACGTACTCCTGCTCGTAGTTCAGGCCCTTGCCCTCTTCAACGGTGATGACGCCGTCCTTGCCGACCTTCTCCATGACCTCGGCGATAAGGTTGCCCATCGCCTCGTCATGGGCGGAGAGGGATGCCACTTGGGCGATCTGCTTCTTTCCCTCGACGGGGGTAGCCATCTTGCTCACGGACTCTTTGACGGCAGTAACGGCCTTGTCCATGCCGCGCTTGAGAGCCATAGGGTTGGCGCCCGCTGCGATGTTCTTGAACCCCTCGTGGATGATGGCCTGGGCCAGCATGGTAGCCGTCGTGGTTCCGTCACCGGCCACGTCGTTCGTCTTGGAGGCAGCCTCTTTCAGGAGCTGCGCGCCCATATTCTCGAACGGGTCTTCCAGTTCGATCTCCTTGGCGATGGTGACGCCATCGGAGATGACCTGGGGCGGGCCGAACTTCTTGTCCAGGACCACGTTGCGGCCCTTGGGGCCCAGGGTGACGCTGACCGTGTCGGCCAGCTTGTCGATGCCGCGCTTCATAGCCGAGCGGCCGTCTTCGCCGAACTTCAACTGCTTAGGCAATGTACTCCTCCTTCATTCGTTCACTGGTGTAGGTGCGGACTACCGCTTGAACAGGATATCGTCCTCGCGAACGACCAGGTACTCGATGTCGCCTTCCTTGTACTCGGTACCCGCGAATTTGGAGAATACGACCGTGTCGCCCACGGCGACCTCCATCGGCGTGCGGGTGCCGTCATCGTTGAGCTTACCGGGGCCGACGGCGACCACAGTGCCTTCCTGGGGCTTTTCCTTCGCCGTGTCAGGGATATAGATGCCACCAGCGCTCACCTGCTCCTTCTGCTCGTTGGGGCGGATGACCACGCGGTTGCCCATAGGCTTGAAGCCAGTCTTAGCTTCCTTCTTTGCTACCGCCATCGGTTGAGACCCTCCTTTCAACGTTCCGCGGCATGGACATGGCGCGATGCGCATTTCGACGGGCAAGAGTTAGCAGTCCTTTTTCAAGACTGCTAACTCATGGTAAGGGACGCTCCATGCCCTTGTCAACGGCACAAAACGACCCAAGCTTGATTGACCCCTTCCCCCAAACGGCCTTATCATCGTCTTCATGGAGCGTGAAGCCGGTCAGGTAGCGGAACCGGCCCTTTTGAGCACGGTCAAAGCAGTCGTCGAGGGCATCCGTCCCAAACAGTGGACGAAGAACCTCATCGTCTATTTCGCCCTCTTCTTCACCATCCAGGAGGCATGGGACCTCAGCGAGCCTACAGCGTTCCTTCCACTGCTTGGCCGGGCGACGCTGGCGTTCCTCCTGTTCTCCGCGCTGACCGGGGCCGTGTATCTCGTCAATGACGTGTTCGACGCTGACAAGGACCGGGCGCACCCCAAGAAGCGCCGACGGCCCATCGCGTCGGGACGGCTGGCCCCGTCGCTGGCCCTGGTTGTCGCGGGCCTCCTGGTGGCCGGAAGCCTCGCCCTGTCATTCCTTCTCTCGCCTTCCTTCGGCGGTGTGGCAGCAGGCTACCTCGCGTTGATGTTGGCCTACACAGTATGGCTGAAACGCCTAGTGCTGCTCGATGTCTTCTCCATCAGCGGCGGCTTCGTGCTGAGGGCGGTGGCCGGCGCGGCGGTGCTCGCGGTGCCCATCTCGCCGTGGCTCTATATCGTCACGGGACTGGGGGCGCTCCTCATCGCCCTGGGGAAGCGGCGCAGCGAGCTAGAAAGGGCGGGGGACGAGGCTGCGGGCCAGCGGGAGTCGCTGGAACACTACACCAAGAGCCTGGTTGACCAGTTCATCGCCGTCGTCGCGCCCTCAACGCTGGTGGCCTACACGCTCTACACCTTCACCGCGCCGAACCTCCCCGGCAACCACGCCATGATGCTCACCATCCCCTTCGTCGTCTATGGTCTTTTCCGCTACCTATACCTCGTTCATGCCCGCAACCTGGGCGAGAACCCCGAGGACATCGTCGTGACGGACCTGCCCCTCATCGTGTGCATCCTCGGCTGGCTGGCCACGGCCGCGACCATCCTCGTCGTGTCCCGCGGCTAGCCGCGGATGGCACCGCCGGAAAACCTGTTCGGAGCCCTCCCCGTCTGGGTCGGCGCGTACGTTCTGTCTGCGCTGGCATTCACGGCGGCAGGTATCGTCCTGTACCAGCGTGCAGTCAGGCTGATTCTGCTGGGGAGACCATCCATTCGGTTCGACCAGCCCTTGAAGCGGCTCGTCGGCGCTTTGCCGTCAGTGTTCGGCCAGCGGAAGGTGCTCCAGAGCGTCTCACTACGGGACAGGGCCGGCTTGGCCCACTTCTTCATCTTCTGGGGCTTCATCTCCTTCTTCCTCAGCTACCTCATCTTCATCTACGGCGACTCGGCTTGGCATCCCTTCTCGTCCAAGCTCCTCTCCCCGACCGGCGTGAAGGTCTTCGTCTGGTATCTGGAAGTCCTGGTGGCCGCGTTCCTGGCAGTGCTGGCCTGGGCGGCGGCGCGGCGGTGGGTGGCAAGACCACGCCGGCTGCGCTTCGACCTCACCCAACGGCCCGAGGCCGCCGTCATCCTCCTCCTCATCGCCTCGCTGATGGTGGCCACGCTGCTGGCTGGGGCGTTCCACGTCGCGGCAGGCGGCACCGGCCCCGAGGCAGCGTCACCCATCGGCGGGGCCATCGGCCGGCTGATGGCCGAGGCGGGCTTGCCACGGGACATCGCCAACGGGCTGCATGGCCTGTTCTGGTGGCTCCACCTCGGCATCATCCTGGGCTTCGCCATCTATATCCCGCTGTCCAAACACATGCACATCCTGGGAGCGCCCGTCAGCTTCTTCATGCGCCCGCTGGAACCGCGGGGGGCGCTGAGCACACCCACAGACCTGGAGACGGCGGAGCAGTTCGGCGCGTCGCGGGTCCAGGACTTCACCTGGAAGGAGCTGCTAGACGGCTACGCCTGCGCCGTCTGCGGCCGCTGCACCGAAGCCTGCCCCGCCAGCCTGAGCGGAAAGATCCTTTCTCCCATGCACATCGTCGAGAACCTGAAGGAGCACTTATTAGAGACCGGTCCGGCCCTGGCGAAGGGCCGCGACGAGCAGGAGGCAAAGCCTCTGCTGGGCCGCTGGGTCCAGCCGGAGGCGGTCTGGGACTGTCTGACCTGCGGCGCATGCGTCCAGGAGTGCCCGGTGGGGGTGGAGCATGTGCAGACCATCGTGGACGTACGCCGTCACCTCGTGATGGACAAGGCGGAAATGCCCGACTCAGCCCGCAGCGCGTTGCAGAGCATGGAGCAGCGCGGCCACCCCTGGCGGGGTACTACCTTCACCCGCACCACTTGGGCCGAAGGCCTTGGCGTCAATACCCTGGCGGAACACCCCCAGGCCGGGGTGCTCCTCTGGGTCGGGTGCACCGCTGCGTTGGAGAAGCGCAGCCAGGCCGTCGCGCGCTCCATGGCGCGGGTGCTCCAGCGGGCCGGAGTGGACTTCGCCATCCTGGGCGACGAGGAGGGCTGCACCGGCGACCCAGCGCGGCGCATGGGCAACGAATACCTCTACCAGATTATGGCCAAGCAGAACATCGAGACCCTCCGACGGTACAATGTCCGGAAAGTGCTGACCCTCTGCCCTCACTGCTTCAACGTGATGAAGAACGAGTACCCCCACCTGGGCGGCCTGTTCGAGGTCGTCCACTACAGCGAGTTCGTGGCGGAACTGATAGGCCAGGGCAAGCTCAAGCCCGCCGTCCCTGTCGAGGCCGCAGTCGCCTACCACGACTCCTGCTACCTCGGCCGGCAGAACGGCGTGTACGACGCCCCGCGCCGCATCGCGTCCGCCATCCCTGGCGTGCGGCTCGTAGAGATGGAGCGGCGGCGCGAGCGCGGCTTCTGCTGCGGTGCTGGCGGAGGCCACATGTGGGTCGAAGAGAGCCGCGGCACGCGGGTGAACCACATGCGCACCGGCCAGTTCCTCGAAACGGACGCCGACACCGTCGGCGTGTCCTGTCCATTCTGCTTGCAAATGTTCACCGAGGGCATCGGCAGCAAGGGATTGGAGGGCAAGAAGCAGGCCCGTGACCTGCTCGAAGTGCTCGACGAGAGCCTGGGGACCTGAGCTTACTGTATTGGAGGGAAAGTATGCTGAAGAAGCTTGCCAAGAAAGCCTGGTACAAAGTGTCCAAGCATCCGCCAGCGATAGTAAGAGCTAACATCTTAGTTGGTTTACTACCCAAGCCACTTGCCGTACGGATATGGGCGCCTTTATTGACAGGGAGCAAGTCACCCTCGCACTGGCGAAGGTTTTGGTCCAGGCAACTCAATCTTTACTACTACTCAAGGTCGGAAGAGCAGATCAGGCAACTCAATCGAGAGCTAGTCTGGGGTAGTATTGCCGGCAGAAAGTGGCACCAGCTAAGATCGAGTCTATACACCGACTCGAAGACGCTTCTCACCAACAGAGGCCATTTTGTGTCGGAGGTCTCTAAGTTCTCAGACAAGCATCCGCAGTCTAGGGAGGTAGTCGAAATTGGAACTGGCCATGGACTATTTCTTGAACTCTTTTACTCGAAACTGTCTCGAATAGAAAGATTCATCGGCCTCGACATAAACGCTGTCCAGATTGACAACAACAGAGAGAGAGAGAACACCTGGCCGAAGCCTGGAGTATGTATGTGCCGAAGTGCATGAATGGCTCAGTCAGCACTTAGAAAATGGCACTATTTTGATATCGTGGGGTACTTTTGAATACTTCACACAAAAAGAGCTAACTAGTCTACTGATACTGGTGCGCGACAAAAACCGTCAGGCTGCCTTCGCTATAGCTGAGCCCGTCAACATGGATCTGGATAGAGAAACTGAGTCGCGCCCGAGGGGCAATACTGCCTTCAGTCATAATTACCCTCACTTGTTTAGGACCACAGGCTACGAGCTTCTATTCACCCGCGTCGAACCCGTAAACCCCGACGTTCCGTTCTACAGCAACGTAATGGTAATAGCCACGACGGGCCTGCGTGATGAGCGTTGAAAGCGTCTTTCGTTCGATGACGGCCGAGGGCGTCACGCCCCGCATCAAGGCCGACGACGTCGAGAAGTTCGTCTCATCGCCAGTCACCTACTGGTGCGACTTGTTCGCGCCAGAGACGGCCATGGACCCCATGAACGACTTCCAGCAACTCTTACTCAACTACGGCCACAGCCACCAGAGCGATGTGACCTCGCGGCTCGTCGGCCGGGCTGCGCAGGAGGTGTTCGCCAACGAGCTGGAGGGCTTCCGGAAGACGCTGGCGCTGATGGCGAAGGGAACATCGGCCATGGCCAACATGCCCCTGCTCTGCTGGCCGCTGGGCATCCAGGGACGGCCCGACCTGCTGGTGCGGGTGGACGGTGTGCCATCCACGTTCGGGGACTACTCCTACCAGGTCGTGGAGATCAAATCGGCCAAGAACATCAAGCGTTCGCACCGGCTCCAGGCAGCACTCTATAACCGGCTCTTAGGCCGGGTACAGGGCTATGAGCCTGCCGAGTTCGCCATCGTTAACCGAGACTTCCAGACGGAGCGGGTCGCCATGGCAGACGTGGAGACCCCGCTAGCAGCCACGTTAGCCTCCATGCGGGCTATCGCTCACGGAGAGCGGATCGTCCCGTGCTACGGCGCGGCCAAGTGGCCGTGGGAGGGCTACGTGAACGGCCTGGCGCTCGCGGCCAACGACGTGTCGCTTGTTTCGGGGGTCGGCGACAGCACCCGCGCGCTGCTGGCCGCCGTCGGCATCGACACGGTGGCAGACCTAGCATCGGCGGATGAGGAGCGCTTGAACCGCATCAAGGGCATCGGGGACGCGAAGGCAAGGCGGTTCCTGACTTCGGCCAGGGCTCTCGTGAGCGGCGCCGTGGTGCCGCGCGGGCCGATGCCGAGAGTGTCCGCCGGCCGGACTCAGGTGTTCCTCGACCTTGAAGGCTCACTACCGGAGATGGCGGACGGGGGGCCGGATATCGTGAACTACCTCATCGGCAACGTGGTGCGGGAGAACGACGCGCCCAGCTTCGTCCCCTTCTTCGCCGATGGGCCGGACGGCGAAGGCCAGAATCTCCGCGAGTTCTTCGACTGGGCTGCTTCCCTGGACGACGCCGTGTTCTATCACTGGAGCGACTACGAACGCATCCATCTGAGCAAGATGGCCCTGAAGTACGAGGTGGACGAAACCAGGCAGTCGGACGTGTTCGGAAGGCTGGTTGATTTGCGGAAGGTGGCGACGGGCGCCTTCGCGTTCCCCACGCAAGGCGAGGGGTTGAAGCCCATCGCACGGCATCTGGGGTTCGCGTGGCGCCAGGATGACGTGGACGCGATGGCATCGGTGGCGCTGTACTCGCGCTACACCGGCTCCGGCGGTGCGGACGACGAGGCAAAGCAGAAGATCCTGACCTACAACGAGGACGACTGCCGCGCCACCATGCACGTCCTCGACTGGCTGACCGGCCGGGGCGCCAAGGCCGCCTAGCCCGGCTTCAACACCTTTGCCAGGTCCTTATTGAACTGGTTCTTGGAAAGGACCTGGTCACAGCCCAGAGCCCTCGCCTCTTCAAGCAGCGCCACGTCAGCGTGCGGGCCGAAGGCGATGACCTTGGTGACGGCCTTCCTCTCGGGCTTCAGTCCAGAGACCACTTTCGTCCACAGGCCCTTCTCCCCCTCCAGGTCCACCAGGATGAGCGACACGTCGCCTTCGGCGTAGGCCTTCCAAAAGTCGGCCTCGCTGGTGGTCATCCTCAGGCCCAGGCCATTGGCCGCCGCCGCGCCGTGGATGCGTGGCACGAAGAAGAGATTCGTGCTGACGAGGAGGACTCTACCCTGTCCCATTCTTTCCTTTTCGTGGACTGAGAAGGAACTGGTGCACCAGGCCAGCCAGAGTCGCGCCGATGAGCGGCCCGACCCAGTAGATCCAGTGGTCCGCCCACGCGCCCGCGGCCACGGCGGGGCCGAGGCTGCGCGCCGGGTTGACGCCCGCGCCGGTCAAGGGAACGGCAACAAGGTGGATGACCAGGATGGAGAAGCCGATGGCCAACGGCGCCAGGTTGCCGGCGCCCCTGCGGTCCACGGCGGTCATGAAGACCGTGAAGACGAGGACGAAGGTCAGGATGATCTCGACGAGGAGGCCCATGGCTGCCGTGATGCCGTTCCCGAGCCCATGAGCGCCGAGGTTGCCTTCCACCGCATCGGGAGAAACGACCATGAGGAGCAGCGCGCCGATGATGGCCCCCGTAAGCTGGGCCGCGACGTACATGGCCCCCTTAGTCATGCTGATCTTGCGGGTGACGACCATGGAGAAGGTGACCGCGGGGTTGATGTGGCCCCCGGAGACGTTCGCCGTCGCGAAGACCAGCAAGGCGATGGCGAGGCCATGCGCGAGGGCGATGGCGACCAGCCGGCCCGTATCCAGAGCACCGCCGCTGGCGATGCCGCTGGCGACCACCGCACCGCCGCCGATGAAGATGAACAGCAGCGTCACGATGAACTCAGCCAGGGAGTGCTGCCACGCTTCGACGTTGAACAGGTCGCTTCCAGCCTTCGTCGTCATCCAGTGCCTCCTAGGACGATGTCAATGGCCGCTTCGGTGGATGCCTCCACTCCCGCGGCAGCACATGGTACCCACGCCGTCTGCGGCGTGTCAACGGCTCGGCCGGCCCTCCGCTAGGTCGCGGAGCCACTCCCGCACACTCGGGGCTACGTCCTTGCGCTGCATCGCCACATGAGCAGACGCCTTCAGCAGCCCGGCGGGCACCCCGACATCGAAGTGCATACCGGGGAACCGGTACGCGTAGGCCCCCTGACTGCGCGCCACGGCGTCCAGGGCGTCGGTGAGCTGTATCTCCCCTATCGCGCCGGGCCTGCCGCGGGCCAGTTCGTCGAAGACCTGAGGCGTCAGCACGTACCGCCCGACGATTCCCAGGTTGGACGGCGCATCCTCTGGCTTCGGCTTCTCCACCATCCGCCGGATGCGGTAGAGCCGGTCGCCCGCCGGCTCCGGGTCTATGACGCCCAGGCTCGATACCTGCTCCCTCGGCACTTCGCGGACCGCGATGACGCTCGCCCCCACCCGTTCGAAGACCTCGATCATACTGCCGATGGTCGGCTTCTCGCTCCAGATAAGGTCGTCGGGGAGAAAGACCGCGAACGGCTCGTCGCCGACGATGTCCCTGGCCGTTGACACGGCATGCCCCAGCCCGAGGGGTTGCATCTGGTGCACGTAGCGGATGGTCGCCATGTCGGGGATGGCCTCCATGCGCTGAAGCAATTCGGTCTGGCCGCGCTTGCGAAGGGCGTTCTCCAGCTTCGGCATCCGTCGGAAGTAGCGGGAGATGGCCTCCTGCCCCTCGGAGATGACCATGATGATCTCCACGATGCCCGCGAGGGCCGCCTCCTGCACGATGTAGTGCACCGAGGGCGTGTCGAGGATGGGAAGGAGGACCTTGGGGACGGACCGGGTGACGGGCAGGAAGCGGGTGCCGAATCCGGCGGCGGGGACGACGGCCTTGCGTACCTTCATGAGGAGCTAGGCGGCGGCGACCTCGCCGGTGCGATAGACACGGCGCAGGATAGGTTGAGCCAGTACGAGGCTAAGCAGGATGGCCAGGAAGGCTACCGAGGTGGCGTAGAAGATTACCGGGGCATTCACGGTGTCGGCCAGGAAGCCGTAGCCAAGATTGGCGAAGGCCATGATGCCGCCGGCATGGAGCACATACAGGCTGGCGATGCGGCCCCGGAGCCTGTCCGGCGAGATGGAGAGGACATAGGCGTTCGTGATGGCCATGAAGGTGGCCTGGGCCGCACCCATCGCCGCCGCGAAGAAGACCGCCGGAACGATATTGCCCATCGTAGCGAGCAGGATGGGGGCGATGCCGCTGGCAAGCCCAGTCCAGACCATCAGCTGGCCCTTCAGCTTCTCCGCTCGCACACCCGCGACGAGCAGGGTGCCAATGAGCGACCCTGCGCCGAACCCCATGACGAGGTACCCGAGGAAGGAACCGTCGGTGGCGCCGAGCTGCTCACGGGAGAAGATGGGCGTGACCGAGTCGTAGGACATGACGAGGGCGCAGTGGAAGGCCACGACGAGGATGAAGATGGCGATGATCTGGTTGCTATAGATATACTTCAGCCCCTCCACCATGCCTTGCAACGGAGATTGCTGTGTCCTGCCGTCGCCGCTCGAAATGGTAAGGCCGCGCATCATGAAGAAGGCGGCGCAGGCGTACAGGACGGCGCTGAATACCAGAACACCCTCCACGCCTACGGAGTCCCAGGCTAGAAGTGGTGATGCGATCAGCAACCCGAAGAAACGGGCGCCGTGGCGGGTCATGGCGAAGAGGGTGATGGCGTTGAGCAAGTTGTGCTGCGGGACCTGGTTGGGGATGAGGGCCTGGACCGACGGCTCCGACGTGCTCCGGAACGCCCCAGCCACGAAGGCGAGTATGGCAACGTGCCAGATCTCGACGGCGCCGGTCAACACCAGGGCGGCCAGCGTTGCGGCCACGGCCGCCTCTCCGGTGAAGCATATCGCGGCAAGGTTTCGCCGGTTCAGCCGGTCGGCCAGCAGTCCCGCGACCGGCGACACGACCAGAAAGGGCAGCATCGCAGCGAAGGTCGTCACGCCGACCCAGCCGGACGAGTCCGAATCGTTCAGCGTCCACCAGGAGACGGCCACCAGCAGCGCCCACATGCCCGCGCCCGCGAACATATTGCCTATCCACGTGTAGCGGAAGTCGCGGTACTGGAGGGACGCGAGGTGCGGAATGCCTGTGAGTTGCTTGAGGGACGAAGGGCCTACCAAGAGCGGAACGCTTTCACGACACAATCGGAACGCATAGCCGCGATTATAGCAGGCGGCATAGAGGGAGCGACAGCATGCCGCGTGCCCGGCCTACTTCGGCGTGGGCGCCTGCTCGGGGATGAGGTCCTCGTGCTTCAACTCGGCCCACAGATCGCGTGGGATAGGGTGCTGCACCATACGCACGTTGTCCTCCACCTCATCTGGCGTCCTTGCGCCGGGGATGGTCGCGGCCACCGCAGGGTGGGCCAGACCGAACTGGAGCGCCGCCGCCTTGAGCGGCACGCGGTAGCGGTCGCAGACCGCCTTGATGCGCTGCGCCTTGGCGAGCACGTGGTACGGCGCGTTGAGGTAGTGGAACTTGGCCCCCTCGGACAGGTCCGAAGCTAGCACACCGCTGTTGTACGGCCCGCCGAGGATGACGCTGATGCCCTTCTTCTGGCAGAGCGGCAACACGTCCCACAAGGCCGAGTGCTCCAGCAATGTGTAGCGCCCCGCGATAAGGAAGCAGTCGAACTCCCCGTCCCGTATGAACGGCTCGGCGTCCCCCGCGTGGTTCAGGCCGCACCCGATGGCCTTCACCTTGCTCTGGGAGCGCAGCTCCGCCAGCGTCGGATACGCTTCCCCGATGATCCGGTCATACTGGTGCCACCGCTCGTTGGGGTCGTGGATGAGCACGATGTCGGCTCTGTCCAGCTTGAGCCGCTTGAGACTGTCGTCCAGGGACTTGAGCACCCCTTTCCGGGTGTCGTCGAAGCGCGGCTGGAACGGAGGCAGGTTCTTGAACGTGTCGTCCGCGTAGGTACGGGTACGCTTGCCTCGCACCGGCTCCAGCACTCTGCCCACCTTGGTCGAGATGACGAAGCTGTCCCGTTTGACCCCGCGCAGCGCCTCGCCGATGAACATCTCGCTCTTGCCATACCCGTACTGCGGCGCTGTGTCTATGTAGCGTATCCCCAGGTCCAGCGCCCGGCGCACCGAGTCGGAGGCTGCCTTGGCGGGCACGTCGGCGTACAGTCCGCCAAGGGCGGCTCCGCCCAGGCCGAGCACCGTCACCTTCAGGCCGGTCTTCCCTATCTGTCGGGTCTCCAGCGGCTTCATCGCTCTCACCTCTCGCTCAACGGCATGGGCAGATGGCCCCATATGCTACCATGCCTCCCGAGCGCGACCCTCGGAAGGAGGCCAACGATGCGACTGGTGAAGCAAAAGTGCGTGGCATGTCGCGCAGGCTCCCCGCGGGTGACTCCCGAGGAGGTCGCCGAGTTCCGGCCGCAGGTGCCCGAGTGGGCCATCACCCAGGCCGACGGCATTGACCGGCTGGAGCGCACTTTCCGCCTCGACGATTTCGCCTCCGCCCTGGCATTCGCCAACGAGGTCGGCGCGCTGGCGGAGGAAGAAGACCATCACCCCATGCTCGTGGTCGAATGGGGCCGCGTCCGCGTCGTGTGGTGGACCCACAAGATCAAGGGGCTGCACCGCAACGACTTCGTCATGGCCGCCAAGACCGACGAGGCCTTCAAGAGCCTATCCGGGCCAGCCTAGAATACCAGCAGCCGCCGGACGTCGGCGGGGGTCAGCAACCTGCCCTCCGTCACCACCCCAACGAACATCTCCAGCGGCACCTCTTCGTACCCCGCCTCCGCCGGTACGTCCCGAATGAGTTTGACCGACTCACACACCGCGTACATCGGGAACCTCCCCTGGGCGGCCTTCGCCAGCTCTAGGCTCGGCGTGCCGTTGACGACGTACTTGGTCGTCACTGCATCGGCGCCGATGAAGCCAGCTTGGATGCCGCCTGCAGCAGCCAACCCTGCCGCGTCCACGACCTCGGTGGAGACACCCCTCTCGCCAAGCTCCACCGCCAGCCGCCGTCCGTAGGCCGCTGGCTCAGGATTCGTTTCCAACACCACGATGCGCGGCTGTTTTCTGGCCTCCACCGCATGCTTGCACAACCTCATTATCGCCGAGCCGTAGCTGCATGTCGCCACCACGGCGCCAACCTTCACCAGCCCCGCCGCGCGGCGCGCTGCCCCCTCCGAGGCCTCGCGCAGCGTCAGCACGTGCTCCTGCGCGACCCACCGCGCGGACCTCTTCCCTGCATCCGGCCCGAGCCCTATCAGCTCCGATGCCAGCCGCTCGACCCCGTTGCCCAGCCCTGCCATCACCGGCTTCGCGCCCGAGATCCGACCCGCCAGCGATTCAAGCTGTTCCGCCCACCCTTCTTCTGCGCCCATCTCAGCCGCAATCTCGCCCAGCAGCATGAGGCCCTCGGCCGTCAGCCACGCCGACCCGTGCTCGCGGTCTAGCCTTATCGCCTCGATGCGGGCTTCAACGTCTTGCATAGGTATTCATCCGCCTCCTTGAGCGTAGGCGGCCGTCGTGCCAGAGGAAACACGTGACCGCTTTTCGCGTCTCGTTCATGTTGCAGCTATGTGCGCTGGTGAGGTACTATCGTGCCTCGGCATTCCATCCTCTCGCTACCTGGGAGCCACCTTCGCGTGTTGTACGACGCTATCGTAGTCGGCGCAGGCCCCGCTGGGAACCTGGCGGCCCTCCGGCTGGCCGAAGCAGGCCACCGGGCATGTGTCGTTGATTGGCGGCAGAACATCGGCGACAAACTCTGCACCGGCATCGTCGGCCGCGAGTGCATGGCCCGCTATCCCGTGAACCCCGGCGACATCTACCGCGCTGCCAATTCTGCCACACTGGTCTCTCCATCGGGGAAGCGTTTCAAGCTCGCGAAGACGCGCCCCCAAGCCTACATCGTCAACCGCGTCTCTTTCGTCTCCTCCATCGCCGCTCAGGCCCAACAAGCGGGCGCCACCTACCTCCTTGGTCCCAAGGTGACGGGCATCCAGCTCAGCGACAGGGGCGTCGCCATCCAGACCGAATACCAAGCCAGCCGCGACGTGCTTCAGGGCCGTCTGCTCATCCTCGCCAGCGGCTTCGCCTCCCCATTGGTGAAGATGGCCGGCCTGGCGGGCGGCGGCCACGGCAACGCGATGATTGGCTCCCAGGTCGAAGTGGAGACAGCAGGCGTCGAGGAGACCGAGGTCTATCTCGGCAATGCCGTCGCGCCGGGGTCGTTCGGCTGGCTCGTGCCGCTGGCCGACTCCCGCGCGCTCGTCGGCATCGCGACCCGCAAGAAACTGAACGGCCACTTGCCGGAGTTCGTGTCCAGTCTTCAGAAGTCGGGCAAGGTGCGCGCGGCCGTCAAGAAGCCACAGAATTGGGGCATCCCGGTCAGGCCGCTGCCGAAGACCTACGCGGAGCGCGTGCTGGTCGTCGGCGACGCCGCAGGCCTGGCCAAGCCGACCACCGGCGGCGGCATCTACTACGCCCTCCTGTCCGGCGAGATCGCCGTCAAGACCGCGGGCGGCGCCATCGCCCGCGGCGACTTCTCGGCCCGCATGCTGAGGGAGTATGAGAAGGGCTGGAAGGCCGTCCTGGGCAAGGAGCTGCGCATCGGCTACCTGGCCAGGGTGCTCTATGAGGTGCTCGGCGACCGCCAGATAGACTCCCTGCTTGAGAGCGTACTGGCGAAGGATGTCCAGGAGGACTTCCTGGCCTCGGAAGACTT
Source organism: SAR202 cluster bacterium (assembly GCA_016872515.1). Classification (GTDB taxonomy): domain Bacteria; phylum Chloroflexota; class Dehalococcoidia; order Lucifugimonadales; family VGZR01; genus VGZR01. The sequence continues at coordinate 20,333 of VGZR01000008.1, forward strand.
CTCCTTCGACTGGCACAGCGTCCTCATCAAGAAGGCCGTGAACCACCGCGTGGCGGGCCGGGTCATCGCCTCATTCGGCCCCGACTCGTCAGGGTTGGCCCGTGCCGTCCCGATGAGTCGGGACGAGGCGGTCCAGCCTTTTGTGCCTCAGCCCTAACCCAGCACCTGCTTCAGCAGCGCCATCCGGACCACCAACGCGTTCTCCGACTGCCGGTAGAACGCCAGCCGCTTGTCCTGCACCTCCACGATGAAGTCGCCGCTGCGCTGCATCGGGTCCAGGATGATGCAGTGCGGCTGCAGGACGGACATGAACTTCGCGTCTATCCGCAGGTTGAAGGCGTTGCGCGATCGGAGCAACTGTACGTGGGCGATGGTGCGCGGGCTGTTGAGGTAGATGGCGTCGGCATCGCGCAGCGCCTCATGTCCCTCAGCTCTGGCGAATTTCATGCCTCGCCCCTCGCAGTACTGGACCACCGCAGGGTCCACGTCGCCGCTGAACGGCACCAGCGTCACCTTCACGTCTTGGAACGTCGCTAGGCCGGTCAGCAGCGCTGCCACGTTCCGGTGCTCCATCCGCCCCATGATGGCCACGTGCGCGCCGTCCACCTTGCCAAGCTCGCGGGAGATGGTCAGGATGTCCGCCAGCGCCTGCGTCGGGTGGTCGTCCAGGCTGCCCCCGTTGACGATAGGCAGCGCGTCGGCGGCCTCGGCCCGGTCCATCACCCCACGCTCGCTGCTCCGCAGAACAACCACATCCACCCTCAGGCTCGCCAGCACCCCGATGACGTTGTCTATGAAGTTGGGCGTCGTCACAGGGAAGAACTGGGACGCGTCCTCGGTATGGTACCACTGCCCGCCCAGCAGACCCATCGCCCGCTCGAAGGACGTCCTCGTGATGAAGCTTGGCTCGTAGAAGAGGCAGTAGAGCGCGCGGCCACGTAGCTCCTGGCCTGGGACGCGGCGCTTGTCGAACTCGTGGCACAGCGGAAACAGCTCTCTCTCGATCCAGTCCCGTGTGATCTGCTTCGTGCTGGTCATGTGGCGGATCGCGGGCATCAATTCCACCTTGCTGCATCATATAGTTGCGCTAACGTGTCGTAGGCGCCAACTCAAGAGTTTACACTAAGACCCTATGTGCCCACCCCGAATGACCAAGTCACCCATGAACATCAGGACAGCCGTGGCCATCCTCGCCTGGCTTCCCGTGCTGCTGTGGATGGCCGCCATCTTCATCATGTCCAGCTTCCCGGGCGTCGAGGTGGAGCGGAGGGCATCCAGGATCGAGGAGTTGGTGCCGGTGGCCGGCAAGGCCGTTGTCCATCCGGCGACGTTCCATGTGGCCGTCTACGCCCTCCTCGCTGCCTTTACTTTCGTTTGGGCACGTTTCCAAAAGGGCCCCGTGCTAAGTTCCGGTTTGACCGCGGTGGTAGTCACCATCGTCTATGGCGGCACCGACGAGCTCCACCAGGCCTTCGTCCCTGGCCGCTCGTGCTCGGCGGCGGACGTCGGCTACGACGCTATGGGTGCCCTGCTCGGCGTGCTCGCCTGCTGGCTGGCTGTTCGAGCGGCGGCATGGCGGGCGCGCGCAAAGAATACCCCGCACTGAAAAACCCTTGTCCTATGCTATAATCGGGACGAGACGGCGAGCGTGGGGATATAGCTCAACTGGGAGAGCACGGCGTTCGCAATGCCGGGGTTGGGGGTTCGACTCCCCCTATCTCCACCAACCTCTTCCCTCTTCCACGCCAGGCTCACCGCAATCCACCACCCGAGGGCCGTATTTGCCCAACCGAGTCCTCATCTACACCCACCCGGAATGCACCTACTCCGCGGCGCTCAAGGACGACCTGAACACCGCCGGGACGAAGTACGAAGAGGTTGACCTTGCCCTGCACCCAGAGGCCTGGGCCGAGGTCGAGCAGTTCACCGGCGGAGACCGCATCACCCCTGTCATGCTCGAAGACGGCAAGGTCACCGTCGGCTACTACGGGGTTGGGTGAACCTTCTGACCCGCGGGGCCGTCGGCCCCGCCGTAACCCAAGTCCAGGAGGACGATGTGGTGAAACAAGTTACCGGCAAGGTCACCGTTGGCGAACCCGCCCCGGAGTTCACCCTGCCTGCCCTCGAAGGCAGAACGGTGCGCCTCGCAGACTACCGCGGCAAACGGCTCATTCTGTTCATGTGGGCTTCGTGGTGAGCCTGCAGAGGCCAGTTGCCAGGTTGGCAGCAGTTCTACCAGAAGCACAGGGCCAGCGGCATCGAACTCCTCTCGGTCGCCCTGGACGCCCATGGCGCGGGCAGGGCCGAGCCATACCTGCGGCAGGCGAAGGCCGAGTTCGTGACCGTCGTGGACGAGCAGAACCTGCTGGGAGACCTCTACGGCTTCAAGGCCATCCCCAACGGCTTCCTGATCGACGAGCAGGGCATCCTCAGGTACGGGGAACTGGGCACCTTCGACGTCCGCAAGCCAAAGACCCGAGCGCTGCTCGACCAGTGGGTCGCGGGCAAGGGTACCGGGGTGGCGCGATCAGCGGAGGCGCCCGGCAATCGCCACGCCCAGGCCAACGCCCACTTCCGTGCTGGAGAGGCTCTCTACCGCCAGGGCAAGGTGGACGAGGCCGTCGCCGAGTGGCGCAGGGCCGTCGCCCTGGAACCCGACAACTACATCATTCGTAAGCAGATTTGGGCCGTCCAGAACCCGGACAAGTTCTACGACGGCGACGTGGACTACGACTGGCAGGACGAACAACTGAAGAAGGGGTTATAGCGTGAAGGTCCAGGACCTGTTCAACATGACGGGCCGCGTGGCGGTCGTCACCGGCGGCGGGACCCATCTGGGCAAGGCGATGGCCGAGTCGCTGGCCGAACTGGGCGCCACCGTCGTCATCGCCAGCCGCCGCAAGGAGTTGTGCGAGGAGGTCGCCTCCGAGTTCCGCCAGCGGGGCCTGAAGTGCGAGGCGACGGGCTGCGACGTGACCGTCGAGGCCCAGGTCAACGACCTAGTGGACGCCATCGTGAAGCGCCATGGCCGCCTCGACGCCTTCATCTGCAACGCCGGCGGCAGCGTCCCCGCCGAAAACACCCCCGACAGCTCGGTGGACGCCTTCTGGAAGACGGTCGAGATGAACGTCCTGAGCACCTTCATCTGCGTCCAGGCCGCCGCCAGGGTCATGGTCAAGCAGGGCCACGGACGCATCGTCACCGTCGGCTCCATCCACGGCTCCATGGGCACCGATAAGCGGATGTACACCCCCGGCCACAAGCGCTCGTCCATCGGCTACTTCGCCGCCAAGGGCGGCGTCGTCAACCTGACCCGCGACCTGGCCGCAGAGCTCGGCGAGTACGGCATCACCGTCAACTGCCTCAGCCCGGGCCAGATACCCAAGCCGGGCGTCAACCCCGTCCTCTTGGAGCGGCTGGAGCAGCGCACGCCCCTGCGGCGCAACGGCGTCCCCGAAGACCTCAAGGGCGCCATCGCCCTCCTTGCCTCTCCGGCAGGCGCCTGGATCAGCGGCCAAGACCTGCGCGTGGACGGCGCCTGGAGCGTCTGGTAGCAGGGTGAGGCTCCTTCGGGCAGAAGACCACTGACCGGCGGGTTGACCAGGGGTAGCGGCCGTTTCAGGAGCGGCTTCCCTCCTCGCAGCACCTGCTGACACTCGCGATGGCAGCGGCAAGCGAGGAAACCCCTGCATCTACCGTCATCCCACAGCTACCGTGATTCTCCCTTTCTCCCTTGAACTAGGTCCTGAAGGGACCAAGGCAGAAACGTTTTCTCACGAACGGATGGCGGTATGACGCCATGTATTCTCCCTTGAGGAGTTTTCTATGAACTTGGCCCAGAACACCACCACGGACGCGATGCTCCCTTTCTACCTTGAAATGGTAGGAAAAGGGAGAAATGTTTACGGCTCTCCGCTTGCTGTACGAAGCGGCGTATTCTCCCTTGAGGAGTCCCAGGGATCCGCGCAGGCTTGAAGCATCTGGCGAGGGGCTGTGCCGCAAGCCTCACCCCTTCAGGCCGAGCAGGCCGGCCTGAAGTCCCTCCCCCGTGTTCGGGGGAGAGCCCCTACACCACCACGTTCTGCGGCCGGCCCTCCAGGAAGGCGATGACGTTGTCCACGACACCCTCGTTGAGCAGCTCGACCCCTTCCGGGGTCATATCGGCGATGTGCGGCGTCAGCACCACCTGCTCGCACCTCAGGATGGGGTGGTCCGGCGGCAGCGGCTCCTTGTCGAACACATCCAGCGCCGCCCCCATCAGGTGTCCCGACACCAGCGACTCCACCAGCGCCGCCGTGTCCACCAGGTCGCCGCGCGCCACGTTCACCAGCAGCGCCCCGGGCTTCATCATCGCCAGCTCCCGCCTGCCGAGCATCCCCTTGCTTTCGGGCGTGAGCCGCACGTGGAGGCTGACCACGTCGGACTGGCGGAGCAACTCTTCCAGCGTAACGAACCGCACACCCAGCTTGGCCGCCCGCTCCGGCGTCGGGTGGTACGTCCATGCGATGACCTTCATGCCGATGGCGTTGCCCAGCCGTGCCATCTCCGAGCCGATAGCGCCAGTGCCCACGATGCCCAGCGTCTTGCCCTGGATGAAAACGTTGTCGGCGCGGGCCCACCGGCCCTGTTTGAGCTGCGCCGTCTGGTAGGCCACCCGTTTCGCTGCGGCGAACATCAGCGCAAAGCCGTGCTCGGCCACAATCTTGGCCGTCCGCCCCGGTTGGTTGCAGATGGTGATACCCAACTCCTTCGCCGTCTTGAGGTCGAGCATATCGGTGCCGATGGAGCAGGTGGCGATGAGCCGCAGCTTCGGCAATTGCCGCAACGCCTCGCCCGGCCACTTCACCGCGCCCCGCGTGTTCAGGATGACGTCCGCGTCCGTGACCCGCGCCAGCTTCTCCGCGTCCGTGGCGGGCCGGTTGGTGTACAGCACGACCTCGCCGTAGGGCTTCAGCCGCTCCAGGTGGGCCGACCCCTGGATCTGCGGCGGGTCGTCTCCCGGAACGACGAAGCGTAGCTTCCCCTGCCGTGTCTGTTTCATGCCTACCCCCTGCGTTCCATGCGCCTGCGCTCGGTCGAAGGGGAGACTAAGGCGCGACGGCGCGAAAGTCAATCAGGGCCTGCTGGTTGTCAAGGGTATTGACTTGGGCTAGAGTGGAGAATCGTGATTTTGATTAGAAGGTTTTGGGCCGTCGTCCTGGCGGTCGTTTTCTTCATCCTGCTGGTAGGCACACTCGTTCTGTTCCGGGTTATGCAGACTGCCTTGGAGCCGGACTTTTACAAAGAACAGCTCGTCAAAGCCGACATCTATAACTTCGCCCTCAACGACCTCCTGACCTCCTCGATCAACGACGCCCGCAACCTCCCGCCCGAAAAGTTCCCGGGCTCCCAAAAGTCCAACGCCCTCGTCGCCTCCGGCCTGACCACCGAACAGATCACCGCTTCCATGAGCCGCGCTGTGCCCGCCGACTGGCTGCAGAGCGAGGCGGAGATGGTCGTGGACCAGCTGGGTGTCTATATCGTTGGCAAGCGCGACGAGTTCGAACTGAAGCCACAGTTAGGCGACCGGGCCGCTATCATCGTGGACGAGGCCCAGAGCCTGCTGCGTCAGTCCAACACCTATGACCTCGTCTTCACCGAGTTCGTTGACCCGTTCGTGGAGGAGGCCGCGGGTGGCCAGCTTCTCCTGGGGATACGGGCCAGCCCCGAGCGGCTTTCCGAGGCGGTGCGCGCGGTGTTTCCGCCCGAGTGGATATCGGCCCAAGTTGACGTACTGATAGACGGGGCATCTCCTTACCTCACCGGCCAGCAGCCAAGCTTCTCCATCACCATCAACCTCTCGGACCGAGTGCCGCTCCTGTTGGAAGAGGTGAAGGGCATCCTCCGCGAGTCCGACGCCTACGACCTTCTCTACACACAGGTCGTCGAGCCGCGCGTCACCGAGACCCTCCAGAGCCAGGTCGCCTTGCCCGCAGGCATCACCCTCACCCGCGAGGAGATCCTGGACGCTCTGCGGCGCGTCGCTCCGCCGGAGTGGGTAGAGGCGCAGGTGGAGGCGTTCATAGGTTCGACAGGCGGCTACCTGGTTGGTACGTCAGACACCATCGGCATCCAGGTGGACCTGCGTGAGAACAAGCAGGAGGCAGCCGTCGTTCTGGGGGAGATTGCGGACCGCAGGCTGGAGGGAATCGTCTCCGGCCTGCCCGTTTGCACGGCCCAGGAGTCTCTCGACCTAGCCGCCGATATCGCAGCGGGCCGGTTCACGGAGATGCCCTCGTGCCGGCCCTCTTTCCTGACTCCTGAGACGTTGAAGCCTCTCCTCGACCTCGACCTCAGCGGCGCCATCAGCGCCACGGTGCTCTCGAATATCCCCGACACCGTCGAGTTCAACGAGTCGTTCCTCCGGCAGGCTGTCGCCTCGGACGGCGGCGGCGCAGAAGACGCGCTGGAACGCCTCGACCAGGTACGCGACTGGACGAAGAACGGCATCACCTTTACCGACAACGACCTGCGCGAGCGGCTCGGCGACAACGCCGCACGACTTGATGACCTGACTTCCTTCATGGCCGACTCGTTCACTTATACCCATGAGGACTTCCGCGAGGACCTGAGCGCCCAGAGCGGCACCGAGGCTCTCGATACTATTGACACCGTGCGGGATGCGCTCAAGCGGGTGCGCAGCCTGCTGTGGCTCGCCTACCTCGTCCTGGCGCTTCTGCTGGTGGCCATCGGCTTCCTCGGAGGGCGGAACTGGCGCAGCCGGGTCATGTGGGCGGCGGCGCCTGTCATTATCTCCGGCCTAATCCTCGTCATAGTCTCCGGCCCGGTGTACAGCGGCGTGGTCGGTGGCAGGATTGACACCGCCCGTACCAACGCCATCTCCGATCTCGACCAAGCGGACGGCTTCTATAACACTGAGGTGTTGCTCATCAATAAGGGGTTCGAGGTCGTTGAGAACGTCCCTGGCGAGTTCGTGGGCGGCATCCTCACCTCGGGCGTGTGGTTGCTGGTCATCGGCATCGCCGTCATCCTCGGCGCCGCTTTCTGGCCGCAGCTACGGCAGCGCGTGGCGGGGATGCGTGGTGGCGGCGCCGCAGAGCCGCCTGCCACAAGCCCGCCCTCACCGCCGAAACAGTAGCAACGGGCGCTAGGGCCTCACCGGACGCGCCACCAGCAGCCCGCTCTCACGGGACACTGCGATGGCGAATTCCAGGGAGTCCACGCCCAGGGCGATGTCGCGGTCCTTGGGATGGAAGTGCGGCGTCGCAGGGTCGCCGTACTTCTGCGACTCCGCCCCGGCTAAGATAAGGCGACGCACCGCGTCAACGTCGGGCGCCCGGCCCTCCAAGCGGTTCTTGAGGAGCATGGCGCACTGCTCGTCCTCGTCGGAGCGGACGAGGCCCGACGCGCCCATGGCAACGATGGTGACGAGGCTGGGCTTGGCGGCGCGGACGGCGCGGACGGTGGGCCCGGCATTGACAAGCGAGGCGGCGAAACAACGCTCGGCCTTGGCCGCGCTGGCGACGCCCACCGTACCCGCGCGCGTGGACTGTACCAGCGTGCGGCCTGCGACGTCGGCCTGGGAAAGCTCATAGGGCGAGTTGCCGAAGTCGAAACCCTGCGGGCGCTTCCCGTCCACCTCGCCCATGCACAGGCCGGCCACGCCCTTACGCCGCAGCTCCAAGGCCTCCTCCACCCCCGCCACCATGATGACCTTCTCCGCCCCGCGCGAGAACGCGACGGCGGCCGTGGTGAACGCGCGGAAGACGTCCACGATGACCACTGTGCCCTCCGCGGCGCGCGCGCCGGGTATCAAACTCTCGATGCGGACGTTCAGGGCGGCGCCTCGCTAGACATGCTCACGCCGGCGTGCGTAGTCGGCCCAGCAGCCCGCGCTGGCCCTGCCCGTGTGCACCACCGTAGGCGGCCTCGCGTCGGAGGGATGTTACCAGGTACGTCACGGCGGCGATTAGGGCGGCCAGGTGCCACCCGAGGCCGAGCCGGCGCCGCACGTCCAGATAGCTCCGCTCTCCCCGCAGGAGCTTGCACACCGCCTGCCACACCTTCGGGCTTCGCCGCTGCAACCGCACATACATGCGCGGGCTCAGGTGGAATAGTGTGTGAAGCGTCCGGCCCGCGTCCAACTCGGGCAAAAGGGTCTCCCGCAGCTCGTCTTCGTATCCCGCGAGGCTCGGCGCAGCGCCGGACAGGTATGCGGCTAGATGCTCGGAGGCCGTTTGGCCGCTGAAGATGGCGGCGTATATGCCTTCTCCCGTGAGGGGGTCGAGCAGCCCGGCGGCGTCGCCCACGGCGAGCGCGTTGCCTTCGGTGAGGCACGAGGCGCCCGTGCGCACCGGCAGGTAGTGGCCGCGCAGACCCCATAACTGGCCTGGCTCGAAGCCATAGTACCGCACTAGGCGGTCGAGACGCCGGCGCAGCGTCGGACCGGCAGTCCTCCAGCCGCCGACTCCGACGTTGACGTGGTCTCCCTTGGGGAAGAGCCATCCGTAGCCGCCTGGGACGTCGCCCAGGTCGAAGCCCATCGTCGCGTTCCAACGCTGCAGGACACCTTCCTTGGGCGTAATGTTGCCTTCCAAGGCCACTCCCAGGGAGAGCCGCGCTGGGATGCCCGCCAGCCTGGCGGCGATGCCGTTGGCGCCGTCGGCGGCCACCAAGGTGCGGCCCTGGTGCCACACGGCCCCAGCAAGCACTTCAACTCCACTCTTGGCGCGCCGGATGTCCTTGACCTGGGCATGGGGGACGAAAGCTACCCCTACATCAACCGCCTTCTGCAAGAGGAACGCATCGAGTCGGCTGCGCTGGGTGAGGTACGTGACCGGCTGGGGGTAGTCGCGTCCGAAGTCGCCGGATTGGCGCCAGGAAAAGCGTATCCAGGAAATCGTACGCTCGACGACCGGCGATAGGTCGAAGGGCAGGAGCTTGGCCGAACGGATGCTGACCCCGCCGCCGCAGGGCTTGTCTCTGGGGAACTTAGCCCTGTCCAAAATGAGCACGGACGCGCCACGACGGCCGCACTCGAAGGCTGTCGTGCTGCCCGCTGGACCCGCGCCGACGACGATCACATCGTGTTGCATCGGTCGGGCCAGAAAGTCTGTATCATGCGGCGCGTCACTTTTTAGACCATCTGCCGGCCCAGGCCCTGGACTTTTCGGACGGCTTTCGCGTCAACGGATGCGATCGAGCACCGAGATGCCTGAAACCTTCAACTTGGAGACGTACACCGCTGGGGGTGTCGTGATGAACAACAGCTTGCAGTCCCAGCCGTAGAAGGCGAGGTTAGTGCACACGTTCGGCACCCTCAGGATGCCGAGGGCTTTGCCGGTCTTGTCGGCGACCCACACACCACCCGGGCCAGTGACGTAGGCGTTGCCCAGGGTGTCCACCTTCATCCCGTCACCGATGCCTTCTAGGTTGTGCTTCATCGCCAGCCAGAGGCGCTTGTTGGCGACGGCCCCGTCCGCTTGGACGTCGAAGGCGTACACGCAGTTGTCGGCGGAGTTGACGACGTAGAGCAGCTTCTCGTCAGAGGAGAAGGCGAGGCCGTTGGGCTTGGCGATGTCGCCGATTAGCCTATCGAGGCGCCCGGTGACGGAGAGGCGATAGACGCCGCAGGTGTCCTGGGATGCCAACGACGGCGCTAGCCACTGCTCTTCCGGCCCCATGAAGTAGGGGTCGGTGAAATAGATAGAGCCGTCGGACTTGATGACGACGTCGTTGGGCGCGTTGAGGGGCCGTCCGTTGTAGCTGTCGGCCAGGACGGTGATGGAGCCGTCGTGTTCCCTGCGGGTCAGTCGTTTGAGGGTTCCTTCGCAGCTGATGAGGCGGCCCTGGAGGTCGAGCGTGTTGCCGTTAGCGCCGCCCGTATTGGTCCGCTCTTTGCCGAACCAGAACGGCGGGCAGTAGCGGATGATCTCCTCGCGCAGGATATCGCTGAAGATGATGTAGCCGGTGGGGAGGAACAGCGGGCCTTCGGTGAAGCCGAAGCCGTCGCCCGCCTTCCAGAGCTCCTGTTTGTCCACCAGGTCATGGAACCGCTTGTCGAAGACGATGTCTTCCACGCTGCCCTCCGGCTAGAGATATGCTGTTACCTAAGTTCTTGGGGAAGGACGAAGGTCACGTCCTCCTCGACACCCTCGATGGGGACGACCTCCTGAGGGCCGAGGGCCTTGATGACAGCCTCCACCAGTTGCTCCGGAGTGGAGGCCCCGGAGGTGATGCCGACGGTGTCCACGCCCTTCAGCCAGGCGGGCTTCAGCTCCTCCGGCCCGTTGATGAGGAACGCCGGCACGCCCTGAGCCTCGGCCACCTCGCGGAGGCGGTTGCAGTTGGAACTGTTGGGCGCGCCGATGACCAGCACCAGATCCACACGCTTGCACAGCTCCTTGACCGCCGCCTGGCGGTTCGTGGTGGCGTAGCAAAGGTCGTTCCGAACCATGACGTTGGTGAACCGCCCCTTGATCTCGTCTATGGAGTGTTGGGTATCGTCCACGGAGAGCGTGGTCTGGGTGAGGACGGCGATAGAGGTGTTGGAGTCCCACTCTGGGAACTGGATGGGCTCGCGGTCGTCCACCAAGTGCATGGAGTGAACGCCCATGGTGCCCTTGACCTCCTGGTGGCCGCGGTGGCCAACGAGGACGAGTTTCTTCCCTTGCTTGGCGTACTTACGGGCCTCGTTATGGACCTTGGTCACGAGCGGGCAGGTGGCGTCTATGACGTGGAGCTTCCTTTGCTTGGCCTTGTCGAAGTCTTCAGGCGGGGAGCCATGGGCCGAGAACACGACACGGGAGCCTTCGGGGATCTCCTCCACGTCTTCCACGGTGATGGCGCCCTTGTCCTCCAGCGAGCGGACAACGTAGGGGTTGTGGACGATCTGGTGTTTGACATAGACCGGAGGGCCAAACTTCTTCAGAGCTAGCTCAACCACGTCTATAGCCCTGACGACGCCCGCGCAGAACCCGCGCGGCAGCCCTAGGTACACTTTCATCGGTTGCCTCCGACCCGATCCAGTCCAACAGCTTTCGGATTCTACCACAAACGCCTTTCCGCAAGGCTGACGCTGCGCCGTTCGCCATGCGGCTTGTCGGGTATAATAGCCAGGGATTTTTCACAAGGGAGCGGCAGATGAAGCTGGCATCGAGGATGGATCGCCTGGGGACCGAGACGGCGTTCCTGGTCCTGGCCAAGGCGAGGCAGCTAGAGGCCCAGGGCAAGGACATCGTCCACCTGGAGATCGGCGAGCCAGATTTCGACACGCCGTCCAACATCATCGAGGCGGCGACGAAGGCGCTCCACAACGGCTACACCCACTACGGGCCATCGCCGGGTCTGCCGGAGCTGCGCAAGCGCATCGCCGAGGACGTGGCGGTCACGCGGGACATTCCGGTGACGTCGGACAACGTGGTGGTGACGCCTGGTGGCAAGCCCATCATGTTCTTCGCAATCCTGGCGCTGGTGGACCACGGTGACGAGGTGCTCTACCCCAACCCCGGGTTCCCCATCTACGAGTCTATGATCCGGTTCGCAGGCGGCGTGCCGGTGCCGATGCAGCTCCACGAGTCCAAGGACTTCAACGTGAACGTGGACGCGGTGGCCAAGCAGGTAACGTCCAAGACGAAGATGATGATCATCAACTCGCCGAACAACCCCTGCGGCAGCATCATCCCCAAGGCCGACCTCAAGGCGCTGGCCGGCATCGCCCGGAAGCACGACCTCATCGTGTTGGCCGACGAGATCTACAAGCGGTTCCTCTTCGAGGGCGAGCACCACAGCATCACCCAGTTCCCGGGGCTGGTGGAGCGCACCATCATCCTGGATGGGTTCTCCAAGACATACGCGATGACTGGCTGGCGCATCGGGTACGGTGTCATGCCGCAGGCGCTGGTCGAGCCGATATCGCGTCTGGTGACCAACAGCGTGTCCTGCACCGCCAGCGCCATCCAGATGGGTGCGTTAGAGGCGTTGAACGGGCCGCAAGAGGACGCCTACGCGATGGTGGCGGAGTTCAAGAGGCGGCGCGACCTCATCGTCAACGGCCTGAACCGCGTCCCAGGCATCCGGTGCGCCAATCCCAAGGGGGCGTTCTATGTGTTCCCCAATGTGGAGGGCACGGGCATGACGAGCCGCCAGTTCGCCGATGGGCTGCTGCAAGAAGGCGGCGTGGCGTGCCTGGCCGGCGAAGCCTTCGGCGAGTATGGGAAGGGGTACGTCCGGTTCTCGTTCGCCAACTCGGCGGAGAACCTCAAGAAAGCGTTGGGCCGCATGGAAGGCTTCGTGAAGAGTAAGAAGCGGTAGCGCGCCATCATGCGCACGTTCCGGCTGGCGATGGCCCAGGTCAACGTTACTGTTGGTGACCTGGACGGCAACACGAAGAAGGTCATCGAGTACATCCAGCGGGCGCGCGCCCTCCACGCCGACCTGGTCGCCTTCCCTGAGCTGGCCATCCCCGGTTATCCGCCGGAGGACCTCGTCTTCAAGACCCAGTTCATCCACGAGAACCAGGAGCGGATGCGTCAGGTGGCGAAGGCCTCCACTGGCATCGCCGTGGTGGTGGGCTTCGTGGATGCCGACTCGGACGCGTACAACGCCGCCGCCGTCGCCTACGATGGCAAGCTCGTCGGCGCCTATCACAAGATGTACCTGCCGAACTACGGCGTGTTCGACGAAGACCGCTACTTCAAGGCGGGAACCACGTGCCCGGTGTACGTCTTCAACGGCACCACGGTGGGCGTCAACATCTGTGAGGACATCTGGTATGCGACGGGGCCAACGACGGCGCAGCGGCGAGCGGGGGCCGAGGTCATCGTCAATATCAACGGCTCGCCGTTCCACATGGGCAAGCGGGCGCTGCGCGAGAAGATGCTGGCGACGCGGGCGATGGATAACGGTGCGTATGTGGCCTACGTGAACCTCGTCGGCGGGCAGGATGAGCTGGTGTTCGACGGCGGCAGCGTGGTGATGAACCCACAGGGCGAGGTGGCCGCCCGCGGGCCGCAGTTCGAAGAGGGGCTGGTGGTGGCGGACCTGGGCGTGGAGGCGGTGCTGCGCTCGCGGCTGCGAGACTCGCGGCCCCGGAAGGAGCGTGCCGCTCATGCCCACGAGGAGCACCCAGCGCCGGTCGTGCGCGTCTCGGAGTACTCACCGAACTCGCAGAGGCCCCACGTCGCGCCCGTTCTGCATCCCATCTCGGACGACGTCGCGGAGGTGTACGAGGCGTTGGTGACGGGCACCCGCGACTACGTCCACAAGTGTGGTTTCAAGAAGGTCCTCATCGGGCTTTCAGGAGGCATAGACTCCAGCCTCGTGGCTGTCATCGCCGCAGACGCACTGGGCAAGGAGAACGTCGTCGGCGTGGCGATGCCGTCGCGGTTCTCGTCGGACGACAGCATGACGGACGCCAAAGAACTGGCGCAGAACCTGGGCATCGAGTTCCGGGCCATGTCCATAGAGCCTGCCTTCTCTGCCTACTTGGACACGCTGTCGCCCCACTTCGAGGGTACGCCGTTCGGGTTGGCCGAGGAGAACCTGCAGGCGCGGACGCGCGGCAACCTCATCATGGCCCTGTCCAACAAGTTCGGCTGGCTGGTGCTGACGACCGGGAACAAGAGCGAGATGGCAACCGGCTATGCGACGCTATATGGCGACATGGCGGGCGGCCTCGCCGTTATCAAGGACGTGCCAAAGACCCTGGTGTACAAACTGGTGGATTACCGCAATGCCCAAGGGCCGGAGCCAGTGGTGCCGCGCAGCGTCATCGAGAAGGCGCCCACAGCAGAGCTGCGCCCGAACCAGAAGGACGAGGACAGCCTGCCGCCATATGCGGTGCTGGATCCCATCCTGAAGGCATACGTGGAGGAGGACAAGACCCTCGAGGAAATCGTAGGGCTTGGATACCCACAGGAGACCGTGCGGCGTGTCATAGACCTGGTGGACAGGAGCGAGTACAAGCGGCGCCAGGCACCGCCAGGGGTCAAGATCACGCCACGCAATTTCGGCCGCGACCGCCGTATGCCCATCGCGAACAAGTACAGGCCCTATTGAGGCATATATGAAGATTGGAGCGGTGTTCCCACAGACGGAGATAGGCGCCGACGTGGGCGCGGTACGGGCCTTCGCGCAGGCGGCCGAGACGCTGGGGTTCGACCATCTGGTCGTGTATGACCACGTGCTGGGGGCTGACTTCTCCAACAGGCCTGAGCGAACGGGGTTCTACAACTACAAGGACACTTTCCACGAGGTCTTCGTGCTGTTCGGCTACCTCACTGGAGCGACCCAGCGTCTGGGCCTAACGACGGGTGTGCTCGTCCTCCCTCAGCGGCAGACGGCGCTGGTCGCCAAGCAAGCGGCGGAGATAGACGTGCTGAGCAAGGGCCGCTTGCGGCTGGGCATCGGCATCGGGTGGAACGACGTCGAGTTCGAGGCGCTGGGAGAGGACTTCCACAGCCGCGGGCTGCGCTCCGAAGAGCAGGTGCGGGTGCTGAAGCTGCTGTGGACGCGCGAGCTGGTGAGCTTCGAGGGCCGCTGGCACAAGATCACCGACGCGGGGATAAACCCCCTGCCCGTTCAGCGGCCCATCCCCGTCTGGTTCGGCGGGGGTGCGGAGCAGGTGCTGCAGCGCATCGCGAAGCTGGGCGACGGGTGGTTCTACCCTGGGTACACCAAGTACCCCGACGACGAATCGAGGCACCGACTCGAGCTACTGCACGAGTTCACCCGTGCCGAGGGGCGCGACCCCGCCTCCATCGGCATCGAGAAGATCGTGAAGGCACTGGAGCCTGCGAATGAACTGAAAAAGATGCGGCGGGCGTGGCAGCAGGTGGGTGCAACGCACTTCTCGGCCAGCACGATGGGGCTGGGGCTGAAGACGCCGGATGAGCACATCGCGGCGATACGGCAGTTCAAGCAGAACGTGACTGGTTGAGACAAGCGATGGTAGGCGAAGCCAACCTCAAACGAACGCCTCTCTACGGAACCCACGTCGGCCTGGGCGGGCGGATGGTGCCCTTCGGGGGCTGGGAGATGCCTGTCCAGTACACGAGCATCCTGGACGAGGCGCGGGCCGTGCGCATGAAGGCGGGGCTGTTCGATGTGTCGCACATGGGCCGCGTCACCATCGAGGGGGCCGGGGCGGCCACGCTCCTAAGCCGCGTGTTCAGCTCCAGCCCGACGGCGGTGAAAGTCGGCCGTGGGCGCTATGGGGTGATTTGCACACCGGAGGGCGGCATCCTCGACGACTGCATCCTCTACAGGCGAGCCGAGCAGCGGTTCCTCCTCGTGCCCAACGCATCGAACGCCGACCCAGTGGTCGAGTGGCTGCGCCGCTGGGGGAGCGGCGTCAGCGATGCCCGCATCGCAGTCATCACCCCCTCGCTGGCGATGGTCGCGCTCCAGGGTCCTGTAGCGGCTTCCATGCTGCAAGGCCTCACATCCGCAGACCTCTCGACGCTAAGGACGTTCAGCTTCGTCGAGGAAAAAGACAAAGGTGCGGACTCCATCGTGGCGCGCACCGGCTACACCGGCGAGGATGGATTTGAGCTGATGGTGCCGAGCGGCAACGTCGCCGGGGTTTGGAAGGTGCTCATGGAACGGGGAGCGACGCCGTGCGGTTTGGGGGCCAGGGACGTGCTCCGGCTGGAGGCAGGGTTGCCGCTCCACGGCAACGATATCGGCCTGACCACGAACCCATATGAGGCAGGGCTGGAGAGGTTCGTGGACCCGGACCGCGAAGGGTATGTCGCAGGGACGGGACTCAGGCAGATCCGAGATACCGGCCCAAGCCGCAAGCTGGTGGGGTTCAAGCTGCTGGGCCGAAGCGGCATCACTAGGCATGGCTATCCCATCATGGACGGCTCCAAGCCCATCGGCGAAGTGACCAGCGGCGGGTACTCGCCCACCCTTGACATGAACATAGGCATGGGCTATGTTCCTAAGAGCTACGCGGCCCCAGGCACCCGCTTCGCGGTGGATGTACGGGGCCGCTTGGCCGAGGCCGAGGTTGCCCCCCTCCCCTTCTATCATCGCAGGAGAGATCCGTGAATCCGCCTGATCTACGCTACTCCAAAGAACACGAGTGGGTCCGCTTAGCCAGCGACGGCACTGTACTCATCGGCATCACCAGGTTCGCAGCGGAAAGCCTGGGCGACGTGGTGTTCATAGACATCCCCGAAGCCGGGAGACAGCTTGACCAGTTCAAGAAGCTGGGTGAAATCGAGTCGGTTAAAGCTGTATCTGACCTATTCTCTCCCGTCAGCGGGCAGGTGGTGGAACGAAACCAGGCGGCACTGGACAACCCCCAACTGGTGAACGACTCGCCTTACGACAAGGGCTGGCTCCTCAAGGCTTCGCTTCGCAACCAGGCGGAGTTGGACACGCTGATGACCGCCCAGCAATACGAACAGTATCTGTCCTCGGAAGGCAGCCATTAGCCGGTAGATGGAAAGTCACGGGTTCACATCCCCTTATACGCCCAATACCGACGCTGAACGCAGTGAGATGCTGAACGCTATCGGCGCCGGCTCGGTGGACGAACTGTTCAAAGACATACCCCAACAGCACCGCAACCCGAAGCTCAATCTGCCCCCGCCGCTCTCTGAACTGGAGCTGCGCCGCGATATAGAAGCGCTGGCCAGGATGAACGCCGTCCCGGGCGACTACGCCTGCTTCCTGGGAGGCGGCGCATACCGGCACCACGTGCCAGCGGTCGTGCGGCAGCTCGTCAGCCGCAGCGAATTCATGACCAGCTACACGCCGTACCAGCCGGAGGTGTCACAAGGCACGCTCCAGGCGCACTTCGAGTTCCAGTCGCTCATCTGCCAACTCACGGGCATGGAGGTGGCGAATGCCGGCATGTACGACGGGGCCACATCGTTGGCGGAGGGGTGCCTCATGGCCGCCCGCGTGACGAAGCGCAACAAGGTCATGGTGCTGGACACGGTATCGCCGGCCTACCGCGCGGTCGTGAAGACGTTTGTGGAGGCGCCCCAACTCGAAGAAATCGTGGTGGCGCCTGCCCAGGCAAACCCGACGAACGAATTCGCCTGTGTGGTGGTGCAGCAGCCGAACTTCTTCGGCTACCTGGAGGACGTCGAGGCGCTCGCCCGGCGGACCCACTCGGTGGGCGCGCTACTTGTGGTTGCGGTGGACCTGGTGTCCCTGGGGATGTTCAAGCCGCCGGGGGAGTACGGCGCCGATATCGTGGTCGGCGAGGGGCAGTCTCTGGGTGTGGCGCCTACCTTCGGCGGGCCGTATGTGGGAATCTTCGCATGCAAGGAGCAGTACATCCGCCAGATGCCTGGGCGCATCGTCGGCAGGACGGTGGACACGCGAGGGCGCACCGGCTACGTGTTGACACTCCAGACGCGCGAGCAGCACATCCGGCGGGAACGGGCCACCTCCAACATCTGCACCTCGGTCGGCCTCATCGCCCTCATGGCGACCATCTATATGGCCGCCAACGGCAGGCGCGGGCTGCGGCACGTGGCGGAACTGTGCTACCACAAGGCGCACTACGCCGCGTCCCTCGTCTCCAAGATTCCCGGCTACTCCCTGCCCGCCCAGGGCACGTTCTTCCGTGAGTTCGTCATACAGTGCCCCAGGCCGCCTGCCGAAATCAACAGGAAGCTGCTTGAGCGGCGCATCATCGGCGGTCTGGACGTGAGCGACCGCTATCCCAACGGGATGCTTCTCTGCTGCACCGAGGTCAACTCGCGGGAGGAGATCGAGACGCTGGCGAAGGCGCTGGCGGAGGTTGGCAAGGCGTAATGGCCACCCCGGACGTGACGATGGACGGCCGCCGAAAGCTGCTGATGGACCGGAGCGTCCCCGGCAGGATGGGCACGACGTTGCCACCGCTCGACGTGCCGGCGCAGCCGCTGCCCTCGAAGGGCCTCTTGCGGGACGACCTGCCGATGCCGGAGGTCAGCGAGAGCGAGTTGGTGCGGTATTTCAGCCAGATAAGCCAGTTCAATTTCTCCATAGACCACAACTTCTACCCGCTTGGGAGTTGCACGATGAAGTACAACCCCAAGGTGAACGACGAGATGGCGGGGATGCCAGGCATGGCTGAGATCCACCCGAACCAGCCGCCGGAGACGGTGCAGGGGGCGCTCAAGCTGATGCATCGCCTTCAGGGCTACCTTGCCGAGGCTACGGGCATGGCCGGGGCGAGCCTGGCGCCGATGGCGGGCGCGGAGGGAGAGCTGACGGGCCTGCTGATGGCCCGCGCCTATCACCTCTCGCGGGGCGACGCGAAACGCAAGAAGGTGCTGATACCGGACAGCGCACATGGGACGAATCCCGCGTCGGCGGCGATGGCTGGGTTCCAGGTGCTAGCGCTGCCGACAGACACCAACGGCAACACCGACGCGGAGGCGCTGAAGGCATCGGTGGGCGACGACTTGGCGGCCTTCATGATCACCCAGCCAAGCACCCTCGGCCTGTTCGATGCGAATCTCCTCGAACTGGTCCACATCGTCCGCGAGGCGGGCGGCATCGTATATGGCGATGGTGCCAACTTGAACGCGCTGCTGGGGCGGGTAAAGCTGGGCGACCTGGGGTTCGATGTCGTCCACTCGAACCTGCACAAGACGTTCACGCAGCCGCACGGCGGCGGCGGCCCCGGTGCGGGCGCCGTGATGGTCAGCCGGCGGCTGCTGCCCTTCCTGCCGACGCCTTTGGTAGAGCAACGCAAGGGGCCAGACGGCAAAGAACAGTACGTCCTGGCGACCCCGCCGAAGACCATCGGCAAGATGGGCGCCTTCCATGGGAACTTCGGGGCCTTGGTGCGCGCCTACTCCTACATCCGGACGCTGGGGGACGCCGGTGTCGCCGAGGTGAGCCGGGATGCAGTCATCAACGCGAACTACATCCTCAGCCAGCTCAAAGGCCACTACGACCTGCCCTACGACCGCAGGTGCATGCACGAGGCGGTGTTCTCGGCGAGGAACCTGAGACACAAGCACGGCGTCTCCGCGCTGGACGTGGCGAAGCGGCTCATAGACTACGGCGTACACCCACCCACGATGTATTTCCCGCTCATCGTGGAGGAGGCGCTGATGATCGAGCCGACCGAGACCGAATCGAAGGAGACGCTTGACCAGTTCATCGCCACGATGAAGGCCATCGCCAGGGAGGCCGCCGAGAACCCGAAGCTGCTGCATGATGCGCCGCACAACACGCCCAACACCCGGCTCGACGAGGCCCGTGCGGCGCGGCAGCCGGACCTGCGGTGGCGGAAGGCCTAGACCCTGGTATAATCTCCACCCTGAAAGGAGACCCAGCTATGGTTGATGTTGGACAAGCGGCTCTAGACTTCACCGTGATGGACCACAACCAGCAGCAGGTGACGCTGAGCCAGTTCAAGGGCAAGAAAAATGTCATCCTCTCTTGCCACGTTTTCTCGTTCACCAGTGGGTGAACAGACCAGGTCTCCTCGTTCCGCCAGAATCTCAAGGTGTTCGAGGAGAAAGATACCCAGGTCTTGGGTATCAGCACTGACGCAAGGGCAACACAGACCGCCTACGCGACCTCGTTGGGCGGCGTGCCGTTCCCCATCCTGACGGACTTCCACCCCCACGGGAAGATCGCCCAGGCGTACGGCATCTTCAACGACGCCAACGGCGCCTTCCGCCGGGCCGTCATCGTCATTGATAAGCATGGCATCGTACGCTTCAAGAAGACGTACACGACGGCGGCCGACCTGAAGGTGGCCGACATCATGGCCGAGGTGGACAAGCTGCCGAAGTAGCCGTGATCCGCCGGGAAAGGTAATCGAAAAGGCGCACCGGTGACCCCTGGATCGGAACGGTGCGCCTTAGTTTTAGGACAAGGTGAACGGACCCGCATGAGCGGCATGACCGAGGGGAAACCAACGGAGCACGTGTTCCACGAGAGCAACTACGCCCTGTTCGTGGACCGCAGGGGGCGGCAGTACCTTGTCCGCCTCGAAGCGGGCAAGGCCTTCAGTTCGCACCTCGGGGGCCTCTTGCACGCGGATGTCATCGGCAAGGAGCCAGGCGCCCGACTGAAGACGAACCGGGGGCACCGGCTGCTGGCGGTCAGGCCGACGATGGCAGACTTCACACGGCTCATGCCGCGGACGGCGACGGTTATCTATCCCAAGGACTTGGGCGCCATCCTGGTGCTGGGCGACATCTTCCCCGGGGCCAGGGTGTTGGAAGCAGGGGCCGGCTCAGGGGCGCTCACCATCGCGCTGGCCAGGGCCGTGGGAGAACGCGGCTCGGTGGTCAGTTACGACGTGCGAGCCGACATGCTGGAGCGGGCGGGCGGCAATCTGGCGGCGGCCTTACCGGGCTGGTCCAACGTCACCTTCAAGCAGGGCGATGTCTGCGCGGCCATCGAGGAGACTGGGTTGGACCGCATCGTTCTCGACCTTCCGGAGCCCTGGCGCGCCGTACCGCACATCGAGGGCGCCCTTGCCCGCGGCGGCATCCTATTGAGCTATCTACCCACGATTCTGCAGGTCCATGAGCTGTGCAGAACGTTGCGAGACCAGCGCACCTTCGACCTACTCGAAACGATGGAGGTGCTGGTGCGGCCATGGGAGGTGGGCAACCGCAGCGTCCGGCCCGGGCACCGGATGGTAGCGCACACTGGGTTCATAACCACGGCCCGGCGGTGCGAGGCGAAGCCCCCCGACGAGGGCGAGGACAACGAGCGGGCCGACGTTCCCGAAGAAGACCCGGCCTGATCCTCCCCTAGCCACTGACACTCACCTGCCTGATGCCTCTTCATCCTCTTGCCAGAAGGAGTCCGGCTGCCAGGCAGCGTGGGGGTATCCGCCTTCCAAGAGCGGGGTGTGCGCAGGGTCCAGAAGTGGTAGCGGCAGCGAGGCGGTCAAATCTTGCGCAAGCGGGCCATCCTGGGAGAGAAGGTGAGCCGCATCGCCAACGCCTGTCGCCTTCTCTTGGATCAAGACCTTGAAGTCGCCGAGGCCACCGGGTTTGGCCAGAGAGCGCATCCCCGCCAAGTTCGCCTCGCGCTCCTGCGCAGGTAGGGCTTCGGAGCGCATCCGCGCGATGAGCGCGTCGAGTCCAAGGCGTCGTAGGAAGTCGGCTTGGGAGAGGAGCGCCAGAGGGCGGAGTCCATACCGCTCACCCTCCGACATCACCGCTGCGAAATCCACGTGTGCGGTGATGTCCTGGCGGCCGATCCTCTGGTAGGGACTGCCGGCGGAGACATGGTGAAAGTAGGTCTGAAGGGTACCCGATGGCCGCAGAGACGCGTTGTGCTTTTGCGCTTCGTACCCGTAGTCTATGGTAAGCACGAAGCCGCGCGCCAAGGCCTGCGAAACCTCGTTCAGCCACGGGCCGATGGCCAAGTTGATCTCGCCACGGAATCCTTCCAGCAGGTTTGGCGGAAGAGAATCCAAGACTCCTGAGAGGTCGGAAGACGAAGGCATATCCAGGGTCTCGGTGAGCCGTCCCTGACCATCAAGTCTGACATAGACCTCGTATGGTCTGCCGCCTTTCACATGAAACCTGTGCACCGGAAAAGCATCGAGGAGTTCGTTGGAGAGCACGCATCCGGTCAGCCCTCTGAAAGGCACTCTCGGCGAAACCACGCCATCCGAGAGACTTCGCCGGTCTCCACGCATCGCCACATCTACAGACACGTAGCGGAAGTCTCTTTCGGCAAACCCGAGCCTTTTCAGGTAGTCGAGGATGTCGTGGGCCAGGAGGCCATCCCCTGCGCCGAGCTCTACCACCCAGAAGGGCGATGGCTTCCCCAGCGATTCTCGCATCCGCGCCAGCAGCACAGCCAAGAGAGCGCCGAACACCGGGTGTGCGCCGGGGCTGGTGAAGAAGTCTCCCTGTGCTCCTATCTCTGGAGCCTTCGCGTAGTACCCTCCGGTAGGGTGGTAAAGGGCCAGTTTCATGAACTCGGCGAACGTTATTTTTCCGTGGCGGCGTATGCGCGCCCTTATCTCGGCCTCGGCAGGATTTTGGTCTGGTTTAGAGGTCATGGACAGTGTTAAGTAGACAGATAAGGGCGCCCCCGCTTGTCGGGACGCCCTTACACCGATCTGCATCGGATTGGATAAAACGGGTACTACCTAACGCGCTGCCTGCCGCGCCCGTTTTGCCTGCGGGTTCTCACGGTCCCAGCCGGAACTCTGCATCGAATTGCGGAACTCCCCATGTTGTCCGCAATTTTTGCACACGCCTATGCTGACCGGTCCGTTAGGACTGTCTATCAGCCAATGGTGCTGACACTGCCTTGTGGTCTTCTGCCTCGTTGTCACGGCCTGCCCCCTCCTGACTGACCGCTCTGCGTCTTCCTAGTACCCCTCGAAACCCACGGTATCCAAGCAGAATACGGGTTGCTCTGCGACTTACCCTCGCTTCTCGATCGGCACATACGGAAGGTCCATCGGCCCTTCATAGGCCAACATGGGCCGGAGCAGGATATTGTTTTCTGCTTGCTCCATGACTTGGGCCGTCCAGCCCGGAATCCGGCCCATGGCGAAGATACAGATGAACAGGTCTGTCGGGATTCCGAGAAGGTGGTAGATGGCGCCTGACCAGAAGTCCACGTTCTGGCAGATACCTCGCTTGGCGTATGGTTCCATCGCGTTGCTCACGGCCTGCAAGATAGCAAACCACTCTGGGTGGCCCTTGCGCTCTCCCAGCCGCCTGGCGTCTTCGCGGAGGTGGACGGCTCTCGGGTCTGTGGTCTTATAGACGCGGTGGCCGAAGCCGACGATGCGCCCACCGCTCTTGAGGCGGTTCTGGACGTAGGCCGCCGCGTTCTCGGCCGAGCCTATCTCCTCGGCCATGTGCATGACACTCTCGGCGGCGCCGCCATGTGCAGGGCCTTTCAACACCGCAACGCCCGTGGTGATGGCGCAGTGGAGGTCGGCCTCGGTGGACGCTGCCACCCGTGCGGCGAATGCGGAGGCGTTGATGCCATGCTCGGCATGGAGTACGAAGTCTTTGTCCATCAACGACGCGTCTTCGGGATGGGGTACCTGGCCGGTGTGCATATACAAGAAGTTCCCGGCGTGGCCGAGCTCTGGGTTCGGTTCAACCGGCTTCTTGCCCGCACAGATCCGGGCATGGGTCGCCACGATAGTCGGCGCGGCGGCTGTGAGCCTGATGCCCTTGCGGAGAATCGCCTCCCGGGAGTTATCCCGGATATTCGAATCGGTCGTGGAGAGGGCTGAAATGGCGGTGCGCAGCACATCCATGGGATGCGCGTTCTTGGTGATGCGGATAACCTCCGACACCTCTGGGGGGAGCTTCCTGCTGGCTTTGAGCTCCCCATCTATCTGGTCGAGTTGGGCTCTCGTAGGGAGCACACCATAGAGAAGGAGGTAAACAATCTCTTCAAACGTGGAGTTCTCCGCGAGGTCGTGGATGTTGTAGCCACGGTAAAGGAGCTTTCCCTCTCTGCCGTCTATGAAGCTGGTCCGGGTGCGGTCGATGTAAACGTCACGCAGCCCTCTGTGTAGCTGAATCTTCTCTGCTTCGACCATTGGCTCCTTCCTAACGGCGAGCGCTCGTAGGACGTCCACAAAAGGGGAAGGTAGTAAAAGGCAAAGCTCAGCCAGGGATCAGGTGGATATCCGACCCAAGAACCCATTAGCCTGCTTGCGCCTCGTACACAAGCGGGGGAATTCTAGCACCGCAGCTTTGGGGTGTCAAGAAACCGGAACTGGCACAGGCGGAGACGCAGCCGTCCACGCGGTAGTTCGCGTGGTCACAAGCGTTTGACGCATGCCGACGGGGTAAGTACAATGGCTCGACCGTCAATCTGAGTTTTTCGCCGGAATAACTATCAAAAACCCGATGAGTTCTCCACAAGTCCCAGAAGTCGTCGTGCTCAGGCTGCCCCTGTATGTGCGCGCCCTTAGCCAACTCCAGGCTGAGGGCACCGACGTGGTCAGCTCGCATCAACTCGGCAAGCGGCTCCAGATGACCCCTGCACAGATCCGAAAGGACCTCAGCTACTTCGGAAGGTTTGGAAAGCAAGGCCGTGGGTATAAGGTCCAGTTCCTGTTGCAGGAGCTAGGCGAGATCCTTGGGCTCGACATACGTTGGAACACCTGCCTCATCGGCGTAGGCCGCCTTGGGCGCGCCATCATCAACTATCCTGGCTTTGCGCCTGAAGGCTTCAACATCCTGGCCGCCTTCGACAGCGACCCAGGCCAGGTCGGCACCCCGATACGGAACCTTAGCGTCCAGCCGATGAAGGACCTGGAAAAGACGGTTACGGACAGAGAGATCGTCATCGCCATCGTGGCGGTGCCTGCGGCCCAGGCACAGATGGTGATTGACCAGCTCGTGAAGTGCCGTATCCGCGGCATCCTCAACTATGCGCCGGTCGCCCCGCAGGTACCGATGGACGTGGTGCTCCGGAACATAGACCCCGTCCTCTCACTCCAGTCTATGACCTACTACCTTCGCGATCAAACGGAAGCTGAACAGGCATCCGTCAAGACGACGGGGCGAGGCAAAGGACCCCAACCCGCCAGGAGGTAACAATCACGAAGGCCGGAGCGATTCTCGCTCCGGCCTTCGTGATTACGGTCCTGAGAGTATGGCTAGCCTGGACGGGTCGGCCCTGCAGTGGTGCCGCGGCGACGGCGCGCGACCTTCAGCCGCGCCTCCGCACGCCGCATCGAGGACAAAGCATGTTCCAGGTTCAGGTCGGCCCCACGGGCAACGATCCTCTCCTTCGCTCTCTTCAGAGCTTCCTCGGCCCGAGCGAGGTCAATCTCGCTGTCGCGCTCGGCGGCGTCGGCCAAGACAACCACTTTGTTTTCAAAGACCTCCATGAAGCCTCCAGTGACCGCCATCAACGTCTCCTGGCCGTCTTTGCGGATGCGCAACTCACCGGGCTTGAGCAAGGTGAGCAGGGGGGCGTGATGCGGTAGGATGCCCAACTCGCCATCGAAGCCCGGGGCCACGACGCTGCTGACCTCCTCGGAATAGACGAGGCGCTCGGCTGTCACGATTTCTAGACGCATGGTGGCCATGTGAAGACCCCTTCTCTTCCCGCGTCTCCCTACGCCGCCTTCATCTTCGCGGCCCGCTCCACAGCCTCATCAATCGTGCCGACCATGTAGAAGGCCTGCTCCGGCAGGGCATCGTGCTTGCCCTCCAGAATCTCCTTGAAGCCCCGGACCGACTCCTTGATGGGGACGTAGCGGCCCGGCTGGCCGGTAAACGGCTCCGCCACGAACATCGGCTGGGACAGGAAGCGTTGGATCCTGCGTGCCCGGGCCACCGTCTGCTTGTCTTCTTCGGAAAGCTCTTCGATGCCCAGGATGGCGATGATGTCCTGAAGGTCCCTGTACCGCTGGAGCACCTGCTGAACGCCACGGGCGACGTCGTAGTGCTCCTGGCCGACGACGGCTGGCTCCAGGATGCGGGAGAAGGAGGTCAGCGGGTCCACGGCTGGGTACAAGCCCTGCTCGGCGATGGAGCGTTCGAGAGCGACGACGGCGTCAAGGTGGCCGAATGTGGTGACAATGCCGGGGTCGGTATAGTCGTCGGCGGGAACGTAGATAGCCTGGAAGGAGGTGATGGAGCCGGCTTTGCTGGAGGTGATGCGCTCCTCCAGGGCGCCCATCTCCGTCGCCAGGGTCGGCTGGTAGCCGACGGCGGAGGGCATGCGGCCCAGAAGTGCGGAGACCTCCATTCCTGCGAGGATGTAGCGGTAGATGTTGTCGATGAACAGCAGAACGTCCTGGTGGCGCTGCTCTTTGAAGAACTCGGCCATCGTCAGCCCCGTGAGGCCGACGCGCGCGCGGATGCCGGGCGGCTCGTTCATCTGGCCGAAGACGAGCACGGTGTTCTTGATGACGCCGGAGGCCTGCATCTCGCGCCAGAGGTCGTTGCCCTCACGGGAGCGCTCGCCGACACCGGCGAAGACGGACACGCCCTTGTGCACGGTGCCGATGTTACGGATGAGCTCCTGGATGATGACGGTCTTGCCGACGCCAGCGCCTCCGTAAGCGCCGACCTTCCCGCCCTTGGTGAACGGGGTGATGAGGTCCAAGACCTTCAGGCCAGTCTCGAGCACCTGAACCGTAGTCGCCTGCTCTTCGAACGTCGGCGGCTTGCGGTGGATGGGCCACTTCTCGGCCGCATCTATCTCTTCGAGGCTGTCCAGGGTGTCGCCTAGGGCGTTGAAGAGCCTCCCGAGGGTTGGGTCGCCGACCGGAACGGCGATGGGCCTGCCGGTGTCCGTCACGTCCACACCTCTGGAAAGACCCTCCGTCGCCCCCAGGGCGAGGCAGCGCACCCGGTTGTTGCCGATGTGCTGCTCGACCTCAAGGACCAGCTTGTCCTTGCCGATGCGAGTTTCCAGCGCGTTATAGATGGCGGGCATCCCATCGGCAGGAAACTCCGCGTCCACAACGGTGCCGATGACCTGGCTGATCTTTCCGGTTGCCATCGTTCCTCCTAATCCTTCCCAAGCATAGGGTATGCGCCTAGCCTTCGACGGCCGCGGCGCCTCCAACGATATCAAGCAACTCCTTGGTGATGCCCTCTTGCCTCACCTTGTTCATCTCAAGCGTGAGGTCAACGACCATGGCGTTGGCGTTGTCCGTCGCGCTACGCATGGCCACCATGCGGGCGGACTGCTCGCTGGCGATGGCCTCCAAAACTGCGTGGTACACCTGCATCTCTGCGAATCGCGGCAGCAGCTGCGCCAGCACCTGTAAGCCTGTCGGCTCATAGATGTAGCCGACGGCGCTCTGGGCCTCCAGCTTCGCGGGCACGATGGGCAGGAGCGTCTCCACCACCGGCCGCTGGAGAGTTGTGTTCACGAACCGGGCGTACACCAGATAGACGGCGTCCACCAGTCCCTGCGAGTAGTCGTCGATGACAATACGTGAGGCCGCGGTCGTATCAGCGAGCACGGGCCGGTCGCTGAGATTCGTAAAGACCGCGCGCATATCCTGGCCGTAGCGGGCCATGAAGTCACGCCCCTTGCGTCCTACCGCCACCACATTGGTCGAGATGTTCTGCGCCTTTTGCTCAAGGACAAGCTGAGCGGCCCGCCGATTGATATTGGAGTTGAGGCCGCCGGTGAGACCACGGTCTGGAGTGATGAGAACGATTTGAGCCTTCTTGATCTCGCGGCGTCGCAAAAGGGGATGAAGGTCTTCTTCATCTTGAGACTGCGCCGCCAAGTCGGCCAAAAGGGCCTGCATCCTCTCGGCATATGGACGGCCCCGCAGCGCCATCTCCTGCGCCCGGCGCATCTTCGAGGCGGCAATCATGGACATGGCCTTGGTAATCTTGGCCGTGTTCTGGACGCTGCGGATACGGCGTCGTATCTGTCTTACACTTGGCACGGAATGGCTCGCTTCGGTTAGTGGGGTGTCTTCTTGAACTCTTCGATGGCAGCCTTGAGCTTCGGCTCAATCTCAGGGGTGAGTTCTTTTTTCTGTGCAATCTCTTTGAGGACGCCTGGGTGATTGGAGGTCATGAACCTATGGAGCGCTGTCTCGAACGGCCGCATCTTGGGAATCTCCACATCGTCCAAGAGACCATTGACGAGGGCATACATGATGGTGACCTGCTGCTCCAGTGAAAGAGGGACGTTCTGGCCCTGCTTGAGGACTTCGACCGCGCGCTGGCCACGTTCCAACTGCATTCGGGATGCCCTGTCCAGGTCAGCGGTGCCGAACTGAGCAAAGGCGGCCAGGTTGCGGAACTGGGCCAGGTCGAGACGGAGCCGGCCCGCGACACGGCGCATGGCGCGGGTCTGGGCCGAGCCGCCGACCCGGGACACCGAGAGGCCCGCGTTCACTGCCGGGCGGACGCCGGAGTTGAAGAGTTCCGGCTCAAGGTAGATCTGCCCGTCGGTGATGGAGATGACGTTTGTGGGAACGTAGGCGGACACGTCGCCGGCAAGGGTCTCGATGATTGGCAGCGCCGTGAGTGAACCGCCACCGTGGGCCTCGTCCAGCTTGGCCGCTCTCTCCAAAAGGCGGCTGTGCAGGTAGAACACGTCGCCGGGGTAAGCTTCGCGGCCAGGCGGGCGGCGCAGCAGCAGCGACATCTGGCGGTAGGCCCAGGCGTGCTTCGAGAGGTCGTCATAGACGATGAGGGCATCCTTGCCCTTCATCATGAAGTACTCGCCCATGGCGCAACCGGCGTAGGGGGCGAGATACTGCATCGGCGCCGGGTCCGAGGAGTTGGCGGCCACGACGATGGTATGCTCCATCGCCCCGTGCTGCTCCAACAGCGCGACGGTCTGCGCCACGCGCCCGACCTTCTGGCCGATGGCGACGTAGATGCAGAACAGGTCGCCGCCCTTCTGGTTGATGATGGTGTCTATGGCCAGGGTCGTCTTGCCTGTCGAGCGGTCACCGATGATAAGTTCGCGTTGGCCGCGGCCGATGGGAATCATCCCGTCGATAGCCTTGATACCGGTCTGCACCGGCGTGTTTACGGACTTGCGCGTGGAGACGTCAGGAGCCACGATTTCCACAGCCCGGTTCTGTTTGGTCCGGACAGGCCCTTTACCGTCTATCGGCTGCCCGAGGGCGTTCACGACGCGTCCCAACATCTCGTCGCCCACAGGCACCTCGACGATGCGGCCGGTGCTCCGCACCTCGCTGCCTTCCTTCACCGCCCGGTCGTCACCCATAATCACGGCACCGACACTGTCTTCCTCGAGGTTGAGGGCTATGCCGATGGTGCCGCCAGAGAACTCGAGCAGCTCGCTGTAGGCTACGCCGGACAGGCCGTGGACGCGGGCGATGCCGTCGCCTACCTCGACCACGACGCCGACGTTCACCATCGAAAGGTCGCGGCCGAACTCCTGGATCTGGCGCTTGATGACTGACGCTATATCCTGTCCCCTGACTGCCATGCCTTCCTCCGTAAGTGCGGGGCAGCGAACGCCCCCGAATCACGCTACCCCTGACGCCAGACTCCGCCGCATCTGTTCCAGCTTGGTCTTGGCGCTGCCGTCCAACACGCGGTCGCCGACTTTGGCGATGAAGCCGCCGAGCACCCCTGGGTCAACCCTGGCCGTCACCCTGACCTGCCGCCCAACGACCTCCGAAAGCCGCGTCGCGATGGCATCGAGTTGCTGGGGTTCCAGGGGGACCGCTGAGATGACTTCGCCCAGTACGATTCCCCTGTGGGCGTACAGTAGCCCTTCGTACTCGTCGAGGATGTCCGGTACGAGTCGAACGTAGTTACGGGACGCGAGTAAAAAGATGAGGTTGAGCGGCAGAGGGCCGACGGCTTTGCCAAGCGCATCATTGATGAGCTTGCGTTTCTGCACTGGAGATAAGTGGGGCGAATCCAGCAAGGCAACAAACTCGGCGTTCTCGATGGCGCGCGCCAGCGCGGCGAGGTCGTCCGCCCAGCCATCGAGGTTCTTTCCCTCGACGGCGAGTTGGAAAACCGCTTGAGCATACCTTCTAGCCGAAGGTGCCCTTGCCATGTTTGCTCCGCATCACCTCTTCAGATTTGTGGTGAGACTCCTAGAGCCTCGGCAAACTCTTGATTCTAGATACCCTGCGAAGACGGACTTGTCGGAAGAGGTCTAACTCCGCCGGACCGTTGAGCTTTCCTTCAGGACCTTGTCTATCAGGTCCTTGTGGGTATTCTTGTCTAACGACCGCTCAACGATCTTCTCCGCGGCCGACACAGCCATGCCGGCAAACTCGCGCCGCAGGTCCTCGATGGCCGCATCGCGCTCCCGCTTGATGTCAGCCTCAGCCCGGACGCGGGCCGCCTGGATCTCAGTCCTGGCCTTGGCCAGTTCCTCGTCACGGAAACGGTCGGCCACTTCCCTTGCCTGGGCGATGAGGGCCTGGCCTTCCGTGCGGGCAGCATCTATCTGCTTCTGCATGTCCGCCTTCGACTTCGCAGATTCCTCCCTCACCTTCTCAGCCGTCTCCAGGCTCTCTTTGATCTTGGCCGAGCGTTGGTCCAGCATGCGGGTGATGGGCCTGTAGAGCACCATCCACAGCAAGCCGAAAAGGATGAGGAAGCTGACGATCTGCGTTATCAGACCGGGCAGGTTGATCCCTAATGCTTCCATTAGCCCTCCTCTACCCTGCTCCTGTCAGCCATTCCGCCCGTTCAACAACAGGCGGAACGGCTGACTCGGGGACGCGGGTCGAGTCCGATTACACGAACTTGATGATGACCGCGACCACGAGGGCGTAGATGGCGATGGCTTCCGTGAAGGCGATGGCCAGGATCATGTTCTGCTGGATGGGGCCAGCTGCCTCTGGGTTACGCCCGAGGGACTCCATAGCCTTGGCAGCCAGCATCCCGATGCCCAGGCCGGGTCCCAGTGCACCCAGGCCTATGGCCATCCCCGCGCCTATAGACGACAGATTACCTTCCATTGAGAACTCCCTCCTTAGAAAAACTTGATTGTTAGGGGCTACGCCACTACGCCGGGTTCCTAGTGCCCTTCTGCGCCGTGGCTCGCCGTTGCGCTTGCAGCGAAAACCAGGGTCAACATCGAGAAGATGAACGCCTGGATCAGTCCGACGAACAGTTCCAGACCAAGGAACGGCACGATGCCGATGAGTGGAAGTAGGAAGGCCATCGCGGCCAGCAACACCTCGCCCGCGAAGATGTTGCCGAACAACCGGAAGGTGAAACTGATAATCCTGGCAACCTCGCCGATGGCCTCAAGGATGCCAACCATGAACCAGATGGCGCCGCGCTTGAAACTGAAGTACTTGCCCAGGTGGTTAAAAGCGCCCAATGTCCGGAGTCCCCACCAGTGGACCATGACCATGGCGATGAGGGCGATGGCGAGGGTGGTATTTACGTCCGTATTGGCGCTCCGGAGGAATGGCACGAGGATCCCCGCGCGCTTACCCTCCTCAATCCCGTCGTGCTCGTACTCTTCGGCGGTGATCGTCTCGCCGACTGAGCCGAAGGACTGGACAGCAACGCCGCCGTCTCCGTCGAAGACATGCAGTTCAATCGTTGCGAGATTCGCTGCCTCCCCGTCTTTCTCGGCCTTTTCTTCCGCGTGGTGGATAATCTGGTCCGCGGTCTCAACGCGTCCGATGGTACCGAATCCAGGAAGAACGCCCAGCCAGTTGGCGGTTACGATAAACAAGAAAATAGTCAGCACGAGGGGCAAAAATGTCCTGGCACGCTCGTGGCCGGCAATCGTTTCGGCCAAGTGGATGAAATACTCGATTACCGCCTCGAAGAGGTTCTGGAGACCTCTAGGTACCTCAGTCATCCGGCGGGTGGCAAAGAACGTGAGGATGCCCAGAACCGCGATGGCCACCCATGTGGCAATCATGGTGTTGGTGACGGTA
Source organism: SAR202 cluster bacterium (assembly GCA_016872515.1). Lineage (GTDB taxonomy): Bacteria > Chloroflexota > Dehalococcoidia > Lucifugimonadales > VGZR01 > VGZR01. The sequence continues at coordinate 51,642 of VGZR01000008.1, forward strand.
AAGCCGGGGAATTGAGGCTCTGCGGTGACCTTCTCAGCGGCCAATTGCAGGTGCGGCAATGGCGAACCGAGGAACCCTCCCCCGAACTTGTCGCCGAGAGCTCCACCTGCCAAGCCAATGATGAAAACAACCAGGAAGACTACCAGGACGATGGCGACCTTCGGTTTGCGCAGAAGCTTACCCACTGCCCTCTACCTTGTCTTCCTATCGCCTCGGGTACTCTCGAGGAGCTTCAGCAGCATCGTGTACATACCAACCACCGCGACCATTACTCCGAGCAAGACCCCAACAATAGTCAACCATGGACCCGTGTCCAACCACCGGTCGAGCCCGAAGCCCGCGAACGCTCCTCCGGCGATGCAGATGGCGACGTACCACCCGATGCCCAGCAGCCTGAGAACGAAGCCGTTTTTGCGGTCGTTCATAAGGCCCCCTTCGGCGGATTGCAAATATTATCACAATCTTTTCGAGAAGGTCAACATGCCCCCTGGAGTGCTCTGCAACCGCGTCCGATTACGGAAGTTGACGCACCGCGCGGAATCGGACGGCTATGAACACGATGAATGCTACCAATAATGCCGACGCGATCAGGGTGGCATTGGGCGCCCCCAGACTTCTAGCCAGGAGGCCCGCCAGGATAGAGCCGAAAATCATGAAACCCCATGTAGCCATCAGCACGCCTGAAACGCCGCCACGGAGATCGTCGCGTACATTGCTCTGGATCAGCGCGCTGGATAAGGTTTGGGTGAGTGTGAAGCACACACCCACGATGACGAAGATCGGCAGCGCAGCCCAGTAGTAGGGGATGTGGGAGACCGCAGCCATCGTCAATGCCGAGAAGAAGATGACGAAGAACAGAAGGCGTCCCTGACGTTTCGCACTTGCGAAAGAGGCCATCAGGACCCCACCGATAATCGAACCTGCTCCAATCGCCGCCAACAGCCAACCCAACTCTTTCTGGCCAACCTCAAACTCCTCGACCTGGTAAACCGGCATCAGGCTGCTCGTGAACGGCACGACAAGCAAGGGACTGACGATGCCGCAGAGGAGCAGTCCGGATATGAGGGGAGTGGCGCGGGCATAGACCGCCACTCGTTTCAGCCCAACCCATACCCCCTTGAGATTCGCCGGCGTCTTGGGTTGGGCCTGGGGCCCCATCAAGAACGCCATCAGGCTGGCACTCAATTGGAACCCCCCTTCGAGCAGAAGTGTCGGCCCAGCTCCGAACACCGCCAGTAATACCCCGCCAATGGCGGGCCCGATAAGGCGCGTGACGCTGAAGGCAAGCTGGGTGAGTGAATAAGCGTTGATGAGGTTCTTGCGAGGTACGATGAGGGGGGTGAGCGCCATCCTGGACGGTTCGATAAGGGCCCACGAGAGTCCCATCAGGACCACGAATCCGATGACGTGCCACGGCCCGACAAGGTCGAGCAGGACGAGCACGCCAAAACCGATGGAAACAGTGGCCTGGTACATCGGCAGGAGGATCAGGAGCTTCCTCCGGTCCCAGGCATCCACCAAGACGCCTCCGATGGGGCCGGCCACGAGCTGCGGCATGGAGTCCAGGCCCAGAGCTATGGCTGTCCAGAAGGGTGACTTGGTCAAGTCGTACATCAACCACCCGACGACGACCTGCTGAAGAAAATAACCTCCGCTTGTCCCGCAACTCGCTACCCAGAGCATTCGGAACTTGCTGTACTGGAAGGACTCGAACGTGCGTATTCTGTACAGGAAGCCGACTACCCCGGAGGCAGAGGTCCCGCGAGGCTGGTCCACCTGTGGTGAATCAGCCTGGGCGCCCGCGGCTTGCACAGGATTAGGACTCCGACCTTCAGTTTTCTGCTGTGTGCCCAAGAGTGTTCAGTAGCCGTCGCGCCTGTGCGTCGGCCACACAGTCCTTTCACATCCACACGAGGGGGCCTGCTTACGAAAAAGCCCCGCACTGGGCGGGGCAAGGACTACCGGCTGCCAAGACTGGATAGCCGGTTACGCGACGTTCTTATTTGCCCGGCGAAGGCTTCTTGGTCTTCCCTTCGCCCAGGTCATCCAGGTCAAGCGTGGAGATAAACTCACTGAAGGCGGAGAGGCTGCGCAACTCCTCGTCGCGCAATGGCCTGGGCTGGGCCGAGCCATCCGTCGCGACGATGGGCTTGCCCGTCTCCTCGTCCATCTCCACCCCTGCCTTTTCGAGCACGGAATCCTCGGCGAAGATGGGCGAGACGGGCCTTATCACCGGCTCGAGCTCCTTGTGCGTCTTCTTGAGTTGTTCGATGTACGCCTGAGCGCTGCCGATGGTCTCAAACACGTGCCGCCCACCCTTGGGGTCGAGGACGTAGTACCCCTGCCGCACCGCCAAGGCGATCGCATCGCTTGGCCGGGAGTCTATCTCCATTGTGCTCCCGTTGCCTTGAATGACAATCTTCGCGTAGAAGGTGTCGTTGTTCAAGTCCGATACCACAATCTTGTTGACGGTAGCACCGAGCGAAGTGATGACGTTGCCGAGAAGGTCATGCGTCAGCGGGCGTGGAACAGTGACGTCTTGGAGCCTGACCGCGATGGCATCAGCTTCATTCGGGCCGATCCAAATAGGCAGGTAGCGGTTGGAGTCCTTGACCCGCAGAATCACGACCCTGTGATAGTTCATCAGGCTAACGCGGATGCTGTCGATCACCATCTCCAACATGGGCCGCTCCTCCTTGAGACCCCTCGAGCAATTCTATGCCCGCCTAGGATAGGTGTCAACGACGGCACCCACCTTGCGAGGTGTGCACACTGGGTCTGCCATCAGCCCATCTGCGGCGTCGCACCCACGTTCATCAACAGGTGCACCCGCGTGATTCACTTGGTATTGCCAACCGGACGAGGTTCAGCGGGCCTGACCGAACGCACCCGCTTTTCGAGCTCAGACCGCGCCAGCAGGATCCTGCGGTGACACGTGGTGCACTGAAGCCCGATGTCCGCGCCAAGCCTCACGACACGCCATTCGCGGCCCCCGCACGGGTGCTGCTTCTTCAGCACCACCACATCGCCCAGCCCCAGCTCCGCTACCACTCCTTGCCCTCAGCGTCGAGGATGCCGTTGATGCTGTCGCGCAGGTCTTTGGCGGCAGACCTGGCCGCGGTTGCGTACCCTGTTGTGCTTCGGGATGCGTAGATGATGCCTCGCGAGGAGCTCACCAGGAGGCCACGTCCCTTCCAATCCACACCGGCCTTCACCGATGCCTCCAGGTCTCCTCCCTGAGCACCCACGCCAGGGAGAAGGATGGGCATGTCTGGGCACAGACGCCGCACCGCCGTCAATTCGGCGGGATACGTAGCCCCCACGACTAGGCCGATGTTGCCATGTTTGTCCCATGACCGCGCGGACTCTGCGATACGCTCGTACAGCCGTCCGCCTACAGTCTGGGCCACACCCTGAAACTCAGCCGCGCCCGGATTGGAGGAGCGGCACCACACGAACGCTCCTTTGTCGGGCCGCTCGAAGAAGGGGGCAAGAGACTCACCGCCGCCGGAGGCATTCACCGTCGCCGCGTCGAAACCCCACACGTCGAACATCGCCTGCGCGTATCTACTACTTGCATGTCCGACATCACCCCGTTTGCCGTCGCCGATAATCAGCACGCGAGGGGCCACGGCGCGGATGTGCGCCACCGTGCCCTCCAACGCCTTTAACCCTGGAATCCCCAGGGCTTCGTAGAAAGCGAGGTTGGGCTTGTAGGCGCAGACAAGGTTTTTCGTCGCGTCCACGATGCCCTTGTTGAAGGCAAGCACGTCGGCGACTGGCATGAGGGCCGGATCGGGGTCCAGCCCAATGCACACGAGGCTCTTCGCTGCGTCCATGGCCTCGTTCAGCCGTTGGGTGAACCCTTTCATTTCCGCCTCGGTTTCCACAGATTGGATGAGTCCTGCATACTTTACAACGTCCTGTAGACGTTCAGAAGGCCGCGTGAAAATATCCTACAGAACCCATGAAGTTGCCAAAGGGGTTGAAACAGGGACACTTCGTCAGCCGCGTGAACCGCTTCCTGGCGGTAGCCACCTGCGAGGGCCGGGAGGTGGCTGTCCATGTGGCCAATTCCGGCCGTATGGCCGAGCTGTTCCAGCCAGGAAACCGCGTCATCCTGCGGCCCGAGGAGGGGGTGGCCGGGCGCAAGACCCGATACGATCTGGTCTTGGTGGAGGCGAACGGGACCCTCGTCTCAGCCGATGCCAGGCTGCCAAGCACGCTGTTGCGCGAAGCGATAGAGGCAGGGCGGCTGCCCGAGTTCTCTGGCTTCGAGCGGGTCGAGAGCGAGGTAACCCTGGGAGATAGCCGCATAGACCTTCTGCGCTCCAGTAGGTCAGGCCGTTGCTATGTGGAAGCCAAGTCCGTGACCCTTGTTGTTGGTGGCGCCGCCCTGTTTCCCGACGCACCGACGGCGTGCGGCCAAAAGCACCTGCGCTCACTAATCTCGGCTGTATCGCGGGGGCACCGTGCGGCAGTTGCGTTCGTCGTCCAGCGCCCCGACGCCGACGTCTTCTCCCCCAACCAGGCAGCCGACCCAGAGTTCTGTGGCGTCCTAGAGAATGCCGTCCGAAAGGGCGTCGAGGCCTATGCCTACACATGCAGCGGCACTACAAAGAAGGTGGCGATTACTGGCAACATCCCTGTTGTGCTAAGTTAAGGAAGAGGCCATGAGCAGCCCAGGCCGTCGGCGTCAGCTCGGCGCTAAACTGCTCACCATCTACCGCCTCCTCTTCGACCACTATGGGACCCAGGGCTGGTGGCCGGCGGACGGCCCCTTCGAGGTCATGGTAGGAGCGGTCCTTGCCCAGTCCGCTGCGTGGACGAACGTGGAAAAGGCTATCGCGAACCTCAAGACGGCCAATGCCATGTCGCCACAAGCCATCCGGGGCCTTCCCGATGAGCGGCTGGCCGAACTGGTCAGACCAAGCGGCTACTACAACGTCAAGGCGCGCAAGCTCAAGGCCCTGGCGCACTTCTTCAACGAGGCCTATGGCGACGACATCGCCGCGATGCGGGCCGAGGATGGCAAAGTGTTGCGGGAAAAACTCTTGCGTGTTTACGGCATCGGCGAGGAGACCGCAGACGACATCGCCTTGTATGCGGCGGACATCCCCACTTTTGTGATAGATGCTTACACCAAGCGCCTCTTCGCCCGGCTCGGGCTGGCGCCTCAAGAGGCGCCCTACGCAGCCCACCGCGCCATGTTCATGGACAACCTCCCCGCAGAAAGCGGCCTCTACAACGAATACCATGCGCTCATCGTCCGCCACGCCAAAGACATCTGCCGGAAAACCCGGCCGCTCTGCGAGAGGTGCGTTCTGGTTGACCTTTGCCCAACAGGAAAGAGCGTCGTCAGGGGAGGCACGGAATAGCCGAGAACCACCGGGACTGCGGCCCTACCCGCCTCCCGACACCTCTTGTACACCGGTCGCCGCCGTGCTATACTGCCAGTAACAGCTTCTCCTCCGTTCGCTTTGCTTGAAAAGTGGGGTCTTCCCCACTTTTCTTGTTAGAGGGAGGTTGTGATGGACTCAAGGGGGTGGCAGAAGCATGAAGAGCGATTTCCTGATTGCTTTGACTCAACTAGCCGCCGAGCGCAATCTGCCGAAAGAAATCGTGCTGTCAGCCATCGAGGCTGCCCTCGTATCCGCATACCGGAAGGACAGCCTCTCCGCCGGTCAAAACATCTCGGTCAAACTCGACCCTGGCTCCGGCGATGTCAGCGTCTATCTGCTCAAGACGGCTGTCGAGGCGGTCGCCGACCCACAACTTGAGATAAGCCTTCAAGACGCGAGGAAAATCAAGCCCGACGTCAAAGTCGGCGACGGGGTTCCCACCGAGACCTTGAGCCACAGCGCGGGCCGCGTCGCCGCCCAGACCGCCAAACAGGTGGTCCTCCAGCGTCTGCGGGAGGCCGAGCGCGAGTTGGTGTTCGAGGAGTACGCCCACAAGGAGGGCGAGGTCTTCACCGTCACCATCCAACGCATCGAGCCAAAACAGATCACCGTTGAACTCGGCAGGGCCGAGGCCATCCTGCCCACCTCGGAGCAGGTCTATTTCGAGCGGTACCGGGTAGGCCAGAAGCTCAAGATCCTCCTCCAGTCCGTCCGCAAGTCCACCAAGGGCCCGGAGTTGATCGTCTCCAGGGCCGACAAGCAGTTGCTCAAGCGCCTGTTCGAGATGGAGGTGCCGGAGATCTTCAACGGCGCCGTCGAGATCAAGGCCATCGCCCGCGAGCCGGGCGCGCGGAGCAAGGTAGCCGTCTGGGCCCGGCAAGAGGGAGTCGACCCCGTCGGGTCGTGCGTAGGGCTAAGGGGCATCCGCATCCAGAATATCGTGAACGAACTCCACGGCGAGAAGATTGACGTGGTGGCCTGGGACAAAGAGCCGGCCATCTTCGTCGCCCATGCCCTCAGCCCGGCGCAGGTCTTGGGCGTGGACCTGAACCACGAGACTGGCACGGCCGCGGCCACCGTGCCCGACCGGGTACTCTCGCTGGCCATCGGCAAGGAAGGCCAAAACGCGAGGCTGGCTGCCAAACTGACCGGCTGGAAGGTGGACATCAAGAGCGACGTCGAGGCTGCCGCGGCCCAGCCGGCCAAGGGGCCATCCAAGCAAGCGGCCGCCGTCGCTGAGCGGTCCGCCGAGGCCAAACCGGCCAAGGCTGAGGTGAAGGCGCCCGTCGTGGCCGCTGCCAAACAAGAGGCTCTGGTACCCGCCGCGGAGTTGGCGGCTGCCCCGGCGTCCAGTACGGAAGGTGCACAGGCCCCCCCTGAAGCAGCCGAGGGCGAAGCGCAGAAGCAGCCCGACGCGCTCGATGCAGACCTGCTCAAGCTCCTCGAAGGGGAAGGGCAAGCAGAAGAGCAGGAGACTGCCCCCGTGCAGGAGCAGTCTGCTTCCTTGAGCGAGCTTCCCCCGGATATCTGGTCGGTCCGCAGGGCAGGAGCCGCGCCCGAGCCGGGACGCATCCGCTTCGCAGAAGACATTGTGGAGCTCCGCGCCGGCCCAGGCCGCGGGAAGCGCGGCGACGACTCCAAGGCCGGGAAGCGTAAGTCCAAGACGGGCAAGTGGCGCTAGCCCGAAGGGCAGGCCAAAAGGCAAGCCGCGGTCACGTCCCAGAGCGAACGTGCATCCTCTGCGGAACCAAGGCCGCCAAGCGGGACCTGGTGCGGATCGTGGCGATGCCGGACGGCGCCATCCGTCTCGACCACGAAGGCAAGGCCCCTGGACGCGGCGCGTACGTCTGCCGCCGGCCAGAATGCAAACGCGATAACCTGAAGATGCAGCGCCTCAGCCACGTGCTGAGGGCGAAGGTGCCGGAAAGCGACTGGGCCGCGCTGGTGGGTTCTCTTGAGGCGGACAAGGCTTCAGGCTGATCCGCGCCGTGGTAGTATGTGGGGCCGGAGTCCTTGAAATCCGACCCGTAGGTTCTGATGACCAGCAAGACCGAAAAGACGAACGTACCTGCGCAGCCGACCGCCGCGACCGCCGTGGCGGTTGCCAAGGCACGCGGCGCGCAGAAACCTGCTCCGCCAGCCCCCAAGCCGCTGGACATCCCCCAAGCCATCGCGGTCGGCGAGTTGGCCAAGGTGATGAAGGTCACCCCCATCGAAGTCATCAAACAACTCATGCGCCAGGGCCACATGTTCTCGGTCAACGAGATCATCAACCACGACGTGGCCGCTGAGATTGCCACGGACTTCGGCTTCACCGTTTCCCAGACGGCTGAAAAGGCCGAGTCTGCCCGGCTGACGGTCTCTACCGAAGGCGAAGACCCCGCGCAGCTTCAGCCACGCTCGCCGGTGGTTACCATCCTTGGCCATGTTGACCATGGCAAGACCACCTTGCTCGATGCCATCCGGAACACCCGGGTGGCCGCAGGCGAGGCCGGCGGCATCACTCAGCACATCGGCGCCTACCAGGTCGAGTACAAAGGCAACCGCATCACCTTCCTGGACACCCCCGGCCATGCGGCCTTCACTGCCATGCGGGCCAGGGGCGCCAAGGTCACCGACATCGCGGTCTTGGTCGTGGCCGCCGACGACGGCATCATGCCCCAGACCATCGAGGCCATAGACCACGCCAAAGCCGCTGGCGTGCCCATTGTCGTCGCCATCAACAAGATGGACAAACCCGGCGCCAACCCGGACAAGGTGAAGCAACAGCTTTCGGAGCACGCCCTCGTCGTCGAGGAGTGGGGCGGCGATGTCATCGCCGTACCGGTGTCGGCCTTGAAGGGTCAGGGCATCCCCGACCTCCTGGAGAACCTCCTGGTGGTCGCGGAAGTCGCGGAGCTTAAGGCCAACCCGAACCGTAGCGCCAAAGGCATCGTCGTCGAGGCCCGCATAGACAAAAGCCGCGGCCCCGTGGCGACCGTCCTCGTCCAGACCGGCACGCTCCGAGTCGGCGACTACCTGGCAGCCGGACCGCACAAGGGCCGCGTCAAGGCCATGCTCGACGACAGTGCCAAGCGGATCAAAGAAGCAGGCCCCTCCGCTCCTGTGGAGATACTGGGCATGGAGACGCTGCCAGAGGCCGGCGAAAAGTTTGAGACAGTCGCGGACGAGAAGACCGCGCGGCAGATGACCGAGGCCAAAGCTCAGGAACGGCAGGCCCGCAGCGGGGCCGGGGTGACCCTGGAAGATGTGTACACCCGGATCGAGGCGGGCGAGGTCAAAGCCCTCAACCTCATCCTGAAGACCGACGTCCAAGGCAGCGTCGAGGCTATCCGTAAGGCGCTGGAGCGCCTGAACACCGAGCGCACGCGGGTGAACGTCATCCATGCCGCCGCAGGGAGCATCACCGAGAGCGACGTGTTGTTGGCGGTGGCTTCCAAAGCAATCATCGTAGGTTTCAACAGCCAGCCCGAGCCTGGAGCGCGCACCCTGGGCAACCAGGTCAGCGTGAACATCCGCCACTACAACATCATCTACTCCCTGGTTGACGACATCGAGCGCGCCCTTAAGGGCCTGCTCGAGCCGGTGTACAAGGACATCATCGAGGGCCAAGCCACCATCAGGGCTGTGTTCTCGCTGGGCCGCGGCACCACGGTCGCCGGGTTCTACGTCAACAGCGGCAAGATTGCCCGCGACGCGGAGATACGCGTGTTCAGGGGCGGCAAGCAGGTCTTCGCCGGCCAGATCGGGAGCCTGAAGCACTTCAAGGACGACGTCCGCGAGGTCAACACAGGCCTAGAGGGCGGTATCACCTTAGAAGGTTTCAAGGACTACCAGACCGGCGACGTACTGGAAGCCCATCGCCGCCAGCAGGTCGGGGTCGGCTAAAGAACTCCCCGCGCCAATCTCTTCTCGAGGTCCGCGCCCACATGACCCGCCGAATGGACCGCATCAACGTGCTCATGCTTCAGGAGATCAGCCGCATCCTGAGCCTCGAACTTCGGGACCCCAGGCTCGCCACCGTGGTCAGCATCACCAAGGTGGAGACCTCTCCCGACTTGAAGAACGCCAGAGTCCTCGTCAGCGTTCTGGGGGACAAGGATGAGAAGAGGAAGAGCCTGCAGGCGCTGAAGTCCGCGTCTGGCTTCATCCACCATCACCTTCGGGAGAACCTCTCGCTGCGCATCATCCCGCGGCTGGAGTTCGAACTCGATCTCTCCATCGAACGTGGTGCTGAGATGCTCGAACTCATCAGGCAAGTCACCTCAGGGGAGTCGCCGGAAAAGAAGTGAACCAGCCTTCCACCCGCCCACCGCCACGGCCTCAGCCCTTCGAAGCCGATGGAGCCATAGACGGCATCCTAAATGTTGATAAGCCGGCCGGCATCACTTCGATGGACGTCGTCCGCCGAATCAAGCGCGCCAGCAGGCAGAAACGGGTAGGCCACGGCGGCACGCTCGACCCGTTCGCGACCGGCGTGATCCCGGTCTGCATGGGCCAAGCCACACGTATGATGGAGTACCTCATCGAGGGCGGGAAGGAGTACCGCGGAGTCGTCGAACTCGGCGTCGAGACCGACACCTACGACTCAACAGGCGAGGCCGTCGCCAGTGCAGACACTAGCGGTATCACCCAAGACCAGGTGACAGCCACATTGGCTGGCTTCGATGGCACCATCGAGCAGGTGCCGCCTATGTACAGCGCCCTCAAGCGGCAGGGCCAGCGGCTGTACACGTTGGCCAGAGCCGGCATCGAGGTGGAGCGGGAACCGAGAAAGGTCGAGGTCTTCCGCGCCGTGCTGGAGGATTGGATGCCGCCGCTGGCGACCATCTATGTGAGCTGCAGCCGCGGCCTCTACATGCGCTCGTTGGCCCACGACCTAGGCCAGAAACTCGGCTGCGGCGGGCACCTGAAGAGCCTCGTGCGCCTACGGAGCGGCCCGTTCAAAATCGAGGAGTCTGTCACCCTTGACGAGGCCGAGCGCGCCTTCGCCAGCGCTTCCTGGGGGCAACTGCTCCACCCGCCAGACGCCGTCCTTTCGGACCTGCGGGCCGTTGTAGTCAACCGCAAGATAGAGGAGCGGGTCCGCCAGGGGCAAGCGTTGCCTGTAGGGCTCCGTATGGCCCCCTCCCAGCCCGAAGAGCCGGCGCGGGTGTATTCCGCTGAGGGAAGGTTCCTTGCGGTCATAGCATTCAACGCCGCTTCCGGACAGTGGCAACCCACGAAGGTTTTCGATATCAGGCATATTGACAGCGCCCTAGTTAGGGCATAATGTGTCTAGCTACAAAATCAAGGAGGGGCAGCAATGGAGGCTTATTGTTTCAAGTGCCGGGCAAAGCGTGACATCAAGAACGCACAGCCGGTGAAGCTGAAGAACGGCCGCCCGGCCACCCAGGGCACCTGCCCGGTCTGCAAGACGAAGGTCTTCCGGATCGGCCGCGGCTAGAAGCCCACAACAACCGACCAACGTAAGCGGGAACGACTCCCTCGTCAAGGCGGTGCCAGAAGTCCGCGCGGGGAGTCGCTCGCATCGTGTGTGGAGTTCCTTGACCCCGCCCGTCTCCCCTCGTACAATGGAACTTCGGGTTGAAATCGAAAGGTGATTAACGTGGCGACTTACGCAGTCGTTCAGACGGGCAGCAAACAGTACCTGGTGAGGGAGGGCGACACGATACGTGTCGAGTCCCTTCCACACGAGCAGGGCGAGACCATCGAACTCAAAGATGTTCGTGTCCTTTCGCACGAAGGCAAGGTCACTGTCGGCAATCCGACCGTGCCCGGGGCCAAGGTGACGGCGAAGGTAGCCGCCAACGGCTTGGGCGAAAAGGTCGTCATCTTCAAGTACAAGTCCAAGACCCGCAACCGCCGCAAGACGGGCCACCGACAAGGCTTCACCGAACTTAAAGTCACCTCTATCAAGGCCTAGGGGGCAGTCCAAATGGCACACAAGAAGGGCGCAGGCAGCACACGCAACGGCCGGGACAGCAGCGGCAAGCGGCTCGGCGTCAAGCGCTACGACACACAGACCATCCGCGCGGGCACCATCATCGTCCGGCAGCGGGGCACGAAGATTCAGCCCGGCACCAATGTCGGGATGGGCAGAGATTACACCCTCTACGCCCTCGTGGACGGCAAGGTCAAGTTCGAGCACGCCACCCGCGAGCGCAGGCGGGTCAGCGTCTATCCCAGCTAAAGGCGATATCCCATGAAACAAGGCATCCATCCCAAGTACTATCCTGAAGCACGGGTCATGTGCTCCTGCGGCAACTCCTATACCACCGGCTCCACCAAGCAGCAGTTGCGCGTCGAGCTCTGCAACGTGTGCCACCCCTTCTTCACGGGCGAGCAGCGCATCGTGGACACCGAAGGGCGTGTGGACAGGATGAAGCGCAAATACAAGCTCCAGTAACTGCTACGTTTGCTGAACGCACGAGCCAGGGGTGAGAAAACTCACCCCTGCTTTGTTGTTGCGGGGAAACAGCGAGGATAACCCTCTCCGATGAAGCCCGAAGCCAAGCCGGTCTATGGGGGCCAGGCGGTCCTCGAAGGCGTGATGATCCGCGGGCAGCGGCAAGCGGCGGTGGCCGTGCGCCGCCCCGACGGCGCCATCGTCCTGCGGACTTTCGACATCAGCCCGGTCTTCAGCGGCAAGCTCCGCCGCGTCCCGCTGGTGCGCGGCGTGCTCGTCCTAGCCGAGACCCTTGCCCTGGGGATGCGCGCTCTTACCCACTCAGCCAACGTCGGTATGGGGAAAGAGGGCGAGGAGATGAGCAAGGGGTCCGTCGCAGGGGTCATCACGGTGTCCCTGCTCCTCGCTATCGGCATCTTCTTCTTGCTGCCTGTCTTCGCCAGCAGGGGGTTGGAGGGTTTCCTCGGCTCCGGCATCCTCAGCAATCTTGCCGAGGGCGCCATCCGGCTGGCTATCTTCTTGGCCTACATCGCTCTCATCGGCCGGATGCAGGAGATAAAGCGCGTGTTCATGTACCACGGCGCCGAGCACATGACGGTGCACGCGCTGGAGAAGGGTGACCCGCTGGAGGTCGAGGCGGTGCGCAAGTACTCAACGGCCCACCCGCGCTGCGGCACCGCGTTCCTGCTGACCGTGATGGTCGTCGCCATCGTGGTCTTCGCCTTCACTGGGCGCGACCCGCTCTGGTGGCTCATCGCCTCGCGTGTGGTGCTTGTGCCCGTGATAGCCGCAGTGAGCTACGAGGTCATCCGGTTCAGTGGCCGCCACACGGGCAACGCCCTGGTGAAGGCCACGGCGGCGCCGGGCATCCTGCTCCAGGGGCTGACCACGCGCAAGCCGGACGACGCTCAAATCGAGGTGGCCATCGCGGCGATGAAGCTCGCCATCGAGGCCGACCAGAAGGCGATGGTCAGCGGCGCCGCTCCCGCAGTTGCCGCCACACGGCCTCAGGCTTGACGCCCGAGGCCGCCATCAGCACCAGGGTGTGGTACAACAGGTCGGCGACCTCCTCGGTCAGCCGTCCCTTGTCTCCTTTGACTCCGGCGATGGCCGTCTCGCCTGCCTCCTCCACCACCTTCTGGCTGATGCGGTCCACGCCCTCCGCCAGCAGCCTCGCGGTATAGCTGCCCTCCGGCTTGTCGCGCTTGCGGCCCTGGATAACGCCGTACAGCTCCTCCAGCACACCCGGCCCCTTGTCGGCGTGCTCGAACGATGGCAGCGCCTCCAGCGGCGTGAAGAAGCACGTGCGGTTCCCGGTATGGCAGATGGGGCCGCCGGGTTCCACCTTGACGAGGATGACGTCTCCATCACAGTCCAGGGTTGCTGACTTGACGTGCATGAAGTTGCCTGAGATCTCGCCCTTGTGCCAGAAGTCGGCGCGGCTACGGCTGTAGAACCACACGTCGCCGCCTTCCAGTGTCCGCCTCAGGGAGCCGGGGCTCATGTACCCGAGCATGATGACCTCGCCGGTGGAGGCGTTCTGCGCTATGGCGGGGATGAGACCCTTCTCGTCGAGTATGGCCATGACCATGGCTGCACCTTCCATCAGGATTGAGTGTCTATGCCGCGGCTTTCTGGCGTACCGGGATGCCCCGTCCGGCCAGGTAGTGCTTGGCTTGTTCGATGCGAAACGTCCCGTAGTGAAAGATGCTGGCGGCGAGCACCGCGTCGGCTTCACCGGCCACCAGCGCCTCGTACAGGTGCTCCAGGGTGCCCGCGCCGCCGCTAGCGATGACCGGCACGGAGACCTGCTCCGAGATGGCCCGCAACAGCTCCAGGTCGTAGCCGGCCTTCCGCCCGTCCGCGTCCATGCTCGTGACGAGAAGCTCGCCAGCGCCGAGTTCGGCCGACCGCGCCGCCCACTTCACCGCGTCTATGCCGGTCGGCGTGCGCCCTCCGTGGGTGAATACTTCCCACCGCGACGCCTCGCCGAGGGCCAGGCCCGCGGGCACCGAGGGCGGCGCTACCCTGCCCACCTCGACCCGCTTCGCGTCAATGGCCACCACGATGCACTGGCTGCCGAAGAAGTCGGCAGCCTCTTTGATGACACCTGGGTTCTGGACGGCGGTGGTGTTGAGCGAGGCCTTGTCGGCTCCCGCTTCGAGCATCTTGCGGACATGCTCGACCTTGCGGATGCCGCCGCCGACGGTGAGGGGGATGAAGACCTTTTCGGAGACCTTCCTGACCACGTCCACCATCGTCTCCCGCGACTCAGCGGACGCGGTGATGTCGAGGAAGACCAATTCGTCGGCGCCTTCGCGGTCGTAGAAGGAGGCCATCGCGGCCGGGTCACCCGCATCCCGCAGGTTGATGAAGCTGACGCCCTTGACGACCCGCCCACGGTCAACATCCAGGCATGGGATGATGCGCTTGGAGAGCATAGCAGCGCGCTACTTGCGCAGGAGCAGCATGTACTGGGCGTCGTTGAGGTGGTAGCGGCCGGTGAAGCGGAAACCGAGCTTCTCCGCTATCTGGCGCAGCGCATCCTCGCCGACGCGCCGATCAACTGGAGGGCCATCCCCGCTCTCCTTCGTGTTCCACTCGAGGGCAGCCAGCCAGCCGCCCCGGCGGAGGACGCGGTGTGCGTCCTTGAGCAGTTTTTTGGGGTCGTCCACATTACTGAAGGCGAACGGCGCGAGGATGCCGTCGAGGCTGTCGTCCTCGAGGTTGAGCTTGCGCTCCTTGGTCAGGACTGTTTCGACGTTGGTGAGGCGCAGCTTTTCCACGGCCTGTTTGGTGGCGTCCAGGGCGTCCTGCTGGGTGTCCACGGCGTAGATCCTGCCGTCGAACACGTACTTGGCGAGGGGAACAGTGAAGTAACCCGTGCCGCAGGCGATGTCGGCCACGGTGTGGTAGGGCATGACAGGGATGAGGGACATGACGCGGTGGGTGTCCAACGTTTCCAGCCGCTGAGGAGTGAGGGCGGTTTCTCTGTTCTTGGTTTCGGCCTTTATGGGCATCGTTCGAGACCTCACACTCTTTTTGCTGAGATGGCACCGGTTTCACGGATAGCGCTGCGCAGGTCAACCCCACCAGTATACAAGGCTTTGCCGACGATGGCGGCCTCGGCCCCAAGCAGCGCGAGGCGTTTCAGGTGGCCTATGGAAGAGATGCCGCCCGCCGCCATGGCAGCTAGGCCTGACCCGTCCACCAGTTGCTGGACCCCTTCGAAGTTCGGCTCGGTCAGCGTCCCGTCCCGCGACACGTCGGTGTACATGATGCGCAGGACGCCCCAACCCGCCACTCGTTTGGCCAAGGACAGGGCCGTCGTACGGCTGGCCTGCTCCCATCCGCGCACGACGACGTAGCCATCCTTGGCGTCAACGCTGACGATGACGCGGCCGGAGCCCAGCATGCCGCACACCTCTTTCACCAGGTCGGGCGTCTCCAAGGCGGCGGTGCCCAGGATGACTCTGTCCACGCCACGGTCTGCAACGGCCTTGGCCGACTCCAACGTCCTGATGCCACCGCCAAGTTGGATGGGGACGCCTGCGGCGGCGGCAATCTTTGCAACCGCATCCAGGTTGGCGGGCACGCCAGCGCGCGCTCCGTCCAGGTCCACGACGTGGAGCCTGGTAGCGCCCTCCTCGACCCAGCGCAAGGCCACGGCCACAGGGTCGCCGGAGTACAACGTCTCGCGGGAGTAGTCCCCCTGGTACAGCCGCACGCACCTGCCGCCGCGCAGGTCTATCGCGGGGACTACCTCCATGCGGCTTGAGTGGGGGCGGACTTCACAAGGCGCACGAAGTTCTCGTACAGCTTCAGGCCGTTCTCGCCGCTCTTCTCCGGGTGGAACTGGACGGCGATGACGTTCTCCCAGGCCGCTACGCTGCAGAACTCGACGCCGTAGTCGGTGACGCCCGCCACGACCGAGCGGTCGTCTGGGTCGGCGTAGTAGCTGTGCACGAAGTAGAAGTTGGAGCCGTCGGGCACGCCCTCGAGGACGGGGTGGCCCTTCAGCAGTTTGACCTGGTTCCAGCCCATGTGGGGGATCTTGAGACCGTCCGGCAGACGCCGCACGCGGCCCTTCAGAATGCCCAACCCCGGCTCGACGCCCTCGTCGGAGCCTTCGAGAAGGAGTTGGAGGCCGAGGCAGACACCGAAGAAGGGCCGCCCACTGCGGATGAACGCCTTGATAGGCTCGACCAAGTCGTGTTCTCGCAGGTGGCGCATGGAGGAGTCGCACGCGCCCTGGCCGGGGAACACCAGCGCGTCGGCGGACTTGATGACGCGCTCGTCCGAGGTGATGGCGGCTTGCGCCCCAGAGCGCTCCAGCGCCTTCTGGACGCTGCGGAGGTTGCCCGCCTGGTAGTCCACGATGACGATGTTGAGGCCAGCCATCGGAGGGCGTCAGGCCTTGCGGCCGGTGACCAGTTCGTAGGGAAGCGCCCTGTCCTCAAGCCTGGCGAGCATGAAGAGCAGGTCGGACAGGCGGTTGACGTACCGCAAAACCTCCGGGTTCGGCACCAGTCCGTCGTCGCGCAGCGCCACGATGCGACGCTCCGCCCGCCGGAGCACTGTGCGGGCCACATCGAGCGCGCCTGACCCGGCGGACGCGCCTGGGACGATGAACGAGGCCGGCAGGGAGATGGCGGCGTCCACCTCGTCTATCAGGCGCTCCAGCCGCCCTACCATCTCGGCGGTCACGACGCCGAAGTTGGTGCGGACCTGTTCGTACTGGCTCGGGTCGGTGGCCAACTCGGCCCCGAGGGTGAACATCTCCTTCTGCACCTGCAGAAGGACTTCCTTCACCCGCGCATCCTTGCACAGCGCACGGGCCAGGCCCATCGCCGACACCGCCTCGTCGGTGGTGCCGTAGGCCTCGCAGCGAGGGTCGGTCTTGGACACACGGCCTCCGAAAAGGAGCATCGTTTCGCCCTTGTCACCCGTCTTGGTGTAAATCTTCATCTCGCAGGTATCCTTGTAGGCATTATATCAAGCGATATCCGTCATCCCTTGGAGAGGGGCCGGGGCATCGGCGATGCGCCTTTCTACTGTAGCCCATAACAGGATAGTTATAGTATTGGTATCATGTATAAAGGTGATAAATGTACCTGGCTGAACGGTGAAAGGCATCCGAGCAGAGGCTGCAATAGTGGCGAACTACTACGACATCCTGGGCGTACCCAGAGACGCGAGCGACAAAGACATCCGCCAGGCCTACCGCAAGCTGGCCCGCAAGCACCACCCCGACCTGAACAAGGGCAGCAAGGAGGCCGAGCGCGTCTTCAAGGGGGTCAACGAGGCCTACGAGGTGCTCTCGGACCCAGAGAAGCGCAAGAAGTACGACAAGTACGGCCAGCAGTGGAAGTATGCCGACCGCATCGAGGCGCAGCAGGCCGAGGGAGGCGGGCCTTCCGGCTGGCGCTACGAGCAGGAGGATAGAGACCACGGCTTCGACCCCTTGAGCGACCTGTTCGGCAGCTTCGGCGTGGGCTGGAACGAGGCCCGGCGCCATGCGCGCCGCGGCAGCACCACCACCCGTACCCGCACACGTGCCGAGGCGGAGGTGGACGTCACCCTGGAGGAGGCCCTCGCGGGGGCCAAGCGGCACATCACGCTGTTCGCCGACGGCCGCGACCGCCGCATCGAGGTGAGCATCCCGCGCGGCGTGGACACCGGTTCGGTCGTCCACCTCTCCCTCGACAAGGACCAGGAGGTCTTCCTGACGGTCACCGTCCTGCCGCACGCTCGGTTCACCCGCAAGGGCGACGACCTGTTCGTGGACGTGGACGTGCCGTTCGAGGACGCCATCCTGGGCGGGGAGGCCGAGCTTCAGACGCTGACGGGAAAGGTGGTGCTCAAAGTCCCGGCCGGTACGCCCTCGGGCCAGCGCATCCGCCTGGCAAGCCTGGGGATGCCCAAGCTTGGCTCGCCGGACCAGCGGGGCGACCTCTACGCCGTGGTCCGGCCTTCCCTGCACGCCGACCTGACCGACGAGCAGCGCGAGCTCATCACCAAGTTCAAGCGCCTGCGCTCGTCCCGGAGGTGACCGATGACCATGGATGAGATGTTCGACCGAGAGGATCCCGTCTTCGTCATCAGCGTAGCGGCGAGGATGCTCGGCGTGCAGACCCAGACGCTGCGTTACTACGAGCGCATCGGCCTCATCGAGCCTTCCCGGACGAGCGGCCGCCAGCGCGTGTTCTCCAGCAAGGACATCGAGCGCATCCGCCAGATACGCACCCTGGTGGACGACATGGGCGTCAACCTGGCTGGCGTCGAGGTAGTGCTGAAGCTCCTGGCGCAGCTGGAGATGGCCGAGACCGAAATCAAACGGCTGCGCGCGGAGAACGACCGGCTCCAAGACCAGCTCGCCCAGCGCAGGAAGCCTTCGGCCCGCGCCAGCCGGTAGGGCCTCGTTCCAAAAGTACCCGACCCCACGCACAATGATGTCATCCCGAGGAGGCCGTAAGCCGACGAGGAATCGACTCCTGGAGTGTTCTTGAAACGGCAGTACGACGGGATCGCAGACAAACCAGGAACCGATGCTTCGTCGTCCTTCTGCGGAAGGACTCCTCAGCATGACAAGAAGGGGCTGCTATACTGAGTCCGCCCGTTTGGGGCGCGAATCTCCAGCAGAGGCGGATGTGACTACCAAGGCTACCGAACCCCCTCCCAAACCTCCCGCTCCCAAGACCCAACAGGAGGGCTACCCCGCAGGGACCCTCGTCATCAGACAGTCCATCTGGGCATGGGTATGGTGGGTGGTCCCGTGGCTCGTCGCAGGCATCGTCTTCCTCGTCGCCTTCAGCGACATCTTCCTCATGGTCTTCTGCTGGATCCTCGGCGCCGCCAGCTCCGCGCCTCGCTACTTCGCCTGGAAGAACACCCGCTACGTCGTCCTCGAGGACGCCCTGGTGTTCCAACGGGGCTTGATGGGCACGAGCCAGCGCTACTCCATCCCCGCCTCGGAGTTCCGGCGGATACGCGAGCGGAACGGCCTGCTGGGCGGCCCACTAGGATACCGGAGTGTGGACATCTTCCTGGAAAGAGGACAGCTCACCCTGAGCTTCATTCCCGTGTCCATCAAGCTGGCACCTCGTCTCGAGGAGCTGATGCAAGCCCACACGCCTGCCCAGCAGGAGGAACAGAAGGACGGGGAGAAGCCAGCCGCCACGTGGAAGGAACTCGGCGGCTCCGAGAAGAAGGGGTGATATGGCTAAGAAATCTGTGGCTTCACAACGCTACCTGCTCATCAATGCCGGCCGCCTCATAGACGGCAGGGCCAAGACGGCCATCCCCAACGGGGCCGTGCTTATCCAAGGCTCCAAGGTGGTCGCGGCAGGCCGGGCCAGCGCGGTCCGCGCTCCGGACGGCGCGGCGGTGGACACCATCGAGTACCCGGGGATGACGGTCATGCCGGGGATGGTGGACTGCCACACGCACCATAACGGCTTCGGCGACGGCCGGCCCGGCGATTTCGTCGCCGACGTCCCTGACGAGGTGCTCGCCCTCCAGTCGGCCCGCAACGCCAGGGCCAGCCTGTTCACGGGCGTCACGACCATACGCGAGAATGGCCCGAAGGCGTACACGATGCTCCGCCTGCGCGAGTCGGTGAACGCCGGTCTCGCGGTCGGCCCGCGAATGGTGCTCTGCGGCTGGCCGGTCAGCATCATCGGCGGGCACATGTGGTACTTCGGAGGCCAGACGACCGGCCCGACGGAGGTCCGCGCCATGGTGCGCCGCCTCGTCAAGGAGGGCGCCGACTACATCAAGGTCACCGCGACCGGCGGCACTACCAAGACTTCCTACCCGCTCCTGCCGTCCTTCAACGTGGACGAACTCAAGGCCGTGGCCGACACCGCCCATGGCCTCGGCAAGCTCACCGCGGCCCACTGCACCGCGACCCAGGGCATCGTCAACGCCCTCGACGGCGGCATAGACATGATCATCCACTGCACGTTTCGGGACGCGGACGGCAAGGACCGTTTCCGCGAGGACATCGCCGAGCGCATCGGCAAGCAGGGCACCTACGTCAATCCCACCCTCCAAGTCCTGCGGTCCACCGTCTGGGCGCTGGAGCGCAAGAAGCAGGAGCGTGCGTTGACGCCGAACGAACAGGCGAGGCTCGACTTCTTCCAGCGCAACTTCGACCGCCGGATGGAAGACTGCCGCCGACTTGTAGGGATGGGATTGAAGGTCATCACCGGCTCCGACTCCTCGTGGACGGACTACCAGCTTGGCAACACGGTCTATGAAGTCGAGTGCCTCACCGATGTCGGCTTCTCGCCGATGAGGGCCGTCCAGTCGGTGACCGCCGACGCGGCGGTGGCCCTGGGTGTGGACCGCATCGTGGGGACGCTGGAGCCGGGCAAGGAGGCCGACGTCATCGTGGTGGACGGCGACCCGTCCAGGGACGTTCGGGCGCTATGGAACGTGCGCGAGGTTTTCCTGGCCGGGAAGCGCGTGGAACGCGGCTCCGATGCCTCCATCGCGGCCACCCGGCAACACCCGCCATCGGAGTCGTAGGGGCGCACAGCCGTGCGCCCCTACGTATCAACAAACCAGGAGGAATCGTATGAAGCAGAAGACTTTCACGTTCAAGCTCATCAAGGCGCCACGGCTCATTGACGACACCGGAGGCCGCGTGCTGGAGCAGGCGGCCGTCCTCATCGAGGGCGATGCCATCCGCGCCGTCGGCACCGAGGAGGCGGTCGTCCCGCCCGAGGGCGCGCAGGTCGAGGAGCTGTCGTACAAAGACGCGACGATCCTGCCCGGACTGGTGGACTGCCACGTCCACATGAACGGCATCGGCGATGGCAGGGCGGGCGACGAGCTGACGACTCTGCCCGACGAGGTGCTGACGCTCCAGTCCGCGAAGAACGCCAGGGCGCACCTGTACTCCGGCGTGACGACGCTCCGCGACTGCGGCGGCAAGAACCGGACGACCTTCATGCTGCGCCAGGCGGTGGGCATGGGCATCACGCCCGCTCCGCGGATGCTCCTCGCAGGGCGGCCCATGGCCATCATCGGCGGCCACCTGAGCTATTTCGGCATCGCGGCCACCGGCGAGGTCGAGTGCCGCGCCGCCGTCCGCCAGCTCGTCAAGGAGGGCGCCGACTTCGTCAAGATCACCGCCACCGGCGGCAGCACCCGCACCTCCATCCGCACACGGCCCTCGTTCAACCCTGACGAGATGAAGGCCATCGTGGACGAGGCCCATAAGTTCGGCCGCCACGTCGTCGCTCACTGCGTTTCGTCCCAGGGCATGGTCAACGCCCTGGACGCGGGTGTGGATACCATCGTCCACGCCATCCACCAGGAGGCCGACGGCGCCTTCAAGTACCGGCCTGAGATCGCCGACCGCATCGCCCGCCAGGGTGTCTTCGTCAACCCCACCTTCTCCGTCGTCCGCAAGCACATGCGCAACCTGGAGGCCAAGGTCGAGGATGGCACCATCACCCCGGCGCAGCAGGAGTCGCTGGACGGCCTGAACGTGTCCTACGAGGCGATGGTGAACGGCTTCCAGAAGATGCGCAAGGCGGGCGTGACGATGGTGTGCGGCTCAGACTCGGCCTGGCTCGACTCGCCGATGGGCAACTTCCAGGCGGAGCTGGTCGCCGAGGTGGACGCGGGCATGAAGCCGATGGAGGCCATCGTCTCCGCGACGCGGGACTCAGCGCGCTCCTGCCAGGTGGATGACAAGGTGGGCACGCTGGCGAAGGGAAAGCAGGCCGACATCCTGGTCGTCAAGGGCAACCCGGCCCGCGACGTCAATGACCTGTACAACATCCAGGACGTCTTCCTCGCCGGACAACGCATCGACCGCGGCAACTACGTCTGACTTCTCGGGAACTTCCTTCTGTAGAAGAAGTTCCCCCACGCCCAGGTGTGGTTACTTCTCGATGGGTGCGCCGACGATGCTGCCGTACTCGGTCCAGGAGCCGTCGTAGTTGCGGACCTTGGGCATGCCCAGGACCTGCGTGAGCACGAACCAGGTGTGGGAGGAGCGTTCGCCGATGCGGCAGTAGGCGATGACTTCTTTGTCGCCCTTGACGCCCTTGCCGCCGTAGATGTCGCGGAGCTGTTCGACCGTCTTGAAGGTGCCGTCCTGGTCGTTGACGGCGGTGGCCCAGGGGATGTTCGCGGCGCCGGGGACGTGGCCGCCGCGCTGGGAGCCTTCCTGCGGCAGGTTCGGCGGGGCCAGCAACTCGCCCTTGTACTCGGCGGGGGAGCGCACATCCACGAGTGCGACGTTGTTCTTTGTGGAGGCGACCTGGAGGACGTAGTCGCGGGTGGCGCGGATGCTGGTGTCAGGGTCGCTGGCGCGGTAGGTGCGCTTCTGGCGCTTGGGGATGTCGGTGGTCATGGGCCGATTCTCTGCGATCCACTTCTTGCGTCCGCCATTCATAATCTTGAGCCGCTGGTGGCCGTAGATGCGCAGCTGCCAGAAGGCGTAGGTGGCGAACCAGTTGTTGTTGTCGCCGTAGAGGACGACGGTGTCGCTGCGGCCGATGCCCGAGTCACCCAAGAGCTTCTGAACCTGGGTCTTGCTGAGGATGTCACGCCGCAGGCTGTCGTTGAGCTGGGACGACCAGTTCCAGCCGACGGCTCCGGGGATGTGGCCCTGGGCGTAGGCGGTGGTGTCCACGTCCACCTCCACCAAGGCCACCTTGGGGTCCTTCAGATGTTCTGCGACCCAACTCGTTTCCACGATGGACTCGGGATGCGCTACCTTCGCTGGCATGTGCTCTCCTCCTCGGCGTGACTCCTGCTGCTACCACCAAACCTTGCCTTCGATGTCCTTCTGCAACTCGTTCCAGTCGCGGGTCCACAGGCCCGTGCTCAGGTATTTCCAACCGCCGTCGGCCAGGAGGCAGACGACCTTGCCGCCGTCCATCCGCGCGGCGACGCGCCGGGCGCAGGCCACCGCCGAGCCGGACGAGATGCCGGCGAAGATGCCCTCTTTGTGGAGCAGCGCCTTGGTATAGGCGAAGGCCTCGTCGCTGTCAATCATGATGCGCGTGTCGAGAACGGACAGGTCCATGATGGGCGGGATAAACCCCTCCTCGAGGCTGCGGAGGCCCTGGATGACGTCGTCGGGATGGGGCGCGACGGCCACCACCTTGACGTTGGGATTGTGCCCCTTGAGGCGGCGTCCCACGCCCATGAGAGTGCCGCCGGTGCCCAGGCCGGCGACGAACACGTCCACGTCGGGGAGGTCGCGCACGATCTCCTCGCCGGTGGTCTCGTAGTGGGCCAGCGGGTTGGCCTCGTTGCCGTACTGGTACGGCATGAAGTACCGGTCGTCGCCGGCGGCCATCTCCTGTGCCGTCATCGCGGCCTTGTTGCTGCCGCCCTCGGCTGGCGAGAGCACGACCTCGGCGCCGTAGGCCCGCAGGATCTGCGCGCGCTCCGGGCTGACGTTTTCCGGCATGACGACCTTGACCCGGTAGCCCTTGAGACGGCCCACCATGGCGAGGGAGATGCCTGTGTTGCCGCTGGTTGGCTCCAGGATGGTCTTGTCCTTGGTGAGCTTTCCCTCCGCCTCGCCCTTCTCAATCATGTACACGGCGATGCGGTCCTTGACGCTGCCGCTGGGGTTAGCGCCCTCCAGCTTGGCGTAGATCTTCACCGAGGGCTTCGGCGACATGGTGGGCAGCTCCACGAGCGGCGTGTTGCCGATGGCCTCCAGGATGCCCCTAGCGACCGGCCTCGGCGCCGCGCCCACGCGGATGCTCCCTGTCTTCGTCTTCACCTGTCTCATCTACCTTACCTAACCAAGACTCGCCGCCCCATCCCGTGTCATTCTGAGCGAAGCGAAGAATCCCTCTGGTCTTGGAACCGGAAGAGATTCTTCGGTCGTCCGCCTTGGCGCCCTCCCTCAGAATGACAAAGAAGGGGTGCGCCCCTACCGCAGGCCGCAGAAGACTTCGTAGTCTATGAGCTCCTTGATGGTCGGGTTGTCGCCGCACAGCGGGCAGTCGGGGTTGCGGCGTATCTTCACCGACCGGAACTCCATATCCAGCCCGTCTACGAGGAGCAGCCTGCCCGAAAGGGACTTGCCGATGCCCATGATGAGCTTGACCGTCTCGGTCGCCTGGATGGTGCCCACCAGGCCGGGGAGCATTCCCAGGACGCCCGCCTCGGCGCAGCTCGGCACCTCGCCGGGCGGGGGCGGCTCGGGGAACAGGCAGCGGTAGCAGCCCTGGCCCGGGATGAACACGGTGGCCTGTCCGTCGAAGATGAGGATGCTGCCGTCCACCAGCGGCTTGCCCGCCAGGTAGCAGGCGTCGTTGACCAGGTAGCGGGCGGGGAAGTTGTCGGCCCCGTTCACCACCACGTCGTACTGGGGGATGATGTCCATCGCGTTGGCGGAGGTGATGGGCTCCTCGTGGATGATGACGTTCACGTCGGGGTTGTATGCCAGGAGCGCCTCCTTGGCCGACTCGACTTTGCGGCGGCCGATGTCGTCGTCATGATGGAGGATCTGCCGCTGGAGGTTGGTCAGGTCCACCACGTCGAAGTCCACGATGCCCAGGGTGCCGACGCCCGCCAGCGTCAAGTACACCGCGACGGGCGAACCGAGCCCACCGGCCCCGATGATGAGCACCTTGGCGTCCAGCAGCTTGCGCTGCCCCCTGCTGCCCACTTGGGGCATGATGATGTGCCGGCTGTACCGCTTGACCTGGTACGGCGTCAGCGGCATCGCCTTCGTTTGCGTCGTCGTCGCCATCGTTTCCCTTGCCTCCGTCCCCCTATTGGAGGGACTGCCTTGTTCATGTGATGCGGTCTGCGGGGACAGTGATGCGCCACCCCCTAAACAAAAACTCCACCGTGCAAGGCGCATAGGGTGGAGTCTATCTGGTTTTCGTTTCGGGGACTAGCTGGGAGCATCCGCTCCGCTCGTCCTGTGCCCGTCGAGGGACGGGCGGCCACCGGCATCAAGCCTTGCGTCGGCCTGCTGTATGGCAGGTGCTACACGCGCAGGCCTGCGACGGGGTGAGTGAAGCGATGCTTGCGTGGCTCAGGGTAGTGACCTCTTCTCGGTACCCGCCAAAGGCAGCCCACTACGTCAGGCTTTGCAACTTCGGCGTATCTGGAGTGTACCACGGAGAGGAGTGGCCTGCAACCTTGTGTACTCGTCCAGTAGATCAGTGACAGTGGGCCTCCTTTCGTTGGGTGCGCCACTGGACCAGGAACTGTTGCGGGGTGAGGTAGCCTAAGGCCTGGTGGGGACGCACGGTGTTGTAGGTGTGCTCCC
>VGZR01000009.1 GCA_016872515.1 SAR202 cluster bacterium
CCGCAGCGGGTTCGTAGGGGCGAGGGTCCTACGCCTGCCGCCGCCGCCGCGCGGCCAGCCACACCCCCAAGACAGCGAACGCCCCGGCCAGCCCTGCAAGGCCCCAGAACGACGCGCTGGGGACGGGAGTTGTACGAGTACCGGTGAACACGTAGGCCGAGCCCTGGTCGGCGTTGCTGCCCACGTTGTCGCCCCAGGCCCCGACGACGGCGGTGTCGCCGGAGACGGCCACCGAATAGCCGAACAGGTCGTCTGCGGCGCCATCGGACGCCGTCAGCTTGGCCTGCTGTGTGTCCGGTCCCGCCGCCTGCGCGACAGTGGCCAGGCCCGCCACAACGGCGGAGGCCGTGATGACCGCCATGAGCGCGGCCACGAGGCGCGAGAAGCGACTCGTGCGAGGAACTCTACCAGCGAAAGAGGCGTTGCGCATCTGCCCCCCATTGGGGGACCCGGATAAAGCCGTCCGGCGGAGCGCACATCGTCCGCGGCCAAAAGGCAAGTACGGTCCTCCTGTCGGAAACTGAATTCACCAATTGTGCGAGCCAAATCTCTGCGGGCATTTGTACTGCCCCAGTTGAGAACTGGACAGGTACCGTGTATGCCAGGAAGCGCGATATGATCGCCCGCAGAGATTTGGCTCGCACCAGGTGGTGAATTCAGCCTCCACCGGCCGGAGTAATCTTGAGGTCCGCCGGGCAGGCCAGCAAGCCTCCAAGAAGGCATTCCTGGCCTGTTGTCCAAATCTAGGTGGGGCAGCACACTTGTCTGTGGGTTATCGAGGAGCTTATCGAACATGTGGCCGTACATCTGCTGGGCTTAGGGTGTCTACCAAGAAAGGGTCAGGTCCAGCCCTCCGTCTGGCAAATTGTTCGTGAAAAATCGCACAACTTGACAGGAAAGGGACAGCGGGTGTATACCGTTCGCACCTTTGTGTTCTCGGTAGTGTTTGAGATGGCAGCCGTAGATAGCAGAGAAAGGAAGCGACCATGAAGAGAGGTCTAACCACAATAGCGGTTCTGGGCGCGCTGGTCTGGCTGTTGGCAGCCTGCGGTAAAGGCGAGAACCAAATTGTAACAGTTGTTAAGGAAGTCCCAGTAGAAAAGGAAGTCATCAAGGAAGTCCAGAAGGAAGTCATCGTCACCCAGGAAGTCATCAAGGAAGTCCCGAAGGAAGTCATCAAAGAGGTTGAGAAGGTCGTAACCCGTGAATCAGTCGTTGAGAAGGAAGTCGTCGTAACCCGTGAAGTGGTGAAAGAGGTTGTTCGGACGGTCGAGGTTGAGACCGAGAAGGTGCTGATCGCCACACCGACGCCTCTAACCGGAGGACAGCCCAAATTCGGCGGGACCCTCAGGTCGGTGTCTCAGGCGAGCATCGGCGCCATAGACCCCGGATTCTCCAACTTCAGCGTGGTTACCCGCATAGCCTCGCAGTTCTATGAGACTCTGTTCGGGTGGGATAAAGACCTCCAGGCTGCACCCCGCCTGATTGATAAGTGGTCCCTCGGTTCCGATGGCCTTACCTACACCTTCAAGCTGCGCTCTGGCGTGAAGTTCCACGATGGCTCAGACCTGGACTCGGCCGACGCTGTGGCCTCTGTCAAGCGATGGGTGAGTGGAGGAGCGCCGGCGGCCGGCATAATCCGGCGGTTTGTCCCGGAAGACTTTGTCTCAGCCGTGGACGGCCTTACCTTTACGTTCACCCTAAACGAGCCACTGGGCGCTCTCATAGACATGATGGGGATCCCACATCCCATGCCGCCCATCCAGACCTCGGAGATGGCCGCCACTCCATTCACAGAGCACGTGTCCGAAAACATCGGCACCGGCCCGTTCAAGATGGTCGAGTGGAGGCAGGGTGACAGGATTATTATGGAGCGGAATGAGAACTATAAAGCCCGGACCGACGCCAGCTGCCCAGGCTGCTACGCCGGCGCTACAATCGCTTACCTCGACGGTGTGGTCTTTCTGGAGATCCCCGACGAGGAGACCAAGATAGCTGGTCTAGAGACCGGGGAGTGGGACGTGGTGGACAGCGTGGCGCTGGACTTCTACAAGCGGCTCAACGACAATCCAAAGCTACAGGTGGCTATCTACAAGCCGGGCCACCGGTCCAACGTCTACCTGAATCCGCAAATCTCCCCCTTCAGCTATCAGAAGGCCCGGCAAGCTCTCATGACCGCCATAGACGTTGAGGACTTCATGTTTGCGTTGGGCGATAGGGATGTGTGGATTATCTGCCCGGCCCTCTACTACTGTGGCACTCCCTACGAAACGGACTTCGGGTCCCGCTACGACGTGGAAACTAGCCAGGGCACGAGAACCATCGGCTACGACATCAACGACATGGAGACCGCCCAGATCCTGCTGAGCGACTCCGATTATGCGGGCGAGACCGCCGTCCTCCTGAACCCGACCGACTACGGCACAATCACGCCGCTGGGACACGTCCTCAAGCCCGTGATGCAGGAGATCGGCTTCAACGTCGAAATGCCAGCTTTGGACTGGGCCACCATCGTCTCCATGTTTGGCAATACCGACTCCTACAGCGCCGCCACCGACTGGTACGAGCACTACGCCGTAGGCAACCCAGCTGTAGACCACCTCTCCAGCGGGGCGTACGACTTCATCTTGCGCGACGAACAGCTGATACAGCTGCAGCTGGACTTCGCTAGAGAAACCGACTTTGACAAGCGGTTCGAGATAGCCGAACAGATGCAGGCCCGCCGTTATGAGGTCGTAACCTCCCTGTCGCTGGGGATCTGGTTTGGCGTCATTCCAGCGACAAACAAACTGAAGAACTTTGAGGTCAAGGCGAAGCCCTTCTACGCTAACGTCTGGCTCGAAGAGTAGTCCCAGCATCACTGGTGGGAACACGACCCCTGCCCCTGGCCGCAAGGCACATGGGAGTAGGGGTCGTGTCATGGAGAGGACTAAATCTTGTGCAGAAGGAGGCTTGGCTGCCACTTGCGTCCGATGAAAGCGTCACTGCGTCCACCGTGCTCAAGATTCCGCCGGGTCTTGCGACCGCCTCACGATGCCTGGTCCGGCTGCCTGGAGGCTGGCAAAGCGCTGGCGGCTGTCGGCCTGCCAGGCGTCTCCGCGCTTCTGATTGCCGGCGTCCTCGCGGGGTGTAGCAGCCCGCCAGCCGCTATCGATCTGACTCCGCAGGCCGAAGGCGAGGAGCCCCTTCGCGCAGCCAGCGGGAACTTTGCCAGAGTGGCCGACATGATAGACGCCCGGACGGGTCACTCGGCCGTCCTGCTATCCGACGGGCGGGTTCTGATTGCCGGAGGTCGAGGCGGAAGCCGTGCCAGAGAGGCAACAGTAATGAGCGGTAGTCAGAACAACACCTCAGAGTTATTCGATCCTGCGACGGGCACTTGGCAGCGGACGGGGGACTTGGGGGCCGAGCGGGAGTACCTGGCGATGGCCCTTCTGCCTGATGGCAGAGCCCTGGTCGCTGGCGGCGAGGGTTATAACAACCTCGTCGCTAGCTCGGCGGAGGTGTGGGATCCGGACTCGGGCGCATGGTCGGCAACCGGCGGTATGAAGCAGAAGCGCAGCCACTTCCCTATGGTGTCGCTGCCGGATGGTCGCGTCATGGCGATCGGCGGACGCGATGACCAACTGCGGCTGCTGCCGTCGGTGGAGGTTTACGACCCAGCCGCCGGCACTTGGTCCGAGGCTGCCCCCATGCGCACGTCCCGCGCCTTCCACACTGCCACGCTACTGGACGACGGGCGTGTTTTGGTCGTGGGTGGTGGAGCTGTCGAGGGCCCTTATCTGCGCTCCGCTGAGGTCTACGACCCAGTTGCAGACACCTGGACCTCCGCTGGCGACATGTCAGTAGGTCGCGGCTTCCATAGCGCCACGCTGCTCTCCGATGGGCGTGTCGTGATTGTAGGGGGAAAGGGTAAGATCAGGTCGGCTGAGGTCTGGGACCCGGCAACCTCGGCCTGGACGCCTGCCGGCGACACCACCGACCCCCGCGCCGAACACGTCGCCGTCCTTCTGCCCGACAGTCGCGTCTTCGTCGGCGGAGGTGTCGGCAATTTAGCCTCCGTCGAAATCTTCGACTCCAACACCCTATCCTGGTCCCCGGGCGGTAGCCTGACTCTGTCGCGATACCGCTACACCGCCACGTCGCTCAAGGACGGCAGAGTTCTTCTCGCGGGTGGCCTGAGTAAGGACGGGATCTTGGCCGAATCCGAGCTCTACTCGCCGTAGAGATCAGACAACCCCTTTCTGCTCTGGCACGTGCAGGAATCATCGTTGGCTGTGGCCGGGGTCTCGATATAGGCCTCGCTCGCTTGCAGAGAGGGGCGTTTTCGGGTATTTATTGAGGTGCTATGCGGACAATGCACACTACTGACACATCAAGGCTTTCGTTGTCCCCCACCACTAGCCTTGCCCTCGCGATTTGGGCAGGTCTGATGGCGCTAGTCGTGGTGGCCTGCGATGGAAGCCCCGCGAGCGCTCCATCGGAGAGTACCAACACGCGCCAACGGTCGCAGCAACAGGCCCCCCGGGGAACAAAGGGCGAGTTCGTCAAGGTGGGTGAGATGAAGGAGACCCGCCAGTCCTACGCCGCCATCCTGCTCCCCGATGGCCGCGTCCTGCTCGCTGGCGGGCGTGGCGGCACTGGACATGACCGGACCATTGTGCAAAAGAACGCCGAGGTCTTCGACCCCGTTTCGGGCACCTGGCAGCGTGCTGGCGAGTTCCAAATCGAGCGCGCCTACCTCGGCATCGCAGCCCTGTCCGACGGCAGAGTGTTGGTCGCAGGGGGCGAGGGGTACCATAACCAGGTCACCAATTCCGCCGACCTCTACAACCCTGCAGACGCCTCCTGGACGGCAACAGGCTCTATGGGCAAGACCCGCAGTCAGTTCCCCCTAATCGCCCTCGAAGATGGGCGCGTCATCGCCGTGGGTGGACGGGACAGCGCACTCAAGCTCCTCGCCTCGGTCGAGGTCTTCAATCCAGAGACCGGCCAGTGGTCAGAGATAGCTTCCATGAGTGCGCCCCGTGCCTTTCATACTGCAACGCTCTTGCAAGACGGGCGCGTCCTGGTGGTCGGCGGCGGAGGAGTGGAAGGGCCGTACCTCAAGACCGCCGAGTTGTACGACCCCGCCACCGCCACTTGGTCGCCTGCTGGGACGATGTCGACTGGCCGCGCCCTCCATACGGCCACGCTGCTGGCCGATGGGCGTGTCCTCGTTGTAGGTGGCAAGGGGAAACTCACCTCGGCTGAGATATATGACCCCACAACCGGCACCTGGGAACCGGCCGGCAACACAAGCCAGCCCCGCGCCGAGCATGCCGCCACTCTCCTCAGCGACGGCCGCGTTCTCGTGGCCGGCGGCCTCGGCAACCTCGCGTCCGTCGAGGTCTTCGACCCGGCCAGCGGCACCTGGTCGGCCGAAGCCGACATGACCCTACCCCGCTATCGTTTCGTTGTCATCACTCTGAAAGATGGCCGCGTTTTGGCACCCGGCGGACAAAGTACGGAAGCCGTCCTGGCCATCAGCGAAGTATTCACCCCCTAGTGGCGGACCGCTTCGCGACGCGTATCGTGCTCCGGCACGTCCATCCTGAAGTAATTGGTTGGCTCACGCAAAGGCCCTCTAGAGACAACCGAACCGATAACGCCGGAGACTGGCCTCAGTTGCCGATGGGCCTGACAACATTGGTAGTCGTTCTCCTCCTCGGCGTTGGCTGCGCCAGAGAGATACCAGCCTTCGCCACGCCGACGTCAATGTCCGCGGAGCCGACCGAACTAATCCAGGCCACAGAAGAACTACAAGATGTCCGCGTGACGGTCGCACGCCCTCAGCCGGTTGACGCTCAACGCAGTTACACTACGCAGACGTTCCTTACCGACGCCCCTCCAGGCGAGCTACTGTCTCGACGGCGAGCACCTGTGGGTGGCTTTTCCATACCATAACAGGCTGGCTAAGTGGGCACTGGACGGGACGGTCCTGGCCAGCTATCCCACGCGCACGCGGTAGCATCCGCCTTCGTGGGCGGAGTTGGCAAATAGTCGTTACTACTGGCCGGGGGGCGGACGGCCGACAAGCTCGCATCTCCGAGTACGTCCAGGGCCGCAAGAAGGACGCGGAAGCGAGGCTGACGGGGCTGCTAGGCCAGGTGGACAGGGGAACCCTCGTCAAGACACCCACAAAGCTCACCGTGGGCGATTTCCTGGCGCGATGGCTCAGGGACTACGTTGCGACGAACACACGCCCCCGCTCGTATGAGGGCTATGAGGTGATCTGCCGCGTCCACCTAGTCCCCAATCTCGGCCACATCCCCCTCAAGGCCCTGCAACCGGCGCACCTGCAAGCCTTCTACGCCGAACAACTAAAGAATGGGCGCAAGGACGGCAAGGAAGGCGGCCTGTCAGCCCGTAGCGTGCTCCACCATCACCGCGTGCTCAGTGAAGCCCTTACCCACGCCGTCAAGTGGGGCCTAGTAGGCCGCAACGTCGCCGAAGCCGTGGACCCGCCACGTCCTACCCGCAAAGAGATGGCAACCCTGGACGCAGCGGGCGTCCAGCGGCTGCTAGAGGCCGCCCAGGGCACGCCCTACCACGCGGCCTTACACCTGGCCATCTACTCAGGGATGCGCCGCTCCGAACTGTGCGGCTTACGCTGGCAGGACGTGGACCTGGCGCTCGGCACAGCGTCCGTGTGCCAGGTGCTCCATGTCCTGCGTGGTGGCCGTAGGGTGTTCATGGAGCCCAAATCAGCCAAA
Source organism: SAR202 cluster bacterium (assembly GCA_016872515.1). GTDB lineage: Bacteria > Chloroflexota > Dehalococcoidia > Lucifugimonadales > VGZR01 > VGZR01. The sequence goes on from VGZR01000009.1 coordinate 6,756, forward strand.
GGGCGGCGGTTGATTGCCCTCTCCCCTGCTGCCGTGCTTGCCCTTCGCGCCCACCGGGAGCGCGTAGAGGCCGACTACGCCAAGATGGAGAAGCCCTTAGCACCGTCAGACTTGGTGTTCGCTTGGGCCGACGGGTCACCGATGTTGCCGGACACCCTCACCCACGGGTACGAGAAGATAGCGAAGAGGGCTGGCATCTACGGCGTTGTGCGTCTCCACGACCTGCGCCACACCCACGCATCCCTCATGCTCCGTCAGGGCGTCCATCCCAAGATTGTCCAGGAGAGGCTGGGCCACTCCACCATCAGCGTTACCCTGGACACCTACTCCCACGTGACACCAGGACTACAAGAGCAGGCTGCCCTCAGGTTCGAACAAGAACTGGCAACGGCGCAGCCCGTTTCAGCATGATTGGCGGCAAATTGGCGGCAATGCCCCTTTTGGGGCGGAAAACAGAAGGCTCCTGGGTTTTCCAGGAGCCTGTCTATTGTGAGGTGGACTTGTGGCAGGAGCGGCAGGATTTGAACCCGCGGCCTGCGGTTTTGGAGACCGCTGCTCTACCAACTGAGCTACGCTCCTGCGATGCCTCGACAATGCGATTCTAGAGCCAAGCGTGGCTCTCCGCAACCGCAGCAAGGCTGCAACGCAAGACGGCCTGTAAGCCGAATCCTGTGCCCCGGCAGCCTATCGGTTTACATCCCGACAACGTCGGGACTCCCTCCCGATGGACCGCCGGGCGGCGACCATCTCTCTAGCCCCGACGTTGCCGTCGGGTTCCAGCGGCCAACCCGGGGAAGTCCGGGCGCCTTATCCCCCTACTTGGCCTTGCTCCAGATGGGGTTTGCCCTGCCTCCAGCGTCGCCGCCGGAGCGGTGAGCTCTTGCCTCACCATTTCACCCTTGCCCCGATCGCTCGGGGCGGTGTGTTTCTGTGGCACTTTCCGTCGGGTCACCCCGCCCCGCCGTTAGCGGGCATCTCGCCCGGTGGAGTTCGGACTTTCCTCCCCTCCCCGACGGCCTCACGGCCATCGGGAAGCGGCGGTCGCCCGGCCATCTTGCGCCTAAACCATTCTAACATCGCCCGACTATCGTAGCTTCACCTCGACGGTCTCGTCCTTGACGGTGATGCGGGCCACGTGCTCCGTCAGGAAGTCCCGCCGCTGATCGAGCGGCAGCCCGTCCCATCCGGCCAGGGCCACCGGCGGGTCGGCCACGCCTGCGGCGCCTGCCGCCGCGCGGGCCGCGTCCAGCGCCCCGAGGTACTCACCCACCACCGGCAAGGCCACTTCGCCCGCAGCAGCCCGTTTCACAGCCTCGACGAAGCGCCGCTCCGCATTATGGATGCGCCGCTGCTTCGCCGCCTTCGCGGGCGACGGAACTGTAGGAGCCTGAGCACTTTCGGGCGGCACCTTTTCTCCCTTTACCTCCAGCGCGAGCTTAAGCTGCGACACCGCTGCGGCCTCCAGCCGCGGCGCCCGCCACGTGTGGTAGTCGCACCGGCTCTGGTTCTGCCGCGACTGGCACTGGTAGTAGCGATACACCCCACTGCTGCGCCGGCCGTCCTTGCGTTTCCAGACCTGGCGCCGTGTCACGCCCATCATCTTGTTGCCGCACTCGCCGCAGTAGGCCATGCCCGACAGCAGGAACGGCTCGGGATTGGCGATGCGCCCGACTGGCCGCCGCGACCCCATGATATCCTGGGCCGCCCTGAACACCCGGATGGGCACGATGGGCGGATACCCCTTGGGGACGAGCATCCCGAAGCGCGAGTATGTCCCCATGTATCCCGGGTTCCGAAGCATGTCGCGGATAGACACAACATTCCAGTTCCCGCCGCGCCTCGTCTTGATGCCGCGCTCGTTCAGGTCCTGGGCGATGAGCCGGAACCCCATCTTGTCCTGGGTGTACAGCCGATAGACCAACTCCACCACACCGGCCTCGGCTTTGACCTCCTCCATTGAGCCGTCCTCGCCGATACGGTAGCCATACAGCGGCCTGCCAAGCCCAAGGCCGCGCAGGGCGCGGGCGCGCATGGACTCGCGGACCTTCTCGCTCCGCTCTCTCGACACTCCCCGAACGCCCAGTGTCCGCAGCGCGTTCTGCACCGGGTCGGGGTGCTGCCGGTCGGCACAGGCGGTCTTGGCCCCAGTCGCGTTTAGGTCCACCAGCGCCCGCACTACCGACTCCAGGTCGCCGCCCAGATGGGTCGCGTCGGGCACCACCACCAGCGCTCTGCCGCCGGAGGCCCGCAACGTCGAGAGCAACCGTTGGTACTCGGTGCGCTGCTCCGAGCCATCCAGGTATATCTCGCTTGGGTCGTGGCGGCCGAAGCGGCAGTAGTCGGCGAACGCCTTCTCGAAAGCACGAAAGGCTTCAGCTTGCGGACCGTCCGCGCGAAGATATCCGAGAGCGCGCATCGCTAAGCCACGAACAGGAGCCGGCGGCAGCTATTGCACTGGACGGTGCCCTGGCCTGATTTGACGCGCTGAAGCTCACCAGACGGCAACGCAACGCGGCAGCCCTGGCAAACGCCGCCCACGACTTTCGCGATGGCCTGTCCCCCCCTGCTCTTGCGCAGTGATTCGTAGCGCGCCATCTCCACCGGCGGGATGTCCTCGCTCTTCTCCGCCCGCTCTTGGGTAAGCTCGGCCGCTTCCCGGGCCAGCTCTTCCTCCTCCGCCTTCAAGTCCACGATCGAGGCCTCACGTTCTGTCTGAAGCCGAACCAACTCCTCTGTCAGTTTGCCTTTGTTGGCTTGCGCCTCCTCGATTGCCACCATGACCTCAAGGAGCCGGTTGTCGTTCTCCTGCTGCTGGCCCAGGGTGAACACCTTCTCCTTTTGTATGGCCTCCGACTCGCGCGGGTTGGTCACTGTGCCGCTATACAGCTTGGCATCCATCCTCTTGAGTTTTTCCCTGAAGTCCTCCGCCTCGCGCTCCAGCGTCCGCCGCTGGACCGAGCTTGCATCAAGGGCCTCCTGAACACGGGCAAGGCGGGCCTTGACCGCGTTCACCGCCGAGTTGTCGGCTAGCTTTGCCCGCACGTCCACCAGCGACTTTTCCACGGCGGCCAGCCTCAAGTCCACCTCTTGGAGTTCGTAGAGCGATTTGATGGCGGTCACTGGCTGTACCTTCCGGAGTGCATGTTTCGCCCCGACGCGTTGTGGCGGCCCCTATTGTATGCCGCTCTCGAGAGCACCGCTACACTGGGCCGCGTTTCAGTTACTATATTGGTGCTCCTCAGGAACAAGATGCCATGAGCATAATCAAGAAGCGGCCAAAAACCAAGATTGTCTGCACCCTCGGCCCGGCCACGGCCTCTCCCGAGATGGTCCGTACCCTCATCGAGGCGGGGATGAGTGTTGCCCGTCTCAATATGTCCCACGGCACCCTGGAGCAGCACCGCTCAGCGGCCCTTATGGTGCGGGAGGCATCCAAGGCGATGGGCTCGCCCGTCGGCCTGATGGTGGACGTACCCGGGCCGAAATACCGCACCGGCCCTGTGAGCACCGGCTTCATCGAGGTCCGGCCTGGCGACCGCCTGACCCTGACCAGCCGCGCCATCTCAGGCACGCCCCAGGCCGTCGGCGTGACCCCTCCCGGTATCCACCGCGACGCTGCTGTCGGCGGCAGGGTGCTCCTGGACGACGGGCGTATCGAACTCAAGGTGCTCCACGTCGAGGGCGATGACGTGCAGTGCGAGGCGGTGACCGGCGGCAGGCTCACCGAAGGCAGAGGTGTGGCCACCCCGGGCAAGGCGCCCTCGCAGCCCGTCCCCGACGACAAGGCCATCCGGGCTATCGAGTTCGCCGCCAAGGAGCAGGCCGACTTCGTCGCCCTCTCCACCGTCACTAGCGCCAGCGATGTGTACATGGCACGGCAGTTGCTGAAAGACCGCGGACTCGTCAACCCCTTCATCATCTCCAAGATCGAGCGCGCTGAGGCCATCGGCAAGTTCCAAGAGATCCTAGCCGCCAGCGACGCCATCATGGTGGCCCGCGGCGATATGGGCGTCGAGGTCCGCCTCGCCGAGGTGCCCGTCATCCAGAAGCGCCTCATCACCCAGTCCAACATCGCCGGCAAACCTGTCATCACCGCCACGCAAATGCTGGAATCCATGGTGCTCTCGCCGGTGCCCACCCGGGCCGAGGTGACCGACGTGGCCAACGCCGTCTTCGACGGGAGCGATGCCATCATGCTCTCGGGCGAGACCTCCATCGGACGCCACCCTATCGAGGCCGTGAAGGTCATGACCGAGGTGGCACTGGAAGCCGAGGCCGCCCTCCCCTACGACATCATCCTCGTGGAAAAGCGGCGCCAGCTGGAGCAGCAGACCGACGATGCCATCGCCTACGACGCATGCCAGACCGCGCACCAGCTCCGTGCCAGCCTCATCATCGCCTTCACCGAGTCAGGCAGCACCGCGGGCCGCGTGTCCAAGTACCGCCCCCAGTCGCCGGTCCTCGCCCTCACACCCAGTGCCCTGACCCAGCGGCGGCTCTCCCTCCGCTGGGGAGTGACACCCGTGGTCATCAAGGAGCCGAACAGTGTGGATGACGTCTTCACCATGGGCGAGGAGAGCGCGCTGCGGATGCCCGGTGTCGTCCACGGCAACCTGGTCGTCCTCGTCGCTGGCCTGCCCATCGGCGTCCCAGGCGGCACCAACCTCCTGCGCGTCCTCACCGTGGGCCAAAAGGCCCCAGGCGCCAACTAACGCACTCGATTCACTCAGACACGAATCTTTTCTAAGGAGGAACGTCATGCTTTACGAGCTTCGGCAGTACCGGGTCAAAAAGGGGATGCGGGACAAGTTCGTCCGCTTCATGGAGAGGGAAATCATTCCTTTCCAGACGTCCAAGGGCATGGTCATCGTGGGCAGCTTCGTGGGCGAGGAGGATAGCGACCTGTACGTCTGGGTGCGCCGCTTCAAGAACGAGGCGGAGCGTGTGCGGCTCTACAAAGCCGTCTATGAGAGCGCCCACTGGAAGAACAAGATTGCCCCGCGTGTCCCCGAGATGATGATTCGCGAGAAGTCCGTCATCACCCGGCTCACGCCCACTCGCAAGTCCGTACTCCAGTAGTCTTACTGGCCTTGGCGGCGTGATTTTAGGTCACGCCCGCCGCGTGAGAACGTAGGCGACCATATCCTCCAGCGACCCTCGTGCTGGGATGTCCGGCAGGCCGCCCAGGCACACCAGCGCCTTCTGCCCGTAGTCCTCGGCCACCGCGTACGCCTTGCCGACCGCCGGCGAGGCCGCGATGGCCCGCAGGGCAGTGTCCAGCGCTTTCGCATCGCCCCGGCTGGCGACCGCATCCTGCACCAGCCCATCGCCCGGGTGCCCTTCCGCGTACAGCAGCGCCGGCAGCGTCATCAGTCCGTGCAGCAGATCGCTCCCCACCGGCTTGCCGACATCCTGGGCATTCCCCTCAAAGTCCAAGATGTCGTCCACGATCTGGAACGCCATCCCCAGGTTGTACCCATACTTCTTCAGCGCCGTCGCCGTCTCCTCAGACGCCCCGCTCAGCAGTGCGCCCGACTCGCTGGCCGTCGTGAACAGTGACGCCGTCTTGTCGTAGATGCGCTCCAAGTATTGATCCCGCGTCTGCTTCGGGTCATGCGCCACCACCATCTCGTGCAGTTCGCCGCTGGACAGCTCCATGATGGTCTCCGCGAACCGCCGGATGACCCGGATGTTGCCCGTGTCGCACACAAAGGTTGCCGACGTCGCGAACAGGTAGTCGCCCAGCACCACCGCGATATCCTTGCCCCACAGGTTGCTCACCGTCGCCTTACCGCGCCGCAGGGCCGAGTTGTCCACCGTGTCGTCGTGGATGAGCGTCGCGATGTGGAGCAACTCCACGGCGGCGGCCATGATCTCGGCATTCTTCCCGTCGTTGGGGTGGAATGAGGCCGCCAGTAGCGTGATGACCGGCCGGACGCGTTTGCCCTTCGACTCCAGCACGTGGTCCAGCAGGCCCGACAGATAAGAGAATTCAACCTTGACCAGCCCCCGCAAGCGGTCGTCCACCCGAGCGAGTTGGCCTTGCACCGGCGCGTAGATGGAGCCGATGGAGGGCGATGGCGCCCTCCGTGGCGGAGCGGAACGTTCAGCGGACAAGGCGCGCGGCCTCCTCGGCGATGACAGCCTCCTCCAGTTTGGCGAACAGCGGCTGCGGCTCCCCCAGCGGCTGCCCGGGTCGCAGCTCCTGCGGGTCCCATGACCAGCCCGCGTCGTGGACTTGAACCGGCCGCTTGAGCATCTGGTGCAGCTTCTCCGACGTGAAAGGCAGATAGGGGTACATCGCCACCCTGAGTGCATTGATGACCGACAGCGCCGTCCATAGCGTCGTCGCCGCGCCTTGCCGGTCCGTCTTGATAGCCGTCCACGGCGCCCGCTGGTCGAGGTAGCGGTTCGCCGACTGCGCCAGCAACATCGCCGCGCCCAGGCCCGCGCGGAACCGGCACGCCTCGATTGCCGCGCCCACCTCGTCGAACCGCCGCCGCGCCTCCGCCAGCAACTCCTGGCACTGCGCGTCCAGTGGCCCCGGCTGCGGCACCGCTTTGTCGAAGTTCCGGTAGCTCATGGTCAGCACCCGGTGCACAAGATTGCCGTAGGTCGCCACCAGCTCGTCGTTGTTCCGCCGCAGGTACTCCCGCCACGAGAAGTCCGCGTCGCTCGCCTCCGGCATGATGGCCGCAACCACGTACCGCAGCGGGTCCGGCTCGAACCGGTCCAGGTACTCCGGCAGCCACACCGCCCAGTTCCGGCTCTTCGTGAACTTCATCCCCTCCAGGTTCAGGTACTCGTTCGCGGGCACGTCGTACGGCAGGTTCAGCGCGCCGTACCCCATCAGCATCGCCGGCCACAACACCGTGTGGAAGGTGATGTTGTCCTTCCCCATGAAGTAGTAGGCCCTGCTCGGCTGCTGCCAGAACTCCTTCCACTTATCGGGCTTGCCGCCCCTCTGCGCCCACTCCTTGGTCGCCGATAGGTAGCCGATGACCGCCTCGAACCACACATATAGCCGTTTCTTCTCGTAGCCCGGCAGCGGCACCGGCACGCCCCACTCGATGTCACGCGTGATGGGCCGGTCCTTCAGCCCGCCGTCCAGGTAGCCTCGCGTGAAGTTCACCACGTTGTGGCGCCAGTGCGTCTTGTCCTTCGTCCACTCCCGCAGCTGGTCCTCGAAAGCGCTCAGCTTGAAGAAGAAGTGGCTCGTCTCGCGGAACACTGGCGTGTGGCCGGAGATGCGGCACACGATGCCGATGAGGTCCTTGGGGTCGAGCGTACGCCCGCAGTTGTCGCACTGGTCGCCGCGCGCCCCCTGGAACCCGCAGTGCGGGCACTTCCCTTCCACATACCGGTCGGCCAGGAACCGTCCGCAGTACTCGCAGAACGGCTGCACGCTCGCCGCCTCATAGACGTATCCGTTCTTTTGCAGCGTCAGGAACATGTCCTGCGCCACGGCGATGTGGTTATCCGTGTGTGTGCTCGTGAACAGGTCGAACGTGATGCCCAGGTGCCGCCAGCAGTCTTGGAACTCCGCCTGGTACTTGGAGGCTATCGCCTCCGGCGGCACTCCCTGCTTCTCCGCCACCAGCGTCACCGGTGTCCCGTGCGCGTCGCTCCCCGACACCATCGCCACCTCGTTCCCCTTCTTGCGGTGGTAGCGGGCGAAGATGTCGGCGGGCAGGTACGTTCCGGCGACGTGGCCGATATGGATGGACCCGTTCGCGTAGGGCCACGCCACCGCCACCAGGATGCGCTCAGACAATGATGTTCCCCTTCGGGTGCCTCTGATACGACGAAAGTTCATTCTAGCATGCGTAGCTTGCGGCCAATGCGCCGCACCGCGCCCTAGCCATTTCGCCTATAATGGCCCTTTCGTCGGTCGCACGCAGCGCGGCACGGGTAACGGGCGATGGCAGGTGCTTATTGAGGATCGGTATCTTGGAGCTCCTCGCCGAGACCTGGACGACCAGCTGGTTCCAGGCCACAGGCTACTACCTCACCCGCAAGCAGTACGCCAGCATCATGCCCCAGGCCATCGCCGTCTGGTGCCGCCAGATGGGCCACGAGGCGTACTATAAGACCTGGTACGGCGTCGGCGACCCCAAGAGCAGCCTCCCCAGCGACCTCGATGTCGTCTTCATCGCCGCCTACACCCAGGTCAGCCCCCTCGCCTACGCCCTAGCCCGTCTCTACGCCAAGGAGAAGACCTTCACCGTCCTCGGCGGCCCCCACGCCAAGTCCTTCCCCCATGACTCGCTACGCTTCTTCGACCTCGTCGTCACCCAGTGCGACAAGGCCCTCATCGCCGACATCCTCCTCGGCGCATTCCCGAAGCGCACCATCGTCGCCAGCGACCGCATGCTCACCGACATCCCCACCGTCGAGGAGCGGCTTCCCGAGATCAAGACCTCGGCCTTCATGCGCGGCAAGCGGCCCTACCTCTCCACCGCCGTCCCCCTCCTCTCCAGCGTCGGCTGCCCCTACGCTTGTAACTTCTGCACCGACTGGAACAACCCCTACGCCCTGCTGCCCCTGGAGCTTCTGGAAAAAGACCTCGCCTTCCTCACGAAACACTACCCAGGGGTCATGGTCTCGTTCCACGACCCCAACTTCGCCGTCAAGTTCGACCAGACGCTGAACGTCCTGGATGCCCAGCCCGAAGGGCCGCGCCACCCCTACATCATGGAAAGCTCCCTTTCGGTGCTGCGCGGCCCCCGGCTCCAGCGCCTGAAGGACACCCGCTGTGTCTATGTCGCCCCCGGCATCGAGTCCTGGGCCGACTACTCCAACAAGGCAGGCGTCGGCCGCATCACCGGCGCCGAGAAGCTCCGCCGCGTCACCGAGCACATCACCGAGCTCCACGAGTACGTCCCCGGCATCCAGGCCAACCTCATCTTCGGCCTCGACTCCGACGCCGGCGACGAGCCGGTCGAGCTTACCAAAGAGTTCCTCACCCAGACCCCCTTCGCCTGGCCCGTCATCAACATCCCCGTCCCCTTCGGCGGCACGCCCCTCTATGACGACCACCTGAAGAACGGCCGCATGCTCAAGGGCATGCCCTTCGCCTTCTACTACGCCCCCTACCTCGTGACCACCCTCAAGAACTACGAGCCGGCCGTGTACTATGAGAAGCTCATCGAGATTTGCCAGCACCTCTCGACCCGAAAGATGCTGATACGCCGCCTGCGCACCACCCCCAACGCCGGGCTCCGCATCCTCCACCTCGTGCGCACCTTTGCCATGCGCTCGCGTATCCGCGCCTACCGCCAAGTCCACGCGATGCTGACCACAGATTCCCAGGTCCGCGCCTACCACGAAGGCCGTTCAGACACCCTCCCCGAGTTCTACCACCGCGAGTACGAGCACATGCTCGGCCCCTACGCTTCCCTCATCTCCCGCGCCGACCGCACCCCCGAACTCGTCCCCTCCTCCGCGCCCCCACCCGCCGCCAAAGTCAAGCTCGCCGAGCGAGTGTGAGCGGAGCATCGGTGGAGAACCTCTTTCTGCAGCAAGAGGTCCTCCACGCCACTCCAGAAAGACTTAAGAGCCGCGGAGGCACCCGGCCTTTCGCCATTCTGAGCAAAGCGAGGAATCTCGCCTCGTAGCAATGTGGGCCACGCTGCGTAAGGTCGGAATTCTACACGAGCATGGGACTATCGGGATGCAGCGGCACTCTCTAACCACATCTCGTACGCCTTCCGTCGCGGAACCCCGAACTCGGCGGAGACCGCCGCCACCGCGTCCTTCGCCGACGCGCCGCCCGCGCGCAGCTCCGCCAGCCGCCGCGCCACCGCCTCCTCGCTCGGCCTGTCCGCCGCAGCCGCGTCCGTCGCGCCCTCGATGACCAGCGTGAACTCGCCCCGCGGCTCCGCGAAGTGGGCAATCGCCTCAGACACGCGCCCCCGGAACACCTCCTCGTGCAGCTTCGTCAGCTCCCGGCACACGGCGATGCCCCGGTCGCTCAGGGCGTCCTGGATGTCCCGCAGCGCCGCCGCGACCCGCTGCGGCGTCTCGAAGCAGACCAGCGCCCGCCGCTCCGAGGCGACTCCCGCCAGCAGCCGCCTCCGCTCCCCAGGTTGCCTCGGCAGGAAGCCCAGGAACACGTACCCACCGCCCGCCGCGATGCCCGACGCGGCGATGGCCGTCGTCACGGCGGACGCCCCCGGGATGGCGACGACCGCCGCGCCCGCCTCGGCTGCCGCGCGCACCAGCTCGGCCCCCGCGTCGCTGATGCCGGGCGTCCCCGCGTCGCATACCAGCGCCACGTCGCTCTCGGCCAGCTCCGCCAGCAGCTCGCCTTGCTTGGCCCGCTTGTTTGCCTCCCGGTAGCTCGTCAGCCGCGTCGTCAGGCCATAGCGGCCCAGCAGCTTACGCGTCACCCGCGCGTCCTCCGCCGCGATGAGGCCCACCTCCCCCAGCACCCGGACCGCCCGCTGGCTGATATCCTCCAGGTTCCCGATGGGTGTCGCCACCACGTACAGCGTCTTCACGCCGCCCATTGTACCCCGGCCTCTTGACACCATGGCATTTCGGTGGGAAAGTACGATAAGAATACATGTTCTCTTCCTCGTAGGAGAGACACCTCCGTTTCTCGCTCAAAACGGAGAAGGGGAAAGGGACGAAGATTCCTCTCCCTTCACGGGCGGGAGGCTGTCCTTGACCCCGAGAGCGGTCGAGGGGAAAAATCGTCCCGACTCGCTTCGGCTCGTCGGGACGGGTGACGGATGAGGGTATGATTTCCTCCTCCCCCCCTTGAGGGGAGGACCTTTGACACTTCTGGGGAAGGGTCAAAGAGGTAGGGGGTGCGGTACCCTGGCCGACACCTCACATCACTAGGTACTGGTGGACAAAAGTGGACGATTTGGCCCACTCCAGCTACGAGGCTCTTTACACACCAAAAACCCTTCCACCGCTTCGCCATCCCATCAAAGGCAAACAACCCACTGGTGGACATCTGGTGGAGCAGCGGTGGAAGCCCGGTAGATGTCCCGTGGTCTCTCCGGTGGATTCCGCGCCGACGCCCAAAGGACACCTGGTATCATGCCCTCCGCCTTCGCACAAAAGCCCTCCCATGAGCAGAAAGGGACTCCCTACACACTCTCCTCCCCCTTGAGGGGGGAGGGCTAAGGTGGGGGTGCCCTCTCAAGGAGACATTTGGTGACTCTCTACCCATATCTCGATCACATCCTCATCGCCGTCAAGAGCCTGAGCAAAGCATCCGAAGCTTTCGAGCGCCTCGGCTTCACCCTCACGCCTGAGGGTGTCCACCCAGGCCGCGGCACCCACAACCGCCTCATGGTCTTCGGCCCCGACTACCTCGAGCTCATCGCCATTCGCGACCGCGACGAGGGCGTCTTCCGCCGGTCCATGGTCGAGTTTCTGAAAACCCGCGAGGGGCTGTACATGTTCGCCCTCGGCACGAGTGACATCCAGGCGAGCGCCGCCGCCATGCGGGGCCGAGGTGTCCAGGTCGGCGACCCCCAGGAGGGCGCGCGCCAGAGCAGTGGCGGCTCGCCCGGCTATACCTGGCACGCCGTCCGCGTCCCCGCTGAGGCCGCGCCGGGCAGCGAGACCTTCCTCATCCAGCACCACAGCACCGTCCAGCAGCGCTACACGGTGCCCGCCGACCCGACGCGCCATCCCAACGGCGCCACCGGCGTGCACAGCCTAGCGCTGGCCGTGGCCGACCTGCCTGCGGCGACTGCCGCCTGGGAGCGGGTGCTGGGCTTGGGCCCGGCAGTTGCGCGAACAGTGGCCGACGGCTCTCAGCGCGTCCGGTTCCGCCTGGGCAACTGCTCCCTCGACCTGATGTCGCCGCAGTCAGGCGGCTTCCCCTTCCCGCTATCTCTCACGGTGCGCGTCCGCGACCTGAGGGCAACTGCGTCGTCACTCCAGGCCAGCGGCGTGCCCGCGGCACGGCAGAAGGCTGAGAACGGCGAAATCATCGCCGTCGCGGCGGAACAGGCCTCCGGCGTCGCGCTGCAGTTCGTCCAGGCGGGCTAGTGCGTCTGCGGGTTGGCCCCGTGGGTGTCCAGTTTCTGGCAGGAGCGCCCGAACACGTCGAGGTAGGGCCTGCGGCTGCTTGTAGTCAAACATGTGGTCGGCGTAGGTCACGCCCTGGCATCCGCACGTCCAGACCCGCACCGTAGCCTGTGTCCTGCACTGCGGGCAGGTGATGGCGACCGCGTTGACTCCGTGGCCATAACGACCCCTTCCCTACTTCAGATAGATGACGCCGAACTGGTGGTCGGTAGCAGTCCCGTCCTTGCCGACGGTGAAGTTGGAGGTGATGAAGCCCGTCGCACCCTTGAACTGGCCCTCGCCGCCGTCCACGCTCCACATCACGGCCCCGTGCTGCACGTCCCGGTCGGCGCTGGGGCCGAGCACGCCCTCGCCCACCGTGCTGAACCGCAGCACGTGGCCAGGCCCGAAGGTGATGGTGCCCCACTCCAGAAAACTCGTCTTGGTGAGCAGCTTCGATTCCGAGTCGAAGACGATGTCGCCGCCCGGCACCTTCTTGACGCTGCTCTCCAGCCCGTTCTTTCCGGCCACCGTCGTGATGGAGGCGCTCGAGGCGACGTTCTTGGCGACCCACAGGTTTGGGTCTTTCGGGTCCTTCGGCGCTCCCCTACCCTTGAAGACCGCCGCATAGATAACCTGTTTCATCGGGACACCTCCCTGGCCTCTGTGCCTAGCCGAACGTGAAAACGGTGCGCACTGTGACGCCCTTGTTCATGTCGTCGAACGCCTGGTTAACCTCTTCGATGGGCCTAACCTTCGTGGCCAGCTCGTCCAGTTTCAGCCGCCCGCTGGCGTACAGGTCGAGCATCCACGGGAAGTCGGTCCGCGGCCTCCCCGCGCCGTAGAACGTCCCCATCACCGTCCTGTCCCAGAACAGCGGCATCCCCGGCACCGATACCTCGCCGCCCTTGGGCGGCACACCCACCATGACGCAGGTGCCGCCGGGCCGGATGCAGTCGAAGGCCTGGCGCACCGTCTGCGGGAAGCCGATGACCTCGAAGGCGTAGTCCGCGCCGCCGTCGGTAATCTCCATCACCCGCTTGACCGGGTCCTCCTTCGACGCGTCAATCATGTGAGTGGCGCCGATGGAGTGGGCCATGTCCAGCTTGAACTTGACCTTGTCCACGGCGATGATCTTGCCCGCGTTGGCGAGGACCGCACCTTGCACGACGTTCATGCCCACGCCGCCGCAGCCGATGACGACCACCGTGCTGCCCGTCTCCACCTTGGCGCGGTTGAGCACAGCACCCACGCCGGTCATGACGCCGCAGCCGATGAGGCACGCCTTCGCCAGCGGCACATCCTTGCGTATCTTGACCAGATAGCTTTCGGCCACCACCGTCTCTTCGGCGAACGTGGCCAAGTCGGCATACAGGGGCACGCCATCCTTGGTGAAGGGCCTCCTACCGCCCGGCAGCGTGCCCTTGCCGAGCACCCACCACTCGCACAGGTTGGGCCGCCCGGCGTGGCAGTTGCGGCAGCGCCCGCACTGGGCTGTGAGCGACAGGATGACGTGGTCGCCCGGCTCCACGGTGGTAACACCGGAGCCGACCTCTCTTACGACGCCTGAGCCTTCATGGCCCAAGACGTAGGGCACCAGCCCGAACTCGACGTGGCCGCTCACGCGGTGGTAGTCGCTGTGACATGCGCCGGCCCCGACCATCTGGACGCGCACCTCACCCTCGCGCGGCTTCTCCAAATCCACCTGCTCGATCCTCACGCCGGTCTTCTGGTCACGCAGTACCGCTGCCCTCACACTGGTTCTCCTCTCGTCCGGTTGGCAGGTCGCCCAACTTGTGTCAGATTATAGCCCTTTACCCCCTCAGGTTCACTTGCGCGGCCCCAACCTGATGACTAGGTCGTTCCGCAACTCCAGCGCCCTCGGATGGATGAGCAGCCCTTTGCCCAGGAGCTCCGCTATCTGCATATCGAGATACTCCAAGATGGCCTTGTCCAGGTCTTCCTGTCCTAACTTTCTGACCCTTTGCAGCGACGGGTCATGCGCCACCTTCTCCGGCTCGGCCTTGTCCGCGACGAATACGACCTTCTCCACGATGTCCATCCCGACGCGGCCCGTGGTGTGCCAGCGCACGGCCCCCAGCACCCTGGGGTCGTCCACGTCACCGTCGGCCCCCAGCCACGCCGCCGCGACGGGGCCGTGCAGCAGGATGGGCGTACGCCGCTCGAAGGGGCCGACTGCCAGGCCCAGTCTATGGGCCTCCGACAGCAGCACGGCGGGCTTGAGTGCGCGGGCTAGGTCGTGGCAGGCGGCGGCAAGGTCGGCGGCCTCATCGTCGGCGCCGTGCAACCGGGCCAACTCCACTGCCAGCGTCCTGGCGCGGGCGATATGGTCGCGGAGGCCCTTCGGTAGCGCACGAAGCCGAACCTCGACGGAGGGCGGCAGCACTGCCATGACTCCTACCCCATGGCCGTTAGTTGTCTGCCGCCGAGAACGTGCAGGTGCAGGTGAGGGACCTGCTGGCCGGCGTGGTCGCCCTGGTTGATGACGAGGCGGTAGCCAGCCTTGTCCACGCCCTCGCGGACGGCCATCTGCTGGGCTGCGATGAACATGCCCCCGAGCATCTTGGCATGCCCGGGGGTCAGGCTCGTGAGCACGGTGAAGTGCTCATTGGGGATGACCAAGAGGTGCACTGGCGCTTTGGGCGCGATGTCCCTGATGACGAAGCAGGTGTCGTCGCGGTGCAGGATGTTACTCTTCACCTGGCCGTCGCGTATCTTGCAGAAGATGCACTGCTCAGCCATATTCGACTCCTGATGTCCGTGCAGAACGGACTACGCCGCGCTCACGGGAACGGCCAAGACGGCCACGCCCTCAATCTCGATGAGGAACTCGGGCTTGACCAGGGCCTTGATGACGACGGTGCTGCTGGCAGGAGCGTTCTGTGGGAAGCGCTGGCGGCGCACGGCGGCATAGGCCTCGTAGTCGGACGTGTTCACCAGGAAGCAGGTGATCTTGACCAGGTCGTCCATCGTGGCGCCGGCGGCCTTGAGGGCGGATTCGATGTTCTTGAAGCACTGCTCGGCCTGGGCCTTGCAGTCGCCCGGCCCCACCAGCGTGCCGTTGGCATCCAGCCCAACCTGGCCGGAGACGTGGATGGTAGTGCCCACGCGGGTCGCGGGCGAGAACCCCTGTGGCTTCTTATTCGGGTCGGGGAAAATCGCTTGCCTTGCCATTCATCCTCCTCGACAAAAGGTATCGCGCCTATCTTATAGGACGAAGATGTTAATGACTACCACCGGGACCAGGCCGAAGATGACCAGCCCGAACGCCCGCCACGCCGAAGCGTAGCCGAAGGCCTGCAGCACGGCGACCGTCATGGCGGCGACCTGCCAGAGGAGGGTCGCGATGAACAAGACGACGGCGGCTTCGTGGTTGAAGCTGAACGCGCGGAAAACGGCGGGGGCCTGGGCGAAACTGAGGGTGCCGATGAGTCTGACCAGATCCGGCCTGGCAGCGGACTCGCGGACGGCGATGACCCCCAAGAACGCGGTGGCCACCACCCACAACGCCCACGTGAACAGCGCTCCCAGGATGCCGAACACGAAGGTCTGGCCCACGTCCTGGTTGGCCTGCTCTCCTGCCAGGCCGATGGCGCCGACGCCCGTCGCCAGGGCGACGATGGTCACGACGACGGCGGCCTGTAAGACCGTCCCTCCGCCGACTGCGATGTTGGCGTAGGTCGTGGGCCTGAGGAGCAGAACGCCGTACAAACGCACCAAGAACCGCGCCGTTTTGGGCGTCGCGGCGGGGCCGTGCTTCTCCCCCGGCGACATCGCGGAGGGCGGCGGCACCATCACCACGGCCTAGTACTTGAGCTGAAGCAACTCAAGGCGCACCTCTTGGGGGCAGCGCATGAAGGCGATGCGCGGGCCGTTCGGTACGTCTATGGGCCCTTCCAGCAGCTCGGCGCCCAGCTTCTTGAGCCGCTCGATCTCGGCCTTGCAGTCGTCCACGGTGATGCCGATGTGCTCGATGCCCCAGTGGACGTTGGCATTGCCTGGGCCGAGCTTCTCATTGGTGCGGGCGGCGGAGATGTTGACGCGGGTGCCGTCGGGAGTGTCACAGGCGATGAAGCGGTCGCCGTAGATGCGCACCGTATCGCTAACGATCTTGAAGTCGAAGGCGTTGACGTACCAGTCGGCGACCTTCTTCGGGTCGGACGCCTTGAGGTGAACATGGTTGAATTTATATGCCACGGTAACGCTCCTCCATGAGATGCAATCGACTCGCCAAGCCTATGAGATGGTGCAAACCCTGTCAAGGCGGCAGAGCGCGGCCCTGCACCCGAAGAGGGTCGCCAAGGGATGCGATGGCAGGGACAACCCTGCTCCCAAGGAAAGCACTCGCCGCAGCAATCATTCGGTCTTGCGACGAGCGGCCTGGCTGCCTTTGGCGCGCTCCTCGGAGACCTTCTTGATGCGCCACATCTGGCGCGCGACGGCAGCATCCACGACCGACTTCACGAACAACACGCCGATGAGCCAGCCGAGGATGGGAGCCTTGTTCCAGATGAATCCGCCATGAGACTCCAGCTTGGTGCCGTGCTCGACCTCCTCAAGGATGAGCTCCACGGAGGCGCTACGGAGCGGCCCGCTCACCCGCTTGAAGGCCACGCGGTCCGGCGGATGGAGCGTGATTTCGCCGACGGTGGTGTACATGCGGAACCCACCCCTGGTCTTGAACTCGGCCGCGATAGTGTTGCCGGTGCGGGAGAGGACCTTGGCGCTCTCGCCGCCGGGGAGATTGCCAGTCCCGAGGGCAGTGGCGACTTGGAAGACCGTCTCCCTGGGCGCATCCACGAAGACGATGCGGCGCATGAGCTTGACGGAGGCAGGCATGAAGGCGGCTTGCTCAGCCGACGCGCGGCTTCGCAGCGGCCTGGTCTGTACGATGGACGGCGTCGGCGAAGGCCTTGATCTTCGCCCCGTCCTTGACACCGTCCGTCTCGACGCCAGAGGAGACGTCCACGGCCCAGGGGTGGACAGTCTCGACGGCGCGCCCGACGTTCTCGGGGGTGAGGCCACCTGCCAGGATGACCTCGTGGCTCTTGGCCACTTCGCGGGCGACGGCCCAGTCGAAGGTGCGGCCCGTGCCGCCGAGGTGGCCCGGCTCGTAGGAGTCCAGCAGCACCCGGTGACCTGCCGCCAGGACCTGCTCGGCGCGGCGAAGGGTGTGCTCAACAACCGCATCCAGGCCCGCTTGAGCCGCATCCCCCTCACCCTTTGGCCCCAGTGACATCGGAACCAAAGGCCTCTCCCGCGAGGGGAGAGGAGGTACCGCGACCTTGATCTGCTTGATGATGGGGACGGCGACCTTGCCCCAGTAGTCAGGCGGCTCGTCGCCGCAGAGTTGCGCATAGTCGAGACCACAGGTATTCACGATGCGGTTGACCTCGTCGAGGGGCTGGTCGGCGAAGAGGCCAACGAGCCTCGGGCCGCCCTGCCCGCGCAGCCTGCGGTACTCGGAGATGATGCCGGCGGCCTGCTGCTCGGTGAGCTGG
Organism: SAR202 cluster bacterium; assembly: GCA_016872515.1. Lineage (GTDB taxonomy): Bacteria > Chloroflexota > Dehalococcoidia > Lucifugimonadales > VGZR01 > VGZR01. Next base: position 24,311 of record VGZR01000009.1, read on the forward strand.
CGGCGGACGCCGTGAACGAAAACGAAGCCGAGGAAGGACGCGCCGGACTTGGCGGCCACGACGGCATGGTGGGGGTCGCGGAGGCCGCAGATCTTGAAGCGGGTCACACGAACTCCTTGAGCTTGGCGGCGACGTCGGGCGCGGTGACGAGCGCCTCACCGATGAGGGCGGCGTGGGCGCCGGCGGCGCTGATGCGCTGGATGTCGGAGCAGGTGTTGATGCCGCTTTCGCTGACGATGACCTTGCCAGCCGGAATCTTGGCCGCCAGCCGCTCGGTGACGGCCAGGTCGGTCTTGAAGGTGCGCAGGTCACGGTTGTTGATGCCGATGATCTCGGCCCCTGAGTCCAGCGCCACCTTCAGTTCCTCCTCGGTGTGCACCTCGACCAAGCACTGCATCCAGTACCGCTCGGCAAGGGAGTACAGCGCGACCAGGTCCTTGGGCGTGAGCATGGCGACGATGAGCAGAATGGCGTCGGCGCAGTTGGCACGGGCTTCGGGCACCTGGTAGGAGTCGAAGATGAACTCCTTACGCAACACGGGGACGCCGCGCGGATGAGCAACGGCGCAGACGGCCCGCAGGTCGTCGAGGCTGCCCTGGAAGTGGTCCACGTTGGTGAGGACCGAGATGGCCGCAGCGCCGTTGGCGACGTAGGTCTCGGCGAGCTTGCGGGCATCGAAGTCCTTGCGGAGCAGGCCCTTGGCGGGCGAGGCTTTCTTCGCCTCGGCGATGATTCGGACGGTGCCGCCCATGAGTGCGCCTGCGAGGTTCAACGGTGGCTTTTGGGCAACGATGCGGCGCTCCAGTTCGGCGATGGGCACTTCGGCCTTGAGGCGTTCGACCTCGCGGCGCTTGACCTCGACGATGCGGACCAGGATGTCGGGGACGTCAGGGTTCAGTTTCGATGTCATTGCAGCGCCTGAGAGAGGCGGACGAGGGTGTCGAGAACGAGTTTGGCCTTGCCGCCGTCTATTGACTGGCTGGCGAGGGCAACGCCAACTTTCAGGGTGGTGGCACGGTCGGCGGCGAGGAGCGCTGCAGCGGCGTTCATCAGGACGATGTCACGGGCTGGGCCTTTCACGCCGTCGAGGACGGCGCGGGCGGTAGCGGCGCTGGCCTTGGCATCGGCGGCCCACAGGGTCTCGCGGGGCGCCCGCTGGACGCCCAGATCTTCGGGCGTGATGCGGTACTCGGCTACCTTGCCGCCCTTCAGTTCCCACACCCGCGTCGCGCCGCTCAGGGTGACCTCGTCCATGCCGTCTTCGCCGTGGACGACGAGGGCGTGGCGGCTGCCCAAAAGGCGCAGCACCTCCGCTATCTTGGGCGCGATGGCCGGGTCGGCGACGCCGATGAGCTGCAACGTGGCGCCCGCGGGGTTGGTCAGCGGGCCGAGGATGTTGAAGACGGTGCGGACGCCAATCTCACGGCGCGGCGCAGCGGCGAACTTCATGGAGGGGTGGAAGCGCTGGGCGAACATGAAGCCGAAACCTGTCTCCTCCAGGCAACGCTGGACGCCCTCGGGGCTGAGGTCGATCTTCACGCCCAGGGCCTCCAGGACGTCGGCGCTGCCGCTGGCGCCGGACATGGCGCGGTTGCCGTGCTTGGCGACCTTGACGCCCGAGCCCGCGACGACGAGGCCGGCGGTGGTCGAGACGTTGAAGGTGCCGGAGCGGTCGCCGCCGGTGCCGCAGGTGTCCACCAGCAGCCCGTCCACGTGGACGTGCAACGACTTCTCGCGCATGACGCGGGCCATGCCGGCGATCTCCTCCGGCGTCTCGCCCTTCATGCGCAGCGCGGTGACGAAGGCGCCGAACTGCGCGGGCGTCGCCTCGCCAGCCATGATCTCGCTCATGGCCTTTGCCGCGACGTCCATACTCAGGGACTCGCCGCGCGCCAGGACTTCGATAGCGTCACGGATGGCCATCTACATCTCCAAGAAGTTGCGCAAAATCTGCTTGCCGGGCTTGGTCATGATGGACTCGGGGTGGAACTGGACGCCCTCGACGGGGTAACGCTTGTGGCGGACGCCCATGACGATGCCGTTGCCGGTCCAGGCGGTGACCTCCAGGTCGGCGGGCAACGTGTCGTGGTACACAGCCAGGGAGTGGTAGCGGATGGCCTCGAAGGGTTGGGGCACCCCTTTGAAGACGCCCTTGCCGTCGTGGTGGATGAGCGAGGTCTTGCCGTGCATGATCTCGCCCGCGCCGCCGACGATGCCGCCGAAGGCCTCGCCGATGCACTGGTGGCCCAGGCAGACGCCGAGCACCGGCATCTTCGACCCGAAGTGGCGGATGACGTCTTTCGAGATGCCCGCCTTGGCCGGCGTGCACGGGCCGGGCGAGACGACGACGCGCTCTGGCTGCATGGCGTCCACGTCCTCCAGGGTCGCCTGGTCGTTGCGCACGACCTTCACCTCGGCGCCCAGTTCGCACAGGTACTGGTAGAGGTTGTAGGTGAAGCTGTCGTAGTTGTCTATCAGGACGATCATCAGTGCTCTCCTACTCTCCCTTCTCGGCCTGCTCGATGGCCCGCATGAGGGCGCTGGCCTTGTTGACGGTCTCCTGGTACTCGGCATCAGCCTTGCTGTCGGCGACGACGCCGCCACCAGCCTGGAGGTAGGCGACGCCGTCCTTGATGAGCATCGTCCGCAGGGCGATACAGGTGTCCATGTTGCCGGAGAAGGAGAAGTAACCGACAGCGCCGGAGTAGAAGCCGCGCTTCTCCGGCTCCAATTCAGCTATGATTTCCATGGCGCGGATCTTGGGCGCGCCGGAGACGGTGCCCGCCGGGAAGCATGAGCGCAGGGCGTCGTAGCAGGTCATGCCCTCGGCCAGCTCGCCGGTGACGTGGGAGACGATATGCATGACGTGGGAGTAGCGTTCGATGTCCATGAACTGGGTGACCTTGACGGTGCCGGGCTTGCTGACGCGGCCCACGTCGTTACGGCCCAGGTCAACGAGCATGATGTGCTCGGCCCGCTCCTTCTCGTCGGCCAGCAGCTCTTCGGCCAGCGCGGCGTCCTGCTGCGGCGTCGCGCCACGCGGGCGCGTGCCTGCGATGGGGTGGTACTCCAGCTTGCCGTCCACGCAGCGCAGCAACATCTCCGGCGAGGCGCCGACGACCTGGAACTCGCCCAGGTCGAAGTAGAACATGTAGGGCGAGGGGTTGATGCCGCGGAGGGCGCGATAGACCTCCAGCGGGTGGGCATCGGTCTTGCGGCTGAAGCGCTGCGAGAAGACGACCTGGATGCAGTCGCCGGCGTAGATGTACTCGCTGATGCGGCGCAGGGCCCTGTCGTAGTGAGCACGGGTCATGTTGGACTTGAACTGCGCAGCCGGAGCATGCTCGCCAGACCTACGGGGCGCTTTTAGCGGTTCGCCGAGCCGTCGCACGATCTCCTCGATGCGTGCCGCCGCCTCGCGGTAGGCCTTTTCGATGTCGCCATCCAGGTGCGCATGGCTGACGACGCGGATCTTGTGGCGGACGTGGTCGAAGACGAGGAAAGTGTCGCAGAGCATGAACACGGCCTCGGGCACGGCGAGGGGGTCTTTGTCTGGCGACGGCAGGCGCTCGAAGTAGCGAACCGCCTCGTAGGACAGATAGCCGACAGCGCCGCCGTCGAAGCGCACCGTGCCCGGCTCCTCGACGACCTTGTAACGCGAAAGGGCCTTCTGCACGACTGTCATCGGGTCCACGGCGCCGTCTTTCTGACCGTGGCCGGTCTTGATGACCTCGAAGGGGTCGGTGCCGATGAAGCTGTAACGGGCGACGCGCTCGCCGCCCTCGACGCTTTCCAGGAGGAAGGAGTACGGCGGCCGGGCGACCTTGAGGTATGCCGACACCGGCGTCTCGAGGTCAGCGTTGATCTCGCGGTACACGGGCGCGAGGTTGCCTCGGCCTGCGGCGGCGCGCACTTCTTCAAGGGACGGACGCACGCCTGTGGGTATGTCTACTGTCTTGACCATGTTTGTTTTCCTCAATATGGCTCCGGGCATAGTTAGTGGGCCTGAGTGGTCAGGCCCACTTTGCGCTTCATCTCCTCCAACTTGGGTGAGGCGATGCTCCGGGCGTGGTCGGCGCCGATGGCGAGGAGCCGGTCCAACTCGGCGGGGTCGCCCATCAGTCGTTCGTACCGATCGCGAATGGGCGTCAGTTCGGCGATGACTGTCTCGGCGACACGCTTCTTGAGGTCGCCATAGCCGCGGGCGCCGACGAAGTCGCGCTCCGTCTGCTCGCGGGACTTTTCCGTGATGACCTGGTATATGCCAAGGAGGTTGTTCACACCCGCCTTTTCCGGGTCGTCGGAGAAGCGTATCTCGTTGCCGGAGTCGGTGACGGCCCGCAAGACGGAGCGCTCGATCTCCTTCGGCTCGTCGAGCATCCGCACGACGTGGCCGCGGATGTGGGCAAAGGTCTTGGACATCTTCACCATGGGGTTGTCGAGGCCCATGACGCGCGCGCCGACTTCCGGGATGACCGGCTGCGGGACGACGAAGGTCTCGCCGTAGAGGTGGTTGAACCGCTCGGCGATGTCCCGCGTCAACTCGACGTGCTGCTTCTGGTCCTCGCCAACCGGCACCTCGTCGGCGTCGTAGAGCAGGATGTCGGCGGCCATGAGCACGGGATAGTCCAGTAGGCCGGTGGGCACGCTCTCCTGCTTGGCGGCCTTGTCCTTGTACTGGGTCATGCGCTCCAACCAACCGAGCGGGGTGACGCAGTTCAGGATCCAAGCAGCCTCGGCGTGGGCGCTGACATGCCCCTGGACGAACAGGGTGCACACCTTGGGGTCGAGGCCGCAGGCGAGGAGCATGGCGGCGAGAGAACGGGTCTGGCGGCGCAACGTCTCCGGCTCCTGCGGCACAGTGATGGCATGGAGGTCCACGATGCAGTGGAAGCTCTCCCGCTCGTGCTGGCGTCTCGTCCAACCCTTGACGGCGCCCAGGTAGTTGCCAAGGTGCACGTCGCCTGAGGGCTGGATGCCGCTGAAGACGCGTTTCTTGGCGCGCTTCAGAGCGGGCTTGGCTCTGCCTGCCTGCTCCTGTTCGGCTGTCATGTGTTACCCCTACTTCGCGGTGAAAACAAAACGACCCGTCCGGCTAGGGACGGGTCGTTTCCGTGGTGCCACCCTTATTGCCGCCACCGACGACTCGGCAGCGGCCTCTTTATCCGGGCACGGAGAGCGCATTCTCGATGCCCTGGGCGTTGGTAACGGCGCCCCTTCCGGCCACTCCTACGTCCCGACCTGTCGGGATTCGGGTGGCGGCTCCCAGGTCCATTCAGCCTCTGCGCCGGCACCGGCTTCCACCTGCCCCGGCTCTCTGGGCTTCGCTGGAGGCTTACTACTCCTGTTCGCAGCCGCTAGGTTATCGCGTTACAGCCAGTATAGCCATGCGCGCGGCGGGGCGTCAAGCCGCGCGTGCACAGTGGGCCTCTTTGCTACGGGGTTCTTATACGATCTCCTTCAACACTTCTCTGGTAGAGCGAACGGCACAGAACTCGCCATTCAGGCTTACCAGGTTAATCTTGTGGATATCGTCGGCTGAATACAGAACGCCATCGTAGCCCAGACGCTCGTGTGTCGCCGTCGCATCCGAGACCACCGTGACATCGAACCCTAGGTCTGACGCCATCCGGGTGGCTGCAGACACGCAATGGTCTGTGGTCAGCCCAACGATCACCAATGATGAGATGTCATGCTCCCGAAGGTGCTTCTCAAGCCCTGTCCCTATGAACACGCTATTGACCGATTTGGTGAACTGCTTCTCACCGGCCAACGGCTTCACTTCGTCTTTCACCTCATTACCCCGCAGTTCTGGACGAAGCTTTGAATTTGGCTCCACTGAGGAGTGCTTTACATGGACGATCGGCAGTCTGAGTTTGCGCCACTTGGAAAGCAACAACACCATATTTGACTCTGCATCCGGATTGTTACGCTTCCCATGATACGGGTCATCAAGGCCTTTTTGAACATCGATGACCAGTAAGGCTGTCTTTCCCATGTGGACCTCTTAGCCCATAACCAGTGGGATAACCCACCGGCACGAAACACCCTCAGGTCATCCGACTATTGGACAGGGCCTGCCGAAGCTCAGCCCGAACGGCGGCTATTTCGTATCGTCGGACAACTTGCCCGCGATAGCCCAGTCGCCCTTGGGGACGTCCACGAAAATCACGTGGGTAGCTTCGGGCGTGGTCTTTCCGATCTTCACCATGGCTTCGGTGAAGGCTTTGGCCAGCTCCGCCTTCTGCTCGCGGGTGCGGCCGGGCCACATTTCGACGGTGATGATGGGCATGACATTCGCCTCCTTGAAGGGGTGGGGATTCAAAGCTTGCAGGACTCAATTCTAGCATGGGTCAGAGAAATCTATGCCTTGCGTGTCCTATGCTTTCCGTTGTTTCACAGTTAGTATTAGGTGCTGATGATGCCCCGACTGCGTTCCGCCTCGTTCCTCGTCGGGCTCGCGGTGTTCGCGGGCTCGCTGGCGGTGTACGTGGCGACACTGGCGCCGTCGCTGTCGTGGGGGTGGAAGGGCTGGGGGGTGGACGGCGGCGAACTGTTAGCGGCAGCCAACACATTCGGCGTGCCGCACCCGCCAGGGTATCCCACGTACATGCTCCTGTTACGGGCATTCGCCGAGGTGGTGCGGGTGGGCGACTTCGCCTATCGAGGCAACCTGTTCTCGGCGGTGTGTGCGGCCGGGGCGCTGACGCTGCTGTACGCGTCGGCATTCCGGCTAGGGCGGACGCTGTTCCCCGACGCCGCGCCGCGAGTGGCCGCGGCAGGCGCCGCGCTTGGGGCGGCGGTGCTCGGGGCGGCACCTGTCTTCTGGGCGCTCTCGGTGGTCACGGAGGTCTATGCCCTCAACGCCCTTTTCTGTGGAGCATTGCTCCACATCGCCACGCGGGTCACCACCAGGCCGCCGGGAGAACGGCCCCACTCGGCACGGTACGAGTCGGCACACCTAGGACTGTTCGGCCTGCTGCTGGGCCTGGGACTGGGGAACCACCTGACACTGCTAGCGGTGGGCGTGCCTCTGGCCTACTGGATGGGCTTCTCAGTGCGGTGGCGTTGGCAGCGGTGGGCCTGGGCTGCCGGCGCGCTGGCTTTGGGGCTATGCGTGTACTTGTACCTGCCGCTGCGTGCGGGGCAGCACCCGCCCATCAACTGGGGAGGCGCGGACTCGCTGGGGGGTGTCGTCTGGATGCTGAGCGGGCGTCCCTACCAGGACTACGTGTTCGGCGTGGACGCCAGCACGCTCCCCTCGCGACTGCTGGACTGGCTGCAATTGGTTTTCGGGCAGCTCAACCCGCTGGGTATCTTCATCGGGCTGCTAGGACTGGGCTTCCTGCGGGTGGCAGAGCGTAGGCTGTTCGAGGCGGTGCTGGCCACCATCCTGCTTATCACAGCATACGCCATCGCGTACAACTCCTTCGACTTCCAGGTGCTGACGATACCCTCCTTCCTGGTGTATGGACTGGCAATCTCGCTGGGTCTCACGTGGCTGGTGGTGGAGTGGCTGCCGAGGGTGATCGTCCCCAGACCCCAGCCAGGAAAGCCCCGCTTTTCCTTGGCGGCGTACGATCCGGCGCTAGCGCTTATCGCGGCGACGTTCGTGCTCCTGCCAGTCTTGTCGTTTTCATTGAACCTTGACGACCAGAGCCTGCGGGACGACCGCGAGGCCGCAGATCTGGCTCGGCGTATGATGGCTGAGATGCCGGACGGCTCTGTGGTGTTAGCGGGTTCGGAGACTCACGTGTTCCCTTTGTGGTACGAGACCTACGTGGAGCAGCCCGAACGCGAGGTGGCTGTGGTGGCAACGCTGCTCCTGCAGTTCGTTTGGTACCGGCGCGACCTGCACGAGGAGTTCCCAGACCTGGTGCCTGCGCAACTTCCGGGCGATATAGACGAGGCCGCGAGGGTCATCTTGCGCCACAACCTCGATGGCGGGCGCGTGTACTCCACGTACACGGACAGGTCGCTGGCGCAGGAGTTCCGGGTCGAAGGCATCGGGGACCTTTTCCAGATAAAGCCGCTGGCCGAGCAGTGAGGCGTCTAGCCGCCTCGCGTCTTGAGAGAACCGAGGAGCTTTGTGGACGCGACGGCTATTTCGTCAACCGCGGCGTCGAAGGCGGCGGCGCTGGCCTAGGAGGGTTGGCGGTAGCCGCTGATCTTGCGCACGTACTGGAGGGCGGCGGCGCGAACCTCCAACTCTGTCGGCCCATGTTCCAGACCACGAAGGGTCTTGATGCTGCGGCACATGTCGGCTCCTTACATCACCGTGGCTGCTTAGGGGCGTCAGGCGGCTGGGCCTGGGGCTGGGGCTGGCCGCGGTAGCGGAGGCGGCCCGCGACCCGGTCGCGGTTGAGCTTGCGACTGAGGTGCAGGCCCTCCAGCACGAACTCGAGGGCCGAAGCGACCTCGTGCGGCGCACCGTCCGGTGCGACCCGGCGCACGATCGAAGCCAGTTCAGGCGCTTTCTTGAGGGAGTCTACGTACCGTGACGACGGGAGTTCACTGCCCACCTCCACGACGAGGCCTTCACTGAACCGCGCCAGCGCCTGTTCGAACTCGCGGGGGTCGTAGCGCCTCCCGAAGACGTTGTGGATGGCCTTACGGACCAAGTCGCCGAAGACTTTGCCCTCACGCCCCTCTTCGATGGCCTCCAGCTCAATCTTGCCAGTCGTGGAGGCCGCCAGGGTGTGCAGGTCACTGATGCGAGGCGAGGCGGCTTCGTTCAGGCGGACAGAGCGCTTGAAAGCGACGCCCACCATCGTCTCGTGGTTGGCGATGGAGACGCGGACGCTCACGCCTGACCGCTGGTTGATGTCGCCGCTGCGACGCGCCAGGGCCGTCAACTCGGCGATGACTTCCTTCATGTAGCCCGGCACGGTCACGCATTTGTCCACGTCGGGGAAGGTGGCCCGCTCCTGCTCGACGATGCGGACCTCGTCCTCGATGGAGAGAGGGTAGTGGGTGCGTATCTGCGCGCCGAACCGGTCCTTCAACGGGGTGATGATACGTCCGCGGTTCGTATAATCCTCGGGGTTGGCGCTGGCAACGAAGAGCAGGTCGAGGGCCAGCAGGATGCGGTAGCCCTTCACCTGGACGTCCCGCTCCTCCATGAGGTTGAACAGGCCGACCTGAATGCGCTCGGAGAGGTCGGGCAACTCGTTGATGGAGAAGATGCCTCTGTTGGTGCGGGGGATGAGACCGAAGTGGATGGTCAGCTCGTCGGAGAGGTAGCGGCCCTCCGCTACTTTGACCGGGTCTATCTCGCCGATGAGGTCGGCGACGGTGACGTCCGGCGTGGCGAGTTTATCGCCGTAGCGCCGCTCGCGGGGCAGCCAGTCGAGTTTGAGAGCATCGCCCTCGACGTCGGCCAGGTCTTTTCAACGGCGGCAGACGGGGTCATAGGGGTCGTCGTTGATGTCGCAGCCAGCGATGACGGGAATGGCATCGTCCAGCAGGTCCACCAGGCGGCGGATGAGTCGGGACTTCGCCTGGCCGCGCTCGCCCAGGAGCATGAGGTCGTGGCCCGCGAGGATGGCGTTCTCCACCTGGGGGATAACCGTGTCGTCGAAGCCGATGATGCCGGGGAAGACTTGCTCGCCGCGCTGGAGCTTGGCGACCAGGTTTTTGCGCAGCTCCTCTTTGACATTGATGACCTTGTACCCGCTGCGCCGCAGTTCCCCAACCGTCCGCGCCCGCTCGCCTTTAGCCATCGTTCTCCTCCCCGCGACACTGGTTGGTGTCAGTCTGGCACACAGGGAATGGCTCTCGCAAGGGCGGAACGTCCGAGAGATGCGTTAATGTCAGCCTTGCCTTACAGTTGTCTAACCCGTAACGTTTGCGAGGAGGAGATGCGATGGCAGGGGTAAAGTCACATCAAGTGGGGATGCCGTGTTGGGTGGAGTTGTCCAGCACCGACGAGAAGGGAGCGTTCAAGTTCTACAGCGCCCTGTTCGGGTGGAAAGACAATCCAATATCGATGGCGCCCGGTATGTTCTACCACATGCAGCAGCTCCGGGGACTGGATGCGGCGGCGCTCTATCAGCAGATGCCCGAGGAGAAGGCGCAGGGCATCCCATCCCACTGGCGGATCTAGTTCGCGGTGAAGAACGCGGACGAGACGGCCAAGAAGGCGAAGCAGGCAGGTGGCAAGGTGATGATGGAGCCCATGGATGTCTTCGATTCTGGGCGGATGGCGATGGTCCAGGACCCGCGGGGCGCTGTCTTCGACGTCTGGCAGCCCAAGAAACACGTCGGCTACCGCATCGTGAACGAGCCAGGCGCAAGGACCTGGAACGAGGTCATGACGACCGACCCCAAGGGCGCCCCAGCCTCCTACTCCAAAACGCTTGGCGTCTCCGCCAGTGAGGTACCGGGCATGGACTACACCATGATGCGGGTCGGTGGGCAAGACGCTGCGGGCGTTATGAAAATCACACCGGAGATGGGGCCGGTGCCGCCTCACTGGATGGTGTACTTCGCCGTGACAGGTGGACGCGTCCGTTAAGAAGGCGCAGTCTCTGAGTGGCAAGCAACTCATGCCACCGCGCGACATCCCAGGGCAGGGCCGCTTCGCGGTCTTGCAGGACCCTCAGGGAGCGGTCTTCGCCATCTTCAAGTCAAGCCGGACCGGATAACACGGCAACGTTGACCCAACGAAGTAGGGGCGTCTTCAAGCCGAAGTACGCCCACTACTTTTCTCGGAAGATTTCCACTGCGGCGGAGCCGATGACGCCGCCCTTGATAGGGACGTGCGGCTTCCTCACGCGGACGCGGACGGCCTCGACGTCAAAGGACGCGAGGATGCGGGTGGCGATGGCCTCGGCCACGGCCTCTAAGAGCCGGTGCGGCGGCCCTTCGACGACCTCCTTCACCGCCCGGTACATGAGTGTGTAACTCACGCTGTCGCGGAGTTGGTCGGACAGCCCGGCGGCGGTCGTGTCGGCGTGCGCCTCCAGATCCACCACGAACCGCTGGCCCAGTTCACGCTCGGCATCGCTGACGCCGTGGTAACCGTAGAAGTTCATACCCTCGAGGATGATTTTGTCGCTGCTCACGGCTTCGGCCTCTGCTTGCCCATAGCTTCGGCTAGGTCGAGTAGCTTTTGGGCTCGCCGCATCACAGGTACGTCCACGACCTTTCCGTCCAACGACAGCGAGCCGCGGCCCTCGGCCTCGGCCTCGCGGAAGGCTTCCACAACCCGGCGGGCGTGGGCAACCTCGGCGTGGCTCGGTGAGAAAGCATCGTTGATGGTTTCGACCTGCTCGGGGTGGATGGCGAACTTGCCCCGGAAGCCGTGGCGGCGGGCCAACACGCACTCGCGCTTGAGACCGTCCAAGTCACGCAAGTGAAAATAGGGCGTGTCGAGAGCAGGGACGTCGGCGGCCACGGCTGCGGTCGCGATGGCGCTGCGGGCGTAGGCGAGCTGCGCCGGGTCGTCTGTCCGTTCGACGCCTAGGTCGTTGGTCAGGTCTTCGGCCCCGAAAGCCACCGCAGCGACCCTGGGACTAGACGAGGCGATGTCGTAGGCGTGGACGACGCCCATCGCCGTCTCCAGCCAGGGGACGATACGGACGGCGCCCTGCTCCACTCCGGCGCGCCGCTCTAGGCGGCCAAGCACGGCGGAGACACGCACGATGTCCTGTGACGAGCGTATCTTTCCCACGGAGATGCCGAAGATGCTGGGGCTGACGACAGCGGCAAGGTCGTCTTCCATGATGCCGGAGTCAGGGGCGTTGACACGCGGAACGACGAGGCAACCGGTCTTGGCCAGTGCCTCGATATGGGCGGCGACGGTCCGACGCGCATTGGCCTTCTCCTCGGCGGGCACCGAGTCCTCCATGTCCGGCACCAAGGCGTCTGGGCGCAGGGCAAGCGCCTTCTGAAGCATGTTTGCCCGGTTGCCGGGGACGAACAGCAGGCTGCGTAGAATGAGGGGGGTTGAAGTCATAGTGTTCGTTCGCGCCACAAGGACGCGGCAAGTATAGCACGGGGTTGCGCCGCGCCCTCGCGCCGTTTCCTGGGTTGGCCTATGCTATACGGGCCATGACCGCCCCACGCATCGAATTCATCGGCATCACGGGCCTGCCCGAAATCAAGCCTGGCGACGGCTTGGGCAAGCTGATCACGTCCGCAGCGGCAAGTCAGAAAACACCCCTGAGGAACAGTGACGTGCTTGTGGTCGCGCAGAAGGTGGTGTCCAAATCGGAGAACCGGTTCGTTGACCTGAAGACGGTCAAGCCGTCGGCTCTCGCGGTTCAGCTCGGCAAAGCGGGAGGGAAAGACGCCCGCCAGATGGAAGTAGCGCTGCGGGAGAGCCAGGCCGTCGTGCGCATGGACATGGCGCGGGGCATCCTCATCTCCGAGACGCGGCACGGGTTCGTGTGCGCCAACGCGGGGGTGGACGCCTCCAACGTGCCCGGCGAGGACGTGGTGCTGCTGCTGCCGGAGGACCCGGACGCCTCCGCGGAGCGCATCGCGGGCGAGGCGCGTGCCGCGTCGGGCGTGGGCAGTGTAGCTGTCATCGTCTCCGACACGTTCGGCAGACCCTTCCGTGAGGGGCACACCGACGTGGCCATCGGCGTCGCGGGCCTAGAGCCGATGGTGGACTACCGGGGCACACGCGACACGGTCGGCAAGACCCTGAAGGTGACGCAGACGGCTCTGGCCGACGAACTGGCTGGAGCCGCCGAACTAGTCATGGGGAAAACGGCAGGCATACCCGCGGTCATCGTCCGGGGGCTACGGCTTCAATCCGGAACCGGCAAAGCTACGAGGCTGCTCCGCAGGCCCGACTTCGACCTGTTCAGGTAAGCAGGGCTTGCCCTGTTTAGCCCTCGTCCTCGTGCGTGGCCGCCCGAGGCTCCCGCCGGCCCCCGTAACCGGCCTTCCGGGCGAGCTGCTCCAGCGACACCTCCGAGGTCCAGACCGAGTTCTCCAAGTAGTTCTGGAACTTCTTCTCCATGCCACAGACGCGGCATACGCCCCTGCTGACCGGCCCCGAAGGCGTCTCGATCACCCAGTGGTGCGCGCATCCGCTGGTGTCTTGAACGTCCTCAACCTTCTGCTTCGGCTCCAGAACAGCCTGGTTGCTCTTTGTTTTCGTCGCCATATCTATCGAATCTCCCGCGCCCTTCAGTGCAACGGCGGGTGCCGTAGTTTCAACCGCTTAGACTGACCAATGTAGGCCAAGGCTTCGGGACCTTCAAGCAGAATCGTGCCGTCTTCCCGGGCAACAACGACGTGCCACCCCCAGTGATTACGAACGACGTTACTCTCCCGATGTCAGTTCCATGAATCAGGGGAAAGGGCTTACCCAGCGAGAGAAAGCGAGGCCAGTTCTCGGTCAGGAGGGCCAGGCTTCCATACGGTAGGCGGCGTCCCAGAACAGGTATTCGTAGCGGCTGCATTGGAGGAAGACCTGCTCCAACTCTCGCAGCCGCGAGGCGGGGTAGGACGGGGCCTGGCGGTCTATGAAGGCCCGCAGTTGGTCGTCCAGGGCAGCGAACTCGGGCGAGGCGTACTGCTCGATCCAGCGACGGTAGAGCCTCTGCTTGGGCAGCCCCCGGCCAGTCAGCATCCTGCCAATCTCGGCGTAGCCCCATGAGCACGGCAGGATGGCGACGGCGGCCTCACAGACGTCGCCGGAGTGGGCGATGCGCAGCAGGTAGCCCGTGTAGGCCACCGTGGTCGGCGACGGCGCGGTGCTCTTCAACTCGGCCTCGGTGATGCCCAGGTCGCCGCAGAAGCTCACGTGCATGGCCATCTCCGCGTTCAGGGTCTCGTGCAGCAGCCGGGCGAACCAGGCCATGTCCTCCACCCTACCCGCCTTGGCGGCGGCCAGGGCAACGACGCGGCAGAAATCCACCAGGAACACGTAGTCCTGCCGCATGTAGTAGCGGAACCTGTCGAGCGGCAGCGTGCCGTCGCCGAGGCCGAGGAGGAAGGGATGGGACTGCTCTTGCTCCCAGAGCGGTGCCGCCTTCTGACGGAGGCCTTGGGTGAAGCTGCGGGGCGAAAACGAGCGCGGCGCCATAGCAGGTCAGGCCCGCTCGACGGTGACGGCCGCGCCGGAGGGCACGCTCTTGAGCACCCGCGGGTCGCCCTCGATGGCGCCGAGAAGGTTGCCTGGACTGGCCATGCGGATCTCGTCGCCGCGGCTGGCCGGGGTGCGCCCGAAGAATAGGCACAGCGCCTGGCCCGGCGGCCAGTAGGCCACCGCGCCCATGGGGAACGTCTCGTTGGCGTCTTCCTCCGGCATCGAGACCGGCGTGCGGAAGTATATCTCGCCGCCCCAGGTGCTGGCGCTGCCCGTGATGGGCAGCGCGGCCCACAGCAAGTCCGCGGTGCGGCAGCCGTTCAGCGTGGCCGACACCTGGACGCTTCCCACCGTAATCTTGATACGCCGCTGTTTTAGGGTCATGGCAAGCCCATTATCGGCCACGGGCAACCCTTGACACAACGGCGCGGCGCGGCTACGTTTGGCCGGTTATTTCACGAGGAGACACAGCGAATGCCGACCGTCATGCACGACAAGCTGCAGACCATCGAGGCGCGGCTGCTCCAGGCCGCTGGGGCCAGCGCGAAGGAGGCGGCCATCATCGCCCGCCACTCCGTCGCCGCCAACCTCGCGGGCCACGACTCCCACGGCGTCATCCAGATCCCCATCTACATAGACCGCATCAAGCGCGGCCACATCGTCCCGGGCGCGAAGTTCGAGGTGGTGCGCGAGACCCCCACGACCCTGGTGGTGGACGGTCACTGGGGCTTCGGCTACGTGGTGTCGGAGCGGGTGATGGAGATGGTCATCGAGAAGGCCAAAAAGCAGGGCGTGGCCGCGGCGACGGTCTATCACCAGAGCCATGTGGGACGGCTCACCGACTACCCGCTCATGGCCTCGGCGGCCGGGCTCATCGGCATGATGACCGCCGACTCGGGCCGGACGGCGAAGAACGTCGCCCCCTTCGGCGGGCGGCTGAACCGCCTGGGCACCAACCCCATCTGCATCGCCATGCCCAGCAATCTTGAGGCGCCGCTGTACATTGACATAGCCACCAGCGCCGTCGCGGGTGGCAAGATTTCCGTCGCCGTTGCGCGAGGCCAGCGCATCCCCGAGGGCTGGATCATCGACAAGGACGGCAACCCGACGACGGACCCCAACGACCTGGCACGCGGCGGCGCGCAACTCGCCCTGGGCGGTTCCGAGGGCCACAAGGGGTACGGCCTCTCGGTGATGGTGGAGATTTTGTCCGGCATCCTGACCGGCCTGGGCTTCGGCCACGACCCGTCGGGCAAGCACAACGACGGCTGCTTCATGGCCGCCTTCAACGTGGCGGCGTTCCGGCCTCTCGAGGACTTCAAGCGCGAGGTGACCGAGTTCGCCCAGTACCTCAAAGCGACGCCGACCGCCAAGGGGTTCACCGAGGTCTTCTACCCCGGCGAGATCGAGTACCGCAAGACGCAGCAGAAGAAGAAGGAAGGCATATTCGTCGAGGACGCCACCTGGGACAAGCTGAAGGCGCTGGCAGCCGAGTACAAGGTCGCCGCCGAGCTGGGTCTTCAGTAGAAGCGGGTTTGAAGCCTCTCCCTACTTCTTTAACACCTTGAAGGCGATGCTCCGCCCCATGCCACCTTGGGTCGCCAGATGGACCCACAGCACCGCCAGGTGCTCCAGCAACCGCGCGTTCCGCAGCGGGCCCGCGTCCACCACGTCGAAGCCGAGCTCGCGGGCCAGCGACGCGGCCACGTTGCGCGCCGAGGCGTCGTCGGTCGCGATATAGACGTCAGCCTTATAAGCGCCAAACTTAGGCGCTTGCAGGTGCTCCGCACCCAGGGTGTTGAACGCCTTGACGACCTTGGCGCCGGGGGTGCGCTTGGCAATCTCCTGGACGCCCGAGCCTTCGATGGCAACGACCGGCCCGTTCTCCCAGCGGATGGGGTTGGTGCAGTCTATGAGCACTTTGCCAGACAGGTCACCCGCCTGGGCGAGCACCGGCGGGACAACTTCCCACGGCACGGCCAGGACGACCACGTCACCGAAGGCAGCTGGCCGCCCGCACGTCCGTCGCCGCCGTGCGCCCGCCTGCGCGGGCGGCCAGCTCCTTCTCCGCGTCCGGGTTGCGGACGCCGAAGCGGATGTCATGGCCCTTCTTCGCCCAGAGCACGCCCAGGTTCCCGCCGATGTTCCCTGCTCCGATGATGCCGATCTTCAACGTAACTCCTCCAACAAGCCTGGCCCTCAAAAGTAGCCAAAGAGACCCGCTTCTGTGATTCTGAGCCGCGGCGAAGAATCTGGCGTCCCGGGAGTAGCCTCCCTCCGTAGTGGGTTGCGTGGCCTTGCACACATCCAGTTTCTTCGTTCGTCTGCCTTCGGCCTCCTCTCTCAGAATGACAGTCTAAGGCCCTTCAGACATGGGTGCCGCACCTATGAACTCAGCCGCGCGCCACTGACCACAGCAATGAGTTGAACAAAAGCCTATACGTCCCTCTCGCCTGTGCGCGGAAATGGGGTCGGAACCCCATGAGCACGGCCCTACCGGGGCCGACGTCCACCACAACCATCGCGGTTCGGCCGTAGAGCCGCTCCGGCCCGACGAGCCAGCCGCTGAGCAGTGGCTCGGTGCTCGTGTAACGTGCAACCACCTGGCCGCCCACCACCTCAAAGGCCGGGCTATCAAGGAACATCACGGCAGCGCGAGGCGGCATCCCGTACGCCGCCGGGTGCGCCGTGTCCAGTTCGACCTCCAGCAGGCTGCCCGGGGCATAGAACTCGGACTTGGGCACATCGGCGAGGACATTGGTTACAGGCAGGCCCAGGTGCTCAATGACGTACAGCGCTGCACCGTCCCAGGCAACGAGTGTGCCGCCGCCTTTCAGGAATCCGCCCAACGCTTCGGCGCCAGCCTCGCCAAGGCCGCCCGTGTACCGCGATGGGTACGTCCCGTGAGTGTGGCCGCGCTCGATCTGGCGCGGCGCTTGGTGCGGCAGCACAACGATATCGAACCGGTCGGCCAGTTTCCCGCGCTGCATGTCCTCGTTCTTCAACGACTCATAGGAGAACCCGTACTCTTCCAGGACAAAGCGTGTCCAGCCCTCCTCCGTGGAAGGCATGTAGCTCTGGTACACGCCGATCCGGGGCACGCGCAGCCTCATCCGCGGCGAGTCCGGCAGCGCCACCAACGGCTCCAGAACGAGTCCATGCTCACTTGCCAAGTCCAGCGCCATGTGCGCCGCATCGCCTTCCGCCGCGACGACGTAGGTCCCCGCCGGATGTGTCGCGCCCCCGATGTTCACGAGTGTTTGCAAGCGCTCCACCGGGACGCCTCGCTCCAGCAGCCGGGTTACCAGGCGGACGGAGGCGTTGGTCTCGGCCCCAAGAAAGTAAAAAGACGTGACGGTCGAAGAATCCCTTCTCCCTTGAGGGGGGAAGGCTAGGATGGGGGTGATGGTGGCGGGGTGGGGATTCACCCCCACCTTCATTCCTCCCTCCTCAAGGGGGAGGAGACGCCCCGCCACCCCCGCAGAAGATAACCTGCTTGTCCCAGTCATTGGCCGTAGGTCGGCGTGGAAGGGAGACCGCACTTCGACCACCCGCACGCCCATCTGGATCGGCAGGCTGTGGGCGGTCACGTCGTAGGGCGGCTTGGGCGGGCCGCCGGGGTACATCCGCATGTCAGGGTAGCGCTGCGTCTCCAGCATGGCCTTGGCAAATTGGCCATTGGGCTGGGCTAGCAACACGACGCGGTCACCGGCCCGGTACGCGGCGCCGTCGGCCTCGAAGGGCCGCTGCGCCTCATGAACCTCCACCTGGGCAGCGCGCAACACATCCACCATCTCGTCCGCAGTGCACAGATCAGCTTGGCGGCGAGGAACGATGTAGGCGACCGTTTTGCTCTGGTGCGCCACTGCACGGCGGCGGATGTGATAGAAGTTCCGCAGCCACGTGTCGCGGTAGCGCGAGGCGTGCCTCAGGCACGCCGTGGTGGCCGTCAGGTTGTAGTCCACGATGTCCCGCAATGTCCACACACCGCCGTGCCACGGCAGCGGGTGGTTCCATGAGCGTCTGGAGGGATGCTCACCGCGGATGGCCTTCAGATCTTCGGGCTTGACCTCCACCGGTGTGGCTATTTGCACGCCCGCCGTTTCAGTGAGCACGCGCACGCCGCCGTGGTAGTGGGGGTAGGCCCGGCTGGGGCTGAAGGCGTCGTACACCACGTTCATCGCCACACCGGCCTTGCCCTGGGCGGTCAGCTCGGCGGCGATGGCCGAGCCAAGTACCGCCAACCCACTCTCCAGCACGGGGTCCACGTTCGGCTCCACCGGGTCCACGAACGGCGGCAGCACCATGCGCATCCCGTTGGAGCGGGTCTGGTGGATGTCATAAACGATATGCGGGTACCAGGTGTTCAGGCAGTGCTCGACCACCAGCCTGGTCTCGGCCAGATTGAACATGTACCAGTCGCGGTTGTTGTCGTGGCCTGCATACTTGTGATAGAGAAAGGGGGGATTGACGCCCTCGTGGCGGGTGCCAAGGGTGCTGTCATACCAGCGCTTGACCTTGATGAGGCCATCGGGGTTGAGGGATGGCACCAGCAGGAGGATGACGTTCTGTAGAATATCGGCCACGTCGGGGTCGTCGCTGGTGGCGAGGCGATGCGCGAGAGCTAGGGACATCTGCGTACCGCCGACCTCGGTGGCGTGGATGCTGCATGTGACCAGCACTACGGCCTTCCCGCCAGCGATGAGCCGCCCTGCCTCGGCATCGCCTGCGATGGTGCGCGGGTCGGCCAGGCGCAGTTGGATGCGGCGGTACTCTTCGATGCAAGCCAGGTTGTCGGGCGACGAGATGATAGAGAGGAGAAGGGGGTTGCCCTCGGTTGTCTTGCCCAGCTCGGTGGTGCGTACCCTGGGCGAGGCCTCGGCCAGGTGGGCGAAGTAGCCAACGACCTGAGGCCAGTCGGCCAGGCGCCGGTCCTCGCCGACCTCGAAGCCGAGGTGCTCTTTGGGACTCAGGACGCGCACTCGCTCTCCATGCCCCGGAATGGCCTCTAGCATACACAAAGGAGGATGCCATGACCAAGCGGAACTACTGGCTGGTGAAGTCTGAGCCGTCCGCCTACTCCTTCGCCGACCTGATGAAGGAGCCGAACCGGACGGCCTACTGGGACGGGGTTCGTAACTTCCAGGCCCGCAACAACCTGCGCGCGATGAAGGTGGGCGACGGCGTACTGTTCTACCACTCCCAGTCAGACCCAAACGCCGTCGTGGGCATCGCCGTCGTGGCCAGGGAGGCGTACCCCGACCACACGGCCTGGGACCCAAAGTCGGAGCACCCCGACCCCAAGAGCACTCGGGACAGGCCCGTCTGGTTCATGGTGGACATCAGAGGAGAGGCCGAGTTGAAGCGGCCAGTTCCCCTGGCAGAGATCAAAGCGACTCCCACCCTGAAGCACATGATGTTGGTGAAGGCAGGGCGTCTTTCCGTGCAGCCGGTCACCGAGACCGAGTGGAAGACCATCCTTCGCATGGGTGGCATGGAGAAGGCATGAGCCAGATGGCCGAAGCTGGGGCCGCCGTGAAGACGGAAGGCGTCCGGGACAGGTCCGGCTTCGTCGTGTCGGGCCTGTCGGCGGGCCACGGCGTCTTCCACTGGTGCCTCCAGGGCTTCCAGGTAATGCTCCCCGAGGTGCAGGACACCTTCCGGTTCAGCGAGGTCGGCGTCGGCGCCATCAGCACGACACGCGAGATGGCCTCTGGCATCGTGACCCTGCCCGGCGGCATCCTGGTGGATCTGCTGAGGCGCCACTGGGGCCTCGTCCTGGCCGCCGCCATGTTGGCCGTGCTGCCGCTGGGCAGGCGCAGAGCGGTTACGTAAACCGTTGCGGGTCGAGCATCGCGATGTCGGTGAAAGGCTTCTCGCCCGTCACGACTTGGGAAACCAGCAACCCGCTAGCCGGGCCTGTGGAGATGCCGATCATGGCGTGGCCCGCCGCGATGGTTAGGTTGTCGAAGGCCGTGCTCCGGCCTAGGAGCGCCAGCCCGTCCGGCGTGGTGGGACGCAGTCCCGCCCAAGTCCTGACATGCCGCAGCCCGTCCCTGATCCCAGGCAGGTAGCGGTCCGCAGCCAGAAGGATGGCGTCCACCCGCCGCTGGTTGATGGACAGGTCCATCCCCGCGAGCTCCAGCGTGCCAGCGAACCGCAGCATGTTGCCCATCGGCGTCACCGCGGCTTTCGCCTCGGCCAGCATGAGCGGCAGGCGCGGAGCGTTCGCGGGCTTCTCGTACGTGATGCTGTAGCCCTTGGCGGGCTGGATGGGTAGCCGCAGCTTCAGGGCCTTCGCCACGCCAGGCGACCACGACCCCGCGGCAAGCACGACCTCGTCGGCCTCCAGCATGCCCGCCTTTGTCTTGACACCAGCGACCTTGCGACCTCTCATCTCAATCCCCTGCACCTCCGTCTCCGTCCGGACCTCGACGCCTATGCTGCGCGCCCGGTTTGCCAGTGCGTGTACGAAGTCCGACGGCACCAGGTGTGCCTCGTTCTCGTAGTACATGCCGCCCACCGCGTTCGTCCGCACCCCGCCCATCCGCTCCCCGAGCGATGCGCGGTCCACCTCACTAGCCGCGATCCCGACCTTCCTCAACGTGCCCGCCTCGTGACGGCCAGCCTGCAAGCCCTCCTCCGTGGCGTACAGGAGAAGCATCCCCTTCCTCTCATAGGAGAAGTCCAACTCCTCCTTGGCCGCCAGGATATCGAAAAGCTCGATGCTCTTCAGGCTGACGTCCCGGAGCACCACCGACGCACGGCTGACGTGCTCCTCGGTACATGCGGCCCTGAACCGCCACAGCCAAGTCGCCAGGTCCCAGCTCAGCCGCGGCTTGATGTAGAAGGGGCTTTGCGGATTCAGCATCCACCGCAGGCCCTGCCAGATCACGCCCGGCGCCGCCAAAGGGACGCTGTGGCTCGGCACCACCAGCCCTGCGTTGCCCCAAGACGAGCCGGAGCACACATCGCCGCGGTCGAGCAGCGTGACCTTCGCACCCTTCCGGGCGAGGAAGTAGGCACTGCACACGCCGATGGAGCCGGCGCCGATGACGATGACCGATGGCTTGCCTGCCAAACGCTCTTCCTACCCAGCCCTATACAAAAGTTGTGCTTTGTTCAAAAAAGGACTCGTCTTCATACTCTCCTCCCCCTTGAGGGGGGAGGAATAAGGTCGGGGTGATCCACGTTCGCGAACGCCAAGTGGATATTCTTTTCAAAGTATCTTCCAATCTAGATGCGCCCGACGATGACCTCGCCCATCTTCGACGTGGACACGACCTGCCCGCCGTCGCCCGCGATGTCCTGCGTGCGGTACCCCTCGGCCAGCACACCCTCGACAGCCGCCTCGATGGCTGCGGCCTCGCGATCCAGCCCGAAGGAGTAGCGCAGCATCATGGCCGCACTCAGGATGGCCGCCATGGGGTTGGCGATGCCCTTGCCCGCGATGTCGGGCGCCGTGCCATGGATCGGCTCGTACAGCCCGACCCCCTTGGCCCGCTTGCCTGCCGACGGCAGGTCCGACAGGCTCGCCGATGGCAGCATCCCCATGGAGCCGCCGAGCACCGCCGCCTCGTCCGAGAGGATGTCGCCGAAGGTGTTCTCCGCCACCATCACGTCGAACCGCGCCGGGTTGCGCACGAGCTGCATCGCCGCGTTGTCCACCAAGATGTGTTCCAGCTCCACATCGGGGTACTCACGGCCCAGTTCCGTCGCTATCTCGCGCCAGAGGCGGCCCGTCGCCAGCACGTTGAATTTGTCCACCGAGGCCAGTTTCTTGCGCCGCCCGCGCGCGAGGTCGAAGCCCACGCGCAGGATGCGCGCTATCTCCTTCTCCGTGTACAGCATCGTGTCCACCCCGCGGCGTCCGCGCGACGTCGTCCAGCGCCGCTTTGGCTTCCCGAAGTACAGGCCGCCCGTAAGCTCCCGCAGGATAATCATGTCCACGCCCTTGACGACGTTTGGCTTCAGCGGGCTGGCGTTGACGAGTTGCGGGTACGCCTTCACGGGCCGGATATTGGCGAAAAGGCCCAGCTCCTTGCGGATGCCCAGGATGCCGTCCTCGGGGCGCACCGTGGCGTTGGGGCTGTCCCACTTCGGGCCGCCCACGGCGCCGAACAGCACAGCGTCCGACCCCTTCGCCAGCGCCAGCGTCTCCGGCGGCAGCGCCGTCCCGAACTCATCGATGGCGTTGCCGCCGATCCGCCCATGACGCATCTCGAACGCGTGGCCGTGCTTGTGGCCTACCGCCTCCAGCGCCTTCACCGCCTCACCGATGACCTCCGGCCCAACGCCGTCCCCAGGCAAGACGGCTATCGTGAACTTCATGACGCCCTCCTGGTCTTGCGCAACAAGCATTGCTTTATGCAAACAGGGAGCTTTCCTATGCTCCCCTCCCCCTTGAGGGGGGAAAGCAAGAGTGGGGGTGATCCATGGCCGGCCATAGTGAACTTCCTCCTTGGGCAACTGGCCTCCTGCCGACGCCGAGGCGTATTATAAGCCAGGACCATCACGACATTGTCCGCTGCCGGCTCAAGTGCTTCGGCAGCAGAAAGCCGTGCCCCGGCCAGAAAGAGATTGCCCGGCCTTGCGCAAAAAGCTCCATCTAATGCAGAAATGGATTCCCTCCACACTCTCCTCCCCCTTGAGGGGGGAGGATTAAGGTGGGGGTGCTTTCTGGCTGCTGACCTTGAAGTGAGGTTCTTTTGTCCATGACAAGAACAGCCGAAGCCATCGTCATCGGCGGCGGCGTGATGGGGACGAGCATCCTATACAACCTGGCCGCCCGCGGCCTCAAGGGCGTGCTGCTGGAGCGAGACAAGCTCGGCTCCGGCGGCACGGGCCGCTCCTCCGGCCTCATCCGCATGCACTACTCCACCGAGGTCAACTGCCGCCTCGCCTGGGAGAGCTTCCATGTCTTCAAGGAGTGGCCGGAGCGCGTCGGCGGCCAAGCGCCCCAGTTCATCAAGACCGGCTTCATGGCCATCGCCGGGCCCGACGCGGCGGACGGCCTCCGCCACAACGTCGCCCTCCAGCGGTCGGTGGGCATCGAGACCTACGAGGTGCCGCTGAAAGAGGCGCGGAAGCTCGCCCCGGCCTTCCACTTCGACGAGGACGAGGCCTTCGCCTGGGAGCCTGAGTCCGGCCACGGCGACCCGTCTGGGACTGCGATGGCCTTCGCCGCGCGGGCGCGGGAGCTCGGCGCCAAGGTCGTCCTGGAGTCGCCAGCGCTGTCCATCGAAGTGGGCGGCGGGCGCGTGTCGGCGGTGACGACCGCCCGCGAGCGGTACGAAACCCCAATCGTCATCGTCGCCGCCGGACCGTGGTCGCCGCGCCTGCTGGCGCCCCTGGGCATCCGCATCCCCATCACCTGCACGCGCCACGAGGTCTTCTTCCTCCGCCGCAACCCGGACGAGGTGCCGTCCCACCCCAGTGGTGTGGACGTGAAGAACCTCATCTACTTCCGGCCCGAGGGCGCCGACCTGACCCTGGTGGGCAATGGCAACGTCGAGGACGAGGCGGACCCCGACGGCTACAACCCCAAGCCGACCATGAGCTACCTGGAGGACGTGTGGCTGCGGCTGGCCAAGCGAATCCCCGGCATCGCCGATGCCGAGTTCTTCACCGGCTACGCCGGACTCTACGACTCCTCGCCCGACGAGCACCCCATCGTGGACGCCGTCGAGGGCATCGAGGGGCTGTACCTGTGCGCGGGCTTCAGCGGCCACGGCTTCAAGGAGTCCCCAGCCGTCGGCGTCTGCATGGCCGAGCTCGTCCTTGACGGCGCCTCCCGCTTCATGGACATCTCCCCCCTGCGCATGTCCCGCTTCAAGTCCGGCACCCTCAACACCATCACCTACAAGTTCCGCGTGATTGCGTAGCCCATTCTCATGTTAAGCACACCCATAGTCCTGAACTACAGGTTCCGCTCAGGCGGATAAGGCGAGGATTGTCGTGCGACCACGCTGGCTCATCCCTTACGCCGTTGGAGGCCTGGTCACGGCTGTCGCTGCACTGGGTGTAGGCCTTCCGATGACCTATTGGGATTGGGAGGCCGACACGGCAGATTCGGTGCCGATAAATAACACTCTCTTGCTCCTGTACTAATTAATCTTCTTGGGCGGCCCTTTTCTTGGCGGTCTAGTAGGTGAATCCCTCAATCTAAAGAAGGCGGGCGGCCGGCCTCAACGCTCGATGATGGGAGTCAGCACGGGACCGGTTGGCGGTGTACTCACATGGGCTGGCTTACTGTCCCGGGCAATCGTGTCGGCAGTGACCTACAATTCTGGAGGATGCCCGGACTGTTGGGGTCATACCGCTGGGGTAATCTTAGCGACATTCTAAATCATATTCATCGTGCCGACCTTCGTCATGCTGGGTGCAGCAGGTTCGTTTGCTGCTCGGAGAATCCGGCGAGCATGAAGATATCCAAGGCACTCAATTGTGTTCGCTTTGCCTACATCTGCTGTGTCCAGCCGTCATCCAGCTTGTCCCAGCGGCGGCGCAGCTCCTCGACGGCCTTCTTGTCCGCCGGCAGCCGCGTGAGCCGCTCGATGTTCTGCTTCATGTGCTCGGGGTCCCGCGTGCCGACGATGGCCGTGTCCACCTCATCGTGGGCGAACACGAACCCCAGCGCCATCAGCACGCCGTCGCCCGGGTCGCCCGGCAGCGGCCCCAGCTTAGCCATCGCCTGGCACCGCCGGAAGTACTCGTCCGCGTACCACTTCTGGAACTTCAGACTCTTTGAAGGGCTTTGCGCCACGCCCCACGCGCCGTTGGCGATGGGCCGCTTGGCGATGACGCCCATGCCACGCTTCTTCGCCTCCGCCAGCAGGCCGTGCCGCGGCCGCTGGTCGGCCAGGGAGAAGCTGGTCTGCAGGGCGTCGAACCGGCCGCTCTTGACGGCCCACATCGCCGCCTCGTTGTCGCCGCTGTACCCGATGAGCCGCGTCTTGCCCGCCTTCTTCGCCGCCTCCAGCGCCTCGATGCATTCGCCCTTCTTCAGCGTATCTGCGCCGCAGGAGTGCAGCTGCACCAGGTCCACGCGGTCGGTCCGCAGCCGCTTCAGGCTCCGCTCGATGCCCTCGGCGATGGCCTCCTTGCCCCAGGCGTCCCTGCCCTGCCCGCCTCCGGCGTGGCCGACCTTGGTCGCTAGGACGAACTCGCTCCGCCGGTGCGAGATGGTGCGGCCCACCATCTCCTCGCTGTCGAAGTAGCACTCGGCGGTGTCAAAGAAGGTGATGCCGCCGTCCAGCGCCGCGTTCAGCACCTTGCCCACCTTGGTGATGCTATCCAGCGTCTCCTCCTCGCCGATGGCCGCCAGGCCCGCGCCCAGCCGGCTGACCTTTAGCCCAGTCTTGCCGAACATCCGAGTTTCCATATCAACCTCCAGAAGCGCCACTGGCCTAAGTCGAAACGCACCACATGAAGAGTTTCACCCCCACCTCAATCCTCCCCCATCGAGGGGGAGGCAGTGAGTTCCCGGGCGATGCCCTTTGCTTGGCGGGGAGGCGAATCTTCCCTTCCCCCTTAGAGGGGGGGGGAAAGGTGCAGGATGGGGGTGATTCCGTCGCGCTCATCCCCCCTCCTCCCGAGAGTACCCTACACCACGACGTTGACGAGCTTGCCCGGGATGTAGATGACCCGCTTCGGCGGCTTGCCACCGAGGTGGGGCTGGACGCGCTCGGTGGCCAGCGCCAGGCGCCGCGCCTCCTCCTCCGACACGCCCACCGGCGCCTCGATCCGGTCGCGCAGCTTGCCGTTGACCTGCACCACCAGCGTGATGACCTCGTCGGCGGCCAGCGCCGGGTCCCACTTCGGCCACGCCTGCTGGTGGACGCTGAAGGGCTTGCCCGTGCGCTCCCACAGCTCCTCGGCGACATGCGGGGCCATCGGCGCCAGCAGCGCAACGAGCTTCTCGACCGCCTCGCGCCACGCCGTCGCGCCCACGTCCTTGCGTGTCCACACGTCCGCCATCGTATTGCTCAGCTCCATGAGGGAGGCCAGAGCGGTGTTGAACTTGAAGCGGTCGAGGTCTTCCGTGACCTTACGGACCGTCTTGTGGACGGCGCGAGCCAGGTCGCGGACGGCCTGCTCGTCAACCGGGGCGGCGTCCATCTCCTTCGGGTCGCGCTGGGTGATGTCCCATACCCGGTTCAGCCAGCGCGCGACGCCGTTGATGCCCGCCGTGTTCCACGAGCCGCCCTGGTCCCACGGCCCCAGGAACATCAGATAACAGCGAACAGCATCGGCACCGAGTTCTTCCACGAACTTGTCGGGCGCGATGACGTTACCCCGGCTCTTGCTCATCTTCTCGTGGTCTTCGCCGAGGATGATCCCCTGGTTGAACAGCCGCAAGAACGGCTCATCGAAGTCCACCAGGCCCAGGTCGCGCATCGCCCGCGTGAAGAAGCGCGAGTACAACAGATGCATGACAGCGTGCTCGGCGCCGCCCGTGTACTGGTCCACCGGCGTCCACTTCTTGGCCGCCTGCGGCTCGAAGGGGGCAGCATCGTGGTCTGGGCTGGCGTAGCGCAGGAAGTACCAGGACGAGTCCACGAAGGTGTCCATCGTGTCCGTCTCGCGCTTGGCCGGCCGGCCGCACTGGGGGCAGGCCGTGTTCACGAAGCCCGCGTGCCGCGCCAACGGCGACTCGCCCGTCGGCTTGAACTCGGCGTCGTCGGGCAGCAGCACCGGCAGGTCATTCTCCGGCACGGGAACGGTGCCGCAGTGGTCGCAGTAGATGATGGGGATGGGCGTCCCCCAGTAGCGCTGGCGCGAGATCAGCCAGTCGCGCATCCGGAAGTTGACCGTGTGCTTGCCCCAGCCCCTGGCCTCGACATGGTTGGCGATGCGGTGCCATCCGTCGGTGCTCGGCAGGCCGTCAAAGGGGCCGGAGTTCACCTGGACGCCCTCTTCCAGGTATGCCTCCTTCAGCTCACCGCCGTCCCAGCCAGGCGGGGCCACCACTACGCGGATGGGCAGGCCGTACTTCTTGGCGAAGGTGAAGTCTCGTTCATCGTGGGCCGGCACGCCCATGACCACGCCCGTGCCGTAGCTCAGCAGCACGTAGTCACCCACCAGGATGGGCACCTTTTCACCGTTGAGCCGATTCACCGCGTGCGCTCCGGTGAAAACGCCCGTCTTCTCCTTCTCCGTGGACAGCCGCTCCACCTCGGTCTGGCGCCGCGCCTGCTCGATGTACGCCTCTACCTCGGCCTTGTGGGACGGCTGGGTGATCTCGGCCACCAGCGGGTGCTCGGGAGCCAGGACCACGAACGTGACGCCGTAGATGGTGTCTATGCGCGTGGTGAAGGTCTTGAGCGACTTCTCTTTGAGGCCAAGATGCGCGATGTCGAACTCGATCTCGACGCCCTCGCTGCGCCCGATCCAGTTGGTCTGCATGAGCTTGATGCGCTCGGGCCACTCGATCTTGCTGACGTCCAGCAGCTCGTCGGCGTACTTGGTGATGCGGAAGAACCACTGGCTGAGGTCGCGGCGCGTGACCACCGAGTCGCACCGGTCGCAGCGGCCCTCGACGACCTGCTCGTTGGCCAGGACCGTGTTGCAGGAAGGGCACCAGTTGGCCGGGGCGAACGCGCGGTAGGCCAGGCCCGCCTTGTAGAACTGGAGGAAGAACCACTGGTTCCACTTGTAGTACTCAGGCAGGCAGGTGACTACCTCACGGTCCCAGTCGTAGATGGTGCCCATTGAGCGGAGCTGGCGGCGCATGTTGGCGATGTTGTCCATCGTCCAGGTATGCGGATGGATGCCGCGCTTGATGGCCGCGTTCTCAGCGGGCAGGCCGAAGGCGTCGAAGCCCATAGGGTGTAGGACGTTATGACCGAGCATCCTGCGGTAGCGGGCGTGGGCGTCCGCAGGCGCCATGGCGTACCAGTGGCCGATGTGGAGGTCCCCCGAGGGATAGGGGTACATGGTCATCTCGAACCACTTGGGTCTGGCGTCGTCGTCCCGCACCTTGTGGAGGCCACTCTCTGCCCAGCGCCGCTGCCACTTGGCCTCGATATCCTTGTGAGCGTACCTCTGCTCGGTCATGCGGACGGTGGTCATGCGCCTTGCGTCCGTGGCTTGATGTTCTGGTTCAGCCGGAAAAAGTTGGTGGGGTCGTACTGGGTCTTGAGGGCAACAAGGCGCTCGTACTTCGCGGCGCCGAAGGCGGCCTTGACCCGCTCCTGGCCCTCGTCCTTGTCGTCCGTCATATAATTCACATACACACCGCTCGCCAGGAAGGGCTTCATCGCCTCCCACGTCCCGCGCACCCATGCGATGTCCGCATCCGAGCCGCGCGCCCCGTCCCAGCTCGACTCAACCGTGAAGTTGAACGATGGCTTACGGTGGGAGAACACGGTCTCGTCCTCCCTGACCTTGGTGACCGCGCCCGCGAAACACTCGAAGTTGATGAGCGGTGTCGTCACTCCCGGCTCGGCCATCCGCCCGAGCATCACGTCTATGGCCGCGTCGGTCATCTTCTCCATGAAGTTGGACTTGTAGTAGTGGCTGCGCCGCACCCCCGGCAGGTCGTCGAGCATGTGCTGGAGCGTCCCATAGGAGATGGTGCGAACGTCGTCGGACACCGGCGGTCCGAACGCCCGCAGCGGCTTGATGAGCTTCGCCCCCCGCTCCTTGGGGCCGAGGTAGCAGAGCATGAGCCGCACCACGGGCCGGCGCCGCTGGTCGCTGGTCAGGATGAGCTCGCAGTCCAGTTCGTCGGGCGCAGACGGGATGAAATCGCGGTAGAGCTGCATGGCCTGTTCGGCCTTGCCAGCGGGGTACACAAGAGAGCCGGCATAGACCGGGCCGACGTGGTGGACGCGGTACTCGAAGGTGGTGACGACGCCGAAGTTGCCGCCCCCGCCCCGGACACCCCAGAACAGCTCCCGATTGTGCTGCGCATTGGCCCTCACGGACCCGCCGTCGGCGGTCACCATGTCCACCGCCAGCAGGTTGTCGCAGGTCAAACCGTGACTGCGCATGAGCCAACCGATGCCGCCGCCGAGGGTCAGACCCCCGATGCCGGTGGTGGACACCACGCCGCCGGTCGTCGCAAGGCCGTGGGCCTGGCACTCGGTGTCCAGGTCACCCCAGGTAACGCCTCCCTGGGCGCGGGCCGTGTGCGCGGACGGGTCCACCTGCACACCTCGCATCAACGACAGGTCAATCATCATTCCGCCGTCGCAAACCGCGTTGCCCGCGACGTTGTGCCCGCCGCCGCGCACCGACGCCAGCATGTCGTGCTCGCGGGCGAACGCCACGGCGCGCATGACGTCGGACACCCCCGCGCAACGGACGATGAGCGCTGGGCGCCTGTCGATCATCGCATTCCAGACCTGGCGAATCGTATCATAGGTGTCGTCGCCAGGTTGGAGGACGTGGCCGCGTAATGCCGGTCGCAGCTTTTCGACCGCACCCTCGGGCAGGGGTCTGGTATCCGCCGTTCTCGCCTTCGTCTTGACCATGCGCGGATTATACCGCATCGCCAGCTTGGGCCAGCTAGGCGTCTGGGGGGTGATTGGTAGCGGCGCAGAAGGCGTGTTCGGCTAGCGCCCGCACGTCCTCCGGCGGCACTGCAGGCGGAACACCGGGCCCGTCTAGTGCGCAGCCAGCTGCCAAGTCCGCCCGTGACACCCAGCGCCAGCCGTCGTTCAGCGGCGACGGTGGCCCCACCAGGCGGCAGAAGTAAATCATATCTATGTGCTGGTGCAAACCCTGCACCGGGTCGTGGATGTCCTCCACCATGATGGTGAACGGCGGCGCGACCTGGTTGGGGTAACTCAGCGCCAAGTCTGGCGCCCGGGCGATGACCTCAGCGGCCACGCCCGCCTCCTCGCGCACCTCACGCAGCACAGCTTGGACAGGGTCCTCGTTCGGCTCGATGTGGCCGCCCGGCGGAAGCCACGCCTTCACTTTGCGGTGCCAGTGGAGCAGCACGCTGTCCTGGTGAACGACGAAGCCCGTGGCCGTGAAGTGGCGAAGCATATCCTCAAGCTACTGGCGGAAAGGCGCTACGGCGTCTTGGGCGGCCCGCCTGAGGGCTACCCTCGTTCCGCTGCACATCGATCCCGGCCCAGCTCGCTCCGCCCGTCATTCCGAGCGAAGCGAAGCATCCGAAACCGTTGGCGGCGGGGGCAGGTGCTTCGGTCGCGCGGTACGGCTGCGGCGTCGCAACCACAAAGCTATCAGACCACCTATTATCCATAAGGGACTGAAGATAAGAATCCATATCGCGACATAGCCCAAGCCGATACCCAAGCCGGACAGAGCTCGTACCGCGCTCTTCCAAGTGTTTCCAAAGTCCCAGCCGCCGATGGTCCAGCCCTGCGCCTCTAGTACCTGAACGATGACCGTCGCCGAGGTCTCTACCGGCCCAGCTTTGCTCTCGCCTTTGATCGTCAGCGTAGCCGTGAAAGCCCGAGGCCTGTGATGTTCATACACGTGAGAGACAGCGGCCCTGGTGACTCCCGGTTCTACGCTCCCGGTGGCCACAGCAGAGCCGTCCCCGAAATCCCAAGTATAGGTGGCATCGGTCAATTCCACTGGATGCGTGAAAGTGCCAGCCAACTGCACCACCTCGCCCTCTTGAACGGTCTGATTCTCGCCGGCGAACACTTCTATGGTGGGCAGCGTAGTCACCGTCACGATGACCACGTCACGCGCTTCCACGATACCGGCCTTGCCCGTGCCGGTGATGACGACTTCTGCGATGTAGGGCGAGTCCTTCTCGCTCCTATAGACGTGGGTCACAGTAGCAGTGACCCGCGTGCCTTCCTCAGTCGTGGGCGCGGTGCTGTACCGTGTGTCGGTTACACTACCGTCGCCGAAGATCCAGATGTAGGAAAACTCCTCGATTCCGTCGGGTGGCCTGAAGGTAGCGCGGAACCGGACTGCCTGGCCGAGTCCGACCGTCTGGTCCGGCCCCGCGTCTATAGGCATCTCCCGTGGCTTGGTCCGCAGATTTACATTGATGAGCGAGTAGGCCGAGGTCTCTTGCAGCAGTTTGTTTCGCCCCTGGAGGACTTCGATCTCCTCCTGGATGCGCGTCAGCTCCTGCTGCACTTTGAGGGCATCCTCTACCTTGACTGCCTTCTCCATCAGTCTGGCTAACGCATCCCTCGTCGTTTCCAGGTTCTTGATGCGGGAGGCGTTATCCACGTACTCGTCGGTGACGTCCTGGCTGGTGCTGATTTGCGACTCTACATCCTCAGCCAAGTCTCGTACCCTGTTGACCGCGTCGTCCAGCCTCTCCGCTGGCACCCTGATGGCGATAGAGCCTAAATGTACTTGGCTCCGCTCTGCGGAGACCACCCAGCCTCCAAGTGACGTGGCGATGCCCAAGATATCGTCCGAGGTCTTGGACACGTCCGCCACCACCAGCGCCATGTTCACCGTCCGGACGATCATCCGCTCCTGGATGGCCTGTGTAGCCGCACGCTCCTGCTCCCCCTCAAACGACTCCTCGGCAGCGTCGGAGGCGGAAGGGGCAGGCCGCCCCGGCGCAGGTGTTGGAGCCACGTCACGGACGCCTTCTCTCGGTACTTCCCGCATGACTTCCTTCTCGACAGGAACCTCCCTGACAACCGTCACAACGGTCGTCTCTCCTCCTCCACAAGCGGCAATGAGAACGGAAGTGGCTAGGACAGCAAGGAGCAGCAGCGATTTCAACATAGTCCCCATCATATTCTCGAAATCCCCTGCCGAGCAATAGGTGCTTTCAATGATAAGAAGGTTTCTCGCTCATCGATTGTTCCCTTTTCCCATCGCCCGAGCGCCCGTATCCGTTGTTGACTTTCCTGTCTCCATTCGTTACTCTGACTCCAACCGAATACCGCGTGGGGAGCTTGGGTGAGCCAGGCTGAGAGGGCGACCGTAACCCGTCGCCGACCGCCATGACCTGATCTGGATAATGCCAGCGCAGGGAAAGACCCAGGTGATTCTTTCAAGGCCGCTGGCAGTGAGCTAGCGGCCATGTGTTTTCGGCCGCACCACGAGGCGAAAGGAGGGCTTCATGGACGACTCCCTCATCATCGCAGGTAAGAAGTTCAAGTCCCGCCTGATGGTGGGCACCGGCAGGCACCGCTCCAACGAGGAGATGGTCGCCTCCGTCGAGGCGTCGGGCGCCGAGATCATCACCGTCGCCATCCGCCGCCTGAACCTGGAGAACCCCAACGAGAAGAACATCCTCGACTACTTCGACTGGGACAGGTACACCATCCTGCCTAACACGGCCGGCTGCAAGACCGCCGACGAGGCCATCTTCACCGCCCACCTGGCCCGCGAGGTCACCGGCTCCAACTGGCTCAAGCTCGAGGTGATTCCCGACGCGCGCCGCCTGCTGCCCGACCCCGTGGGCACCTTCGAAGCCGCGAAACGGCTGGTCAAGGAGGGGTTTGTCGTCCTGCCCTACATCCACGCCGACCCTGTACTGGCGCGGATGCTGGAAGACGCCGGCTGCGCCACGGTGATGCCGCTCGGCTCGGCCATCGGCTCCGGCCAGGGCATCCTGACCATAGACGAAATCAGGATCATCATCGAGGACGCCCACGTGCCCGTCGTCGTGGACGCGGGTTTGGGCGTGCCCTCTGAGGCGGCCCATGCGCTGGAGGTGGGCGCCGATGCCGTCCTGGTGAACTCGGCCATCGCGAAGGCACACGACCCCGCGGGGATGGGCGAGGCCTTCAAGCTGGGCGTCGAGGCGGGCCGCAAGGCATACCTGGCCGGGCGCATCGAGCGCCATGCTGTGGGCACGGCCAGCAGCCCGGCCCAAGGCATGGCCGTCGCGGGGCAGCGCCGGAGCTAGCGGTGGAGAAGCATCCCACCCTGTGCAAAGGGCCTTGCCTTGAGCAGCACAGGACTGCCTTCATACTCTCCTCCCCCTTGAGGGGGGAGGACTAAGGTGGGGGTGAGTCTGTACTCTCCCCGGATCCCCGTCCGCTGCCTTGCCTTCGTCACCGACCGCAAACGGTGCGGCGGCCGGCCGCTGGAGACGGTAGTGGACGAAGCCGTGTCCGGTGGGGTGAACCTGGTCCAGCTCCGCGAGAAAGACCTGCCCGCAAGCGAACTGTACGACCTCGCCGTCAGGCTTCGCGGCGTCATCCAGCACCGTGCGCTCCTCTTCGTGAACGACCGCGTGGACGTGGCCCTAGCCTGCGGCGCTGACGGCGTCCAGTTAGGCGAGCATGCGCTGCCTGTTGTAGCAGCGCGCGCAGTCGCAGGCCACCGCCTCCTGATAGGGCGGTCGGTCCACGGTGTCGAGGCCGCTATCGCCGCCGCCAACGAAGGGGCCGACCTGCTGGTGGCAGGCACCATCTTCCCCTCCGCATCGCACCCCAGCGAAGTGCCCCAAGGGCTAACCCTCACCGAGGGAATCACGGAGCGCGCATGGGTGCCCGTCCTGGCCATCGGTGGAATCACGGCGGGCAACGTTGGCTCGGTGATGCGGTCCGGAGTAGCCGGAGCCGCGGTCATCACCGCCATCTCCTTCAGTCCAGACCCGCGAGCCGCCGCCCGCGGACTGCTTATCGCCATGACCGACGCGGCTGTCGCGGCCAAAGAGACAAAGCGGCCATGATTACAGTCCAGGTGAACGGCAAGGAGCGCCCGCTCGATTCTTCGATGCCCCTCACCGAGTTCCTCGAGTCGCTGGGCATCCCGCAGAAGAACTTCGCGGTCGCCCACAATGGTGTGGTGCTGCGGAGGACCGAGCTTGGGGATGTGGTGCTGCGAGACGGCGACCGGCTGGAAATCGTCCGCGCCGTCGGCGGCGGCTAAACCTTATTCCGCTCCTTGTCCCTGGCACCTTCCATCCTTTGAGTTGCCGACTGGAGCTCACCTTCCAGTTCACGGAGTTTCTCGGCAACAAGCATGCGATCCGCGATATGCTCCTGGAACCGCCGGTTGAGTGCACTGAGCTCCCTGAGTCTCTGTTCTAGCTGCTGCTGCACCTTCTGCAACTCCTCCTCCAGGAGGGGTTGTTTCAAGTCGAGACGACGGGAAGCATCCAGGACTTCGATACCTACAAGACGGTCCTGCTCATCAAAGTCCAAGCTAATGTCCTCATCCACATCCCTACACTGGACCCGCTGCTTCCCGGGGGTGAGCTGAATATAGAGCGCATATACCTTAGCATCGTAGGAAATTTTCATGGCGCAGTCTCCCAAGAGCCATACTAGGACTTGACGGTCATGATTACAACGTTTTGACCCTCCTCAACGTAGATAACCCTGACCAACTTGTGTGCATATAGCCTTCCTTTCCATGAATACCCTTCGTCGAATACCCGTTCTTTCGCCAGGCGCGGCGACCTAACATCTGCGCTTCGGCCTTCCTCGACAACTTGCCGAACCTCTGCTTCAGAGACGCCTCACGCCTCCAGCTTGTCCCTCGCATGTCCTGTGAAGACCAACAGGTGAAGGTATCCTCCCCCTAGACCCTATACCGCTCCAGCAACCGCCGGGCGATGAGCAGCCGCAGGATCTCGCTGGTGCCATCACCGATGATCATGAGTGGCGCATCCCGGTAGTACCGCTCGATGGGCAGGTCCTTGATGTAGCCGTAGCCCCCGTGGATGCGCATGGCCTCCAACGTTATCTCGCTGCACACCTCGCTGGCATACAGCTTCGCCATGCCCGCCTCCAGATCCGCGCGTTCGCCCGCGTCCTTCTTGGCCGCGGCGTCGTAGGTCATCAGCCGCGCCGCATGGAGCTTTGTGCCCATGTCCGCCAGCTTGAGGCGTATCGCCTGATGCTCGGCGATAGGCACGCCCCCCGCGTGGCGCTTCTGGCTGTAGCGGATGGCCGCCTCGAAGGCCGCCGTCGCCACACCCACGGCCCGCGCCGCCACGTTGATCCGCCCCGTCTCCAGCGCCGCCATCACCTGGCCGAACCCCCTACCCTCCTCGCCGCCGACCAGACTCGCGGCAGGAACGCGGCAGTCCTGGAAGATGAGCTCGCACGTGTCCACGCCCCGGTAGCCCAACTTGTCAAGCTTGCGGCCCACCTCAAACCCCTTCGACGGTTTCTCGACGATGAAGCAGCTCATCCCCCTGTGCGGTGGCTGGGTCTTCGGGTCGGTCTTCGTCAGCACCGCAAAACCGTTTCCGTGCAAGCCGTTGGTGATGAACATCTTCGAGCCGTTCACAACGTACCCATCGCCCTTCTTCGCTGCGGTGGTCTGGATGTTCTGCACGTCGCTGCCCGCGCCCGGCTCTGTCAACCCTAGGCCGCCGCGCATCTCGCCCTTTGCGATGCGTGGCAGCCACCTCCGTTTCTGCTCCGCTGTCCCGTAGTTGACGATGATGTAGGCCATGGCGTGGTGCGTGCCGATGACGCCCGTCAGGCTCATCCATCCCTTGCTGAGCTCCTCGAAGACCGAGGCGAAGGTCGTGTAGTCCAAACCAAGGCCGCCATACTCCTCCGGCACGATCAGGCCGAACAGCCCCATCGCGGCCATCTTGTCCACCAGTTCGGCCGGGTAGATGTCATCCTTCTCGTACTTGCTCGCCACCGGCTCCACGTCGCGGCGCACG
The DNA here is from genome assembly GCA_016872515.1 of SAR202 cluster bacterium. Taxonomy (GTDB): domain Bacteria; phylum Chloroflexota; class Dehalococcoidia; order Lucifugimonadales; family VGZR01; genus VGZR01. Next base: position 59,902 of record VGZR01000009.1, read on the forward strand.
AACTCGCGCACAAGTCCGACGATCTGTGAGCGTGTCTCGTTCGAGGTCATAGCGTATCTCCTCTGGCTGGACTGGCGGAGAAAGGATAGCCCAAAGCGAGGAGGACCGTCGCTGGTCGAAGCGCCCACATGCCTCCCTGCCCTGTCCAAGACTCCACGGCCACACCCTCATTTGTCATCACTGGATGTATCACGAGCCTTACGAGTTTAGTGCCCCAAAGTTGGCGCACTTTACCCTTCAAGGAGGAATCTATGGCTGCAGGCAACATGTATCACGACGGTTCCCGCCAGCTTCAGGACAGGTTCGACAGCAGGCGCATCGCTGACCGCTTGGAGCAGGTCACCGTCCACGACTTCTTCACCGGCGAAGACCGCGAGTTCATTGAAAACGCCGCCATGTTCTTCCTCGCCACCGCCGACGAGCATGGTCAGCCCGACTGCTCATACAAAGGCGGGCTACCCGGGTTCGTGCGGGTGGTGGACGAGCATACCCTTGCCTTCCCCAACTACGACGGCAACGGCATGTACCGCAGCATGGGAAACATCGCGAAGAACCCCCAAGTCGACATCCTGTTCATGGACTTCGAATATGGCGACCGCATGCGGGTGAACGGCATGGCCACGCTCCACTACGACGACCCTCTGTTGGGCGAGTTCCCCGGTGCCCAATTCATCGTGCGCGTGAAGCCAAAGCACGTCTTCCCTAACTGCCCGTGCTACATACACCAGATGGAATTGAAGCGCTATTCTGTGTAAGCGCCCAAGGAGGGACACAAGCCGCCGGTGCCCGACTGGAAGCGAGCACAGGTCTTCTGTGACTACCTACCTGAGCGGGACAGGGCCGAGGGCCGCCAGAAGAAGTAAGCCTACTTCTCACCGGGGTCCATGCGGCGCCGCTGCATGATGCCGAAGTTCTTGGCGGAGACGCCGAGCACCTTGACGAACCCCTCGGCGTCCAGGTGGTCGTAGGTGCCCACCGCCTCCATCGAGGCGTCGTCCGTGTACAGCGAGTGCGGCATCGCCTTGGGCGTGTCCTCGGCGGTATCAAAGCTCACCGCGCCCTTGTAGAGACGGACGGCGATGGTGCCCGTCGCCAGCCTGGTGATGGGCTCCAGGGCCGCCAGGGCCGACGCCGTCGCCAGGTCCAGCCAGTAGCCCTGATAGACCTGCTTGGCGATGACGGCGGACAAGTGGTCGTACAGTTCGCGCGCACGCCGGTCGAGGATGAACTGCAGCAGGTACTCGTAGGAACGCCCCATCAACTCCATCCCCGGCGCCTCGTAGATGCCCCTCGACTTGATGCCCACGAACCGGTTCTCCACCACGTGCGTGCCGATGCCCACGCCGTGCGCGCCCGCCAAACGGTTCGCCTCCAGGAAGATGGAGACCAGGTCCTTCTTCTTGCCGTTGAGAGCGACCGGCACGCCCTCCTCCCACCGCACCGAGACGACCTGCGGCTTGTCTGGCGCGTCCTTGGGCCACACGCCCATCCCCGGCTCGACGAACGTCGGCGAGAGCGTCACGTCCTCCAGGTCGCCCGCCTCGTGCGTCAGCCCCAGGAAGTTCGCGTCCGTCGAGTACCGCGCCACACGCGGCGGCTTGATGGGCAGCCCGTTCGCCTGGCAGTACTCGATCATCTTCTGGCGCCCGGGGAACCGCTTCACATACTCCGGGTCCCGCCACGGCGCGTACACCGCCAGCTCAGGCCACAGCATGTTGGCCGCGAGTTGGAACCGCACTTGGTCGTTGCCCCGGCCCGTCGCGCCGTGGAAGAAGACCTCGATGTCCTCTTCCTTCAGCCGCGACAGCACCGCCGCCGTCGTCACCGGCCGCGCGATGCCCGTCGTGTTCCAGTACCCGCCCTCGTACCGCGCCTGGGCCTGGATGACCTTCAGCCCCGCCTCGGCCAGTGGCTCCCGGCCCGGCACGATTTCGGCGGACGCCGCACCGCAGGCCAGCATCCGGTCCGCCACCGCGTCCAGGCTCTCCTCGTCGGGCTGGCCCAAGTCAACCGTGAAGCAGTGGACCTTGAACCCCTGCTCGGCCAGCCAGTGCGTGACCGTGCAGCTGTCCAGCCCGCCCGACACGGCTCCGCCAACGTCAGTAGTCCCCTTCTTGAGCAGCTCCTTGATATTCATCGGGGGGAATCCTCCTCCCCCTTGAGGGGGGAGGACTTTTGGGCCGACTCGGTCGGCTCAAAGAGGTGGGGGTGGTAATTCCCTCCTCTCCCTCGATGGGAGAGGCCTATGAGTCCTTCCGCAGAAGAGCGAATAGGGTGAGGGTGAAGCCTGGCTAGCATCATGCCTACCGCTTCTCCGCCGTCTGCGGCTTCGCCACCGTCGCCACCGCGGCCACCATGCCCGCCTCCAGCCGCCGCAGCCCCTCGTCAACCTCCGCCTTCCCGATGTTCAGCGCCGGCATGATGCGGATGGCGTTGGGCCGCACCCCGTTCAGCAGCACGCCCCGCTGGTTGCACTCCTTGAGCACCGCAGCCGACATCTCCCGGTCGAAGACGACCGCCTGCAGCAGCCCCATGCCACGCACCTCGGTGATGAAGCTGTGCTTCTTCTTGAGTTCATTGAGGCCCTTCAGCATGTACTCGCCCGTCTTCTTCGCCTGAGCGGGCACGTCGTGCTCGACGATGTACCGCACCGTGGCGTTCGCCGCGGCGCAAGTCAGCGGATTGCCGCCGAACGTCGAGCCGTGGTCGCCCGGCGACAGCACGCAGTACTGCTCCTTGGCCAGGAACGCGCCGATGGGCACGCCGCCGCCCAACCCCTTCGCCAGCGTCATCACGTCCGGCTCAGCGCCGAACGACTGATAGCCGAACAGCGTCCCCAAGCGCCCGATGCCCGTCTGGATCTCGTCCAGGATGAGCAACAGCCCCTTCTCGTCGCACCACTGCCGCACCCGCTTGAGGTAGCTGGGGTCGGGCACGATGACGCCGCCCTCGCCCTGCACCGGCTCCAGCATCACCGCCACCGTCTTCTCTGTCGTGGCCGCCATGATGGCCTCCACGTCGTTGTAGGCAACGTACTTGAACCCCTCAGGGATGGGCTTGAAGTTCTCGTGGTAGTGCGGCTGTGCCGTCGCCGCCACCATGTTCATCGTGCGGCCGTGGAACCCGCCGAAGGCCGTGATGATCTCGTACGCGCCGTTTTTCTTCACCTTACCGTACTTGCGGGCCAGCTTCACCGCGCCCTCGTTCGCCTCGGCTCCGCTGTTGCAGATGAACACCCGGTCCAGGGCGCTGTTCTCCACCAGCGCCTGCGCCAGCTTGATCTGCGGGATGGTGTAGAACTGGTTGGATGTCTGGATGAGCGTTCGGGCCTGCTCCGCGATGGCGTCGGCGATCATGGGGTTGGCATGGCCCAGCGCGTCCACAGCCCAGCCGGAGGTGAAATCTATGTACTCCTTGCCCGTGTCGTCCCAGACCTTGCTCCCCAGGCCGCGCACGATGACCACCGGCTGACGCCGCACCGTCTGCATGTAGTACTTCTGCTCAAGGGCCTTCCAGTCCGTGGTCATCTCGCCTTACCTCCAAGTTAGCTCTAAGTTACCGAATCCTCTCGTATTGACTAGATACACCTTGAAGGGTCACTAAGGTCAAACGGTCGCCTTCTATTCTAAATGTGTAAGTTTGAGAATCCTGGCCTCCGAAGAGGTTGGAACGTGCGATTCTTATATGTGATGTATCTACAAGAGAGTAGGTGCCATCATCGGTTAGGTCAAAAATGCCTAGGTTCGCGAATCCTACAGTACCGTCGCTATAAAATTCGATGAGTTCATTGTCGTTGACCAATTGCCATTTCCCTACGATTGTCTTTTCGGTCGAGGTACAGCTAAGGGCAATGATGATGGCCAGTGCAGGGGCAACGGAGAGGGTTGTAATGGTCTTGCGCCACTGACCTTGAATTATCTCCGATACCCTCCAGGTTGCCAGATCCCGTCTTAGCCCAAAATCCCGACAAGTATAGGACTTTTCGGGGGCGCGCACCAAGAGGAGCTAAAGGAGCCAGGGTGACTCCCGCCTTCCCCAAAAGCCGTGCTTTCATCAGAAGAGGACTACCTTCATTACCTCCTCCCCCTTGAGGGGGGAGGACTAAGGTGGGGGTGAGTCTGTACGATCGAAAGCTAGGGCACCCCCTGGCGGGATCCCTAGCCGATACGGGTGCCGAGGGGCTTGCCCCCCAGGACTTCCCGCAGAGCGCCGGGCTTCCGCCCGTCAATGATGTGCGTCTCGCCGACGCGGTTGACGGCGGCCAGGCACGCCTCCAGCTTCGGCAACATGCCACCGCCGGCGATGCCCGAAGTGACCAACGTCCTCGCCTGCCGCTCCGTGAGCCTGGAGATGAGCCGCTTGTCAGAGTCCAGCACGCCCTCCACGTCCGTCAGCATCACGAGCCGCGACGCGTTCAGGGCAGCGGCGATCTCGCCCGCCGCCACATCTGCATTCACATTCAGGAGTTGTGGTGCCTTGCCCTGAGTCGCCGCTTCCTCCACGGCCACCGGCGCGATGACCGGCACCATCCCCACGCGGAGCAGGTCGAGAAGCGGCTCCGTATTGACCTTCGTCACCTTGCCGACGAAGCCCAACTCCGGGTCCTGCACCCTCCCTTGAAGGATGCCGCCGTCCACGCCGGAGATGCCGACGGCCTTCCCCCCCATGGCGATGAGCGAGGCGACGAGTTGCTTGTTGATGAGGCCAGTGAGCACCGCCACGACGATGTCCAGGCTGGCCGCATCGGTGACCCGAAGTCCCTGCACGAACCTGGGCCGGATGCCCTGCTTCTCCATCCACTCCGTGATGACCTTGCCGCCGCCGTGCACCACCACTGGCCGCACCCCGCGCCGATGCAGCGCCACCAGGTCCGACAGCGTCGTGTCGTGAGAGCCGAGGGTGCTGCCGCCAATCTTGACCACGACAACCGACCCAGGCGCCAGACCTGGAGCAGGGTGCGGCGTGGAGCCGGAAGCGCCGGTCATATCGGGCGTGGCGAAGTCAGGCATACGCTCAGGCTCGCTGGGAAGTGGTGAGATAGGAGACATAGACACGGGATGCGCCAGTCCGATTACGTGCTGTAGGCCGAGTTTTCGATGACGTACCCCTCCGTGAGGTCGCAGCCCCAGGCCGTCGCGCTCTCCTGGCCCAGGTTCAGACTCACCCTGAAGCCGACCTCCGGCACATTCATCGCACTCACCACAGCATCCTTGAAGTACGGGATGGACACACCCTCGTGGACGATATGGATATCGTTGACGAAGATGTCCACTTTCGTCTCGTCCAGCTCGGCGCCGCTCTTGCCGATGGCCATCATGATGCGGCCCCAGTTGGGGTCGCGCCCGTGGACCATCGCCTTGACCAGCAGCGAGCAGGCCACCGAGCGGGCCGCCATCCGCGCCTCCTGCTTGGTCTTGGCGCCGTCCACAACGACCTCGATGAGCCGCTGGGCGCCCTCGCCGTCGCGGGCCAGCTCCTTGGCCAGCGCGGTGCACACGTAGTTCAGCGCCTCCTGGAAGGCTGCTCCCGCGGCGCTTCCACCGTGGATGACGCTGCCGCCGGCGGCCCCGTTCGCCAGCAGGATGACGCTGTCGTTCGTGCTCGTGTCGCTGTCCACGTCAATCATGTTGAACGAGGCGCCCACCGCCTCGCTGAGTGCGGTCTGCAGGAACCCCTTGTCCACCGCGGCATCGGTCGTGATGAAGCTCAGCATGGTCGCCATGTTCGGGTGGATCATCCCCGAACCCTTGGCCGCGCCGCCCAGCGTGACCTTGCGCCCCGACACCTCCAGCGAGACCGCGATCTCCTTGGGGTGCGTGTCGGTGGTCATGATGGCGCGCGTGAAGTCGTGGCCGCCCTCGGGCGCGAGTTTGATGTTGCCCATGTTCTGCCGGATGAGGGCCATCGGCAGTTCCACGCCAATCATGCCAGTGCTGCACACCAGCATCTCCTCGGCGCCGACGCCCGCGTGCCGCGCGGCCAGCGCCGCCATGTCCGCCGCGTCTTTGAGTCCCTGCGGCCCCACGCAGCAGTTGGCGCAGCCGCTGTTCGCCACCACCGCCCGCGCCGTCCCGCGCTTGGCCCGCTCCCGGCTCAGCACCACCGACGGCGAGACCACCTTGTTCGTCGTGAAGGTGGCCGCCACCGTCGCGGGCCGCTCCGACAGCAGGATGCCCAGGTCGAGCACCTTGTCGTCCCGCTTCTTCAGCCCCGCGTAGGTGCCTCCCGCCCGGAACCCCTTCGGCGAGGTGACGCTCCCACCCTGGATAAGTTCAATCATCGCGGCCATCTCATCAACACCCCACTACGCCGGTCGGCGTAATCGGGTAATGAACATTTCGGCGCCTATACAGGCGCCGAACCCTCGAGCACGCAGTATATCACACCTGCCCCAATTCGGATCTAGGGTCAGGCAGCCGGGCGAAGAGCTGTGTTTAAGCATGAGCGGATAGTCCTAATACTCTCCTCCCCCTTGAGAGCTTGTCCTGAGCCTGTCGAAGGAGGGGAGGACTAAGAGCCTGTCCTGAGCGCAGCCGAAGGATGGGGGTGTCGCTATCCTCCTCTCCCCTTGCGGGAGAGGCCCCGTTTCTATCGGATATGAGGGGTAGGAAGGGCCCTGCCCTGTTAGAATGTGGCCGGAGGTGAACACAATGGCAGACGTAACCCTAGCCGAATCCCTCAACCTCTGCGAGGCCACCATCGCCAAAGCCAAGGCGATGGGCATCAAGATATCCGTCTCGGTGGTGGACTCAGGCACCAACCTGGTGGCCATGCAGCGGATGGACAAGACCCTCCTGCTGACCGTCGAGGCCAGCAAGGGCAAGGCCGTGGCCTCCGTCCTCTTCGGCAAGCCCAGCGGCGAGCTGGCGCCCCGCAACGACAGCCCGGTTATGAAGGCCCTCCAGATCCAGATGCAGGGCCGTTTCATCCTCGGCCAGGGCGCGCTGCCCATCATGAAGGACGGCGAACTCGCCGGCGCCATCGGCGTCAGCGGCGGCACCAGCCAGGAAGACGAGGACTGCGCCAAAGCCGCCTTGGACACCGTCAAACTGGGCTAGAATCACCCCTCCCCGCCTTACCGGGGAGGGCCTATGGCTCCGCTATGGAACCATAGGGGTGATAGCTGTATCTTATGCCCTCTCCCTCGATGGGAGAGGCCGTCCCGATGCGATCGGGACGGGTGAAGGTGTCCCATGACCGCTTTCGAGCTCCGCAGCCACACCGCCGACCTCGCCGTCTTCGCCGCCGGCGCCGGTTTTGCCGAAGCCCTCGCCGAGGTCGCGAGGGGCATGTTCAGCTACATCGCCGACCTGGACACTGTGTCTGCTCGCGGCCATATCGAGGTCGAAGTGGACTCCACCGACCCCGAGGCGCTGGTCGTGGACTGGCTCAACGAGCTGCTCTACCGCTACGAGACGGAGCGCTTTCTTCCCATCGAGTTCAACGTGTCCTTGGACAATCAGGGGATGGGCCTGAAGGCCCGGTGCCTCGGCGAGACCGTGGACCCATCCCGCCACCGCATCAAGGCCGTCGTCAAGGCCGCCACCTACCACGGCCTCCGCATCGTGCATAATGGCCGATGGGAAATCACCGTGGTATTAGACGTGTAGCCGCCATGGACTGGACCACCATCCTCAAAGACCAGGGCAACTGTCGCTGGGAACTCCCCAAGGACTATTTGGCCGGCATGCGCGTGCCCGGCCTCGTCTTCACCGACGAGGCCATGCTCCGCCAGATGGGCGACGAGCAGGCTATCCAACAGGTCGCCAACGTCGCCTTTCTCCCCGGCATCATCGGCTACTCCATAGCCATGCCCGACATCCACTGGGGCTACGGCTTCCCGATCGGCGGCGTCGCCGCCACCCGCGTGGACGGCGACGGCGTCGTCTCGCCCGGCGGCGTCGGCTTCGACATCAACTGCGGGGTGCGGATGCTGCGCACCAACCTCCTGGAGTCCGACGTGCGTCCCAAGCTCCGCGACCTCATCGCCACCCTCTTCCGCGAGGTGCCCACAGGCGTCGCCGAGAGCGGCCGCGGCCGCATCCGCCTCAAACCCGATGAGGTGAACAGGGTGCTCGTCGAGGGCGGCCCCTGGGCCGTCAAGCAGGGTATGGGCCACGCCGATGACCTCGAGGTGACCGAGGAGCAGGGACGCATCGCCGACGCCGACCCAGACGCCGTCGGCGAGCGCCCCAAGAAGCGCGGCGCGCCCCAGCTCGGCACCCTCGGCTCCGGCAACCACTTCCTCGAAGTCCAGGCCGTGGACGAAATCTTCGACCTGGACGCCGCCGTCGTCATGGGCATCCGCGAGGTCGGCCAGGTCACCGTCATGGTCCACTGCGGCTCCCGGGGCCTGGGCCACCAGGTCTGCACCGACTACCTCAAGACCATCGAGCGGGCGGGCCATACCTACGGCATCGAGCTCCCCGACCGACAGCTCGCCTCCGTCCCCATCGCCTCGGACGAGGGACGCGGCTACTTCGCCGCCATGCGCGCCGCCGCCAACTTCGCCTGGGCCAACCGCCAAGCCATCGCCCACTGGACCCGCATGAGCTTCGAGCAGGTCTTCCGCCGCTCGTGGGAAGACATGGGCATCTGGCAGGTCTATGACGTCTCCCACAACATGGCGAAGATCGAAGAACACCTCGTGGACGGCGTGAAAACGCGCCTGTGCGTCCACCGCAAAGGCGCCACCCGCTCCTTCCCGCCTGGCAGCCCCGACATCCCGGCTCGCTACCGCCGCATCGGCCAGCCCGTCCTCATCCCCGGCGACATGGGCCGCGCCTCCTACCTCGCCGTCGGCGTCCCCAGCGCCATGGCGCTGTCCTGGGGCTCCGCCTGCCACGGCGCAGGCCGCCTCGAGAGCCGTACCTCCGCCAAGAAACTGCTGAAAGGCCATGACATCAAAGCCGAACTGGAGCAGCAGGGAATCATCGCCATGGCCCAGGGCTGGGCCTCGCTCGCCGAGGAAGCCTCCCTGGCCTACAAGGACATCGCCGACGTCGTCCGCGTCTGCGACACCGCCGGACTGTGCCGCCGTGTCGCGCGCCTACGCCCCCTCGGCGTCATCAAAGGCTGAGAAGGGGGCTTATGCGAGACGTCGTACTGTCTAACGCGTACGGTTCCTTCCGCAAGACCGACTTGTGCTTCGTTTTTGAAGCATCTGTGAAGAGTCGAACCTTCGCACGGATTAGAGCACTTCTTGTTAGACAATGTATGCCCACTGGTGAGGCGGTCAGCCCAGCTAGAGGCGACACGAGAGATGCACGCTGCGAATAAGTGGATTCTCGTCACCATTGTTTTGACCACCATAGTCGTGACGGTCGGGTGTAGCCGGAGCGAGTCACCCACCGCCCAGGCAGTTGACGTCAAACCCACGCTAACGGCAGTTTCCGAACAAACTGCCACGTTCACCGAAACGCCAACCGCCTTGCCTACTCTTGTCTCTACCGAAGAGACAGTCTCCCCAGCTACATCTACGCCGGTCGCCATTCCCAACCTCATTCCGCGTAAGGTGCTGTGGGGGCTTTCGGACAAGACAGAGGTATTGATGCAGGCGACCATAGTCGCCAGAGTTGCAGGCAGGCAAGGTGGATGACTAATAGGCGCTAGCTGCCCAACCCATCATGGTAGAGGCCCGTCTTCGGGTCAAAGTAGAAAGAGTGCACTTCCTCCGGTTGCCACCGCGCCGCCTTGAGGAATAAAGTCCAGGTCCGGGTCCACAACCACAATGGCGTGGCGGTCGTTCAGGCATGCTTTCTGGAACCAAAGGGGGCCAGGCATAATGCCTGGCCCCCTTTGGTTTCCTACCCTACCTTGCCGATAAACAACTTGGGAACTGACTACACCCTGGCATCGCCCATCTTGGCGACCCACTAGGTGTCCCGACTCGTCGGGACCTAATAGTCCATCGGCGGCGGCGGCATCGCCGGCATCTTCTCCTTCTGCTTGATCTCCGTGACTAGCGATTCGGTGGTCAGCACCATCGAAGCGACGCTGGCGGCATTCTCCACAGCGGAGCGCGTGACCTTCGCCGGGTCCATGATCCCGTGCTCCAGCAGGTGGCAGAACTCGTTCTTCTCGGCGTCGTAGCCCCAGTCGCCCTTGCCCTTGATGCTCTCGGCCAGGATGACATCGCCTGCAGCGCCTGAGTTGCGGGCGATGATTCTGATGGGCGTCTCCAGGGCATGCTTGAGGATGTTGGCGCCCGTCGCCTCGTCGCCGCTCAGGGCCAGCTTGTCCACCGCGGCCCTGGCCCGGATGATTGCCAGCCCGCCGCCGGGGACGATGCCCTCCTCCACCGCGGCCCGTGTGGCCGACAGCGCATCCTCGATGCGGTTCTTCTTCTCCTTCAACTCCACCTCGGTGGCCCCGCCGACTTTCACCACCGCCACGCCGCCGGACAGCTTGGCCATCCGCTCCTGCAGCTTCTCCCGGTCGTAGTCGGACGTCGTCTCCTCGATCTGCGCCTTGATCTGCTTGATGCGGCCCTGGATGGCCTTCTCGGCGCCCGCGCCCTCGACGAACGTCGTGTTCTCCTTATCGGCCTCCACCTTGCGGCAGCGGCCCAAGTCGGCCACCGTCACCGAGTCCAGCTTGCGGCCCAACTCCTCGCTGATGACCTTGGCCCCAGTCAGGATGGCCATGTCCTCCAGCATCGCCTTGCGCCGGTCGCCGAACCCAGGCGCCTTGATCGCTAGGCAGTTCAGCGCCCCCCGCAGCTTGTTCACCACCAGCGTCGCCAGCGCCTCACCCTCGAGGTCTTCGGCCACGATGACGACGTTCTTGGTTACCTTGAGAATGTTCTCCAGGGCGGGCAGGATCTCCTGCACCGACGAAAGCTTCTTGTCGGTGATCAGGATGTACGGGTTCTCGACCACAGACTGCATCCGCTCCTGGTTGGTGATGAAGTACGGCGAGATGTAGCCCCGGTCTATCTGCATCCCCTCGACGTACTCCTTCTCGTACGAGAGGCCCTTGGACTCTTCCACGGTGATGACGCCGTCCTTGCCTACCTTCTCCATGACCTCGGCGATGAGATTACCCATCTCCTCGTCGTGTGCGGAAAGCGACGCCACCTGGGCGATCTGACCCTTGCCCTCAACGGGCGTGGCCATCTTCTTCAACTCGTCGCGGATGGCCGCGACCCCCTTTTCAATGCCGCGCTTGAGCGCCATCGGGTCCGCGCCCGCGGCGATGTTCTTGAATCCGCCCTGGATGATGGCCTGGGCCAGCACCGTCGCCGTCGTCGTGCCGTCGCCGGCCACGTCGTTCGTCTTGGAAGCCGCCTCTTTGAGCAGCTGCGCCCCCATGTTCTCGAACGCGTTCTCCAGCTCGATCTCCTTGGCGATGGTCACGCCATCGCTGCACACCTGGGGCGAGCCGAATTTCTTGTCCAGCACTACGTTCCGCCCCTTGGGGCCCAGCGTCACGCCAACCGTGTCCGCCATGATGTCTATGCCGCGCTTCATCGCAGCGCGGGCGTCTTCACCATACTTGATGTCCTTGGCAGTCATCTCTGTCCCTCCTTCGCTGGTTATCCTTCGATATTGCTCAAACCCTTACACAAAAGGCCCTACCTCAAACAGAACGGACTCCCCTCAATCCTCCTCCCCCTTGAGGGAGGAGGATTGAGGTGGGGGTGAATCCCGCCCTGCAATTAAGTGATAGAGGGCCTCCTGCAAAACCAAGCTGCCTATTACTTCTTGAACAGGATGTCGTCGTCCTTGATCACCAGGTACTCGACCTCGCCCTCTTTGTACTCCATGCCTGCATACTTGGAGTAGACGATAAGATCGCCCACCGCGACCTCCATCGGTACCCGCTTGCCGTCGTCGCCCAGCTTGCCGGGGCCGACCGCAACCACCGTGCCCTCCTGAGGCTTCTCCTTCGCCGTGTCGGGGATGTAGATGCCCCCGGCGCTCATCTGCTCCTCCTTCGTTGAAGGCAGCACCACCACCCTGTTCCCCAGGGGCTTGAACGCTACCTTGGCCTTTGTAGCCATGACAAAACTCCTCCTCCTGAAACTATAATAAAAATGCTGGTTGGTAGACTGATTAGCAGTCATCCGCTCAGGCTGCTAGAGGAGATTCTATGACCAGATGCCAAGCCGGTCAAGCCCCCGGTTCCATAGCAAGAGTAGCGGGATGGGGTGAGGGGCCGGGGTCACCCCTCCCCCAGACATGGGGGAGGGCTTTTGTCCCGACCAAGTCGGGACAAAAGGGTGAGGGCAGGGGAAGGCGACTTTGCGCAAACAGTTCTGTTTCAGCCAGATGAGGACTGGCCCTGCACTCTCCTCTCCCTTGAGATGAGACGCTAGATCCAAAACAGCTAGAGCTTTGTCATACTGAACCCTGAACTCGGCGAAGTAGAAACATCCAGGGCGGGGTGCGTCTCACCCCTCGCCCGCGTGTGGGAGAGGGCCTACACCTTCAGCCGGTACAGTCCCTCGGCGTTCTCGTGCAGGATCCGCCGCCCGATGTCACGCGCCTGCGCCTCCGTGATGCCGCCCTCCTCGACCCACCCGCCCAGCAGCTTCTCCAGCCCTCTTCTCCACACAACACCGCCCAGCCAGAAGTAGTCCGGCAGCCCCGGCGCGTCCGAGCCGTACAGCAGCTTCGAGTACGGCGCGATCCCGATGGCCTGCTCCAGCATGCTCGGCGCCGTCAAGCCGCCCAGCGGCAGCGCGAACGATAGGTCGAAGTAGAAGTTGCCATACACGTGCGCCAGGTACGCCGTCTCCTGGATGTACGGCCACACGTGCAGCGCCACGATGGGCGCGTTCGTGAACGCCGGGTCCTCCAGCACCGCCCGCAGCTTGAGCGGGTTCGACTCCAGCATGTCCTCGTCCGTGTCACCCAGCGCCGTGTGGAACTGCACCGGTATCTCCTGCTCCGCCGCCATCTTCAGCGCGATGCGGGTCAGGTAGTCCTCCACCGGCTTGGACGCCACCCGTATCTTCTTGCCCGTCGCCGTGTGCTCCTTCTTGATCTGCTGGAACCCGTCCATCGCCTCCCACCGGTACGTCGGCTGGATGTTCAGCCCGCTCCGGTACGCGATGACGCTCTTGAGCCCGTAGATGCCCTTGGAGCGCATGTCCGTCAGCTCCCCGATGAGCCCCTGCTCCACCTCGCCGAACGTCTCGCTCTTCGTGATGAGGTCTTCATAGACCATCTCCAGCCGCTGGACCCGCCGCATCTGGCAGCCCGTCCCCTTCAACATCTCCTCCGTCTCGTTCTGGCTCATCGCCACTTCCGGCGGGAACCCCCGGTCCATGATGACGCCCTTCGTGTTCGACTTCGTGACCGCCAGCACCGCCAGCTTCTTCAGCCCCAGCCGCTTGCGCTCCGCCATCACCTTCGCCGCCGGCGCATCGGCGGGCAGCCCCAGAAGCGTCGCCATTTGGCGCAGGTTGGAGCGGTAGAACAGCCCGTTCCGCACATGGTCCTTGTGCACCCGCGGGTCGCGGCTCTCGCTGAAGTAGTGGATGTACTCCTCCTCCGTGTCCGGCTGCTTGCGGTGGAACGGATGGCAGTGGTTATCTATCAGGGGAATCTCCGAAAAATCGAGCATAAGTCCTCTCCATGAGCCAGCATTCAGATGAACCGAGATGGTACTACGTCCCCATCCTCACGCCAAGCGGTGCTCTCGGTCATGCTGGAGCCCCGATTTCATCGGGGCGAAGCATCTCAGGGCGGGGCGACATCACCCCTCGCCCCGTGACGGGAGAGGGCCTTGGCCACGTTCAGCGTGGCCAAGGGGTGAGTTCAGATTCCTCCTCTCCCCTGGAGCCCGTCCTGAGCGCAGTCGAAGGAGGAGAGGCCTATGGGCCCTGACGCGTCAGGGCCCATAGGGTGAGGGGTGTTTTGTCCCCTCCCCCATGTCCGGGGGAGGGTGACCGCCGCAGCGGGCGGGTGAGGGCAGGGGCAGGAGACCTTGCACAACCACCCTCACCTCAGGCAGAGCGGCAACTGTTCCCATCCTCCTCTCCCCTTGCGGTCCGCCGCGCGACTCTCGACACTTATGCCGGAGTGAGAGGTCGTCCCGACTGCGTCGAGACGGGTGAGGGTGCGATTTCCTCCTCCCCCTCGAGGGGGGAGAGCCTGTCCTTGAGCGGAGCGAAGGAACCTTTGGGTCGGCCAAGTCGGCCCAAAGAGGTAGGGAGTACGATACCCAGGAACACACCGGGAGATTTCTGGGCAACGCTC
>VGZR01000010.1 GCA_016872515.1 SAR202 cluster bacterium
TCGTCCACGTCCAGCGGGACTTCATCGAAGTCAACCCGTTCACCGGCGAAGTAGCGTTGCACCCTGCGGCGCAGCGCGGCCAACCGCCCGGACGATGGGTCCGCTCCATCGAATTCCGCGCCAAGCTCCGCTACACACTGGTCGGGCGACGGCTGCGGCAGCGTGGCCCGGCGCACGCCGCGTTCTGAGGCGACGATGCCGACCCATCCGGACTCCGTCTCGAAGATATCGAACCAGCACCTCATGCCGTCGAGCGCCGCCCGAAGGGCCTGAGCCTGCGCAGCGAGCGGCGCACCAGACCGCTGCGGACGGCCTTCCACGCGCCCGTCATCCGCTTGTACTCTTCCTCTGTCGGCTCGCGCCTTCCGTAGCGGCTGGCCGAGAAGTGCCAGGCGACCTCCATTGCTTCGCTCTTGACTCGCGGAACTGTCTTGCCGACCGCCTGGGCGAAGTCCCACGGGGTCTGGCTAGGGGTGCGCCGGACACCCGCCAGAGCGCCGAGCCGCCCCATGTTCGCGTAGGTGCGCTCCACGGGTGTTAGGCCGACGGTGGTCAATCGCCAAGTCCCTTGGACCAGCAGGAACAGCACGACCACTGCGCCTACGAGGCTGCCCGCGGCGATGAGGATACGGCCGGGCCGCCACGAGTCGGTGGCGGCGTTACCTAGGCCTGAGCGGCCCAAGCCGATGTTGGAGATCTCGGCGGGGAACTGGAACCGGTCCAACTCGCCGCGCTCCTCGCTTTCCTGTGCGTTGAAGCCTTGCAGGGCGCCTCCATCTCCCTGCAAACCCATCACCCGGTCGTGCTGGTCCCAGTTGGGTGTCGGCTCGAAGTCTATCCACCCATAGCCGGGGAAGTAGGCCTGCACCCAGCCGTGGCTGTCTGAGTCGCGAACGGCCAGCAGCCCGTTCTGGATGTTGGGGTCTCCGGGCGCGTAGCCCGCTGCCATCCTGGACGGCACGCCGACCGCCCGCAGCAGCACCGCCATCGAGGACGCAAAGTAGTCGCTATAGCCCGTCTTGGTCTCGAAAAGGAAGTGGTCAACCCCGTCGGCGCCGTCGGGCGGCGCCTCGATGTCTTGCGAATAGGTGAACTCGGAACTCCGCAGGTACGCTTCGATGGCTAGTGCCTTGTCCAGCGGGGTTGGCGCGTCCTTGGTCAGCTCCGCCGCCAGGTCCCGGACACGCTGTGGCAGTTTGGAAGGCAATTGCAGATAGTGGTCGCGGATGGTGCTGCTGTACTGGGTGCTGGCGCTGCGCAGGTCGTCGTCAGTTGCGGTGGAGACGAGGGAGACCATGGCATAGGTATCTTCCTTCGGAAGCTCCTCGGTGAACTTGAAGGAGACGATTTCAGGAGTGATGGGGTCTTTGCGCTGGAGCGTGACGCTCACGACCTGCGGCGCGCTGTTGCCGCCGTCGGGAAGGTAGCCAATCTTCGTAACCACGACATCCTTGGGGAGTTGCCTGGCGATGGTCGCCTCCGCAAAGGTGAATACCGGCGTGTTCAGGGCGGTGCGCAGGTCCTGGGCCACCTTGCGGATGTCCTCGGGCATCTCCGCATCGCCGGTTGGGTCGAACATGTCCACCTTGAACTCTTTGGGGGCCAGGGTCTCGATGACAGCATCGCGGCTCAGCCACTCTAGTTCGCCGCCCGTCAGCAGCCCTTCCGTGGTGAACTGGACTTGGACGCGCTGGGGTATGGGTGTGCGTTTAAGCGAGTCGTCCTGGGTTGGGAAAACCGTCTCTGGCCCGACGCCAATCTTCTCGGTCTTGCCCGCGACCCAGCCCTTGGACGTGTACTCGCTGTAGGTGCGGTTGAGCCAGTAGGATGGGTATTCAGTGTCGGCCCAGAAGACGACCTCGCCGTTGAACTTGATGGCGCCCAGAAAGGGGAGGTTTTCCCCGAAGAGCCGCCCGGGGAGGTTCTTCTTCGAGTTGACGCCTGTGACCAGCCGGGTGAAGCCTCCCTCCAGGTTCTCCACCGGCGACCGTGCCTTCGTCCATATCTTGGCAACGGGTCGGACGACGTAGCCATCCGCAGGGAGCATGGCAGCCACGGCCAGCACTGCTGCCATCACGCCGAGCCCCCAACCGAGTGTCGTCCAGCCGGTGGCGCGCACCGACTGGATGCCTTGCTTCTCCCATTCGCGTTCCCGCTGGAGGGTGGTCATCCGAACGATGAGCAGCATGGCCAGCAGGACGAACGTGAAGAAGCTCACCAGCGGCTCGTTCTCCAGGAAGCTGACATGCGTGAAAAGAGACACCCCGCCCAGGACGACGGTGACCCAGAAGTTGTTGCGCCTGAAGAGGAAGTACGCGCTGAAGAAGCCGAGCACCCATGCGCCACCCAGCAGCAGCATGGTGAAGGGCAAGAGATCGGTGCTGATGCCGCCTGTGGTCGCTGCGGCGTACCAGTCGTGCAGCCGGACCCCGACCATCCGCCACTGTTCAAACAACGGTTCACCCGGCACCAGGGTTCCAACCTTCCAGAAGACGACCAAGCCTCCGAGGAGGAGTCCCGTCAGGATGAGGATGGGCCAGCCCCATTTCCAGCGCGGCTTTGCCAGCCACATACCGGCCAGGGAAGCGTACACCGCAATCTGGATGAGGCCCGGCGCTTTCGTCCACTCGGCTTGGGCCACGGTGACGGCTACCACCAGCAGGGCGCCCAGAAGGATGAGATAAGTCGCCCAACCCTGTCTTGGAGACAAGGCCGAGTAAAGGCTCGTGAGCCAAGCAGGCGGCGTCGGAAGGGTCATCCGCTGTAGCTGGGATTGCTGGATGGCCTCTCCGCTGGTCATCGGATCGCCTCCACCAACTCGCGCCGCACGGCGCCGTTCTGCTTGCTGGCGTTGTACAACTGGGACAGGGACACCGAGATGTTGTCACCCATCTTCACGACGTAGGTGGGGATGCCGGCCAGGTCCAGTTCAGGCATGACCACCATGGAGTCGAAGAAGCCGCCGAAGGAGCGGCCATCTAGCAACACCGCGGCCACCTTGACACGGCGCTTGGTCAGCTCGCGCAGGGCCAGAGCCCAGGCCTTCCGGGGAGAAGTGGTGATGACGACAAGCGTTGTGTGGTCGGTCCACAGCCCTTCGTCCTGGGGCAGCGCCTCATCCAGATGAACGATGCTCTCGGCCTTGGCGCGGGCGAGGTACTCCATCATCCTGTCGAGCTGGCCGGGGCCGGAGTCGGCTGGCAGGAGGTACTTCTGGTCGGCATAAACGATGAGGCCGACGGGTAGCCCCAGGGCCAGGAACCGCTTAGACAGCGAGGCTCCGATGGAGACGGCATACTCGTCGGTGCTCTCCTCCAGCTTGCCGGCCTGGGTGTCGCGATGGAGGTCAATCACGATCCAGACGTCGCTAGATTGGCCCTCGTCGAACTCCTTGGACATGAGTTTGCCGAGCCGGGCCGTCGTGTTCCAGTGGACGCGGCCTAGGCTGTCGCCGTGGACGTAGTCCCGGACGCTGGAGGCATGGGGCGTCAGGTCATGGGTGCGCTTCTTGAGGGAGCTTTCGCCGGAGAGATAGGCGGCGGGCACGCTGAATTGGACGACTTCATGGATGCGAGGATAGACGACAAGGGGCTCTGTGCCCTCCAGCACGCGTTCGTTCCGGAAGAGGCCGAAGGGGTCGGAGAAGGAGGTGCGTGCAGGGCCGAGGGTGTAAAGGCCACGTTTACGTGCGTGGCCCTTGGCCGTCCAGGTCTTGCTGCTTCCAGGCCCAAGGTTCACGGCCATGCCGGTAGTGAACCCGGGCACGTCACTCAGATCCTCCACAACAACGGCTGGCCTGGGCAGCTTGCTCAGGTTGCGGGCGGTTAGCCGTTCTTCGAGGGGGTCGCCGACGCGCACGCGGCGCGAGCGGCGTTCCACGGTCACTTCAAGTGCCTTGAGGCTGAGCCATGCCCAAAGGAAGCTGACGGCCGTGGTGATGGCCATGACATAGAGGAGGTTGTAGAAGATGCCGACACCGGTCGCCAGGGCAGTGACGACGTCCACCGCCATGAGGATGACGATTAGGTAGAACCTTTTCCGAGGCCGCAACCTCATCGGACCGGGGACCTCACCGCCCCGCAGCGCTCCTCGCATGAGCACCAGGGACCGGCACCCGGTCCACCAGCCCAGCGATGACACCAGCGCCGCGCACGCCACGCATGCGGGCCGCCGCCGAGACGATGATGCGGTGCGCCATCACCGGCACGGCCAACTCCTTCACATCGTCGGGCAGCACGAAGTCACGGCCCCGGACCAGGGCGAGGGCCTGGCAAGTGCGGATGAGGGCCAGAGTGCCGCGCGGCGAACAACCGAGGGTGATGTCTTCGTTGGAGCGGGTCCGCTCCACGAGGGTGACCACGTACTGCTTGACGAGGTCATCAACAAAGACGCTCTTGGAGGCTTCGTGGAGCATGACGATGTCTTCGGGAGCGGCTACGGGTTGTAGTGACTCGATGGGGTGGGTGGACTGCTGGCTGTCTATGATGCGTAGCTCTTCCTGTGCAGATGGGTAGCCCAGGGTAATCATGAGGAGGAAGCGGTCGAGTTGGGCTTCCGGCAGGGGGAACGTGCCCTCATATTCGACGGGGTTCTGCGTGGCCATGACGGTGAAAGGCCTGGGCACGGGATGGGTGACGCCCTCAACGGTGACCTGGCGCTCCTCCATCGCTTCGAGCAGAGCGGACTGGGTCTTGGGCGTGGCGCGGTTGATCTCGTCGGCCAGCACGACCTGGGCGAAGATGGGGCCGCGCTTGAACTCGAACTCGGTCAGCTTCTGGTTATAGATGGAGACGCCGGTGATGTCGCTGGGCAGAAGGTCGGGAGTGAACTGGATGCGACGGAAACTGCCGCCGCATGAACGGGCGAGGCTGCGCGCAAGCATCGTCTTGCCGACGCCGGGCACGTCTTCGATGAGCACGTGGCCCTGACACATGAGGGAGATGAGGCCTAGCTCGACCGCGCCATCTTTGCCGATGATGACCCGTTTGACATTCTCCACCATCTTTTGCGCGACGGCTCGCGCGCGCTCCAAGTCCGCCAATTCCGCCTCCTCTTGGTCGAATGTCAGGGAGCACAGGGACAAGATCTAGGGATGCGAAGCCTGCCTGGGCCGGAAAGACTATAACAAACCAGTGTCAACGATTGTCGAATTGTCGGACGCGGCATAGCACACGCTACCCGTAGTGTACGCAAAATGGGCGATAGAGGATTTGAACCTCTGACCCCCTGTGTGTAAGACAGGTGCTCTAACCGCTGAGCTAACCGCCCGCGAAGGCCTGAAGGGCCTGGCCGGGGTACGAGAGGATAAGCGGATTCGGGATTGAAGAAAGTGCGCTTGGCGGGACTTGAACCCACGGCCTCAGCCTCCGCAGGGCTGCGCTCTATCCAACTGAGCTACAAGCGCCCGAGACGAACCGCAGTGCGGTCAGATAGTGGTGCCGAAGGAGGGATTTGAACCCACACACCCTTTCAGGTACTACGCCCTGAACGTAGCGCGTCTGCCATTCCGCCACTTCGGCACTGCATTCGAGGTGCACGACCGGCCAGGTCGAGCATGGTGGGCGGCCGAGGGCTTGAACCTCGGACCCCTTGCGTGTGAAGCAAGTGCTCTAACCACTGAGCTAGCCGCCCCTGGCAATGATGGTGTTAATGTGCCTGCCGGGCGGCTGCCACGGAGGGAACACCCCACGTGCGTGGTACGCCGCTTTGGCTTGGGACATGACTCGGTGCCGGATCGGGTGGCAAGGACAGGGGTCGAACCTGTGACCTAGCGCTTATGAAGCGCCCGCTCTGCCTCTGAGCTACCTTGCCGCGAAGGGCATTTCCCAAGCCGAATCATACTATACGGGTAGGGGAGCGTCAAACCAAGCGAGGCGGCAGCACCCGCTTTCCAAGGCGGCAACAGGCTGGCGTGGCCACTGGAGGCCGGAGGGCTTTCGGGCAAAGCAGCAGCCTGACGCCGACGCGCCTGCTGGCCTACTGAAGTCTCCCGTAGGCACGCAACTTAATCAGCGTCGCGATGGTCACCCAGGGCCGCCAGTCGAACTCGGTGACGGGTGTCCATATCCGCCACTTGACAGGCCAGCCGCCGTCGTCACGTTGTGCTTTTCGCAGCGCATCCAGGTGGATTTCAATCTCGTAACTGGAGAACCAGTGGCGGGCCAGACTGTCCGGCCTGGGCGCGTAGTCGAGTGGCGTGAAGACCTCGCCGGGGGCGTAGCCGGGTGTGATATAGACGTTGTCCAGCGAGTGGGGGTCGAGCGCGACGATGTGCCGCTTGCGGACGAGATGGCCAAGCTGTTCAGCTTCTTTTGCGGCCTTGTCGCGGTCCGGAGCGTGCTCTAGGAAAGTCAGACAGAACTCGATTTCGTAGGGGTGGCTGTCCTGGAGCGCGGCGATGCCCTTCCAGGAAAAGTCGGTAGCACCGGTGAGCCAAGGATGCATGACGCGGTTCTTGTGGAGGAGACCGGCGATGGCCGCTGTGGGCAGCAGCCAGCCGGACGGCGCGCCGGTCCCCGGACTCCACTAGGGCGCCCGTGGCTTGTCACCGATGCTGGGCAGAACTGGCGGCACGCCGCCGTCGGACGCTGTAACGCAGGCGAGGTAATCGCGGATTCGGGTGACCAATGGGCCGCTGCAACGGCCTATCTAGTCGAGGACGCGCAGCGCGGCGCACACATGCCCCGGCTGGCTACTGGGGCCGCGGCCATCCGGCTCGAGGGCGTTGCCGAACCCGCCGTCCGCATTTTGGTATGGGAGTAGGGCAGCGAGAACGCCGTCGACGCTGCCTGAGCGGAACAGGTGGGCGAAGCGGCGCCGGTCCAGGAGGCGGCCGTTGAGCCAGATGAACCGCTCGGCGCGGTCGAGCATGTCAGCCCTTTGCATGGAGGACTCCTCTGGTGCCGGGGTGCCACGTACGGTTGGGCACACGGCGCAGGAAGATAGACAGCAACAGCATAGATGGTCTGCAGCGGCGTGTCTTGTAAGAATCGGAAAGCGTCGGGGCAGTCCAGCGTATGGGCTGTCAGGCAGGTGCGCCGCGACCTACCCGTCGCAACCAGACGTGCGCTGGAGCCGAGGCTGATGGCTATCAGGTGGCCGTTCTGGAAGTCTTGACGGCCACGCGGTTGGCTGTCTCAGCCCTAGCCAATAGGCGAAGATTGACTATGTATCCACACATCAGGCACGCCTTGTATGCGCCGTAGACATCCATGTCGAAATGCATATCTCCTCGGCACCGGGAACAACTCTTGAAGTAAAGCATCGCGTCACCTTCCTCGGAGATCTGCTTCTCTCCGCATTACAGCACCCGAACGCGCTGGCTACTGAGCGGCATTTCGCGAAAAGCGCCTGAAGCCCGCAGCTTACCCGGTGGTTTTTCACCACTTGCATGGGTAGTCAATACCTACCTGTCTGGGTAGTAGCAGACCACGAAGCGTCCTGGACCACCCCCTATCCGCCGCGAAGCGGTTCACCGCTGAGCAGGCGGCGGGGCAGGGTGCGCAGGAAGTCACCCCAAGTCGGTGAGTCTGGACTGCGCTCGACGAGCTGGCGCACTGCCTTGGACGCGCCGCCGACGAGAGGTGCGCCGTGGCCGCCGCAGAGGACGTCGAAATCGAGGCTGGCGAGGCGCTCCACAGATGTGCGGTAGCGGCGGCGGTCGGTGCCGGGCAGGGGCAGCGAGCGGCTGAGCCGTTTCCCATCGCTGAAGAGGGTGTCGCCGGTGAAGAGGACGCCCTTGTCCTTGAGGAGATAGGAGGTGCTGCCGGGCGTATGGCCTGGGGTGTGGATAGCCTCGATGGCAACCGGCAACGGCAATCGCTGGCCGTCCCGGACCAAGAGGTTCACCGGCGTATGCTGGAAGAAGGGGATGGGCGTCTTGACTGCACCGAAGATGCCCAAGTAGTTGAGAGAGGCCGTGCCATTTGGGTGGAGCTTGGTGTCGTCTTGGTGGGCGACGACGGCGGCGCCGGTCGCGCGGGCGAGCCGGGATGCGCCGCTCGTGTGGTCGGGGTGGCTGTGGGTCGTGAGGATGTGGGTCACATCTTCTTGCTTGCGTCCGATGGAGCAGGCATAGTCAAGGATGTGACGGGGGCTCCAAGGAAAGCCTGAGTCCACCAGGACAAGCCCGTCGTCCTCGATGAGGTACACGCACGACCAGGCGGCGGTTGGAACTCGGTGGACGCCAGGAACGATTCTCAAGGCGATATGACCCCATGTCTAGGCGAGAATGGCAGTGCGATGGTCGGCAACACGCATCCGCAGTCTAGCGCAGCCGCTTTGCTTGTGGGGATATCAAGGCGGGCGTACAATGGCGGGGCGTTCGGCGGCCGTTTCGGTCCGTAGCTGCCCGGCCCAACTGTCCAGGAGGTCATTCATGGCTAAGGTCTCAGAAACACAGGCCCTTCGCGACGCGTCGCTTCGTTATCTGTGGATGCACAACCGCGACTGGACGCAGATGGCGGAGGAGGGCGAACCCCTGGTCATCACCGAGGGGAAGGGTATTCGGGTGAAGGACTCGGAGGGTAAGACCTGGATAGACGTGAACGGCGGGTACACGTCGGTGAACGCGGGGTACGGGCGGACAGAGATTGCCGGGGCGGCATATGAGCAGGCGATGAAGACGGTGTTCGCGCCGGTGGGAACGACGACGGAGCCGGTGGTGCGGCTGGCGGCGAAGGTGGCCGAGCTGGCGCCCGGCAGCTTGAACCGCGTCTTCCTGGTCTCGGGCGGGTCTGAGGCGAACGAGACGGCCATCAAGATTGCGCGGGCCTACCAAAGGCGCAGGGGAGAGCCGGGGCGGTATAAGATCATCAGTCGGCGAGGGTCGTACCATGGCATGACGGGCGGCGTGCTGTT
The DNA here is from genome assembly GCA_016872515.1 of SAR202 cluster bacterium. Classification (GTDB taxonomy): domain Bacteria; phylum Chloroflexota; class Dehalococcoidia; order Lucifugimonadales; family VGZR01; genus VGZR01. The sequence goes on from VGZR01000010.1 coordinate 8,860, forward strand.
CACCGGCGGCGGGCCGGCCAATCCGCGCGCGGACTTCGAGCCTGTGTACCCTGGGATGCTCTATGCCCCGCAGCCGAACCCGTACCGCTGCGAGATGGGCGGAACGACGCCGTCGGAGTGCGCGGTGCGGTGCGCCCAAGCGGTCGAGGACCTGATCCTGGAAAACGGACCGAAGACCATCGCGGCGTTTATCGGCGAGCCGGTGGCTGTGCCGCAGGGCGCGGCGGTGCCCGGCGACGAGTACTGGCCGATGATTCGCCAGATCTGCGACAAGTACGGAGTGCTGCTCATAGATGACGAGGTCATCTGTGGCTTCGGGCGCACGGGCAAGTGGTTCGGCAACCAACACTGGAACATCGTGCCGGACATCATGTCGGTGGCGAAGGGTATCGTGAGCAGCTACCTACCGGTGGCGGCGACGGTAGTGAAGGACGAGATTGCCGAGTATTTCAGCGAGCGCGACGCGACCTTGAGCCACGTGTTCACTAACGCGGGCCACCCGGTGACGGCGGCCGCAGCGCTGAAGAACATCGAAATCATCGAGAAGGAGAACCTGGTCCAGAACGCGGCGGAGGTCGGTGCCTACCTGAAGGAACAGCTCACGGGCCTGAAGGTGGACCACCCCATCGTCGGCGACGTCCGCGGGCTGGGCTGCTTCGCGGCCCTTGACCTGGTGAGTAATAAGGAGACCAAGACAGGGTTCAAGCCCGAGGACAAGATGGCGCAGCGCATGACAGACAAGCTGCGGAAGCGCGGGCTGCTGCTGCGGTCCCGGGGCGATATGCTCCACATGGGCCCGCCGCTGTGCATCACCCGCGACGACGTGGACGATATCGTCCACGCCATAGATGTATCCCTGTGGGAGCTTGAGGGTGAGATGGGTATCGCCCGCACGACGTAGGAGCAGCCGATGGCAACGACGACAGGCAAGACCGAGGAACTCCGCGACCTCGCCAACGAACACCTGTGGATGCCGTTCCGATCGTGGGTGGACATGGAGCGGCACGATGAGCCGCTGGTCATCGAGCGGAGCAAAGGCATCCACGTGTGGGACTCCGACGGCAGGGAGTGGATAGACGTGAATGGGGGCTACACGTCGGTGAGCGTCGGCTATGGGCGGACGGAGATCGCCCAGGCGATGCGCGACCAGATGCGGACGCTGCCCTATTGGCCCGAAGGCACCACCACTCCGCCGCTGGCCAGGCTGGTAAAGAAGCTGGCGGAGCTCACGCCGGGGAGCCTGGAGCGGACATGGCCGGTGTCGGGGGGCTCCGAGGCGAACGAGACGGCCATCAAGATTGCGCGGGCGTACCACAAGCGGCGCGGCGAGCCCGGGCGGTATAAGATTGTCAGCCTCAAGGGCACCTACCACGGAGGAACAGGCGTGACGATGTGGCTGGGACGCCCGGCGGGCATCAACCTGTCCGACTTCGAGCCGGAGTACCCAGGGATGGTGTATGCGCCGCTGCCGAACCCGTACCGCTGCGAGAAGGGCGGCAAGACGCCGTCGGAGTGTTCCGTGCGGTGCGCCAAGGCTTTGGAGGACCTCATCGTGTTCCATGGGCCGCAGACGGTTGCGGCGGTGATTGCCGAGCCGGTGTGCTCGGGCCTGGGCGGAGTTGTCCCAGGCGACGAGTACTGGCCGTTGGTGCGCCGCATCTGCGACAAGCACGGCGTACTGCTCATTGACGACGAGGTTGTGTGCGGATTCGGGAGGACAGGCAGGTGGTTTGGCATAGATCACTGGGATGTGGTGCCGGACATCATGACGATGGCCAAGGGGCTGGGCAGCAGCTATGTGCCGGTCGGCGCTGCCGTCGTGACCCGTGAGGTGGCTGATGCTTTCGCCGGGGAGCAGAACATCCTGCGGCAGGCGCTGACCTACGGAGGGCATCCCGTCGCGGCGGCGGTGGCCCTCAAGAACATCGAGGTCATCGAGGAAGAGAAGATGGTGGAGAACTCGGCCAAGATGGGAGCCTATTTCTTGGGGCAGCTTCGTGGCCTGGAAGAGAAACACCACATCATCGGCGAGGTGCGCGGGCTGGGGCTACTGATGGGCATTGAGCTCGTGGCTGACCGGAAGACGAAAGCAAAGTTCCCCGCGTCGCTCCGCGTCGGCGAGCGGCTGGTGGAGAAGTTCCGCAAGCAAGGGTTGTTGCTGCGGACGTTAGGCAACATCATTCAACTCGGGCCGCCGATGTGTATCACCAAGACCGAGGTGGACGAGATCGTGCGCGGGCTGGATACGGCCATCGGCGAGATAGAGACGGAACTGCCCGCGAAAGCCTGAGAAATCTATGGAACAGAGAGGGTCTTACTCGACGCGAGATGTCACCTAAGAACAACAACAGCTCTGAACCCGGCGAGTGGTCGCAGCGCGTGGCCGTCTTCATAGACGGCAGTAACCTGTACCACAGCCTGGACGAGAACTGCCGCCGCTTCGACCTGGACTTCGGGGCGTTCGCCCAGAAACTGGTCGGAAACCGGTGGCTCTACCGGGTCTACTACTACAACGTACAGCGAGACCCGGAGCGGAACCAGCAGGCGTACCAGGACCAGCAGAAGTTCTTCAGTGCGCTGTACAACACGCCATACCTGGAAGTCCGGCTTGGCACGTCGAAGCAGCGGGGCGAGGTCACGGTGGAGAAGGGCGTGGACATCATGCTGGCCACCGACCTGCTCCAGTTCGCATGGAATAACCTCTATGACGTCGCCATCCTTGTGAGTGGAGATGCCGACTTCGCCTACGCAGTGCAGCAGGTGAAGAACACCGGTAAGCATGTGGAAGTGGCGGCATTCCCGTCGAACCTGGCGTGGGAGCTGACGCAGGTGGCGGACGGCCGCATCTTCTTCACGCCCGAGTACTTCGCCGACCTCTGGACGCGTCGAGGGGGCGGCAGGGGAGGGGCGCAGGGCGATGACGGCGGGCGCCGCCGCCGCTGGCCGTTCAGCCGCCAGCGGTCTCCGGCCGCGTCTGATGAAGTCACCAAGCTGCCGCAACAGTAAGTTTCGACTTTTCCCTTCCCCTCGGCGTTTGCTATACTCCCCAGGGCCTTTTGCATCGCAGTCTTGCACAGGAGCACGTCTCGGAACATGCCTGCACACGCGGTATTGGGCGCCCAGTGGGGCGACGAAGGAAAAGGAAAGGTCGTTGACTTCCTTTCGGGTCATGCCGACGTGGTGGCACGTTTTTCAGGTGGGAACAACGCCGGTCACACGGTTATGAACGAGCAGGGGAAGTTCGCCCTCCACCTGATTCCCTCCGGCATCTTCTGGCCGCAGACGGTGAGCGTCATCGGGAACGGCGCAGTGGTTGACCCCGACACGTTGCTCCGCGAGGTGACCGACCTGGAGCGGCGCGGTGTGGAACTCAAGGGCCGGCTGCTCATCAGCGAACGCGCCCACATCATCATGCCCTACCACATCATGCTGGACCGGCTCCAAGAGTCGGCGAAGGGCAGCCGTGCCATCGGGACCACGGGCCGCGGCATCGGCCCGGCCTACAGCGACAAGGCGTCTCGGAGCGGACTGCGGGCAGCCGACCTGCTCGACCTCCGCGCCCTCAAGCCGCGACTGAAGGTCATCCTGGAGCACAACAACACCATCATCACGAGGGTCTATGGTGGTGAGCCGCTCTCGTTGGACGAGGTGTACTCCAAGTGCGTGACGTGGGCAAACCGGCTGGCACCGTTCTTCGGGAGGGTGGAGCGGCTCATCCACGAGCGGCTTGCGAAGGGCCAGGTGGTGCTCTTGGAAGGCGCGCAGGGAGCACTGCTCGACCTTGACCACGGCACATACCCGTTCGTGACGTCGTCGAACCCGACCATCGGCGGCGCGTGTGTCGGCTTGGGCATCCATCCCAAGCAGATCACCGGGGTCATCGGTGTGTTCAAGGCGTACTGCACCCGGGTTGGCAGCGGGCCATTCCCGACGGAGCTGAAGAACGAGGTCGGCGAGCGCATCCGGCATCTGGCGCAGGAGTTCGGGGCGACGACGGGTCGGCCGCGGCGGGTGGGCTGGTTCGATGCAGTGGCGGCGCGGTACAGCACGCAGGTGAACGGGTACACGTCGGTGGTGCTGACGCGGCTAGATGTCCTGGACGGGTTTCATCCCATCAAGATTTGCACGGCCTATGAACTGGACGGGGAGCGGGTGACCGACCTGCCGGGTGGCACCGCGGAGTTTGAGCGGTGCAGGCCCGTGTACGAGGAGCACCCGGGCTGGGACAAGCCAACCGCAAGCGTGACGAACCACAAGGACCTGCCGGAGGGGGCACGCTCGTACGTGGAGCGGCTGCAGGAACTCATCGGGGCGCCCATAGACATCATTTCGACCGGGCCGAAGCGGCACGAGACCATCACAGTCAGGCCGGTCATTTAGGTGGAGGCGAGGCGGGCGGAAACCGCCTGAGTTGTAAAAAGGTTCGCTTGGTCATACGTACGAACGGGCGGTAGGATGTCTGTATCTGGTTAAGTCACTCGCCAAGGCGCCTGAGGAAGTGGGGAAACTGCCGGAAGATGACCAAGATGCGATTGCATCTTGGTTGTTGGAGAAACTGGCCTCAGAGCGGCGCTGGAGCAAAGCCTTCGCCGCATCTCAAGGCAGGTTGGCATCGCTGGCAGACGAGGCACTACAAGAGCATCGTCAGGGCCGGACCCGTCCGCTGAATGCCTGGGGCGCGTGAATTCGCACACAACAGCGACGTTTCGCCGCCAGCTCGCGCGCTTGCCCACGGCCACCCGGCAACAGGCGCAGGAAGCCAACGGCCTTTTCAAAGTTCACCCATTCCGCACCCAAGTCTCCGGTTCAAGCAAGTGCAAGCGCGTCGCTCCACCAACCCAGTCCGGATCTCCCTTCGCTATCGAGCGCTCGGGGTCCGTGAAGGCGGCGACATCGTCTGGTTCTGGATCGGGTCCCACGCAGCTTGCGACCGCCTCTTGAGGCGGCGATGACGATTAGCAGGTTGGGGCGCTAGTCTACCGAAGCAAGACCCCTGCGGCGTGTTTGCGGCTGCAGTTCAGGTCTCTCCCGCATCCGCCAGCAGGACGGCTTCTCTGGAGAAAAGCGTCCCTAGCCAGTGGCGGCCTGGGCGGGCGCCTGGAGGTCTATGTGGTACCTGGCCATTAGGTCATCAAGCTTCATAGCGGTGGCGTCGTCGGGCTCGACGAGCGGGAGACGCGGTTTGCCGACGGCGAAGCCCGCCTTGCCGACGGCGTACTTGATGGGGATGGGGTTGGTGACGATGAAGATGCCTTTGAAGATGTCGAGAAGGCGGCGGTGTTTGGCTGCGGCGGCCTCGATGTTGCCCTCCAGGACGAGGCCCATCATCGCCTTGATCTGGTTGCCGACGAGGTGGGAAGCGACCGAGACGACGCCGTAGCCGCCGGCGCACATGATGAAAAAGGTCTTGTTGTCGTCCCCGCTCCAGACCTTGAAGTCGGCACGGGCTCCGGAGATGATGCGGGCGACCTGGTCGAGGTCGTCAGAGGCCTCCTTGACGCCGGCGATGTTGTCTATCCTGCTGAGGCGAACCGTGGTGTCGGAGGTCATGTTGAGGCTGGTGCGCCCTGGGACGTTGTAGAGGATGCCGGGGATGTGAACGGCCTCGGCGATAGCCTTGAAGTGCTGATACAGCCCGTCCTGTGGGGGCTTGTTGTAGTAAGGGACGGTCATGAGGATGGCGTCCACGCCCTCACGCTCGGCCTCTTTGCTCAGTTCGATGCTCTCGGCGGTGTTGTAGTTCGTACTGCCGGCGACGACGGCGGCGCGCTTGCCGACGGCCTTCTTGACCTCGGCGAAGAGCCGCAGCTTTTCCTCGGTGGACAGGGTCGGCGACTCGCCGGTGGTGCCGGAGACGACAAGACCGTCGCTGCCGGAGTCCACGAGGGCATTGGCAAGCTTGCCTGCCTCCTTGTAGTCCACCTGGCCGCGCTCGTCGAAGGGGGTGACCATCGCGGTCAGCAGTCTGCCTATCTGCGCCATGATTGTGCCTTCCTTTGCCTAAGCAGCAGGCCCCTCTTCAGGACGTCCTCTGCGATCTGGATGGCGTTGAGCGCCGCGCCTTTGCGGAGGTTATCGGACGAGAGCCAGAGGGCGATGCCGTTGGGGTGGGAGAGGTCCTTGCGGATGCGGCCCACCAGCACATCATCAATGCCCTCGGCCTCGATGGGCATAGGGTAGAGGGCCGAGGCGGGGTTGTCCACCACTCGGATGCCGATGCTCTCGGAGAGCACCTCGCGGACGGTGGCGACAGCCATCGGGCGCTCGAACTCGACATGGACGGCCTCGGAGTGGCCGACCAAAACGGGGACGCGCACACAGGTAGCCGAGAGCGGCAGGTCGGGCAGATGGAGGATCTTCCGCGTCTCGCCGACCATCTTCATCTCTTCCTTGGTGTAGCCGGTGTCCTCAAAGTTATCTATGTGGGGGAAGAGGTTGTAGGCGATGCGCTGCGGCAGGTCGTTGGCAGCGACAGTCCGGCCTTCGTGCAGCAGTCGGGTCTGGTCGAGAAGCTCAGCGACCGCTTTGGAGCCCTTGCCGGAGACGGACTGGTAGGTGTCCACGACGACGCGGCGCACGGGGTTGAGGTGGTTGAGGGGCTTCAGCACCATGACGAGCGGTGTGGTGGAGCAGTTCGGGATGGAGATGATGCCTTGGTGGCCGTCCAGGTCGTCGGCGTTGACCTCGGGCACGACGAGGGGGACGTTCGGGTCCATGCGGAACGTGGAACTGTCGTCTATGACGAGTGCGCCCTGTTGGACAGCGATGGGCCCGTACTCCCTGCTGGCCTTGCCGCTGGCGGAGATGAAGGCGATGTCCACCTGGCTGAACAGCTCGGGGGTGGCGGGCTCGACGATGTGCTCTTGCCCATTGACGAGGAGGCGTTTGCCCCAGGAGCGCTCGGTGGCGCAGAGGCGTAGGGCAGTGTAGGGGAACTTGCGCTCCTCCGCGATGCGGAGGAAGACCTTGCCGACCGCTCCGGTGGCGCCGACGACCGCGACTCTACAACCTTCCACGTGAAACTCCAGACGATTCATGAGATAGGCAAATCATACGCATAGAAGGGGAGGAAATCCAGGGCCGAGGTGAGCTAGAGAGCCTCGAAGTAGGCCTGGATTCTGTGCGCCATGAGCGTGCGCCGCTGCACAAGGAAATCATCGTAGGTAAGAATCTCGCCGTCGAGCAGGGACTCCGGCACGCAATTCATCCGGAGGTTGGTTCGCATCTCCCCACTGTCTGTGATTCCACCGTAGCGCTTCTTGCCGCCGCTCGCCTGCTCAGCCAGTTCTTGGAAGTACTGATCAGGCGGCTTGTCCCCGATGGCGATATTAATCTCGCTCTGGGCCAGGACGAAGTTAGCAATCTGGTTGTAACGACCGCGCGAAAGGCCCTGTTTCTTCAGGTGGTTGCGAGGGTAAACGTGGTGCACGTCGCTGCGGTTCAGGAGCAGGTCCCGCACGGTGATATCGCGCGAGAGGAATCCCAAGTCTCCAAACTTCACTTGCGCAGCCTGATAAACTAGGAAGTACGGACTTATCGTGGAAGATGTGTCCATCTCCTGGGGGAGAAGAGTAGTCCAGTAGCTTTCCGATAGTTCGGCCTGGATGACCGACTCCACATAAGCAACCAGGCCCCGCGCCTCAATTTGGCGAATATCGAAGTCAAACGTCGTCTCCGGGCTTCCGGCGTACCGCCCACGGAGGACAGACATGACGTACCAACGCCGCGCGAGCCGCTCGAGATCATCGGCGGGCTGGTTCTCAGTTCGCCCCCGCAGGTACAGGACATAGACGAAGTTAACGGCGTTTTGGGTTCGAATCAAGTCCCTTGTCACAAATCCCGCCGATCGGAGAATCATCGTGATTCGGTCGAAGTGTGTCTTGTTGATGAAGTCGAGAATGCCCTGCTTGAGCTGTGCGAAAGCCTGTTCGGCGATTGCCTCCTCATACTGCTTGTTCTCGAAGTTCCGGCCCGAGAGCAAGGCCACGAGGTCCTGAAGTCTGCCCCGCCGGAACTGGGAGGTAAATGCAACGCGGAGCATGTCAGTATAGGACGGGTCGTAGAGGTCGTCGCTAACGTCCTTGAGCCAGCGCATCTTCTGCATGAACTCCGAAGCCGCGAATGCCGAATCGCCCTTTTCGATTCGCACTAAGAACTCCGGCGCCACCGCTAGGTGGCAGAAATAGTCAATCGCTTTGCGCAATAGATTGCCGCCGTAGCGTTCATCGGCCGCTATCTTCGACATGACGAAATCGGCCTGGCTAAGAGTCGCTCCAGCGGAATTCACGCGGATGAATATCTCAGTAACCGTTTCGATGTCGAGGTCTCCCGCTAGCTCAATCACTCCAACGTGGTTGTTGATAATCTTTCGTAACTTCTCAAAGGTGCCAAAAAGGTGGTCTTCGTCCATGCCCGGGTTAGCCAATGCATACTGCTTAGTGATTTGAAGGAGCCGCGCATCCGGCGAGAAGAGGGCGGCGACGTCGGGAATCCAGGACGCGTCTTTCTGGATGGCGGGGTTTGAGACCTCGAACTGTTCTTCCCGCGGGTGGAATGCAATCCGGATACGGACGGTCTCGTAGTCCTTAGTCATGACCTCTTGGCCGAGGAGCGCTGCCATAAGTGAGGTTACGCGCTGCTGGCCGTCGATTAGGATTCGCTTGCCCGCAGAAGGGGTTCCGTCTTTGAGCCGAACTGTCGGGTTGCGCCAAGCGATGAGATAGCCGATGGGGTAACCCTGGTACAGCGAGTCGAGGAGGTTGCGAACTTTTGTGGCGTCCCAGACGAAGGGGCGCTGAATCTCAGGGATGGCAATCTCTCCTGACTTGACCCAAGTCAGGATGGTCTCAATCGGATGTGGGGTAACCGAGTATCGCTGCGCCACAGTTCAATCACCGTTAGAGGCCGAGTACCTTCTCGAGGCCGACGGTGAGGCCGGGATGCTTGACCACATACCTGACGGCGGCGACAACGCCGGGCATGAAGCTCTCGCGGCTGATAGAGTCGTGGCGGATGGTGAGGGTCTGGCCTAGCCCGCCGAAGACGAGCTCGTGGTGGGCGACGCGGCCCGGCAGACGGGCGGAGTGGACATTAACGCCCTGGAGCGTTCCGCCACGGCTGCCTGCCAGGGTTTCCTTCTTGGTCTCGTTGGAGAGGAAGGGCTTGCCCCTGCCCTCGGCGGCGGCGCGGGCGATGGCTAGGGCCGTGCCGGACGGGGCGTCAACCTTTTGCTCGTGGTGGGTCTCCAGCAGGTCGGCGTAGTCGAAGTGCTTGCCCGCGATGCGTGCAAGATGCATCATCAGGACGGCGCCGACGGCGAAGTTGGGCGCGATGAAGACGCCAACGCCGTTCTGCTCGGCAAACCTCTTCGCCTCAGCCAGCTCGGTTTCTTTCAGGCCGGTGGTCCCGACGACGACATGGGCCTTATTCGCTGTCGCGGCGCGGATGGCGGCGATGGCGCCCTCGGCGCTGCTGAAGTCCACAACGACGTCGGCGGTGATATTGATGGCGCCAAGCGATGTGGCTAGTGGGATGGAGCGGGAGCCGTCGGGCAGGCGCAGGGTTTCGGACTGGGCCTTGGCGTCCACCGCGCCGACCGGCGTCATGTCCTTTTCCTTGGAGACGGCGTTGAGCACCTCTTGCCCCATCTTCCCCTGGGCACCGTGAACGATGACCTTGATGATGGACATGAGGTCAACCCTCCAAATGCTTACCGCTCGTTAGGGCTGAATTATCGCGCAAGGGAGGGAAAACAGGAACCCCCCGAGGAGAACGTGGAGACGTCCTTAGAAATCGTAGGGGCGGGTTTGAAACCCACCCCTATGTGTCTTAGGCGAGGCCTTTATGGTCTGTAGCCTGGGCCTGGCCGATTCCGCGGTGGGCCTCCCGGTCCGCCACCTGGCCGGCGTGGGCCGAATCCACCGGGGCGGGGTCCGCCCGGTCCACCACGGGGGCCGCCTCGCGGGGGGCCGCCCCTGTGCGGCGGGCCGCCGGACCTGGGGGGGGCCCCTGGGCCGCGGAAGGCTGGCCGGGGCGGGCCGGCGAAGGCGCGTTCCTCCTGCCCCTCGTCGCCCTCGGACGGCAGCGGTGGCTGGCGGTCTCCATCGTCCTCGCCGCCGCCATCGGCCTCCAGCAGAGCGCGGCGCGACAGGCTGATGCGCCCGTTGGAGTCGATGTCTTTGACCTTGACGGTGATCTCGTCGCCGACAGAGACCACGTCCTCGACCTTGGCCACGCGGTGGTTAGCAAGCTCGCTGATGTGCACCATGCCGTCGGTGCCGGGGAGTATCTCGACGAAGGCGCCGAAGTCGAGGATTTTGACGACGCGTCCAGTGTAGATCTCGCCGACCTTGGCGCCTTTGGTCATGTTTTCGATGATGTCGAGGGCCTTCTGGGCGGCCTCGGAATCCGGCGAACCGACGTACACGGTGCCGTCGTCCTCGATGTCCACGGTGGCCTTGGTCTGCTCGATGATGCTTCTAATCATCTTGCCGCCTGGACCGATGACCATCCCAATCTTCTCCACGGGGATGGTGATGCGGAACATCCTGGGAGCGTACTTACTCATCTCCTTGCGAGGCTCGGGGATAGCGTCGCGCATCTTGTCGAGGATGGCCAAGCGTGTCTCGTGGGCCTGGTCGAGGGCAGCGCGGACGACAGCGAAGCTGATGTGTTTGACCTTGATGTCGAGTTGGATGGCCGTGATGCCCTTGGATGTGCCGGCAACTTTGAAGTCCATGTCGCCGATGTGGTCTTCCTTGCCCTGGATGTCGGTCAGGGTCACGAACTTGCCATCGTTGCCGGTGATGAGCCCGATGGAGATGCCGGCGACGGGAGCTTTGATGGGAACGCTGGCGTCCAGGAGGGCGAGGGTGGAAGCACAGACGCTGGCCATCGAAGTGCTCCCGTTGGAGCTTAGGATCTCGGAAACCACGCGGATGGTATAGGGGAACTGAGACTCATCAGGGATGACGGGGAGCAACGCGCGCTCCGCGAGGGCGCCGTGACCAATCTCGCGGCGGCCCGGAGAGCCGACCCGCTTGGCCTCGCCGGTGGAGTAAGGCGGGAAGTTGTAGTGGAGCATGAAGCGCTTGCTGTCGCGAGGGTGGAGGGTGTCGAGCTTTTGGGCGTCGCCGACAGAGCCCAGGGTGATGACACCAAGGGCTTGGGTCTCGCCGCGGGAGAAGAGGCCGGTCCCATGCGTGCGGGGAAGCAGGCCGACCTCGCAGGAGATGGGCCTGAGCTGGCGGATGTGCCGCCCGTCGGGACGGGCGCCCTCCTCCAGGATACGGCGGCGGAACTCTTGATTCACTAGAGATTCCAGGGCCTCGGCGACCTGGCCGGAATCGTGGCTTTCGCCGAGCTTGGCGACCACCTCGGCCTCGAGGGACTCGAGTTGGCTCTTGTCGCCAGGTGAGCCGGTGGCAGCCCTCACGGCAGCGGGGATGCGTCCCGCGGCGAGTTCGGCGACCTTGGCCTCCAGGCCGTCTGGAAGCGCGGCAGGGACATACGAAGCCTTGGGTTTGCCCATCGCGCGGACGAGCTCGTTCTGGAACTCGATGAGCGTGAGGTTCACTTCTTGCGCCCGCTGGATGGCCTCAAAAACCCGGTCTTCCGACAGCTCTGAGGCGCCCGCCTCTATCATAGCCACGCCGTCCTTCGTCCCGGCCACCACTAGGTCGAGTTGGCTTTCCTCGATCTGCTGGTAGGTTGGGTTGACGATGAACTCGCCGTTGACGTAGCCGATCCTCGTGGCTCCTAGTGGGCCTTCGAAGGGGATGTCGGAGATGGAGAGCGCTGTGGAGGCTCCGATGATGGATGGGATGTCCAGCGGGTTCTCCATATCCGCTGAAAGCGCGGTGGAGATGATTTGGACTTCGTTGCGGAAGCCTTTGGGGAACAGCGGGCGGAGCGGCCGATCGGTAAGCCGATCCGTGAGGATAGCGTCAGTGGAAGGACGGCCCTCCCTCCGGAAGAAGCTGCCAGGGATCTTCCCTCGGGCGTAGAGCCGCTCCTCGAAGTCCACGGTGAGGGGGAAGAAGTCCACCCCCACCCGGGGCGCGGCCATGGTTGCGGTGACAAGGACGACGGAGTCCCCGTAGCGCACCAGCACCGAGCCGTTAGCCTTCTGGGCCAGCTTGCCGCTTTCGAAAGATAGCGTTTTACCGCCTATGACGGTCTGAAATGAGGAAGCCATGCGTGTATGTCCTTACTGCCTGAAGATGGCGCTAAGGGCAAAAAGAAGACAGCCCCGATGGAATCGAGACTATCTCCGAAGCCCTAGCCGAGCGATGAGTGACCGGTAGCGGTCAACGTTTGTATGACTGACATATCGGAGCAGGCTGCGGCGCTGGCCCACGAGCCTGAGCAAGCCTCGTCTAGACGACTCGTCGTGGCTGTGGGTCCTGAGGTGTTCGGTCAGCCCGTTAATGCGGGCGGTGAGCAAAGCTACCTGGACTTCGCTGGAGCCTGTGTCCTTCTCGTTGGTCCGATACTGCTCTGTGACGGCTAGTTTCTGTGTCTTGTCCAGTCCCATTACGTTGGAGATCCGACCTGCTCTTTCTCTCACATCTTTTTTAACCAGAGGTCATTCTAGCACACCACTCCGGCGCGGAGCAAACCGGGGCCGCGTTTACCCGTTTCGAAGCCATGTGCTATACTCCGCAAGATTGCGCACGCAGGTGAGCGGGCGCTGTACTGACCATCAGGAAGGGCAGGTTGCATGGTTCAACAGACTCAGAAAGATCCAACTCCTCCACCACCAGCTCCGTGGGCTGCGCCTGAAGAGGCCCCGGTCATGCAGGGCCCGGTGACGATGAAAGCCCTGCTGGAGGCGGGCGTCCACTTCGGCCACCAGAAGCGGCGGTGGAACCCGAAAATGAAAAAGTACATCTTCTCCCACCGCAACGGCATCCACATCATAGACCTTCAACAGACGTTGAAGATGCTGGAGCAGGCGAAGGCCTTCGTCACCGAGGTGGCCGTCAGCGGACAGAAAATCATCTTCGTGGGCACCAAGAAGCAGGCGCAGGACACCATCGCCTCCGAGGCCAGGCGTAGTGGGAGCTACTACGTCACTACCCGCTGGCTTGGTGGGACGTTGACGAACTTCAAGACCATCCAAAGCCGACTGGATCACCTCGTGAAACTCGAAGAGCGGAAGAAGGCTGGTGAGTTCGCACGGTTGTCCAAGCTGGACTCCGGTAAGCTGGACGAAGAAATCACGCGGATGAACAAATACTTCGGCGGCATCAAAGAGATGACGCAGATGCCCGGAGCCTTGTTCGTTGTGGACATCGGGAAAGAGGCCATCGCGGTCGAGGAGGCAAAGCGGGTAGGGGTGCCGGTGGTCGCGCTGGTGGACTCGGACTCCGACCCCAACAAGGTGGACTACCCCATCCCAGGCAACGACGACGCCATCCGCTCTATACGTCTTGCGACCAGCCAAATGGCGGAAGCAGTCATCGAAGGCATGAACCGCAGGGCCCGAGTGGAGTCCGAGGAGGCCGCCTCGAGGGCAGAGGAAGCCGCAGCTTCGAAGACTTCCGCACCACCCATGCCAAGCGAGGAAGGGCTCGAGGTCGGCGAGGACGACGCGGACTACTGAGCCCGCACCGCCGCCCTAGCGATCACTTGGGACCGTTTCAGGAGGCACTTTGGCAGAAGTAAGCATTGACGTAATCAAAGAGCTTCGCGAGCAGACCGGGGCAGGCGTCATGGACTGCAAGCGTGCCCTCGCCGAAGCTAATGGGGATGTCGAGAAGGCCAAGGACATTCTCAAGCAGCGCGGCATGAAAATCGCCGCCAAGAAGGCTTCCCGCTCCACGAACGATGGCTTGGTCCACGCGTACATCCACAGCGGGAGCCGCGTGGGGGCGTTGGTGGAACTGAACTGCGAGACGGACTTCGTCGCGCGCACCGCCGAGTTCCAAGAGTTGGCGCACGGCATCGCAATGCAGGTGGCGGCCATGTCGCCGAAGTATGTGGACAAGGTTGATATCCCCGCTGGCGAGAAGGCCGACCCGCGAGAGGTCGCCCTGCTCCAGCAGCCGTATATCAAAGACCCCTCCAAGACTCTCCAAGATGTCCTCAACGAAGCGGTAGGCAAGGTAGGGGAGAACATCAAGGTGCGCAGGTTCGTCAGGTTCGCTCTGGGGGAGTAGCGCCTGTGGCAACAGGAAAGGCCGCCTACCGACGGGTCTTGCTGAAACTGAGCGGCGAGTCCTTCAAAGGCAAGCGGGGTCACGGCCTTGACCCGGTGGCCGTGGACTACAACGCAAGCCAGATCAAGCTGATCCATGAAATGGGTGTGGAAGTGGGCGTGGTGGTGGGCGGAGGCAACATCTGGCGAGGCGCCCAGGCCGAGACGGACGGCATGGACCGGGTTTCAGCTGACTACGCTGGCATGCTGGCGACGGTCATCAACGCGCTGGCGCTGCAGGATGCGCTCGAACGGCACCACAGCATTGACACCCGCACGCAGACAGGCATCGCCGTCCAGCAGGTGGCCGAGCCCTACATCCGGCGGCGCGCCATCCGTCACCTGGAAAAAGGCCGCGTGGTCATCTTCGCGGCAGGCACAGGCAACCCCTATATGACAACCGATACAGCAGCGGCATTGCGCGCCATGGAGACCGACGCAGACATCCTCTTGATGGCCAAGTACAACGTGGACGGCGTGTACGCCGCTGACCCGAAGAAATACCCCAGCGCCGCCAAGTACGACTTCATCACCTACCGCGATGCCATGGACCAGCGCCTGGGCGTCATGGACGCCACCGCGCTCTCGCTGTGCATGGAGCACGGCCTGCCCATCGTGGTGTTCGACCTTTCTGTTCCCGGCAACGTGGCGAGGATACTCAAGGGAGAACACATCGGCTCGCTGGTAGCGGAATCGCGCACCCGCTAAGCAACGCGTTTGGCTCGGAGGGAGTGTTAAGCCATGACCACCGTCTCGACGCTCATCGTAGATTCTGAAGCCAGGATGAAGAAGTCGCTGGAATCTCTCCGGAAGGAGTTGGCAAGCGTCCGGACGGGCCGGGCCAGCCCAGCCCTTCTAGAAGGCGTGATCGTTGCATACTACGGCGCGCCGATGCCCATCAACCAACTGGCGACCATCAATGTCCCTGAAGCACGGGTGTTGCTCATCCAGCCGTGGGACAAGCAGGCGCTGAAGGACATCGAAAAGGGCATCTTGGCCTCGGACCTTGGGCTGACGCCTAACAACGACGGCACTGTGATACGCATCAACATCCCTGTCCCCACCGAGGAGCGGCGGCGCGAACTGGCAAAGACGGTGGGGAAGCGCACGGAGGAAGGGCATGTCGCCGTCCGCAACATCCGACGTGAGGGGATGGATAGGTTCAAGGCGATGGAGAAGAACAAAGAACTGAGCGAGGACCAGTCCAAGAAGGCCCAAGAGCAACTCCAACGGCTGACGGACTCCCATATCCAGAAGATGGATGCGTTGCGCAAAGAGAAGGAAGCCGAGGTCATGGAGATATGACGCCAGCGCCGGACAAGGACGCCAACGGAGCGTCCTCGTTGGGCGCAGCTCCGGTCCCCACTCACGTCGCTGTCATCATGGATGGCAACGGACGGTGGGCGAATGGACGAGGCTTGTCCCGCTCCGACGGGCACCGCGCCGGTACGGAGAACATCCGGCGTATCATAAGGGCATTCGCCCAACATGGTGTCAAACACTTGACGCTCTACGCCTTCTCCACGGAAAACTGGGAACGCCCGACCGAAGAGGTGGGTGCGCTGATGGAACTATTGGGCGAGGCCGTTCGCAACGAGACCGAGCTGCTGCACAAGGAGGGCGTGCGCATCCGCCACCTGGGACGGTTCGACCGCTTGTCACCCCGTCTTCAGCGTGCCATCCAGAAGAGCGTTGAACTGACCAAGCGCAACACCCACATCAACCTGAACGTGGCCTTCGATTATGGCGGGCGGGAGGAGATCCTCCAGGCGGTGCGGGCGATGCTGAGCGATGGCGTGCGGCCTGACGAAGTGAATGAGGGACTCTTGGAAGGCCATCTATACACCGCTGGCCTGCCCGACCCCGACCTCATCATCCGCACTGCTGGGGAGATGCGGATAAGCAACTTCTTGTTGTGGCAAGCGGCATACGCCGAGTACTACACCACCCCCACGCTCTGGCCGGACTTCGGGGAGGGCGAGGTGGAACTGGCGCTGACGGCGTACGCACAGCGGCAGCGCCGCTTTGGGCGGGTTGCGCCAGCCGAGGTCCGTTAAACGCTGGCCCATGGCGGCCACGCCTCGACCCGGGCTGAAGTAACTGACTTTTCTTGGCCGGTGTGGCTGCTGGGATGAAACGTCCTCCTCCTCAAGCCGAGTCCTCTAACGCCACCGAGGCCCACAACCTCACGGCGGGCGAGGCCGCGCCGCGCATGAGCAACCTTGCCAGGCGGACGGTTACCGCCGCCGTCGGGCTGCCGCTGCTGGCACTCGTCGTGTGGGCAGGGTCGCCGTGGGTGACGGTCGTAGCGGCCATCGTCGCCGCGGTGGGTGCAGCCGAGTTCTCCGCCATGCTTTCGCGCAAGGGGCGGCGTCCGGTGGTTATCGTGGCGGCGCTGCTCGCCGCCGCGCTGGTGGTAGCGGGGCACTTCGTCGCAGATGGGCGTGCTGCATATCGTGTGGTTCTGCCGGTGCTGGGCGCTGGGGCGTCGGCCGCCCTGGCGTGGTCGGCGATGCGGCGCTCTTCGGCTGTCGCAGGCGATGCAGGACTAACAGCGGTTGCGGCGCTGTACGCAGGGGGATTGCTGCTGTTCGTGCCGCTCGTGCGTGCCGAGCCGGACGGCCGTGAGTGGCTGTTCCTGCTTTTCATCGGCGTGTTCGCGACCGACATCTGCGCGTACGCGGTTGGCAGAACGGTGGGACGGCACAAGATGGCGCCGTCCATCAGCCCAGGCAAGACGTGGGAGGGCGCAGCGGGCGGGCTGGCGGGTGCGCTTGCCGGGGTGGGCATCGCAGCCTGGGGTTTCGGTCTAGGGTTGGCCGTATGGGAGGCCCTCGTGCTGGGAGCACTGATGGCGGTCGTCGGCCAGGCGGGAGACCTTTTCGAGTCGAAGCTCAAGCGGACTGCGGGTGTGAAGGACTCGGGACGGCTCATGCCAGGCCACGGAGGGCTGCTCGACCGGCTGGACTCCATCCTCTTCAACCTGCCGATGTTATACTTGTTCGTGCTATGGGCCACACGGTAAAGGGACTGGCCATACTGGGCTCCACGGGCTCCATCGGGACCCAGACACTCGACATCGTCCGCACCTTTCCAGACCGCTTCCGGGTGGTCGGCTTGGCGGCACGAAAGAGCTTCGACGTCTTGGAGTCACAGGTCAGAGAGTTCCGACCGAAGCTCGTCTCCTACGAAGGGGGCCATGCGCACACGGCTGCCCTTCGTGACCTAGGCTGCCGGGCTTGCTCTTTGGACGATATGGTGCTGGACCCGGACGTGCAGATGGCGGTCACTGCCACCGTGGGCGATGTAGCTCTGGGACCGACCATCACGGCGCTGAAGGCTGGCAAGGACGTCGCCCTCGCCAACAAAGAGTCTATCGTGATGGCCGGAGAGTACCTCACGAAGCTGGCGCGGAAACACAACGCAACGTTGCTGCCGCTGGACAGCGAGCCCAATGCCATATGGCAGTGCATGAGGGGTGAGGACCGGAAGATCGACCGGCTCATCATCACCGCGTCGGGCGGCGCCATGCGCCACGCATCCCTGGAGGAGTTGGCGACGGTAACTCCGGAGCGGGCGCTGAAGCACCCGACGTGGAAGATGGGGCCGAAGATCACCATAGACTCGGCAACGCTGATGAACAAGGCCTTTGAGGTCATCGAGGCGCGGTGGCTCTTCGACGTCCCGTGGGAGCGCATCGAGGTGGTCATCCACCCGCAGAGCATCATCCACTCCATGGTCGAGTTCGAGGATGGCTCCGTGAAGGCGCAGCTCAGCCCGCCGGACATGCGGCTGCCCATCCAGTACGCGCTCTTCTATCCGAAGCGTGTACGCAACACGAAACTTCAGCGGTTCGACCCGGTGAAGACCGGCGCGCTGACCTTCGAGCGGATGCAGCCCGAGCGGTACCCCTGCTTCGAGCTGGCGATGGAGTACGGGCGCAGAGGCGGGACGTGGCCCGCGGTGCTGTGCGGCGCCGATGAGGCGGCGGTGAGCGCGTTCTTGGGAGGGCGGCTCGGGTTCTTGGGGATGGCGCCGGTCATCATGAAGGCGCTGGAGGCGCACAAGTCGGTCGCCGACCCGACGCCGGAGCAGTCGCTCCAGGCGGCGAAATGGGCTAGCGAGCGGGTGACCTCGCTGGTCGCGTAGGGAGTACCTGTGTTCAATCTGAACTGGCTCTACATCATTCCCGTCCTTGGCTTCCTGGTCTTCATTCACGAGTTGGGGCACTTCCTCACGGCCAAGCGGTTCGGCATCAAGGTCACCGAGTTTGGCTTTGGGTTTCCGCCTCGGCTGGCCGGCGTGAAGTTCGGCGAGACCATCTACTCTATCAACCTCATTCCGATCGGCGGATTCGTGAAACTGGTGGGCGAAGAGGACCCGACGGACCCGAGGAGCTTCGCGCGCCAATCGGTGCTGAAGCGGGCCATCGTGCTGTCGGCTGGGTCGTTCATGAACTTCGTGGTGCCGGTGGTGATGTTCACAGTGCTCTTCATGCTGCCACATGAGGAGATCGTGGGTGGCTCGGTGGTCATCAGCGCGGTAGCGCCTGGCTCACCGGCCCAGGAGGCCGGATTGAGGCCTGGTGACACCGTCCTACAGGTGGATGCTCAGCCCATAGACGGCACGACCGAGTTCATCGCGAAGGTGCGCGAGAAGGTGGGCCTGCCGGTCGAGCTGACGGTGCGGCGGGGCGCAGCCGTGAGCGGCATGCGCTCCTCTCCGGAGTTTGCACTCGTCGAGACCGTCACAGTCGTCCCCAGGGCCAACCCGCCGACATTGAATATCGTGGAGGAGGTCACCGACACGGCCACGCAGGTCTCGGTGCGGGACGCGCGCCGCTATGACGGAAACGCGAAGGTCGGCGATAAGCTGACCCAAGGCCCCATGGGAGTGCTCATCGGCCTGGCGAACCCACGCATCGAGGGGCGTAGCGACCCGTTCTGGGTGGCGTTCCCTAACTCCTTCAGGGCGATGTGGAGCGTCCTGGTCACTACCAGAGACGGTCTGGCCCAGGGCATCTCGTCGGGCACGAACCCGGGCGTCACCGGGCCCATCGGCATCGCACAGGCGACGGGCGAGGTGGTGGAGCAGCAGGGAGTCTATTGGATATTCCCGCTCACAGCGCTGCTCAGCTTGAGCCTCGCGGTCATCAATATCCTGCCGATACCCGCGCTGGACGGCGGTCGGCTGTTGTTCGTCATCATCGAGTGGGTGCGCCGAGGCAAGCGTATCTCGCCGAAGAAGGAAGGGCTGGCGCACCTGATAGGCTTCGCGCTGCTCATCGGTTTCATCCTCTTCGTCAGCTATTTCGACGTGCTGCGCCTCTTGAGGGGCGAGAGCATCCTGCAGTAAAGTAGCGGGCTGTACCGGTAGAAGTCCCGGAGGTCGAGTTGATCAAGCGAAGGGTCTCCAAGGCGCTCCATGTTGGCAAGGTGAAGGTCGGGGGCGACGCGCCGGTCAGCGTGCAGTCTATGACCAAGACCGACACGCGCAACGTAGCCGCGACCGTGGCCCAGATCAAGGCACTGGAGGAAGCTGGCTGTGAAGTCATCCGGTGCGCAGTGCCGGACATCGAGGCGGCTAAGGCGCTGAAGGACATCAAGCGGCAGGCACGGATACCCGTCATCGCCGATATCCATTTCCACTACCAGCTCGCCCTGGAGGCGTTGAACAGCGGGGTGGACTGCCTGCGGCTGAATCCCGGGAACATTCGCGACAAGGAGAAGGTGGTGGCGGTGGTGCGGGAGGCGAAGGCGCGGCAGGTGCCCATCCGCATCGGGGTCAACTTCGGCAGCCTGCCCCCAGTCGGGGCCATCGGCCTGTCCGGCGGGCTGTCGCGCCACGCCGACGGCGTGAACCGACTGCCCAAGGCTGGCGAGGCGAAGGAAGGCCAGTACAGCGTCGTGGACCACATGGTCCAGACGGGCCTGTGGGAGATAGGCATCCTGGAGGATTTGGACTTCGACCTCATCAAGATTTCGCTGAAGGCGTTTGACATAGACACGACAGTGGAGGCGTACCGCCGGATGGCGGACCTGGTGCCGTACCCGCTGCACCTGGGCATCACCGAGGCGGGCACAGCAAAGGCGGGAAGCATCCGCAGCGCCATCGGTCTGGGCGCGCTGCTGTATGAGGGCATCGGCGACACCATCCGCGTGTCGTTGAGCGATGACCCGGTGGAAGAGGTCTATACCGGCTTCGAGATACTCAAGTCGCTCGGATTGCGCAAGGAAGGCGCGGTCCTGGTGGCGTGCCCCAGCTGCGGGCGGGCCGACGTGGACATCCGCACGCTGGCCAACACTGTCGAGGGCCTATTGAAGAAGACCAAGACCCCGGTGAAAGTGGCGGTCATGGGGTGCGAGGTCAACGGCCCAGGCGAGGCGAAGGACGCGGACGTGGGCATCGCGGCAGGCGCGGGCAGGGCTATCATCTTCCGCAAAGGACAGAAAGCGCGAGTGGTCGGCGAGGCCGACATGCTCTCCGCCCTGATGGAAGAGGTGGCGAAGGCGGAGAAGGAGTTGCTGGCGGTGAAGGCGGGGGCGTAGGCTGCGGCGGTTGTACGAAGAACCCAGCAGGCATGAATCGAAGAGGTCTGGGGGTGTCCTCCAGACCTCTTGTCTTACAGAGGTCTAAAGTACATGCTGGTTTCAAAGCTGTTTGGGAAGACGTTGCGGGAGAGTCCGGCCGAGGCGGAGTTGGTCAGCCACAAGCTGATGCTGCGCGCCGGAAGCATCTATCAGGTCGGCTCTGGCATCTATAGCTACTTGCCGTTGGCGTGGCGATCGCTGAGGAAGATCGAGCAGGTCATCCGCGAGGAGATGGACGCGGCGGGCAGCCAGGAGCTTCGACTGTCGGTCCTTCAGCCCCGCGAGCTATGGGATGTGACGGGGCGGACAGCAGCCTTCGGCCCCGACCTGATGACCCTCAAAGACCGGCGGGAGCGGACGCTGGTGGTGGCGCCCACGCACGAGGAGGTCCTGACCTCGGTGGTCAAGGCCAACGTGAACAGCTACCGCGACCTGCCGCTCATTCTGTACCAGATTCACACCAAGTTCCGGGACGAACCTCGGCCTCGAGGCGGCCTTATCCGTGTCCGCGAGTTCGACATGAAGGACGCGTACAGCTTCGACGCTGACCAGGAGGGGTTGGACCGCAGCTACGAGGCGATGGTGCGGGCCTATAAGCATATCTATGCCCGCTGTGGCCTGGACGTGGTGATGGTAGAGGCGGACAGCGGCGCCATCGGTGGCAAGGACTCCCACGAGTTCATGCTGCTGGCGGACTCGGGCGAGGACACCGTTGTCGTTTGCTCCGGCTGCGGTTACGCGGCGAATGTTGAGAAGGCGGTGTCGAAGAAGCACCACCAGGCCCACGAGCCGCAGGCCCCTGTGGAGCTGGTGCATACGCCTGGGGTCAAGACCATCGGGGAGTTGGCGAAGTTCCTCGGAGTGCCAGCCGCCAAGACGCTCAAGGCGGTGTTCTACGCGATGGATGGCGAGGTGGTCGTCGTGGCCATACGGGGCGACCTGGACGTGAACGAGGTCAAGCTGAAACGCGCGCTGAAGACGAAGGACTTGCGGCTGGCGACGCCGGAAGAAGTGGCGGCGGCGGGTCTGGTGGCGGGTTCGGCCTCGCCGGTGGGCCTCAAGGGCCGCCTCAAGACGGTGGCCGATGACTCCGTCGAATTGGGGTCCAACTACGTGGCTGGAGCCAACAGGCTGGACTACCACCTGAAGAACGTGAACTACCCCCGCGACTTCCAGATAGATGTGGTGGCGGACATCGCCCTGACGCAGGACGGCGACGCCTGTGCCAAGTGCGGCAGGCCGCTTTCGGCGCGGCGCGGCATCGAGGTGGGCCATGTGTTCAAGCTAGGGACGACGTACAGCGAGGTGATGGGGGCGCGGTTCCTGGACAAGAACGGGATGCAGCAGCCTATCATCATGGGCTGCTACGGCATCGGCCTGGGGCGGCTGCTGGCCGCGGCCATCGAGCAGCACCACGACGAGAAGGGCGCCATCCTCCCGGCGCCCATCGCGCCGTACCACGTGTGGATCGCGGCGCTGAACGTGGAGTCGCCGGAGGTGGCGCAAGCAGCAGAAGCGTTGCACGGCGCGCTGGAGCGGGAGGGCGTGGAGGTGCTGTACGACGACCGGCCGGAGTCGGCGGGCGTGAAGCTGAACGACGCGGACCTGGTTGGCCTCCCGGTGCGGGTCGTGGTCAGCCCGCGCAACCTGAAACAGGGCGTGGTGGAGGTCAAGGAGCGTGCCAGTCCCGACGCCATCCGCGTCGCGGTCGGGGAGGCGCCGGCCAAGATCAAGGAGCTGGTGAGCGCGGGCATCGCCGCTGCCAATGCGCGGCGCATGTAACCGCTCTGCCGTTGAGGAGGGGGAGCCGTGATGCGGTATGTGAACTCGTTGACACCCTACCTCATCGTCTTCACGGTGAGTGGCTGCGTCCTCATCACGGAGATCTTGGCCGGACGAATCTTGGCCCCGTTCATCGGAGTGTCGGTGTACACCTGGACGAGCATCATCGGCATCCTGCTGGCCGGCATCAGCGTGGGCAACTACCTGGGGGCGCGTGGCCGACCGGTTCCCGTCGCAGTTCACGCTGGGTATCATCCTCTTGTTGGGCGGGCTGTCCACGCTGGCTGTGCTGCCGCTCATCAACCTGGTGGCAGGTGCGGTGGACGGCATGCCCATCATGGGCCGCATCGTGCTGCTGACGGCGCTGCTGTTTTTGCCGCCGAGCCTCATCCTGAGCATGACCACGTCGGTGGTGATACGGCTGCACATCAAGGACGTGACCCGCGCGGGCAACCTGGTGGGCAAGCTGTATGCGGTCTCCACGGCGGGCAGCATCCCGGGCACGTTCCTCACGGGCTTTTTCCTCATCCAGTGGATGGGGACGCGGCCCATCCTGCTGGCCGTGGCGACGGGCAACTTGTGGCGGGCCAGGGCGCCCGCGCTCGCCGCGTTGGTGCTGCTGGCGGGGTTCGTCGGCGTGCTCAGCCTCGGCTTCGCCACCAAGTCTCTGGAGACCGGCTGTCTCCGCGAGAGCAACTACTTCTGCATCACGATTCGGGAAGACACGATCGAAGGCCATCCCGTCCGTATACTCATCCTCGACCGGTTGCTGCACAGCCACGTGGCCATGGACGACCCCAAGTTCCTCGTCTATGGCTACGAGAAGGTCATGGCCGACCTGGCGACCCATCTGGCGCAGCGCGAACCGGACATGCGGACGCTGTCCATCGGGGGTGGCGGTCATACGCTGCCGCGGTTCATCGAGGAGTCCTACCCCCGGAGCACGGTGGAGGTCATCGAGATAGACCCGCAGGTGACGGCGGTGGTCTTTGACTACCTGGGATTGCGGCGAGACACCAGGATCGTTTCGTACAACAAGGACGCGCGGATGGCGGTGCCTGAGTTGGAGAAGGGTGCGTATGACCTGGTCGTGACCGACGCGTTCAACGATGTGTCGGTGCCATACCACCTGACGACGCAGGAGTTCAACGAGCAGGTGAAAGCGCTGCTGACGCCCGATGGCATATACATGGTCAACGTGGTGGACAAGCTGCACAGCGGCAGGTTCCTTCGGGCGTACGTGAACACCCTGCGGGAGACGTTTCCCTACGTGTACCTGCTGACGGACGACTCCTCCTGGGACTTCGACGAGCGGTACGCCTATGTGGTGGTGGGAGTGCAGCAGCCCCTGTCCATCACGGGCGTGCACATCTCCAACGTGGCCGAGGGGCGTGGCGCCGGGACCACCGACTTCATGCCGTTCGGGAGGTTCCTGCACTGGCTGGGTGAGGCGGAGACGGTTGTGCTCAGGGATGACTTCGCCCCCGTGGACAACATGCTGGCCCCGCTGTACTTGGAGAGCCGGTAACCGCGAGTTTTCTCACGACTCTTGGAACCTCATCTTCCTCTGACAGGATTCCCGATTGCCTGATTTGCTAGGTACTGAATCGAGGATATTGAACCCCGCGAACAACCCGAGATGGCCGCACATCATTGAATCGGGCATTCATGGCTTCACACAGCCGTCTGTGGTCAGAAAAGAGTGTCGATTGATCAATTTGAGACCTGGTGAATCGGGCAATCGGGAATTTTGGGTTGCCGCCCACATATGCTGGTGCTAGAATGCCGGTGGCGCTTTGCCAACGCAGGATGAGCGGCCTGAGAAGCGCACTCTCACCATTCTGAAAGGTCAAGAACCATGTCGCTTCCATCCCGGCTGAAGTTCGGCATCTTCATGGCCCCGTTTCACTGGCAGCACGAGAACCCGACGCTGGCCCTGGAGCGGGACATCGAGACCATCAAGTGGCTCGACACCCTAGGCTACGACGAGGCCTGGATAGGGGAACACCACAGCGGTGGGTGGGAGACCATCGCCTCGCCGGAGATGTTCATCGGCGTGGTGGCGCAGCATACCAAGAACATCAAGCTGGGTACGGGCGTCATCAGCCTGCCGTACCACCACCCCCTTATGGTAGCGAATCGCATGATTCTGCTCGACCACCTGACCCGCGGGCGGGTGATGATGGGTGTGGGGCCTGGCGCGCTGGTGGGCGATGCCTACATGCTGGGTATCGACCCGCCGACGCAGCGCCGCCGGATGGAGGAGTCGCTGGGCATCATCCTGCGGCTGTGGGCGGAGACGGAGCCAATCACCTACGAAGGCGAGTGGTTCACGTTGAAGGAGGCGCGGGTGCACCTGCGGCCCTACACGCAGCCGCATCCGCTGGTGGCGGTGGCCGCCTCGTCGTCGCCCGCGGGCATGGTGACCGGCGGCAAGTTCGGCACGACCATCCTCTCTCTGAACACCGTCCGTTTCCCCGGGCTCATCCCAGACCACAAGAAGTTCTGGACTATCGCCGAGGAGACGGCGGCGCAGCACGGGAAGAAGGTCAACCGCCACGATTGGGGCCTGGTGCAGCACGTGTTCCTGGCCGAGAGCCGCAAGGAGGCGATGGCTGCTGCGCGGGAGAAGGCCGGGTACTATCAGCGGGACTATTTCGAGAAGACGCTGGGCGTCGAGAACGATTTTAAGGGCCCCCGCGACAGGGTCATTGACAACATGGTGGAGAACGGGAGCTGGTGTGTGGGCACGCCCGATGACCTGGTGGCGCACATCAAGAAACTGGACGACGAGTCCGGCGGCTTCGGCAGGCTGCTGGTTCAGGCCACCGAGTGGGGCACGCGGGAGCAGGTGCTCCACAGCTACGAGCTCATCGCGCGGTACGTGATGCCCAAGTTCCAGGGCTCCAACGTCAGCCTCGTCGAGTCGCAGAAGTGGTCCGAGGAGAAGATGCCCTATCTCAACTCCCTGCGGGCCAAGGCGATGGACCGGGCGAAGGCCGACTACCTAGCCCGGAAGGGTGGCTCAGGGAACGGCGCGAAAGCCGGGGCGAAAGCCGCAGCGAAGAAGCGGTAGCGCGGCGACGCCACGGACGGCGGGCCGCGTGTCTATCCCATGGTTTAGCATGTGTATTACTTTGCTTGTTTTGGAGGATAACCGTGAGACTCAAGGGTAAAGTTGCGATCGTTACCGGAGGCGGCTCCGGCATCGGCGGCGCTATCGCCACACGGTTCGCCAAAGAGGGCGCGTCGGTGGTGATTGCCGACCTCGACCCCGTCCGCTCCGAGAAACTCATCGCGCAGATCAAGGCGGACGGCGGCAAGGCCGCCTACGCGAAGCTCGACGCCATGAAGTACACCGACGCGGTGGCGATGGTGGACACAGCGGTCAAGACCTTCGGCCACCTGGACATCCTCGTGAACAACGTGGGCGGGGGGAAGGGCAACGGGCTCGAGGAGCTAGACGAAGCGACATGGGATTGGAACATGAACTTCGCCCTGAAGCCTGCGTTCCTCTGCTCCAAGGCCGCGATGCCGAAGCTGCTGGAGCGTCCCGGCGCGGCCGTCGTCAACATCTCCTCCATCAACGGACTGACGGCCATCGGCCTGGAGGCGTATGCCGCCGCCAAGGCGGGCCTGGTCCTCTTTACCAAAAACCTCGCCCTCAAGTACGGCCCCAAGGGCGTCCGGTCCAACGTCATCGCCCCCGGCACGACGAGGACAGACTTCTGGATTCCCGCGGAACAGAAGGACCCCGACATCTTCAACCGCATTGGCAAGGTCTATCCTATGGGCAGAGTGGCCCGCCCGGACGACATCGCCAACGCTGCGCTGTTCCTCGCCTCGGACGAGGCATCCTTCGTGAATGGTGTCGTGCTCCCCGTGGACGGCGGTTTCACCGCCGGCACCAACATCTTCGACCAGGCTGCCCGCGGGGGCGGCGCCGCTGATGCGATCTGGGGGACAGACGCCACCAAGCAGGAGCGGAAGAAGTAGGAACGGCCTCTCGACGCTTCTGCTCTTTCCCTGCCCGTTTGAGCTGACCGGCTTTGCCGCACGACCACCCCGTTGCGTGGGGTACGTGCTTCATGGGGAACGGACCCCCATGCATAACTCCATCGCATCGTCTTTTCCCATTCGGCCTTATAGCTGATTTCCCTTCGATGTATTCGGAGACAGAGTGTCAAAAGATATGGCTTGGCACTCTTGGATCATAAGTATAGACTTAGTCGTGCAATTGCAGTACACGACCAATCTATGCTCATGTGTACAGTGCATCATGTGAACGGAGTAACAGAGTGGTTAAGGAATCCGGTTTCTGGACTGTAGCGGTTGCTCTGGTCATAGTCTTGGTTGCGGCGGTCGCTTGTGGCGAAGAGACGACTCCCACGGTGGCGGCGGCGACATCGGTGCCGCCCACGCCGACCATCGCTGTCCCCACGGTCGCGGTGGAGCGCACCGTACGGGCCGAACCCGACCCCGTGGCCGACCCTGAGGCGAAACTGACGTCGAGTGGACCGGCGGACACAGTGGTGGAGGTAGGGCTGGCCGAGTGGTCGGTTCGCCCGGCCGTGAGCGAAGTTCCGCCGGGGAGGATCGAGTTCGAGGCGGAGAACAAGGGCACGGAGCCTCACGAGCTAGTGGTCCTGAAGACGGACCTCCCTGCTGACAGCCTGGTGCTCGAACAAGACGAGCCAACTGTGGACGAGGCCGCATCGGGCTTGCTCATCGGCGAGATCGAGGAGGACGAGCTGCCCGCTGGGGCATCGGCGGAGGGGAAGTTTGACCTTGTTCCAGGCAACTACGTGCTCTTCTGCAACGTCCCCGAACACTACCGGAAGGGTATGAGGGTGGCGTTCAAGGTCACGACGGCGACGAGAGCATCGGGCAGCCTGGTGGTCTATTCGGGCCGCTCGGAGTCATTGGTCGGGCCGCTCATCGAGCAGTTCAGGGCCGCGACTGGTATCAAGGTCGAGGTGAAGTACGGCGGGACGGGTGAGATTGCCGCGACCATCCTGGAGGAGGGCACGAATAGCCCGGCGGACCTCTTCTTCGCCCAAGACCCTGGCGGGCTGGGTGCGGTGGCCGAAGCGGGGTTGTTCAATCGGCTGCCCGATGTTGTCCTGTCGAGGGTACCTGACTGGGCGCGTTCGCCCGATGGCCTGTGGGTGGGCATTTCGGGCCGAGCCAGGGTCGTGGCCTACAACACTGGCAAACTGTCCGTGGCTGGCCTACCCGACTCGATAGAGGAGTTCACGGATTCCAAGTGGAAGGGCAAGATCGGATGGGCGCCGACCAACGGCTCGCTCCAGGCCATGGTCACGGCGATGCGCGTCCTGTGGGGCGACGAGCGGACCGAGCAGTGGCTGGAAGGCATCCAGGCCAACGAGCCGAAGGTGTACCCCAACAACACCTCCGTCGTCGCGGCGGTGGGCTCCGGCGAAGTCGAGGTGGGATTCGTCAACCACTACTACCTCTACCAGTTCCTCCAGGAGCAGGGCGAGGGATTCCCAGTGCGCAACTACCATATCCGCGACGGCGGGCCGGGCGGCATCGTCCTGGTGGCCGGGGCGGGCATCCTCAAGACAGCCAAGAACAAGGAGAACGCCGAGCGGTTCATCGAGTTCATGCTGTCCACCGTGGCCCAGCAGTACTTCGCCAGCGCAACATTCGAATACCCCCTAGTGGATGGTGTGCGCGTCCATCCGCTGCTCACGCCGCTGGATCAGATCGCGAACCCCGGCACCGACATGGCGGCGCTGGCCGACCTGCAAGGGACCCAGACCTTGATGCGCGAGGTGGGCGTGATACCCTAAGCCCTTCATGCAAGGAGACTCTTCGTCGCAAGTCTTGACCGTTCGCCTGGCCGACCTGACCCGTGCCAGGACGCGCAGAGGCCTCAGCAGCCTGCCTTCCTTATGGCTGCTGGGGCCTTCGGTGTTCATCGCCCTGGCGATGCTCGTGCCCGTGGCCTACCTCGCGCTGCGGAGCGCAGGGGCCAGCGATTCGGCGTGGGAATTGCTGTTCCGGGCCAGGACGGCATGGACGCTGGGCCGCACGGCGCTGTTGGCGGTCTCGGTCACCGGCGTGGCAGTGCTGCTGGCGGTGCCGCTGGCGTGGCTGACGGCGCGGAGCGACCTGCCGTGGCGGCGCTTCTGGGGCGTCGTTTCGGTGCTGCCGCTGGTCATCCCCAGCTATGTGTCGGCGTTCCTTGTGGTGTCGGCCCTCGGCCCGCGCGGACTGCTGCAGCAGATGTTGGAGCCGCTGGGCGTCGAGCGGTTGCCGGAGATCTACGGGCTACCCGGCGCCACGCTGGCACTGGGGCTATTGACGTACCCGTACGTACTGCTGACAGTCCGGGGCGCGATGGAGAATCTGGATGCATCGCTGGAGCAATCGGCGCGGAGCTTGGGCTACGGCCCGTGGCGTGCCTTCTGGCACGTGACGCTGCCCCAGCTCCGGCCCGCCATCGCGGCGGGGGCGCTGCTGGTGGCACTCTACACGTTGAGCGACTTCGGCGCGGTGTCGTTGATGCGCTACGAGACGTTTACCTGGTCCATCTACCAGCAGTATCAGTCGGCCTTCGACCGTTCCGTAGCCGCCGTGCTCTCTCTGGCGTTGGTGGCGATGGCTACGGCCATCCTGGTGCTTGAGAGCCGCAGCCGAGGGAGGATGAAGTACTACCGCAGCGGGTCGGGCGCGTCCCGCCGGGCCGGAGTCACCAGGCTTGGCCGGTGGCGGTGGCCCGCGGCCGCGTTCTGCGGCATAGTGGCATCGCTGGCACTGGCCCTGCCCGTGGCCATCTTGGGGTACTGGCTGGCGCGCGGCATCGCCGCTGGGGAGGCGTTGTCGCCCCTTTGGTCGGAGGCGCGGAACTCGCTGTACGGCTCTGTGCTGGCGGCGCTGGTGGCCGCTGCACTGGCGGTTCCCGCCGCTGCGCTGCTGGTGCGCCATCCGGGCAAGCTGAGCCGGGGGCTGGAGTTCACGAGCTACGTTGGGTATGCGCTGCCGGGCGTGGTGGTGGCCTTAGCGCTGGTCTTCTTCGGAGCGAACTACGCCAGGCCGGTGTACCAGAGCATCTGGCTGCTGGTCTTCGCCTATGTCGTCCTATTCTTCCCTGTGGCACTGAGCGCGGTGCGGTCGGCGATGGTGCAGATCAATCCACGTCTCGAGGAGGCGGCGCGCGGCCTCGGGCTGTCGCCGCCGAAGGTGATGGCGCGTGTGACATTTCCCCTGCTGCGGCCTGGCGTGTTGGCGGGGGCGGCCCTGGTCTTCCTGGTTGCGATGAAGGAGCTGCCCGCTACCATCATCCTCGGGCCGCTGGGGTTCGCGACGCTGGCGACGGCCATCTGGTCGGCCTCGTCGGAGGCGTTCTTCGCGAGGGCTGCGGCGCCGGGGCTGCTGCTCATCCTGCTGTCGTCCGTGCCCATGGCCTTCCTGGTGGTGCGTCTGCGCTCACCCGAAGGGACGCGCACGTGAACGAAGCCGTCGTCGAGTGCATCGGCGTGTCTAAGAGCTACGGCCCCGTGGCTGCGGTCTGCGAGGTAAGCTTTGCCCTGCGGCAAGGGGAGATACTGTCCATCCTCGGCCCAAGCGGCTGCGGCAAGACGACGCTGCTGCGGCTCATCGCGGGCTTTGAGCGGGTGGACGCTGGCGAGGTCCGTGTGCAGGGTAGGGTGGTGTCCTCTCCGCGGACCCACGCGCCGCCGGAGCGCCGCCACATCGGTATGGTGTTTCAAGACTACGCGCTGTTTCCGCACCTGACGGTGGCGCAGAACGTCGTCTTCGGCCTGCGGAGCGCGTCCGATGCGGAGCGGCGAGCGCGGCTGGACGAGGTGCTGCGGCTGGTGCGGCTCGAAGGCATGGGGGGACGGTATCCCCATGAGCTGTCAGGCGGCCAACAGCAGAGGGTGGCGCTGGGCCGGACGCTGGCACCCAGGCCGGTGACGGTCCTGCTGGATGAGCCGTTCAGTAACCTGGACGCCTCGCTGCGCTCGCAGATGCGCCAGGAGGTGCAGCACCTGCTGCGGGGCCAGCGGACGGCCACCATCTTCGTGACCCACGACCGGGAGGAGGCGTTCGCCATGGCCGACCGGGTCGGCGTCATGCTTAACGGGCGGCTAGTGCAGGTGGACACGCCTGGGGCGATGTACCGCTCTCCGACGACGCCGGAGGTGGCTGCCACCACCGGCGTCTGCGACTTCCTGCCCGGCGTGGTGGAGGGCGAGCGGGTGGCCACGGAGGCGGGCAGGCTGTTGTGGACGAGCACCGGCCACCTGGCCCAAGGCGCCGCGGTGAACGTGCTGGTTCGGGCCGACGATTTTCTGGTGATGCCGAACCCGCACGGCAACGGCGTGGTGGCGTCGCGGGAGTACCGTGGCGATGCGATGGTGCTGGTGGTGCGGCTGCCTTCTGGAACGACCGTGCGGTGCCGCCAGGGGCCGTACTCGGAGCTAGCGACCGGCACACAGGTCACCCTCGCCCCGTCTCGCGTGCAACCGTTCGTGGCGTACGCCAAGACGAGGGACGGCTAAGGCCGAGACGCTCTAGGCCGTACCTGAATCCGGATTACTTTCAGCAGGTAAAGGTACCCACTTCTTTGTTGACTTGAAGTGGTCGATTCTGTCGCGTAGGGCTACCTCATGCTCCTGAGTTAGCTGACCAGACGTAACCTTGACGTCTAATTAGGTAGGTAACAATATCGTAGGTTGGGCGTATCAAGTGAGCAAATCGTTGCTCCCATATTTCTGCGTCGAACTTCTTGATACTCCAGGGCTTACCTTCCTCCTGCAAGGGATCAAAACAGATCCTAAAACTGCCGCCAGCTTGTAACCGAGTCCACTTCCCCGCCTTGTGTTCCTGGACATACAGTCCTAGCTCATTGGCCCAGCAGCGCATACCAAGGGGCAGCCGAGATTTCGTGAATGAGATTAGTCCGAGGGCATTCAGAAGTTCCTCCGCTCGTTTGTCGTCTGCCATATTCTGACCCTCCATACAGTCGTCTCATAGAGGCGGGGCTTCCCAATTGCCGATGACCTTTCGGCGGCCGCTGCTCGAGCTATTAAGGAAGTCGTTCAACACAGTCAGGAATCCGGTGGGGTTGTCACCGGGGACGAGGTGTCCGGCGTTGGGGACGATGGCGAGGCGCGCGTTGGGGATACGCCGGGTCATCTCTACAGCCGTGGCCTCTGAGATGGTGTCGCTGCGTGCTCCGCGGACGACTAGGGTCGGGCAGGCCAAGGACTCAAGGTAACCCCAGAGCTGCGCCACCTCTTTCGGACTGGGCTTGGCGTTCCTCCCCGGCGTGCGCAGCACCCTGTCGTACTTCCACGTCCACTTGCCGTTGGGGAGATGCTTGAGGTTGCGAACGACGCTGCCCCGGAGCTGCTGCCGGGTTCGCATGGGGTACAGCTCCAGCAGGTGGGTGACGAAGTCGTCAGGCGAGTCGAGGTTGTCCACCGTCTCCACGAAACGGCGCACCTTGTCCGAGCCTGCGGCTTCCCAGACTGGCGCGGCTTCGACGATGGCGAGCGCCGAGACGGCGTCGAGGTGCCTGGCCGCGTGGACGAAGGCATTGCGCCCGCCCATGGACAGGCCGACGAGGATGGGGCGTTTCGCCCCGAGGTGGGCGATGAACGCGGACAGGTCGGCGACGTAGGCATCGAGGGTGTAGTTGCCGTTGGGCGCCCACTCACTGTCGCCGTGGCCTCGCTGGTCCAGTGACACCGCGTGGTACCGGTCGCACAGCGACAGGCAAGTAAAGTCCCAGGAGTGGCAGGTTTGAGCGAAGCCGTGGAGGAAGATGACTGTGGGCGCATTCGTGTTGCCCCAGTCCAGATAGTGGAGGCGTAGGCCGCTGGACTGGAATGTCTTGTCGGCGGGGGTGACGTCCTTCTTGAACGGGATGCCCATCGCCCGCGCGGCGTCGTATAGCGGCAGCCCGCCCGGTGTCGGTTGCGTTTCCAGTTTCGGCACTCCTTCGATAGTTTCAGAGGAACAAATCTATCACACAGGCGGTCGGCGTTTGTGCCAATCTGTCGCCTGCTCGTGGGCGTGGGCAGCCTGGAGCAGTGTAGCCTCGCGGAACGGCCGGGCTGCGAGCTGAATGCCGATGGGCAGGCCCCTCTTCGTGAAGCCGCACGGCACGGAGGCGGCGGGCATCCCGCTCATGTTGAACGGCCTGGTGAGCCATGACAGCACGTCGCGGGCGTTCCGTGGTCCGGCCTTGGCCGGCACCATCACCTCGTCGAAACGCGGTGCCGGTATGGGAGATGTGGGCGTCAGCAGCAGGTCGCATCGTCGCATGGCGGCCAGCAGTTCACGGTTGTACCACGACCGGGCCTGCTGGCAGCGGATGTAGTCTATCGCGGAGATGCCCATGCCCGCCTCCAGCACCTCGCGGACGTCGCCGCCCAGGCCGGCGGCGCACCGCTGGAGGATAGGGCGGGCGAACTCGGCGAACTCGGCCACGGCGATGGTGGTGGAGATGTCCAGTGTTCGCTCCAGCGCAGGGATGGACACTTCGTCCACAACGGCGCCGAGAACCTCCATGACCTTTGCGGCCTGCCGGACCGCGCGCTCCACCTCGCGGTCGGCTACGTCGAAGAAGAACTCTTTGGGTATGCCGATCCGCATCCCCTCGATGCCTCGGCCCAGCAGCCGCGTGAAGTCCTCGGAGGGCCTTCGGGCCGACGACGGATCCGATGAGTCGTGGCCCGCCAAGGCGTTGAGCACCAGCGCCGTGTCCTTCACATTACGGGCGATCACGCCAACGGTGTCGAGGCTGAAGGCGACCGGTTGCACGCCCACACGGCTGATGCGACCGAAGGTGGGCTTGAGGCCCGCGACGCCGCAAAGGGCGGGTGGCACCCTGACCGAGCCGCCGGTGTCGGTGCCCAGCGCGGCCATGCACAGCCCTGCGGCCACCGCCGCGGTGGAGCCCCCGCTGGACCCGCCGGTGACTCGCTCAGTATCCCACGGGTTGCGGGCTGGGCCGGTATGCGGATTTTCGCTGGTGGGGCCGAAGGCCAGCTCGTGGAGCTGGTGCTTGCCGATGATGACTGCCCCGGCAGTTTTCAGGCGGGCCGCCGCAGCGGAGTCGGCGGTGGCGGTGTGGTCGCGGTAGAGCTTCGAGCCGGAGCTGGTCACGACGCTCTTCACGTCGAAGACGTCCTTCAAGCCGATGGGGATGCCGTGCAATGGTCCGGCGCGCTTGCCTTGGCGCAGCGCCTTCTCCGCCCTGCGGGCCGCTGCCATCGCCTCGTGCTCCATGACGGTCAGATAGGCGTTCACGCGGCCATTGAGGGCGGCGATGCGCTCAAGGTGGGCTTTGGTCAGTTCCACGGGCGAAACGGAACCGTCGGCGATGCGGCGCGAGGCCTCGGCGACGGTGAAGTAGCAGAGTTCGCTAGGCGCCATCAGACTACGGGTTCGCAGGCGGGAAGCCGATGGCCGGTTCGGACTGACGGACGTGGCTGGCGTCCAAGCGGTCTGCCTGTTCGGCCAGGAGCCGTGCCAGGGGCAAGGCGCCTTCCACCCTCCGCGGCGTCAGGACGACCAGGGCGAGTTCTGCTCGCAGGCGCAGGCCGTCGGACATGCTACCGAGTTGGCGGCGGGGGCGCTTCACCAACCGGCTCTACGGCACCAGCTCTTCTTGGGCGAAGGAGAGCACCTGGGGGGCACGCTCCAGAGGGTGCCGGGAGTCTCGTTCCGGAAGATAAAGACCACTTGGCTCCCCCCGATGCGGATGCGGTCTCCATGCCGCAGGACGCGTTCTCCGTCGGCGATGCGCTCGCGGTTGACGAAGTTGCCGCTGGTGCTGTTGAGGTCGCGCACGACATAGCCGCCGGCGGTCTCCATTACGAGGGCGTGCCTGCGTGAGACGCTGACCTCGTCCACCACCAGGTCATTGTCGGGCCTTCGGCCCAAGGTAAGTGCCTTGCCGGTCAGCGTCACAGTCTGGCCGCTGTCGGGCCGCCATGTATGGTTAGCGTCGCCTTGGCGGACTCCGCCATGCCCCCATCCCTACTATTGCTACAGGCGGAAACGCCACCTATCAGGGAGGCGCTCGCTGGTGAGATTTTACAACGGGCGGGTTTCTGCGGCTAGAAGGCTATTTTTCGGCGATACTGCGCCCCTCTTGGGCAACCGCGGCTTCAGATATGGCGGCTCCTAGCCCGCGTATCCCCGGGTTGAGCAAGGCTGGCCCCAAGGCGAAAGCGGTCACTGCCAGGCCGCCCGCGGCCACGGCCCATGGTGCGCCGATGAAGTGGGCGGCGACGCCGGCCAGCAGGCCCCCGAGGAGCATGAAGCTCCACGTGGCCCCCACAAGGCCCATGACGCGGCCACGCAGGTAGTCCGGCACCATCGCCTGGATCGAACCCATCACCGACACCATGTAGGCAGACATGAACAGCCCAGCTAGGAACATCAGCACGATGGCCAGCGGGTAGGAGCCGATGTATCCGGCTGTGAGGGCGAATGCGGCTACTGCCAGCCCGCTGAAGGCAGCGCCGCCGACGATGAGCGGCCCCCGGCGCTGGCCGCCGCGCGCGACGCCAAGTGCCAGCGTGGCCATCAGGCTCCCGACGCCGCTGGCGCCAAGCAGCACACCTTGACCCTGCGGCCCCACATGCAGGATGTTGTCAGCGAAGACAGGCATCATCAGCAGGTAACCCATCCCGAATAGGCTAACGAACACCGACATGCCCACGAGGAACTTGAAGACGGGGTCCTTTCTGATGAAGCGGAACCCTTCCATCATCTGGCGGGACGAACTCTCGCCGGGCCCGGCCTCGGTCTGATGTTTGGGCAATGTGAGCATGATGCCGGCCATGAGGAAGAAGCTGCCCGCGGCCATGAACAGCACCACGCTGGTGCTGGTGAGAGCGATGAGTACACCGGCCAAAGCCGGAGCTGCGATTCGGGTCGCTTGCCACACAGAGATGTTCATCGCGACCGCGCTGAGCAATGCCCGACGTTCCACCAAGTGGGGATAGAAGGCTTGGCGGGCGGGCTGGTCAAAGGCGAAGATGCCTCCCGCTAGGGCGGCTAACGCAAGGATCTGCCAGGGGCGTACGACCTCGAATAGGTCGAGAAACGCGAGCAGGACCGCGATGACGGCGAGCAAGAGTTGGGCCACCACGACCAGCTTCCGGCGGTCTTTCCGGTCCGCAACCGAGCCGCCCACGGGAGCGAGGAGGATCGCCGGAAGCGCTGTGGCCGCGCCCACGGCGCCGAGGATGACGGGCGAATCAGTCAGTTCGTGCGTCAGCCAGAGGACGGCGAAGTCGCGGAGGTTGAAGCCGGTAACTGAGGCCAGGAGTCCCAGCCAGTAGGCGCGGTAGGCAGGGTATTGGAACGCGGGAGGAAGGGCGAACCTCCGGCGCGCAGCCGCCGGTGCGGCAGTCTCCATGGTCTGATCTACGCTCTGGCCGTGCCCGGAGACTTAGAGCGACACCCCGCCATCACTCGACCGTCACCGACTTGGCGAGGTTGCGGGGCTGGTCCACATCGCAGCCGCGCTGGACGGCGATGTGGTAGGCGAACAACTGTAGCGGCACCGACATGAGCAGAGGGTATAGATACGGCGACACCTTTGGGATGTAGATGACATCGTCGGCCTTCTCGGCGATGGCCTTGTCACCCTCTGTGGCGACGGCGAGGACACGGCCCCCTCGCGCCTTCACCTCGTTGACGTTGCTCAGCATCTTCTCGTACAGGCCGTCCTGAGGCATCAGGGCGACCACTGGCATCTCGTTGTGGATGAGGGAGATGGGGCCGTGCTTCATCTCACCGGCGGGATAGCCTTCGGCGTGGATGTAGCTGATCTCCTTGAGTTTGAGTGCTCCCTCCAGGGCCAGCGGGTAGTTCAGGCCACGCCCCAGGTAAAGGAAGCTGGGGTAGTGAGCGTACTTGTGGGCCAGCTGCTCGTACTGCTTGGCATTGGTGAGGATGCCGCCCAGAAGTTGTGGCAACCTGACCATATCGGGCACGAGACCGGACAGGTGGCCGTTGCCGTTGCGCTCCATGCGGGCCGCCAGGTGTTGGGCCAGCATGAACAGCACCGCAAGAGAGCAGGTGAAGGTCTTGCTGGAGGCCACACCGATCTCCAGGCCCGCCCGGATGAGCAGCGTGCCGTCCGCGAGACGGGTGCTCTGTGTCCCTTCGTAGTTGCACAGCGTAAGCTGGCGCGCCTTCTTCTCCTGCGCCAACTCCATCGCCGCCAGCGTATCGGCGGTCTCGCCCGACTGGCTGACCGAGACGACCAAGGTGCGCTCGTCTATCAGGGGGTCGCGGTAACGGAACTCGGAGGAGTTGTCCACCTCGGCGGGGATGCGGGCCAGGGACTCGAACCACATCCGTCCCACCATCGCCGCGTGCAGGCTGGTGCCCATGCCCACCAGAACGACCCGTTGGAGGCCGCGCAGCTCCTGGCCGGAGTAAGGCACCTCGTTCAGGAAAATCCTGTTGTCTTCGAAGGAGATGCGCCCCCGCATGGAGTTCATCACCGCCTCGGGCTGCTCGTAGATCTCCTTGAGCATGAAATGTTTGAACTCGCCCTTGACTGCGGAGACGCGGTCGTAGGGGGCCTGGGTGATGGTCTTCTGGACCACCGTACCGTCGAGGCGGCTATACCGGGCCTCATGCGGCGTGATGACCACGGCCTCGCCGCCGGCGAGATAGGCGACCTTGCGGGTGTGGGCGACCAGGGCCGGCAGGTCGCTGGCCAGGAACATCTCGTTTTTGCCATAGCCGACAACGATGCCGCCCGCGTTGCCGAGACGGAAGGCGACTAGTTTGCCGGGCTCGCGGCTGGAGGCGACGACCACGGCGTGGGCGCCACGTAACTGTTTGGCCGCCATCCGGACGGCCTCTTCCAGCGGGTACTCCTGGGCCATGTACGACTCGATGAGGTGCGGGATGCACTCGGTGTCGGTCTGCGAGACGTACTCATGGCCCTGTTTGGTGAGTCCATCGCGCAGTTCGACGCAGTTCTCGACGATACCGTTGTGGGCGACGACCACCTCGCCGTGGCAGTCCACATGGGGGTGGGCGTTGCGCTCGGTGGGGCCTCCGTGGGTGGCCCAGCGGGTATGGCCGATGCCGCAGACGCCCACGGGCATGGTCCGCTCAACCTGCGAGCGCAGAACTGACAGCCTGCCTGGAGACTTATGGACGATTGGCTGGTCGCTGGGATCGAGGACGGCGATGCCCGCACTGTCGTAGCCCCGGTACTCGAGATTGGCCAGGCCCTCCAGAAGGATGGAGGCTGCCTGTTGGTTGCCGGTGTATCCGATGATGCCGCACATATCCTAAGGTTCCTTGGAGAGGGTCGTACCCGCGGCCTTCTGCGGGACCGCCACAGCCGCTGGCCCTGCTGCCTCCCTGCGGGCTTTCAAGCGCTCTCTATACTCCCCACGGTACTCCTCCGGCAACAAAGCCGCAATCCGCTCCATGACCATCTGCGCCAGCGACTCAACGACGGCCTTGTCCGGCTTGCCCTCGATGACCGGCAGCGAGAAGGGCGTGCCGATGTTGACTCTGAGTTTGCCGGTGGGGTTGAAGTGGCGCAGGAGGCCGCCTATGTGCTCGGTGCCCGTGATGCCTACGGGAAGGATAGGGGCCTGGGTTTGTAGGGCAAGCCGTGTGACGCCGGACTTGGCCGGGCCCATCGAGCCGCGGTTACGTGTGCCTTCGGGGAAGAGCACAAGAGCCTGGTCGTGGCTGAGCCGCTCCCGCGCCCAGCGGTAGGCGGCGACGTCCATCCCGTCCCGGTCGAGAGGAAAAGCGCCATAGTTGTAGAGGAACCATCTGGCGATGGGGTTGCCAAAGATGTTTTCCTTGGCCAGGAACTGGATGGTCCGGGGGATGGAGCATGTCAGGAGGGACGGGTCGAAGTTGCTTTGGTGGTTGGCCACGATGATGAGCGGGCCCATGGGCGGAACGTTCTCGCGGCCCGAGACCTTCCAGTCTGCGAAGAGCCGCAGCGTGCCCTTTTGCAGGAAGACGCAAACTGGCTGTAGGTATGGCATCAGCGGTGCTTCAAAAGCTCCAGTATCCTTTGCACGACTTGGTCAACGGTGAGTGAGTCGGTGTCCACCTCCACCGCATCCTCGGCGGGCCGGAGCGGCGAGTCTGCGCGCTCGGTGTCTATCTTATCACGCAGGGCGAGGCCGGCGAGGACTTCGTCGTAGTTGACCTCTTTCCCGTGCGTCTTCTGCTCCTCATGCCGCCGGGTGGCGCGTACTTCGCGGGAGGCCTTCAAGAACACCTTGAGCGTCGCATCTTTCAAGACCACGGTGCCGATGTCCCGGCCCACCATAACGAGCGGCCCTTCCAGAGCCACCTTGCGCTGTAGTGCGACCATAGCAGCACGGACAACGGAGACGGCGGCGACGAGAGAGACCGCCTGCTCGACGTCACGCTCGCGCAGATGAGAGGCCGTGTCTTCGCCATCCACCAGGAGCCTTTGGCCGTCGCTGCCGCCTTCAAGTCGCATGTCGAGGGTCTTGGCCAGCTTCGCGAGCGCCGAGCCATCCTTGGGATCTATGCCACGTCTCAGGGTGGCCCACGCGAAGGCGCGGTACATCGTGCCGGTGTCTAGGAACCGGATGCCTAGCCGCCGGGCCACCGCGCGGCCGACGACGGTCTTGCCCGAGGCGACGGGCCCGTCTATCGCTATCGTAAGGTGGCTAGGCAATGGGGGCAGGCATGTTCGAAAGCTGAAGGCCCCTTAGTAGTATCCGATTGCGTTGCAAGCCGATTATATGCTTCGGCTTCTCCACAGGACAAGCGAGGATAGGTATAATTCCATCCATCCGAATCACCTAAGCGCCGCCGGAGTCTATGCTTAGCCAGCACGTCCAACTGCAAGAAGGCGAACAGGTACTCTTCGAGAACGAGCGCGTCGTGCTGACCAATCAGCGCGTGCTCGCCAACTTCAAGACCACCGGCAACGGCACGACACCCCGCGACCAAGCGCTCATCAAGGACATTGCCACGGTCCAGCAGGTATTCGGGGGCCAGGAAAGCCGCCTGGGGCTCGGGCTCAAGCTCTTAGGCGCGGGAGTTGCGCTGGGTGCCTTGCAGCTTATCTGGTATTTTGTGCTTGGCTCCATCCCGCGCCACGTGGAGGGACTGCTCTTTTTGGTGAGTGCGGTGCTGGCCGGAGTGGGCGGCTACATGCTCGTGACCAGCTTCGTCAGGGTGATGCCACACACCACCGTCTTGTTCATCATCTTCGGACGGAAAGAGATCGCCGTAACCTTCCCCGGGAAGTTCAACGAAGAGGCTGACAAGCTCGCCAACGCCTTCGCCAGGGCGAAGCGGGCGCTGTGACAGAGGTGTCCATCTTCTCTGTCATGCTGGAGCGAAGCGAAGCATCTCAAGGCGGAGAGAACGACAGTAAGAGACCCTTCGTTTGGCTCAGGGCGACAGGGGCTGGATGCGCTTGTACAGCGCGTGGCGCCGGTTGAGGGTGTAGGGGCGCACCTCGGCGGGCCAGCGGCCTCGCTCCACCGCGTCGCCCCACGCGGCGCTGGTGAGCACCCCTGGGCTTTCCACCTCATACACCGCGAGGTAGC
Organism: SAR202 cluster bacterium; assembly: GCA_016872515.1. Taxonomy (GTDB): domain Bacteria; phylum Chloroflexota; class Dehalococcoidia; order Lucifugimonadales; family VGZR01; genus VGZR01. Next base: position 49,017 of record VGZR01000010.1, read on the forward strand.
GCGGTTCCCCCGCAACGCCGACTTTCTTGCGTTCGCCGCCCATCAGCAACTCGAACTCCTGGGCACGGAACCGCGCGGCACTCAGGACACCCGGCACCTTGAGCAGTTCCGGCACGTGCTCCCGGTCATAGACCTCGTTGAACACGGGCTCCCGCTGCGGCTGCACGTCCATGCGAACGGCGAAGAGATAGCGGCTGGTGATCGGCATCGCGGCACCTCCCCGATGTGTTCGTGAGGGCGGCCGATCGTGGCCGCCCATTGGGCCTACCCCCTGCCCAGGTACTTCTGCTCCACCGGCAGGACGATGGCCTCCAGCATGTTGGCATAAGGCGGCAGTGCAGCCATCGTGAGGGCGGCCATGGCGATGTCGTCGGGCTGCATCATCGGCTCCGCGCCGCGGGCGCTGGGCGACCGGAGTTCGGTTACGGTGTTCCCTGGGTGGAGGCAGCTTGCCGCGATGCCGAAGTCGCGGCCTTCAAGGGCGGTGGACTTGGTGAGGCCGACGAGGCCGTGCTTGCTGGTGGCATAGGGCGCGGAGTTTGGGCGCGGCATCTGAGCCGATATGCTGCCGATATTGATGATGCGCCCGCCACGCTGCTTCTTCATGACCTTCATCGCCTCACGGGTGCATAGGAACACCCCCGTCAGGTTGACCTCCATGACCTTGCGCCATGTCTCCAGCGACAGTTCGTCCAGCGGGCCGCCGTCGAAGGCGCCGGAGTTGTTGACCAGGATGTCCACCTTGCTCAGTTCCTTGACCACGCGTTGAAAGAGGGAGATGACCTGGGCTTCGTTGGTCACATCCGTGGGGACAACCAGCGTCTTGGCGCCGTGGGAGCGCATCTCGACCGCTGTCTCGTCCAGATGCTGCCTGTTGCGGGAGGCCAAGACGATGCTGGCGCCCTCCTTGGCGAAGGCGCGCGCGATGCCGCGCCCGATGCCCGTGCCTGCTCCGGTGACGATGGCCACTTTGCCGTCTAGTTGACCCATGTTGTTGAACACTCCTTGGTGTATTTCGCGCCGCGCGAACTCTGCCGCTGGGGAGTGTAGCCTATTCGTCAGCGCATGGCTACCAAGCGCGGCCATGGGCGCGGCGTTGCATTGAAATGAACAAAAGCGCCGAGCTATAATGCATTGCGGACTTGAACGAGATACCGCCGAGTCCCGGTGTGACGGGGCCGAGGCATTCAGGAGGTTGGGGAGCGAGATGACTTATATCATCGCCGAGCCGTGCGTCAACGTGAAGGACGGGGCCTGCGTGGACGTCTGTCCGGTTGACTGCATCTACACGAAGCCCGAGGACAACCAGTACTACATCAATCCGGCCGAGTGCATAGACTGCGCCGCCTGCGAGCCGGTCTGTCCGGTGACGGCCATCTTCGCTCAGGACGATGTGCCTGAGCAATGGAAGGGCTTCATAGACCTCAACTACAAGTACTTCGGGCAGACGCGCCAGTAGCCGAAGAGAACGGACAATCGGACCTGCTTGGCCCGGGTGCGCTGAGATGCGGCCCGGGCCTATTTTCGCGGAGTATGCTTTGCTGTAGGAGGCCATGCCTTGTCAGTCATCGAGTCCACCCCCGAGATGGTCGGCAAGACCTACGAGACCATGAGGCAGAACATCAAGACCGTCCGCGGCAAGCTCAACCGCCCACTGACCTTGGCCGATAAGATTCTCCTCGGACACTTCGACGATGCGGCAGGTCAGGGCGAGATGGTCCCCGGCAAGACCTACCTGCTCCTGCGGCCCGACCGCGTCGCCCTCCAGGACGTGCTCGGCCAGACCGTGATGCTGTCCTTCATGCAGACCAAGCGGACGCGGACGGCGGTGCCCACCACCGTCCACTGCGACCACCTCATCCAGGCCAGGGTCGAGGGCATCTCCGACCTGCTCAACGCCAAGGAGGAGAGCAAAGAGGTATTCGACTTCCTAAAGTCGGCGTCGGCGAAGTTCGGCGTCGGCTTCTGGGGGCCGGGCTCCGGCATCATCCACCAGGTCGTGCTCGAGAACTATGCCTACCCTGGCGCGCTCATCATCGGCACCGACTCGCACACGCCCAACGCAGGAGGCCTCTGTGCCTGCGCCGTGGGTGTAGGCGGCGCTGACGCGGTGGAGGTCATGGCCGGCCTGCCTTGGGAGGTGCTCTACCCCAAGCACATCGGCGTCCACCTGACGGGCGAGATGAACGGCTGGACGGCCCCCAAGGATGTCATCGTTTATCTGGCGGGCGCCCTGACCGTCGAAGGCGGCACCAACGCCATCGTCGAGTACTTCGGCCCTGGCGCCAAGTCCATCTCCTGCACCGGCAAAGGCACTATCACCAACATGGGGGCGGAACTCGGCGCGACCACCTCCATCTTTCCCTACGACGAGCGCATGGAGAAATACTTGCGAGCCACCAACCGCGCAGCGCTGGCCGGCCTGGCCAACCAGAACCGCGACCTGCTCCGCGCCGACAAGGAGGTCGAACAGAGGCCGCAGGACTTCTTCGACCGCGTCGTGGAGATAGACCTCTCCAAGCTGGAGCCGCACATCTCCGGCCCTCACTCGCCGGACCGCGTGCGGTCCATCTCGACACTGGCCTCCGATGTGAAGGAGCCCGGTAACAAGTTCATAGATAAGATTGACACCGCCCTCATAGGCAGTTGCACTAACTCCTCCTACGAGGACATGAGCCGCGCCGCCGACGTCGCCGAGCAGGCTCGCAAGCACGGCCTGAAGTTGGCCGCGCCCCTGCTCGTGACCCCAGGCTCGGAGCAGGTTCGGGCTACCATCGAGCGTGACGGCCAGATGGACTCGCTCAAGAAGGTTGATGCCACTGTGCTCGCCAATGCCTGCGGACCGTGCATCGGCCAGTGGAAGCGTGAGAAGCTGCTCGACGGCATTCCCAACACCATCGTTACCTCCTACAACCGCAACTTCCCGCGCCGCAACGACGGCCGCTCCGAGACGATGAACTTCATCGCCAGCCCGGAGATGGTCGTGGCCCTGGCCCTGGCGGGCAGACTGTCGTTCAACCCGCTCAAGGACACGCTGACGGGCGCGGACGGCAAGCCGTTCAAGCTAGAACCGCCCAAACCCGCGCCAGAGGTGCCGCCGTCCGGTTTCGCCAAAGGCCAGTCGGCCTACGTCGCCCCGCTGGAGGACGGCAGCGGCATCCAGATCACCATTGACCCCAGGAGTGAGCGCCTTCAGAAGTTGGAGCCCTGGCCCGCCTGGGACGGCAAGGACTACGTGAAGCTGCCCGTGCTGGTCAAGGTGAAGGGCAAGTGCACCACCGACCACATCTCCCCCGCTGGCCCGTGGCTGCGGTTCCGGGGCCACTTGGAGAAGTTCAGCGACAACATGTTCATGGGCGCCATCAACGCCTTCACCGGCGAGACCGGCAAAACCAAGAACCAGGTGACCGGCGAGGCAGGCCAGGCGGTGTCCAAGGTTGCCCGCGCATACAAGGCCCAGGGGCTGCGCTGGGTCGTCGTCGGCGACAACAACTACGGCGAGGGCAGCAGCCGCGAGCACGCGGCCCTGTCGCCGCGCCTGCTGGGTTGCGCCGCCGTCATCGCCCGCGGCTTCGCACGCATCCACGAGTCCAACCTCAAGAAGCAGGGCCTTTTGCCGCTGACCTTCACCGACCCAAAGGACTACGACAACATACGCGAGGACGACCGCATCAGCCTCGTTGGCCTCAAGGACTTGGCGCTAGGCAAGCCCGTCAAGTGCACCATCCACCACGCCGACGGCACCGAGGAGACCCTGATGCTCAACCACTCTTTCGGCGAAAAACAGGTCGCCTGGTTCCGCGTAGGCTCCGCCCTCAACTTGTTTCACCAGAAGACAGCCTAGGCGCTCAGGCGCCTAGCGCCACCACATTGGCGCCACGGCATAGGCGCGCCCTGAACCCCGAACGCCCACCACGGGCGGGCGCGGGCCGCGCGGTATGCCTTAGGCCCCCCCGAGGGCCTCGACAGCCTGCGCGATGCAGCCCGACCTTCGCCGTTCCATGCATCTCTCGTGTAGGTCGAAATCTTGGGTGTGTGCGCTCCCCCCCCTCCCCCTCCCACACGGGGAGACACAGAGGGGACGTTTCACGTGACGGTCAACATGACGGCTAAGATGACGGTTTCCCTGTCGCGGGCGACGCTACCCCCAGGACAGTGGGGACAGGGGCATAGAACATTGGAGGCAGTGTAGGGTGTCGCCGCTGTCCTGGTAGGGATGTCGCAGGTGTCGCAGTGGCGTCGCCATGGGCGGAAGCAGGTTCCTCCTCGGCCATCTTGAGGATGTAGAGGTTCGAGGTCCTATTGCCCTCAGCGTCTTACCTGGACCGTACCTCAACGAGCCCCTGCTTCACCAAGGCAGCCAGGTGCTTCTGCGTGTTCCGACGATTGATTCTGCAGTGCTTGGCGAGGAGGGGGACGCTCGGCCAGCATCTGCCCTTTTTGTCGGCGTGATACGCGAAAGCCAGAAGGACTATCTTCGTCGTGCTAAGAAGGCACTCCTTCTTCCACGCCCATGTGCAAGCTTCCACCGACATAGGTGCACCCCGCAAAGAACATTAGTGCTATTGTAGGGGCCCAAATCGCGAAGTGTGAAATGTCAACAGGAGGGGCATCCTTGCTATAGCTTGAACAGGTCGCGGATTGTCTGGATATGCTGTTTGCTGGCGGGCTGCTTGAGAGTCACCGTGGGGTCGTGGAGGAGCTTTTTCACCAGGGCCTTCGTCAGCGTCTCCACCGTCGCGCGCTCCTCGGGCGAGAGGTTGTTGAGCCTGTGCAGCGCCCGCTCCAGCTCGCCCTCGCGGATCACCTCGGCACGCTGCTGGAGCAGCTTGACCATGGAGACCGCCTCCTGTGACTCCCACCAGCGTATGAACTTGGCCAGTTCCTCTTCTGCGATCGCCTCTGCTTCTGCGGCGTGCGCTTGGCGCTGCTGCAGGTTCTCCTCGGCGATAGCGGAGAGGTCATCGATATTGAACAGCCGCACGTCGGGCAGGGAGCCAGCGGCCGGGTCCACGTTGCGCGGAACGCCCATGTCCATGATGAACAACGGGCGGGTGACGCGGGCCGAGTTCGTGCTCGCGATGTCCTCGGCGGTCAGCAGGCGCTCCGGCGCCTCGGTGGCTGTGACGAGTACGTCGGCCTGGGCGATGCGTTCACGCAACTCCTCGAAGGGGACAGGCCGGGCGGCGAACTCGCGCGCCAGTTCTTCGGCACGTCCGGCGGTGCGGTTGGTCACCATTAACTCGCCGACGCCGGAGGTCCGCAGCGCCCTCGCCATCAACTTGCCTGCCTCGCCTGCGCCGACCAGCAGCACTGTCAGGCGGCCCAGGCTCTGCCCTGAGCTCGTCGAAGGCTCGCCCAGCTCCTGCTGGACGAGCCGTACGCCCGCGTAGCTCATGGACAGGGCTTTGCGCCCCAGGTCGGTCTCCTCCCGGACCCGCCGTCCCGTGCGGATTGCGCCGTGGAACAACCTCGACAGCGGCACCTGGACGCGTTGGACATCGGAGACGGCTGTCAGCGCGTTCCTCACCTGGCCGAGGATCTCGTGCTCCCCCAGAACCATCGAGTCCAACCCGCTGGCTACACGGAACAGGTGGCGGGCAGCCTCGGCATCGCGCAGTTCGAACATGTGCGGGGCGATGCTCTCGCGAGACAAGCCGTGGAACTCAGAGAGGAAGTCGAGGACCTGCGAGGCGGTCTTGCCCGGGCTGTGCGAGGCGGAATAGACCTCGGTGCGGTTGCAAGTGGAGACGATGATGGAGTCGCCCGCCCGCTCTCTGAGGACAGGCAGGGCTTCGAGGAGCTGTTTGCGGGAGAAGGCCACCCGCTCCCTCGTCTCTAGCGGCGTGGTACGGTGGCTCAGACCGACGAGAACGATATGCACGCTGGAGTTGGCACTCCTGTTGGCGGAGGGCGGATGACAGCGGGGGAACGCTAAACTTTCGCCGAGGACTTGGACTGCGTCCGGAGGCAGCGGCTGCAGATGCTGACCTCCTTGGCCACGCCGCCGGGGTAGATGGTCGCGCGCTGGATATTCGCCAGCCATTTCTTGCGGGTACGCACCTTGGAGTGGCTGACGTTATAGCCGGACTGGCCGGCCTTTTGACAGATGAAGCACTTTGCCATGTAGGTTTTGACCAAGATATAGCGTTCGGTTAGAATTGGGCCGTCCTGTGGCGTCCCTTGTCCAATCGTGATAGATGGAACAAAGATAACACACCTCGTTCCCACCGGCAACCATCATGGCTCGTAAGGCAAAGGCGTCTCTTGCCAGGGCGGCGCTGACCGGGGCCAGCCTGCGCGCCATGTTCGCTGGCGCGGCCAAGCTGCTCGAGGCCAACGTCGAACAGGTCAACGCGCTGAACGTCTTCCCCGTGCCCGATGGCGACACCGGCACCAACATGTTCCTGACCCTGCGCGAGGTGTCTAAGGCCGCGTGTACAGCCCGCGGCGACTCGGCCTCCGACGTCGCCAGGGCCATGGCGGACTCCGCGCTCCGCCAGGCCCGCGGCAACAGCGGCGTCATCCTGTCCCAGTTCTTCAAGGGCATCGCCGAGGGACTCGACGGCAAGGCCGAGTTCGATGCGATAGACCTCGCGGGAGCCCTCCAAAGCGCCAGGGACTACTCGTATCAAGCGGTCGGGAAGCCGGTCGAGGGCACTATGCTGACCGTCATCCGCCGCGTAGCCGAGGTCGCGCATGAGGATGCGGCCTCGTGCGCAACCGTCCTCGAACTGCTGACCCGCGCGTGCGCTGTCGCCAAGGAGACGGTCGAGGCTACCCCATCCATGTTGCCGGTACTGCGGCAGGCGGGAGTGGTGGACGCGGGAGGGTGGGGGCTGTACATCGTCCTGGAGGGCGTCCGGCGCGCCCTCGCGGGTGAGTCCACCGTCCCGGCGGCGCTGCCCGTGGCGGGCGTGAACGGGGCCGTGGCCCTCTCCCGCGAGTTCCTGGCGGCGGTTGAGCACGAGCTATACGGCTACTGCACCCAGCTGCTCATCTCCGGCCGTGGCTTGGACGTCGAGGGCATCCGGGGCAGGCTGATGGGTATGGCGAGGTCCGTGGTCGTGGTGGGCGACGGTGCGGCGGTGAAGGTGCACGCGCATACCGATGATCCCGGCGCCATCCTGACGTTCGGTGCATCCCTCGGGCACCTCAGTCAAGTCAAAGTGGACGACATGGATGCTCAGCGCCAGGGCTTTTCCGCCATGCACCGTGGCAAGCAGGGGGAAACCAAGGCCGTCGCGCTGGTGGCCGTTGCCTCCGGCGATGGGCTGCGCCGGCTGTTCGAAAGCCTGGGCGCGGACGTGGTCGTGGACGGCGGCGACACCATGAACCCGAGTGTCGAGCAGCTTCTCGATGCCATCCAGTCGTGTCCGTCGCAGAACGTGATACTCCTTCCCAACAACAAGAACATCGTGCCGACCGTCGTCCAGGCCGCCGGCATGGCGACGAAGTCCGCCAAGGCGGTGGCCTCCACGACCATTCCCCAGGGCATCGCGGCGGCCCTCAGCTACGGGGCAGAGAAGGAGTTCGACGCCTGCCTCTCGGATATGGGGGCGGCGCTTGGCACGGTCAAGACCGTCCGGGTCACCGAGGCGACCAGGAGCGTGACGCTCGACGGCGTGGAAGTGAAGAAGGGCCAGAAGATCGGGCTCGTGGAGGAGAGTGTGGTCGCGGCGGGAGAGGAAGCGGGTCCAGTGCTGCGCGCCACGCTGGAGAAGGCGGGCCTCGATGAAGGCCAGCTTGTTACACTCTACTGGGGCAAAGGGCTCGATGGGTCCTGCGCCCTGTCGGATATGGAAATCCTAAAGGAAGCCTTTCCCCGTGCTGAATTCGAGTTGGTCAACGGTGGGCAGGCGCACTACTCTTACATCGCCTCTATCGAATAGGCCGGGTCAGGAGGGCCGATGCCAGTCAAGATTGTGACGGACAGCCTGGCAGACCTGCCGCAGGACGTAGCCAAGTCGCTGGGCATCGAGGTCGTTCCGTTGTTCGTGCGCTTCGGCACGGAAGAGTTCAAAGACCGCGTCAGCCTCTCCGCCGACGAGTTCTACCGCAGACTCCTGTCGGGCCAGACGCCCTCCACCGCGGTCCCGGCGGTTGGGGAGTTCGTCGAGGTGTATGAGCGGCTGGCGAACAACGGTGACAGCATCGTGTCCATCCACGTCTCGTCGAAGGTCAGCGGCACCTTCAACTCGGCGGTGCAGGGAGCCAAGCAGGCTTCCGTGAAGTGCCCCATCGAGGTGATGGACTCGCTCCAGGCCTCGATAGCGCTCGGGCTCATCGTCATGGCGGCCGCGAAGTCCGCCATGAGGGGCGATACCCATGCCGAGGTCGTACAGGTGGCGAAGGGCGCGATGGAGCGCAGCCAGTGCGTGACCATGCTCGATACGCTTGAATACCTTGAGAAGGGCGGGCGCATCGGCAAGGCTCAGGCGTTGCTCGGCTCGTTGCTGAGCTTCAAGCCGATGATTGGGCTGCGCGACGGCGAGGTGCACGCCTTCGACCGGCCCCGGACACGCGCCAAGGGCCTCGCCCGCCTGAGGCAGTACGCGGCGGAGTGGTCGCCCGCTGAGGGCTACTGCCTCATGCACAGCACCACGCCCGACGAGGCGCAGAAGCTCCTGGACGAACTCAGATCGTCTATCTCCAGCCAGTGGCCCCCGTTCGTCGCGCGCTACGGGCCGGGCCTCGGCACCTACGTCGGCCCGGGCGCCCTGGGCATCGCCGTGCTCCGCGCGGCCCGGCCAGCCTGAGCGACGGACAGGGCCCGTGGCATCCGCCTCCAGCAATGCCCCGCCTGGTTCGAAGGTCGAGGCCCTCGCCAAGATTCTGGAGCTTGAGAAGCAGAAAGGCTACCAGGACAAGGCTGTGGGCGGCGGCCTCGACGCCTTCCTCCAGCGCTGGGCTGCGGAGTTGCGTCCCGCCCTTGGCAGCCTCAGCACCTACTCTTCGCTGGCGCCGGACGAACGGCGCCAGTGGGCTGCCAGGGTGCTCTCTCGAATCGCCGCACAGCCGGTCGCCGTGCCTCCCACGCAAGACCAGGCCCAACGTACCGCAGGAGCGGGCTTCAAACCGGCCCCTGCCCCGGGGATGCGGCGTGCTATCGAGCGTCCTAAGCCACCCCCTCCCAAAGCGATCTATCTTTCCGACGGCGCTCTCGTGTTGAAGTGGATGAGGCGCGGCGACATCGCCAGGCTCAAGAAGCTGGGCGTGGAGACAGTCCGGGACCTCGTCTATCTCTTCCCGTTCAGACACAACGACTTCGCCAACATCAGCAAGGTCTCGGAGTTGGAGTACGGCAAGGAGCAGACCGTCGCGGTAAGCGTGTGGGAGGCGACGAGGACGCAGCTTGGCCCCAACCCCAGACGCGCCTCGACCCAGGCGGTGCTGGGCGACGAGACGGGCAATGTGCGGGCGGTGTGGTTCAATCAGGGGTTCTTGGCCGACAAGCTCCGTCCAGGCACCAAGATGTTGCTGAGCGGCAAGGTCAGCGTCTTTCGGGGGCAGTTCGTCTTCGAGTCGCCGGAGTACGAGGTCCTGCGCGGCCAGGAAGAGCTGCTGAGCGCGGCCCGCCTGGTGCCCGTGTACCCCAGCACCGACGGGCTGTACCAGAAGTCTCTGCGGCGCTACGTGAAGCAGGCCGTGGACGCTGGCCTGCCCCAGCTCGAAGAGTTCCTGCCCTCGGACATCCGCCACCGCGAAGGGCTGATGGGGCTGCACGACGCCGTCGCCCAAATGCACTACCCGGACTCCACGGCCGACTGGAACGCCGCGCGCCGCCGACTCGCCTTCGACGAGCTCCTGGTCGTCCAGCTCGCCGTGCTCCAGCGCCGCCGCGCCTGGCAGTCCCAGCGGGTGGGCATCCCCCTCCGCATCGCGCAGGCGACCGACGGCTTCCTGGCCTCACTGCCCTTCGCTCTCACCGGCGCACAGAAGGACACCATTCAGGAGGTCCTGGCCGACCTGACCAAGGACACGCCGATGGCCCGCATGTTGCAGGGCGACGTGGGCAGCGGCAAGACGGTCGTCGCACTCACAGCCCTGGTCGCCGCCATCGCCGGCGGCTACCAGGGTGCCATCATGGCCCCCACCGAGATCCTCGCCGAACAGCACTATCTGTCCATGCGGCGCCTCCTCTCGGGGGGGACGGCCTTCGAGCATCCAGGGGCCATCGCCTCAATCAAGGCCCCGTGGTCTCCGAAGCCCATCACGGTCGCGCTGCTGGTCGGCAGCCTCACTAAGCGGGTGAAGGACGACGTCCAGCGGCTCGTCTCCTCCGGCCAGGTGGACCTGGTCATCGGCACCCACGCGCTCCTCCAGTCGGGGGTGGAGCTTCCCAGGCTGGCCGTCGCCGTCGTGGACGAGCAGCACCGCTTCGGTGTCATGCAGCGGGCCTCGCTGAGTGAGAAGGGGCCGCGGCCCCATCTCCTGGCCATGTCCGCCACGCCCATCCCCCGCTCGTTGTACCTGACGCTGCACGGCGACCTGGACATCTCGGTCCTCGACGAGATGCCGCCCGGCCGCAAGGAGGTGCGCACCCGCCTGGTACCACCCGACAGCCGCGAAACGGCCTACGAGTTCATCCGGCGCGAGGTGAAGGCGGGCCGCCAGGCCTTCGTCGTCTGCCCGCTCATCGAGGAGTCGGAAGCCATCCAGACCCGCGCGGCCGCGGCGGAGTACGAGCGGCTTTCGACCCAGGTGTTCCCCGACCTGCGGCTGGGCCTTCTCCACGGGCGGCTGCCCCTTCGCGAGAAGGAGCGCGTCATGGACGCTTTCCAGAAGCGCGAGCTCGACATCCTCGTTTCCACGCCGGTCATCGAGGTCGGCATTGACATCCCCAACGCCACCGTGATGGCCATCGAGGGGGCCGACCGGTTCGGCCTGGCCCAATTGCACCAATTGCGGGGCAGGGTAGGGCGGGGCGGGCACCAGAGCTACTGCCTCCTCCTGGCCGACGCGCCCGGCCAGGACGCGCTAGAGCGGCTGAAGCTGGTCGAGCGCCTCCACGACGGCTTCCGCCTGGCCGAGGAGGACCTGCGGTTGCGGGGGATAGGGGACTACATCGGGACGCGGCAGAGCGGAATCTCCGAGTTCAAGGTCGCCCAGTTAACGGACCGGGACATGGTGGCCATGGCCCTGCGGGAGGCTGTCCAGCTGCTGGAGGCCGATCCCGACCTGAGTCGACAGGAACACGTGGGTATAGCGCGGCTCCTGGAGCGGTACACTGAGGCCATAGCCGCTGGCTTCAGCTAATCATTGACTCGCCCTTCCAGCGCCGATAAGATTAGGCTGTCTTCTTTCGTTCATTTCTTCACAATAGGGCCGACGGAGCGGTATGGCTGACTACCGGAAGAGCGAGGCCAAGGAGTGGGCCCGCGAGACCCTGCGGGGCCAGTGGACCACCCTCATGACGCCCTTTACGCCCGGCGACGACGTGGATGAACCGGGCCTCCGTCGCAACATCCGCCACATCCGCAGCCTCGGCACTCGCGGCGGCGGCTGCACCTGGGGCATGGGCGAGTTCTGGAGCCTCACCCGCGAGGAGCGCCTGCGCGTCTTCGATGTCGTCGCCGATGAGGCCAACGGCGAGTGGCCCATCGCCGCCCACGTCACCCACACCTCCCTCAAAGAAGTGGACATCCTCGCCAACCATGCCAAGGTGTCTGGCTTCGACCTGCTCATACTGGCCGCCCCCTATATGGTCACCAAAACCGAACAGCAGGTCATAGACTTCACCCGCCGCGTGGCCGAACAGACCGACCTGGCCATCATGTTCTACAACTCGCCCCAGTTCGGCATCGTCCTGAGCCCCCAGGGGCTCCAGAAGCTGTGCCAGATTCCCAACATCGTCGGCGTCAAGGAGGCCAGCTTCAACCAGCAAATCTCCATAGGCACCCACCTTCTCGTCGGCAAGGACGCCATCATCAGCACCCCTGACGAGTGGATCCTGTTCAAGGGCAAAGAGTTGGGGTTTGAGCAGCAGGTCATGTTCGCCAACACCTCCGACTGGCGGTTTGACCGCCCCGGCCGCAACCACTACGTCACCTTCATCGAGAAGGCCACCACCGGCGACCTGGACAAGGACTACTACGAGAAGCACATCCGGGCGGTCAAGACCCTCTCGGACAAGTGGTGGGGGCGCACCGTACAGAAGTTCGGCGGCGCGCTGCCCGCCTCGCTGTGCAAGTACTGGGGCGAACTGATGGGCATGGCCGGTGGGCACGTCCGCCCACCGCTGGCTGACCTTTCGCCGGAAGACAAGGAAGAGTTGAATCGCGATTTAGTGGCGGCCCGCCTCTAGGCGCGCATATCTGACACATCTAAGGGAGTGGGGGGCTTTGGACGAAAGCCTCGCTTTATCTAGAAAAGGACTGCCTTTCACATTCCTCCTCCCCCTAGAGGGGGGAGAACCAAGGTGGGGGTGAATGCGTGCTCCCAACCACGACATAGAGTTCTTATGGAAAGCCAGGGAGTGACAACAACATGCTGTTGATGGTAAGCGTGCAGAACTTGGCAGAGGCGTTCCAGGCCGTCAAGGGCGGCGCCGACATCGTGGACGTGAAGAACCTCCAGGAAGCCCTGGTCGGCTCGGCGCATCCCATGGTGGTCAAGCAGGTGCGCGAGGCTGTGCCCATGGAGCGGCATGCCAGCGTTACCCTCGGCGTCGTCCCCAACCAGGTCGGCACGGTGGCGATGGCGGTCTATACCGCAGGCAGCCTCAAAGCCACCTCGGTCAAGGTCGGGTTCATGAAGACTGAGTACCCCCTCGCCGCCGAGATCCTCAAAGCCTCCCGTGAGGCCCTGAATGGCACCGAGACCAAGCTCATCGGCTCCCTCTTCGCCGACAACCCCCTTTACGACGGCCTCGACCCCCACCTGATGGTCAAGCTCGCCAAAGAGGGCCAGTGCGACGGCTTCCTCATCGACACCCTCACCAAAGACGGCCGCAACCTGTTCGACTTCATGTCCGAGCCTGAGCTTCGGGACATGGTCTTCGAGGGGAAGCAGGCGGGCCTGAGCACCGCCCTGTCCGGCCATCTACGCGTGGACAACCTCGACGAACTCGCCCGCATCAACCCCGACATCGTCGGCGTGCGCGGCGCCGTCTGCCAGAAGGGCGACCGCTCCAGCGGCGTGTACTGGGAGGCCGTCGCCGAGTTCAAGCGCCAGGTTGACCTGCGCAAGAGCGGCGAGGTGAACGTCTTCGGCTCCCCCGTCGCAGTACCTGGCCACACTACGAACGGCTCCAACGGCGGCTGGATCGTCATAGATGGGACCGGTAAGACCTGTGCAGGCATCCTCGCCGCCCTCACCGCCCAGGTGGACCGCGACAGCCACTCCTTCGTCGAGGTCATCATCCCGGACGTGCTCAACACCTACGACGTCATCGTCTGGGCCGAGAAGGGCCGCCACAGCATCCTCACCCAGCGCAAGGACGACACCGGCGCCACCCGGATGCTCATCCGCCCATAGGTGCGGGACAGGGGGCGTCGCGTCCCCCTCCCCTAGACATGGGGGAGGGCCTATGGCTCCGCTGCGGAGCCATCGGGGTGAGGGCAGGGACTACTGGGCCGACGGCTTCGCCTTCGGGTACGACCCGAACACCTTCAACATCGAGACCTGGCGCTTCATCTGGTCGAGCGCCGTCTTCACCTTCGGGTCCTCTCTGTGCCCCTCCACGTCTATTAGGAAGATGTAGCGGCCAAGGCTTTGCTTCGTAGGCCGCGACTCCACCTTCGCCAGGTTGAGGCCAAGCTCGGCGAAGCACTTCATCACGCCGTACAGCAGCCCCGGCCTGTCCGCATCGAACGAGAAGCAGATGGAAGTCTTGTCCGCGCCGGTCGGCGGACGGTCCGAGGTGGCAAGAACGACGAACCTGGTCACGTTGTTCGGGTTGTCCTCGATGTTCCGCGCAAGCACGGCCGCCCCGTAAAGCTCTGCTGCCCGTAGCGTGCCGATGGCGGCGGCGCGCGCGTCGCTCTTCTTGAGCTGCTCCACCGCCGCTGCGGTGCTGAGCGAGGCCACCAACTCCGCGTTCGGGAACCGCTCCGTCAGGAAGCCCCTGCACTGCGCCAGCGGCTGCGGGTGGGAGTGGATGACCCGTATGTCTCCTAGCCTCGTCCCTGGCCGGGCGAGCAGGTTGTTGTGGATGGGCAGCACCAGTTCGTGCCGGATGAATAGATTGGAGTCGTGGATGAGCAGGTCGAGCGTGAACGTCACCGAGCCTTCGAGGCTGTTCTCGATAGGCACAACGCCCTCGTCTACCTTTCCTTGTTCCACAGCGGCGGCCACGGCCGGTATCGAAGGGCAGGCGGCGTACTGCGCTTGCGGATCGTACGCGATGGCCGCCTCTTCGGAGAACGTGCCGGCAGGCCCCATGTACGCCAGTCTCTTTTTCAAGGCTTGTGATACCCCTCTCTGAACATCCTTAGTCAATCTTGCGTGATTCCCAGGAGCCGGTCAGGCTGCTCGCGCACGCATGGTCGAAGCCATGGCCGCAGCGATTCTATGGGCGAGTATTTGGGAGTGTCAACGTTGGGTCCGTGTTTTCGGCATTTTAACTCTAAGGGTTATCCCTTATAGCTTTGGCCGTCGCACCTAAGGAACGCCCGATTGTTCAAGGGGTCTCGGGTTGTTAGGGAATGTGTGTTTGGCGTGTTCGTGAACGGCTGGAAGGTTGCTATCCCATGTCCGGCAAGGACCTAGGGGTATGAACTGGTTCAGATAGATGTGAGACAGTTGCGAGGGTAAGGAACCAGAGGCCATCCTTCTGGGTGAGATCACGATCATCCATAAAGGAGGACCTCTCGCATGCGCATCGTAGGATCACCCCGATCCTTCCGGCAACTGGCGCGGCACCGGCCGTTGGCGCTTTCGGAACGCGCGGCAATCCGTTTGCGCCTGGTGTCGGCCTGGATGGCCCTGCGGGCCCGTGGAGCCGGCAGCCAGGAAGCAGCGGAGGTGGTGGGTGTGAGCCGTGCCAGCCTGTACCGCTGGTGGCGAGACCTGGAGCTTCGGGGGCCAGGTGGCCTGGAAGACCAGAGCCGCGCTCCCCAACGCCGCCGCCTGCCCACCTGGAGCGCAGCCCTGCTTACGGGCAGTCCAGGAGCTACGGGAGCGGTTCCCCGGCTGGGGCAAAGACCAACTGGCGGTGCTCTTGCGCCGGAGCGGCTGGAAGGTCGGTGCCTCCATGGTGGGACGCATCCTGCGCTCCTTGCGAGCACGGGGGCTCCTGCCCGAACCATTGGCCCTGCGCATCGCTGCCCGGAAACGGCTGCGGCCTCGGCGCTATGCCCAGCGCAAGCCCAAGGACTACGCGGTGCGGCGCCCCGGCGACCTGGTCCAACTCGACACCCTGAATGCGCGCCCGTTGCCTGGAGTGATCCTCAAGCACTTCGCCGCTCGCGACCCTGTCTGTAAGTGGGATGTCCTGGAGCTGGCAGGGCGGGCCACCGCTGCCACCGCCGCACGCTTCCTCGACAGCCTGCAGGCGCGCATGCCGTCCTCCATCCGGGCCCTGCAGGTGGACGGCGGCAGCGAGATCTGCGGCGCCTTCGAGCAGGCCTGCCACGACCCCGGACTGCGCCTGTTCGTCCTGCCCCCCCACACTCACCCAAGCTCAACGGCTGTGTGGAACGCTCCCATCGCACCCACACCGAGGCGTTCTACAACCTCTACGACGGAGACCGCCATCTCCAACCGTTCAACGCCGCGCTCCGTGCTTGGGAGCACCTCTACAACAGCTTCCGCCCGCATCAGGCCCTTGGCGGCATGACCCCTTTGGAGTATCTTCGTACCTACCACCCAGACCTGGCCTCCTCCTCTCTGTCTCACATGTACTGAACGAGTACAGGGTCTTGACAAACCCAAGAAACGGTGGATAATTCAGGTGCTGGTGAGGGAGTCTTTTGCAATGTCGTGTTTGGGCCGGCAGCTTTGACGGGCACCGTCTCGAACGGATTGTGGTTTGACCGGTGAGTTTTTAAGTCTGGGGGAGCTAGAAGTTTAGACATGAAACTGAATACTAAAAGGTCGCTGATTTATTCTGGAGTCCTCTTAGCCGCTTTGGTGGTCACCTCTGTCTTTATCGGCCGGGGCGCGGTTCAGGCTGTCGTCAACGCTGACGATATCAACCTCACCTTACCGAACAACCCTGCCACCGGCAGCAACGAGTTCTTCCTCGGCCAGACCATCCACTGGACAAGCACCCTTGCCTTCGCCGACCAGGAGCTCGCGACCCTTCGCCAGGTCCTTCTCGTCGTCTCTGGCCCCCAAGGCTTCAGCGCCGTGCTCCCCACCGCCCAGGGTACTTGGCCCGTCACGGGAAACAGCATCAAGGGCACCCTTACTGTCAAGGTCAGTCATAGGGGCATCACGAATCTTTCTTGCGGCGAGCAGCCAGATTCCGGCTGCGGCTCGCTGCCTGACCCCGGCACCCTGCCCGGCGCCGGCCGCTTCAAGGGCGTCGGCGCTGGCGCCATGATTACCTACTCCATAGACTGGACGCCGCCTGTCTTCCTCGACCCGCGGCCCACCTTCACCCTCATCCCCGACACTGAGGTCCTCTTCTCTATCCCAACCCTGCCACCTCCACCCGTCGTCAGTGAAACCCAGCTGCCCGCCACCGACCAGAAGTTCACCATCCCCACCGTCGGTAAGCCCAGCGGCACCACCTTGCCGGCTCTTGACATCCACTTCACTATTCCCAGGCTTTCTGTCAGCTCCAACGCTGTTTCCTCCACCCCCGACCTGCCTGACCTGCGCTACACAACCTCGACCGCTTTTGGCAACCCCGCAGGCTTCAACATCCCGCAGCTCACCGTCGCCCAGGCGCCTTCCGGCGTCAGCAGCTTCCCTGAATTGACCCAGTTCTTCACCATCCCCACGGCCACCGGCGCCACCGCTCCCTCGGGCGTGCCCAACCTCCCCGAGTTCGCCCTCGACTTCTCCGTTACCACAACGCCCAACATCCACGGCTTGGCCAGCGATGGCTCGAGCTTCTGGGTTATATCGAACAATACAGGCCAGGGAGATTTTGACGAGGTTCTGAAGCTGAACTCGGCCGGAGAGATTGTGGCCATAATGCCCGGACCCAGCGGGGATCTGAGCGACATCGTCTTCCTCAACAGCTTCCTCTGGATTTCGGAAAACAAGTTCCGCTGCTTCGACACGATTGATGACGCGCGGTGCGACAGCTCGCACCGGATCTTCAAGCTCAGTACCAGTTCACAGATCACAAGCACGGCTGGATGGGACGATCTGGACACCAAACGCCTCACCGGCGACTTAGGTATGCAGATCGGCGGCCTCGCCGCCGAGGGTACCGGCTCCAGCGGCAGCTTGTGGGTCGCCTTGCTAGGCGGAGGCCGCTTCTTTAACATTTCCCAGTCTGGCAGCGAGCTAAGTTCGACCTTCACCAATTTCTTCGTCAGCTCCATGGACGCCTTAGCCTTCGACGATGACCTGCTCTATACGAGCAACAACAACACCATCACCCAATGGAACAAGGAGGGGCATAAGCTCGCCGAGTTCTCCGCCGTCCTGACAGGCCCCAACACATCTATCAATAACATCAAGGGCATGGTGTTCCGGACTGTTTCCGGAGTGGACGTCCTGTTCCTTGGCTCCCAAACGGGCAAAGTCCACAAGGGCTTCTTCGCGCCCACCGTGACCAACACGCCGCGCGGCCTAGCCTACTCGCCCTCCTCGTCCTCCGTCGGCGAGGCCCTGTGGGTCGTCGTGGACGCCGAGCCCAAGGACAAGATCCTCAGGCTCGACGCCAGTGCAGGCACCCTCGTGACGACCTTCAGCAGCGACGGCATCGCCGACGCCCCCAGCGGCCAGATCCAGGGCATAGCCTTCTTGGGCAACTTCCTCTACCTCATCGCTAACGAAGCAAACGGCCGCAAACTCTTTAAGTTCAACCCGACGACTGCGACTGTCACCAACACCTACGACCTGAGCACCACAGCGTCAATCTACGATGACCTGGCGGCCATCACTACCGATGGCACGAACCTCATCGTCCACATCCAGAACTATAGCCGGCTCTTCGTGATAACCACCGCCGGCGTACGCGCCGGCATCGAGGAGAAACAACCCTGCTGCCCAAGCTACCAGGGCCTCGCCGCCCTCGGCTACCACAGCGGCCGGGCGCAGTTCTTGGGCGCCAAGGACGACAAGGTCGGGACATACGACAACTCCCTGAACTTTATGAGTGAGACTACGTGGACCGCCACCAGCTCCATCAGTGGCGTCAAGGGCATCGCCTTCAAAGATGACCTCGCGTACGTCGCGCACGCTACCGGCAAAGTAAGCCGGTCGTTCTTGGGCACCACTGTTACCACCCGGCCGCGCGGCGTCGCTTTCAGCGATTCCAGCTCCGGCCCGGGCCGCGCCGTGTGGGTGCTGGTGGACGGCACGCCCAAGGACAAGCTCCTGAAACTTGACCCCGACACTGGCGCGCTCATCACCACCTTTAGCGATGACGGAGCCGTGGACGCGCCGTCCTCCAACACAGAGGGCATTACCTACCTCAACACAGGTTCGCCCAGTACGAGCTTCCTCTGGATCGTCGCCAACGATGGAAACGACAAGAAGCTGTACAAGGTCAATGCGACCACGGGTGCCACTGTGTCCACGTTTGTCTTGAACGGCCACCCGGGTGGTTTCTTCTACGACGACATAGGCGACATCACCAATGACGGGACCAACCTCATCATCTACGCTAAGAGCAATAGCCGCCTCGCTGTGGTGGACACCACCGGTGCCAAAGTTTCCGATACCTTCCCACAGAGTTTTACAAGCTTCAACTTTGGCGCCACCGCAATGGGGTACCACTCCGGCCGCAAACAGCTTTACGCCGTCAAGAGTGACCAGCTGCGCACCATCAGCAGCGACATGACCGTGATTGAACGGGAACAGACCCTGTCAGTCGACGGCGCCAGCATCAGCACCGTGGACGGCATGAGCTTCGATGAGGACGTCGCCTACGTTGGCTACTACACCGGCTCACAGGGCCGCGTGGCCATCGGCGCCGTTCGCGCCGTGGTCACCAACACGCCCCGTGGCATCGCCTACTCGCCGGCTGGAAGCATTCTCAATGGCGTCCTCATAGACGAGGCTATCTGGGTGGTGGTTGATGGTGAGCCGAACGACCGCCTCCTCAAGCTCAACGTCAGCACAGGCGCTCTGCTCACCAGCTTCAGCGACGACGGCGCTGTGGACTTGCCTAACGCGAACGCTGAAGGCGTCACGTACCTGGACGGGTACTTGTGGGTCGTCGCCAACGTGGCCTCCGACAACTCCAAGAAGCTCTACAAGATTAACGCCACCAACGGCAGCCTCAGTCAGACCATGATTCTCAGCGGCTTCCCGGGCGGCTTCATCTACAACGACATGGGAGACATCACCAACGACGGCACCAACCTGCTCATCTCCCTGGCCGGCGAGAACCGTTATTTCGTCGTTGACACCAGAGGCGCCAAGATGTCCGAGAAGAACATCTGCTGCACGACGACGGGCTTCGGTGGTGGAGGCTACAGTGCAATCGCCTTCCGCTCCGCCGGCCTCCAGCCCTTCTTGGCCCGCGGCAGCGAGATCCACCAGACCACCGCAGAAGGGAATAATAACGTAAAAATCATCGCCGAATTCGGCGGCCTAGCCATCAGCGGTATCCAGGGCATGGTCTTCATCGGTGACAAGCTCTATGTCGCCCACACCGGCAGCGGCTTGGTCTCCAAGTCCTCCGTGCCCTCCGACGCCACCAACAACCCGCAGGGCCTCGCCTACAACTCTGGTGCCGACGAGTTCTACATCCTCGTGGACGGCTCGGGCAGGGCGAAGGACCGCATCGTCGTTGTCGCCGGTACGTCGACTGGAACGACCACGCCTGGCGTCCTCGTTAAGCGCTCCTTCCAGGCCCCGAGCAGCGACAGCCGTGACTTGACTTTCCTGAATGGCACACTGTACGTCGCGGCTACCGACGAAGAATCGTCAATGTGCTGTGCCCCTAACCGCATCTACAAGTTCAATCCGACCACCGGCGTTCAGACTGGCCAGTTCGCTGTTGCCACCCCCGACACGATCTCAGGTCTGGCGAACAACGGCACCGATCTCATCGCTATGATGGAAATGAGGCCCTTTGAAGCGCTTCTCATCGACCCGCGCGATGGCTCCGAAACGGGCAGATTGTTCGGCTTCGACGAGTCAAACCCTTATTTCTTCGATAGCGGGTTCCAGGCGGTCGCCTATCAGTCGAGCACCAAGCAGTGGTTCCCTGCGAAGAGCAAGATCGTGTACCAGTTCGACGAGGACGGCCAGAAACTGGGCCAGTTCGACATCACCACTGGTGGCTTCTTCGGCGACATCCGTGGTGCGACGTTCAAGGGCGATGTCTTCTACGTGGCGGAGGCCGGTGGCGACACCGTGCACTCGGCCCGCATCCCAGCGCCGATAGCCGTCGTCACCACCGACCCGCTTGACATGGCCACCGACGGCACCAACCTGTTCATCCTGGTGGACGCCACGCCGAGGGACAAGATCCTCAAGGTCAACTCTAGCACCGGCGCCCTCATCTCCAGCTTCAATGCCCCCGGTGCCGACGCTGAGGCGCTGGCATTCCACCAGAACTTCCTCTATGTCCTGGTTAACGACGCGAGGTTCTTCGAAATCCCCGGCGGCCAGTCCGGCCATTTCTTCGAATACCGGGCCCTGCCCTCGCTGGTCAAGCTTGACCCCACGACCGGAGCGAAGATCGTCGAGATGCCTATCCCCGTCGTCGCTGCACCGGATGGCTTCCCCTTCTTGCGCGCTATTGTGGCCGCGATGGCCAGCGACGGCACCTCGCTGTACCTCGGCCTAAGGTTAGGACAAAACGACCCAAGCAACCTTGACGCCGACCTTTTCCGGTTCAACCCCAACTCGCCGTCCTCGCCCGCCGTTGGCATCAACGAGCAGTCCGGCGCATTCCCGGAAGCACTAGGCTTCGAGGCATTCACGATTACGACGGGCGCGTCGTTCTCCGCCAACCGGCGACTCATCGGCGTTGGCGCTTCGTTTGGCGGTGGCGGCGGCGGCGGCGGCGGCCCTACTAACAACACGTTCGTCCGCATGGATAAGGATACCGGCGCGGTGTTCGAGCACTCCAGATTGCACGCGACCACCACATCGGCGCTGAATATCAAGGGCTTGGCCTACGTCGGTCGCACGCTGTTCTTCGCCGACGACGTTACCAACAAGATCTACGGGTCAGCCCTGCCCGAGAACACTGTCGAGCTCACGGTCGTGGGCGACTACAGCAGCACCCTCCAGGTCCGGCTGAGCCCCAATAACATCAGCACCCTGACCCGTACCACGGCTAACCGGCCGTTCGAGATCGTCAGGAACCAGACGGTGCATTTGAAGCTGACCAGCCCGCTGCCCAACTTCGTGCAGACGAGCACCACCAGCACCGTCAGCGGTTTGCTCAGCGACCCGTCCATCCTGACGACCTCGGTCGGCGTGTTGCTGCCCTTTACCAACATTGTTGAGGATAGCGTGACCGAATCAGGCTCGAACAACCTGTGGGACAGGACGTCTTCTGCTGGCGGCGCCGCTTCTTGGCACATCAGTTGCGGAAACACCTTCTTTTCGCCCAGCTGTGCTTGGCGCTACGGCAGGCCCAATGTTGGAGACTTTGACACCGGTAGCCGAACTGCAGGCTCCCTCGAGGCGACCACGATATTCACCGCCAGAGGTAATACGGTTCTGTCGTTTAAGAGCTGGTACAACACCGAGTCCGACTCCGGCGCCGACCAAAAGTTCGTCGAGGTGGCGACGGTCACCAAGGACGCCGCGGGTAACGACATCGTAGGGGCCTACCGCAAGATTGCCCAGATCGTCGGATTTACTTCTGACTTGGCTCCGCCGCCGGGCGCGCATCCGTCTTTCGTGTTCATCACACAGAAGCCCTTCGAGATCGCCGATGACGGGAACCGTCAATTCCGCGACATAGTATTGCCGCTCAGCGCCTTCAATAGCCAGCGTCTGAAAGTGCGCTTCAGTTTTGATAGCGGCGACCAGTACGCCAACAGCGGCGACGGTTGGTTCGTCGACGACATCATCGTCGCAGGTTCCGACGTGCGCACGGTGGAGGTGTCCACCACGCCAATCACGCCCATAACCATCAACGGCGTGACCTACTTCCGTAGCTTCACCACGCTATTCC
>VGZR01000011.1 GCA_016872515.1 SAR202 cluster bacterium
CTGGACAGCCTGACGAAGTAGGCCGCGACCTTTGACTCCCGCTGGGGAAAAACGTTGCCCGCTCCTCATCATCCTCTCGGGGCCGTCCGGCGTCGGCAAGGACGCGGTCCTGAGGCGGATGCGGGAGCTTCGCCGCCCCTACCACTTCGTCGTCACCGCCACGACGCGCCCCCGCCGGCCCGCCGAGCGCGACGGCGTGGACTACATCTTCCTCGACCACGCCACCTTCCAGCGCATGCTCCAGAAGCAGGAGATGCTGGAGTGGGCGCAGGTCTATGGAAACTACTATGGCGTGCCGAAAGGCCAGGTGACCAAGGCGATGGCGGAGGGCAAAGACGTCCTCATCAAGACCGACGTCCAGGGCGCGGCCACCATCAAGCGGCTGGCCCCCGACGCGGTAAGCATCTTCCTCAGGCCATTCGACATGAGTGAACTAACGATGCGGCTGTCAGCGCGGCATACGGAGTCGCCCGAGACCCTGGCCCTCCGCCTCCAGACGGCGGAGTCGGAGATGCTCGAAGCGCCCAAGTTCGACCATGTGATCACCAACCGGCAGGGCCGCCTGGACGATGCGGTGAAGAGCGTCGAGGAGGCGGTGGCCAAGGAACGGCTACGCGTTCCGCCGCGGTGTGTGCGGCTATAGGATGGTTCGAGGATGACGATGGAACAGAACGATGTAAGGTTGCCCGGCAACATCCGGCCCGTCCGGTATGACATCACGCTGGAGCCCGACCTGGAAAAGTTCGTCTTCAGCGGGACGGAGACGGTCGAGGTGGAGGTCCTGAAGCCCACCAGGGAGATCGTGCTCAACAGCATCGAGCTGACCATCCAACCCGCCACGCTGACCACATCCTCGGGCAAGACGTTGACGTCGAAGAAGCCGCGGCTGGACGAGAAGGCCGAGACGGCGACGTTCGAGTTCGGCGAGGCGCTGCCCAGCGGCAGGGCGACGCTGCGGGTGGGGTTCGCGGGGATCCTCAACGATAGGCTGCGCGGCTTCTACCGGAGCCGGTACACCGACCCGGCGGGCCGCGAGCGGTACATGGCCTCGACGCAGTTCGAGGCCACCGATGCGCGGCGGGCCATCCCGTGCTGGGACGAGCCGACGTTCAAGGCGGTGTTCGAGGTGACGCTGGTCGTCCCGAACGACATGGCGGCGGTCTCCAACATGCCCGAGGTCGGCGAGAGGCCCGCCGCCAGTGGCCGCAAGGCCGTGCGGTTCGCTCCGACGCCGCCGATGTCCACCTACCTGCTGGCCTTCGCGGTGGGCGACCTCCGCTCCATCGAGCGGCGCGCCGGGAGTGGGACGCTGGTACGCATCTGGGCAACCAGAGGCAAGGAGCAGCAAGGGCAGTTCGCGCTGGAGACCTCCATCAATCTCCTGGCCTACTTCAACGACTACTTCGGCGTCCCCTACCCGCTCGAAAAGCTCGACCACCTGGCCATCCCCGACTTCTCGGCGGGCGCGATGGAGAACTGGGGGGCCATCACGTACCGCGAGACGACGCTGCTGGTGGACCCGGCGAACAGCTCGGCGGGGACGCGGCAGCTCGTGGCCGCCATCGTGGCCCATGAGATGGCGCACATGTGGTTCGGCGACCTGGTGACGATGGCCTGGTGGAACGACCTATGGCTGAACGAGAGCTTCGCGTCGTGGATGGGCGACAAGGCCACCGACAAGCTGTTCCCGGGGTGGCACGTGTGGAACCAGTTCCTCGTGAACGACACTGCGCGCGCCCTGAGCCTCGACGGGTTGAAGAGCTCCCACCCCATCGAGCAGGAAGTGCGCGACCCCGCCGAGATCGGCCAGCTTTTCGACGCCATCAGCTACAGCAAGGGCGCGTCCATCATCCGCATGCTGGAGCAGTTCGTAGGCGAGGAGGCGTTCCGGCGCGGGATGAATATCTACATGAACCGCCACCGCTATGGAAACGCCCGCACCCTCGACCTGTGGAACGCCCTGGGCGAGGCCTCGAAGCAACCGGTCGCGGAGATGATGGACACGTGGGTGCAGCAGACGGGCTATCCCGTCCTGGAGGTGCAGACCCACCGCGACAGGGATGCCGTGGAGGTGCACGCGACCCAGAAGCGCTTCCTGTACGAGAACCTGCTCCAGCCGGACGCGGCGGACACCACGGCCTGGCACGTGCCGCTGGGCATCCGAACGTCCGACCCGCAGGCCAAGCTCACCTACCTGATGAAGGGCTCCCAGGCGACCGTGCGCTTCCCTTCGACCCCGAAGGCATCCGCTGATGGCTGGGTGAAGGTGAACCCCCTCCACACCGGCTTCTACCGGGTCAAGTACGCGGCTGAGGACATCGAGCGGCTCCTGCCCGCCATCCGCTCGCTGGAGGTGCCCGCCGCCGACCGGCTGGGCCTGCAGAACGACGCCTACGCACTGTGCCGCGCCGGCTACATCCCGGTGACGCAGTACCTGACCATCGCTGAGGCGTACGTCAACGAGACGGACGAGTCTGTGTGGGCCGAGCTGTCGGCGAGCATGGGGTCGCTGGACAACCTGCTGGGCAACGAGCCGTACCACCCGCGGTTCCAGGAGTTCGGGCGGAAGCTGTACAGCCCCATCGCCAAGAAAACGGGGTGGGACAAGAAGGAGGGCGAGGGCCACGCGGAGGCGTTGCTGCGCGCGACCGTCCTGGGCCAGTTCGGCGGCTTCGAGGACGCGGCGACGCTCAAGGAGGCGAGGCGCCGTTTCCGCAGCTACGTCAAGGACCCGGCGACCGTGCACCCGGACATCCGCAGGGTTGCCTTCGCGCTGGCGGCCAAGACCGGCGGCCCGGCTGCTAACGACCTGCTTTGGCGGCTGCACAAGACCGCCCCGCTCCAAGAGGAGAAGGTGCGGTTCCTGGCGGCGCTCACCCAGTTCCAGCGGCCAGACCTGCTCCAGAAGACGCTCGACCGGTCGCTCTCCAAGCGGGTCCGCGCCCACGAGACCATCTCCGTCGTGGCGGGCGTGGCGGCCAACCGGAAGGGGCGCGACATGGCCTGGGAGTTCATCAAGGAGAACTGGAAGGAGTTCGACCGGCGCTACGGGGAGGGCGGCTTCGGCCTGATGGGCCTCGTGTCCACCACAGGCGCGTTCACGACGCGGGAGAAGCTGGAGGACGTAGAGACGTTCTTCGCCGAGCACCCGACGCCGGCCGCCGAGCGGACGATACGCCAGTCGCTGGAGCGCATCCGGCTCAACGTTGCATGGCTGGAGCGGAACCGCAAGGACTTGAGGCGCTGGTTCGGAGGGGCGAACTGACCGCTTCGCTCATGTTAAACAAGCTCGTTGCAACAAATAGCTTCTAATTGGCCTGGTAGTACGGCAGATCGTGTACAGCATCAATGAACCGTACAATGCTGGATGTACGGAGGCGTCGCATGACTAGTGAGCGACTAGATGTGCGTCTTGACCAGGAGCGGCCGCGCAAGCTCCGGGAAGTGGCAGCGGAGCAGGGTGCTCCCGTGTCCGAGATAGTACGCCGTCTCATAGACAGGGCCTACGAGGAGACTATTGGTGTACGCCGTGGACGTGCAACGCGCCGCCGGTCTGGCCGACACCCATCAGGAGTTGGCTGCCCGTGACCTGTTGCATGCGGCAGTGATGCACCGATTGGGCGTGCGCCGAATCATCTCAGCCGGTACAGGCTTTGACCAGCTAGCAGAGGTGGAACGACTGGGCCCGGCCCTGGAGTCTAGTTGGCGACATCTTGTCGTGTCCTGAGTTCAAGGCTGGGCTGACCACTACGCCGAGTAGGTCTCCTCTTTCATCAGGCCGCGCATGAAGGCGAGGTAACTCGCCTTGGTCATGGGGGCCTTGTAGTCTGCCTTGACCTGCTTCGCCAGACGCCCTCCGTCGGCCAGGAGGTCCACCACGGTCATCGCCATCGCCTTGGCGCCCGTCAGCACGCCGAGGGCGTAGTCCTCCACCAGGAAGTCATTCCCGTGGGGCACGCCCTTGGCGCAGGCCATGTAGGGGTGGATGACCGGCATGATGTGGGACACGTCGCCCATGTCGGTGGAGCCGGTGCGGTGACCGAGCCGGACGACGTGCTGCTCGCCGACCAGCGCGACGGCGTTGCGGCGGTACGTCTCCGTCATCGCCTCGTCGTTGCGGATGGGCAGGTAGCCGGGCAGCGTCGTGATGGTGACGGACGCGCCGACGGCCAGCGCGCCCGCCCGAAGGGAGCGGTCCACCTTCTCATTCGCTGCCATGAAGGCCTCGGTCGTGCGCCCGCGGACGAAGGTCTCCATCCGCACGTCGGCGGGCACGGAGCTGACGGCGACGCCGCCCTCGGTGATGATGGGGTGGATGCGGATGGTGTCCTCGTCGCGGAACGTTTCGCGCTGGGCGTGGATGGCCGACATGGCGATCATGGCGGCGTTGAGGGCGTTGACGCCCCGGTGGGGCGCTGCGCCAGCGTGGGCCGCGCGGCCCGCGAACCTGATGCGCTTGGCGACCATGCCGGTGTTGGTGCCGCCGATGGCGATCTTGGCCGGCACGCCTTGCTCTGGCACAGGGCCGACGACGCCCTCGCGCACGGGGCCGATGGCGTGGGTCATCATCGCCATGTCCACGCCGTCGAGATGGCGAAGCCGCAGGAACTCGGCCTTGCCTCCGAGGAACTCGATGGCGCCCTTGCGGCGCAGCTCGTCGCGGTACTCGATCTCGATGTACTCTTCGGCGGGCACGGCCATGAGCGCCACTCTGCCCGACAGCTTGCCCAGCACGTCCGCGGCCTTCAGCCCGGCCGCGACGCCCAGGAGCATCGCGATCTGGATGTGGTGGCCGCAGGCGTGGGCCGCGTTGGTCTGCGGGTCGGCGTGGGGATGGCCGAGGACGATCATCGAGTCCAATTCGCCCATCACGGCGACCGCGTGGCCGGGCGCGCCGCCCTCCAGCACCGCCTTCACGCCGGTGACGGCGATGCCCTCCTGGCAGGGGATGCCGAGGCGGCGGAACCAGTCGGCGGTGAGCTTGGCGGTCTTGCGCTCGCGGAAGCCGGGCTCGGGGTTGGCGAGGATCTGCTTCGCCAGGCCGATGAGGGCGTCGCCCTGGCGGTCAATTTCCTGCAGCACGGTGCGCTTGACGTCGTCGTTCGCCGTCATGTTGTTCACCTATCTAACCTTGGCATAGACTCGCCCCCCACCTTGATCCTCCCCCCTCAAGGGGGAGGAGAGTATGAAGGCGATTCCTGCTTTGATCAAAGCAGAGGCTATTCGTGCAAGGCCCGACTGATTAGCGGCGGGCGGTTATGGTAGCATCGAAGCCGCCATGAAGGTAGTCATCGCGCCGCAAGCGTTCAAAGGCTCGATATCCGCGCTTGAAGCCGCCAAGGCGATAGCGGCGGGCGTCAAGCGCGTGGTGCCGGACGCGGAGACGGTCTTGGTGCCGGTGGCGGATGGCGGCGACGGGACGCTGCAGACGCTGGTCGAAACTTCGGGCGGCCAGATACATAGCGTCAGGGTGACCGGCCCGTTGGGGGAGCACGTCGAGGCCCATTGGGGCGCGATGGGCGACGGACGGACGGCGGTCATCGAGATGGCGCGCACGTCCGGGCTGGTGCTCGTTCCCCACCCACGACGCAACCCGTTCTTGAGCACGACCTACGGCCTGGGCGAGGCCATCAGGGCAGCGATGGACGCGGGCTTCCGGCGGTTCATCGTGGGCATCGGCGGGAGCGCGACGAACGACGGCGGCGCGGGCATGGCCCAGGCGCTGGGCGTTCGGCTGCTGGACGCACAGGGCCACGACCTGCCGCATGGCGGCGCGGCGCTGGCGCGGCTGGAGCGCATAGACATGGCGGGCCTCGACCCGCGGGCCAACCAGGCCGAGTTCCTGGTGGCCTGTGACGTGAGCAACCCGCTGACGGGGCCGGAGGGCGCATCGGCGGTGTACGGCCCGCAGAAGGGGGCGACGCCGGAGATGGTGCGGCAGCTCGACGCGGCCCTGCACCACTTCGCTCAGGTGGTGAAGCGCGACCTGGGCGCGGACATCGAGCAGATGCGCGGCGCCGGCGCGGCGGGCGGCCTCGGCGGCGGGCTCGTTGCCTTCCTGAAAACGACGCTGCGGCCGGGCGTGGACATCGTCCTGGAGACGGTGGGCCTGGAGAAGCACCTGGCGGGCGCCGACCTAGTCATCACCGGCGAGGGGCGGTTGGACTTCCAGACGGTGTACAGCAAGGCGCCTATCGGCGTGGCGGCGCGGGCGAAGAGGCGCGGCATCCCCGTCATCGCCATCGCGGGCTCTCTGGGCGAGCGGTTCTACCTGGTGCACGACCACGGGATAGACGCCGCAGCGGCCATCACCACGGCGCCGATGAGCCTGGAGGAGGCGTCGGCGAAGGCGGCCGACCTCATCGCCACCGAAACGGAGGAGGTGCTGCGGTTCATGAAGACGGGCGCGCGGGTGTTTGGGAGGGGGTTGACTACATATGAGCGATAAGGCTTCAATCATCCTGGCACTTTACGGCGCAGCATTATCAACTTTGGTTTTCTTATGGAGTCTTTTGCGTGCCCTACAAGATCGGCCGCAAATAAGAGTCAGGGTCAACCGTAGCACGCTAGTGCATCAGTTAAGGCCAGCTATTCAAGCTGTTTGAGGGGAGAGGATAGGCATCGAAGTAGTCAAACAGCGGTAAGCGACCCGTGACGGTCGTAGCAACTGGGCTTAGATTTGATACCGAGTCTGAGGAAAAGAATGCTGCGACTGTGATGGATTCTGAGTTGCCGAAGGAGTTGACGGAGGGACAAGCACACATTACATACGCAGAGCCAGGAGGCCTGGACACAAATACGATTCTATAAGGGTGGGCAAGGGATGCAACTGGCCGTCGCTATAGGTCTGGAAAACATCCTCTTAGACCGAAGCGTAGATTGTTTTGAGCGTTTGCTCCATCCGGCTTACCCCATCAGGACCATGTGGACTTCGCCGGGGCCGTGGACGCCTGTGATGAGGGTGTACTCGATGTCGGCGGAGCGGCTCGGCCCGCTGATGATGTTCATATAGCTGCCGAGGTTGCCGCTCAGGAAGTCGTCGCGCCGCAGGGTGAACAGGTCGTCCAGGCTAGGGAGCACCTGGCCGCGTTCGACGACGGCGACGTGAACGGGCGGGACGAGCGAGGCGAGGCGGCTGACGCCCTGGCGGGGGATGAGGACGCACGAGCCGGTCTCGGCGATGGCGTAGTCGGCGCCGGTGATGCCGAGGTCGGCCTCGATGGCCTTCTGCCGCAGCGCTGCACGGTCGAGGCCGAAGCCCTGGGCCATGACCTGGAGTGCGACGCCGGTGTCGGCGAGGCGGAGGTCGAGTTTCATCCTATTGAGGATGTCGTGCGCCGTGCGGACGGCCGAGCGGGCCTCGAGCCTGCGGACGACGTCGCGAACGTAGTCCGCCGCGGTGTCCAGCGAGGGGGCGCGGAGGACCTTCCAGCCGTTCTGGTTCGCGGTCTCGGCGAGCTGGGCCAGGAGCGGGCCGGCGTCGCGCTGCATCACTTCGCGGACATGGCGGGCACCGGCATCAACGTCGCCGCGCGTGCGACCCAGAGCGGTCGCGGACGGCGCGGGCGTGTGCCCCTCAGGGTGGCCGAGGGCCTGTCGGATGGTGCGGAAGAACTCGTCGCGCGGAGCCGTGGTCACCGCTACAGCCCTCGCTTCCAGCGGGAGCGGAAGCTGTGCTTGGGCAGCGCCGGAAAGGTGCGGTAGCGGGTCCAGCCGGACAGGGGCGGCGGCATCCTGCGGATGCGGCCCTTCCGCACTAGGGGCCGCTGCACTACCCTGCCCGTGGCGGTCGCCAGTCCGAGGAACATGCGACCTTGGAATGCCATACGATACCCCCGCATGGCCATGCGTTCGGCCAAGGCAACGCGCCGCTGGCCGGGGTACGCCGTCCCCTCGGTCAATTCGCGGCGTAGCACGAGCAGCATCCGCGGGATGTTGATGCGGACGGGGCACGCCTCGCGGCACGCGCCGCACAGGCTGGAGGCGTAGGGCAGGTCCTTGGCGTCGCCCAGGCCGGTCAGGACCGGCGAGACGATGGCGCCGATAGGGCCGGGATACACCCAGCCGTAGGCGTGGCCGCCGACCTTGCGATAGACCGGGCAAGCGTTGAGGCACGCGCCGCAGCGGATGCAGTAGAGCGACTCGCGAAGCTCCGGGTTGGCCAGCAGCCGCGAGCGGCCGTTGTCCACTATGACCAGGTGGAACTCCTCGGGCCCGTCCTCGTCGTTGCTCCGGCGCGGGCCGGTCACCGCCGTCACGTAGCTGGTGATGCGCTGGCCTGTGGCAGACCGAATGAGGAGCCGCAGGAAGGTGCCCAGGTCCTTCATCGAGGGGACGAGCTTCTCCATGCCGGTGATGGCGACGTGGATGCGGGGCATGGAGGTGCACATGCGCCCGTTGCCCTCGTTGGTGACGATGACGACGGTGCCCGTCTCGGCCACGACGAAGTTGGCGCCGGTGATGCCCATGTCGGCCTGGATGAACTTCTGACGCAGCTGCCGCCTGGCCTCGCGGCCCAGGTCGGTGATTTTGTCGGTGGGCGCGGAGCCAAGTTTGCGGTGGAACAACTCCGAGACGTCCTGCCGCGACTTGTGGATGGCGGGCGCGACGATGTGGTACGGCGTCTCTTCGGCAAGCTGGATGACGTACTCGCCGAGGTCAGTCTCCACCGGCTCGATGCCGGCGGCCTCGAACTGGTGGTTGAGGCCCATCTCCTCTGAGACCATGGACTTGCTCTTGATGACAACCTTGACACCCCTGGCCTTGGCGAGGTCAACGACGTACTTATTGGCCTCCGCGGCGTCGGCGGCGAAGAAGACCTTGCCGCCCGCCTTGGCGACGTTGGCCTCGACCTGGGCGAGGTAGTAGTCCAGGTGCTCGACGGTGTGGGCCTTGATGGCCCTGGCGTGGTCGCGCAGCTCCTCCCAGTTGGGCGTCGCGTCGGCGGCCCGCAGCCTGGCGGCATGGAAGCCGTGGTACAGACCAAGGAGGCTCTTCTGCGCCTTCTCGTCGCGGATGGCGAGGGCGGCGCCCTGGTTGAACTGCTTAGTCTTCGGCTCCATCTACCCCATCGCTTGGTCGAGGACTTGGGCCAGGTGCAGTGGGCGGACGTTCACGCCCTGCTTG
Organism: SAR202 cluster bacterium; assembly: GCA_016872515.1. Taxonomy (GTDB): domain Bacteria; phylum Chloroflexota; class Dehalococcoidia; order Lucifugimonadales; family VGZR01; genus VGZR01. The sequence goes on from VGZR01000011.1 coordinate 9,127, forward strand.
TCTAGGCCGCCGCCGATGTGCATGAGGCAACTGCTGTCGCAGGCTACGACCGTGTCCGCGCCGGTGGCCTTGATGTACTTGACCTTGTCTTGGAGCATGGCGCCGGAGATGTCCGCGTACTTGACGGCGAAGGTGCCGCCGAAGCCGCAGCACACCTCCGACTGCTCCATCTCCACCAGCTCCACGCCCGGCAGCGCCTTGAGCAGCTTGCGCGCCTGGGTCTTGGCCCCCAGCTCGCGGCGCAGGTGACACGCCTCGTGGTAAGTCGCCTTCGAGCGCCCCGGCGCCTTCGCAGCCTGGGCCACACGCTCCGTCGCTCCAAGCACGTCCACGACGAACTCGGAGAATTCGTACACGCGCGGGGCAAGCGCCTGGGCCTTCCCCAGCAGCGCCAGTTCGTCGTGGAACAGCTCTTGGTAGAAGACCCGCACCATGCTGGCGCACGAGCCGGACGGGATGACGATGTAGCGGTTGCCACCGGAGAAGGTCTCCAGGAACCGGCGGGCCAGCGGCTTGGCTTCCGACCAGAACCCCGAATTGAAGGCCGGCTGGCCGCAGCAGGTCTGAGCTTCGGGGAAATCTAGCTCGGCCCCTAGCCGTCTGAGCACGCGGACGGCGCTCTCGCCGACCTCGGGATAGAGCTGGTCAATGATGCAGGTGGCGAAGAGGGATGCCCTGACCGGGCTGTCAGAAGGCGAGGCCATGGACCACGAAGCCCACGATCCAGGCCACCGCGAAGGCGGGGCCTCGGGCGAACAGCCAGCCTTCCGTGGCGGGCTGCGCCTTTCCATGCCGCCACAAGTACCCAGCGAACAGGACCAGCCCGGCCACCACCAGCCACATGGAGGCGGTGCTCACTCCCAAACCGAAGCCGATGAAGAACCCGGCCAAGGCCCACAGGAGCGGAGAGTCCACGATACGCGAGAAGGACATCTGCATGGCCAGAAAGGATACACGGGCCAAGCCGTTGCTGCAAAGGCTATGCGGGAATTGCGGCAAAAGAGGCCCCTGCACCGCTTTCAAGCAGACGAATCACACGCATGGAATCACCTAAGATATTGCCGCGAACGTATACAAGAAACCTGGATAGTGTTTCGAATCAAGGTAACGAACGGCTAATCAGCAGCCGATTTTGGAGGTGACTGGTGGAAAACCCAATCACCGAAGAGTACCAAGGCGTACGCAAAGAGGTGGCCAAGCGGCGGGCGTACCGCATCTTCTACTCCCACATGGCCGCCTACATCATCGGCAACGTCTTCTTGGGCGTCTGGAACATCCTCACCTATTTCATCAAAGATGACACGACCCTCTGGTTTTTCGTGCCGCTCATCTTCTGGGGCATCGGACTCCTCATCCACTATATCCAGGGCGTGGCCTTGTTCAACGACTGGTGGGACAACGATGCGCGCGAGACCCGCGAGCGGCTCACGGAGATGCACGGAGCGAAAAAGGCAGTCACCGCCAAGACTGACGAATAAGCCGAGTATTTCACGCTCGCCTAAAAGAGAGGGGCGTCCCGATTCGTCGGGACGCCCCTCTCTTTTGCACAAGGAGTTACCGATCCCTAGGGCGTGTACACCTCGGTGCTGGCCAGCATTCCCTCCGTACCGTTGCCTCCCATGACGACGATGCGGCCATCCGACAGGGCTCCCGCGGCGTGGTTGAACCGCGCGTCTGACATGCTGCCCGTCGCCGTCCAAGTGCCGGTTGCTGGGTCCCATATCTCCACCGTGTCACGGTTGCCTATGCCGCCGGCCACGACGACGCGCCCGTCCGGCAGCAAGCTGGCGGAGTGGTCGGCCCGCGGGACGGCGGTGTTGCCCGTGAGCGTCCACGTGTTCGCAGCGGGGTCATAGACCTCCGCCGTGATGGCCTTGCCCCTGCCGCCCACGACAAGCACGCGCCCATCCTTCAGGAGCGTTGCGGTGTGCGCCGTGCGGCCGCGGGACATATCGGCGGCCGCGGTCCAGGTGTTTGTCGCGGGGTCATAGATCTCGGTCGTCTTGATGAACGGCCCGTCGCTCTTGCCACCACCGGTGACGAGCACGCGGCCATCGTTGAGCAGCGTCGCGGTGTGCTGCTGGCGCGGCACGGACATCGGCGCGGCCACCGTCCAAGCGTTCGTCGTGGGGTCGTAGATCTCCACAGTGGCGATGGTTTTCAGCAGGTCGTCGGTCCCGCCCAAAACCATGAACCGCCCGTCTGGAAAAAGCACAGACGGCATCTCGTCGTGAGCGGCGTTCATGGCAGGGCCGACCGTCCAGGTACCAGATGCAGGGTCGTAGAACTCGACCGTGTTGATGGCGACGTCCTGTTCGCCCCATCCTGCCGCGGCGATGATTCTGCCGTCGGGCAGAAGGGCAACGGCGGCCGATGCGCGGGGCTGGTTCATCTCGCCGCCAGGGACCCATTTCCCTGCCACGGCGTCGAAGATCTCCGCTGATTTCTCTCCGTTGAGCCAGAACCCTCCGGCGACCGTCCTGCCACCCAGCACCATCAACCGCCCATCGGGCAGAATCACCGTGGACGGGGACTCGCGCCTGGCTTTCATATTGTCAACCTTGACGAACTTCCCAGGGGAGCCCACACCCGACTGGGCGCTGCCAGAATCGGAGCTCTTGGTCTCCGGCTTCGTTGTAGCGGCCTTTTCCTGGCCGGACCCTTCCTGCGCGGACTCTTGGCCAGAGCCGGGCGCTGCGGCGGGAGAGCTGGCCCCGCCACATGCGATGACCAGCAAGGCCGTCACTGCAACAAGGACCACGACGATGAACCTAAACATCAGCATCTCCCAGTGGTAATCGTTCAAGAAAGCTGAGCGGTACCCCGTTCCCGCTCAACATGATTGAAGTTTACTATATCCCCAAGAGAGTCGAGCCCGCGCACCAGCTTCCTGTGGTCTCTAGGCGCTCTTTCCGCGCCTTCCGGCCCGCTTGCGACGGGCATTCTTCGCCTTGACCTTGACCCAGAACAGCACATCGTCGCCAGACCGCTTGATGACCAAGTCCTTGCCCGCCAGCCTCGCTGCCTGCCCTAACCGCCGCCGGACCGCTCCGGCGGACTCGCCGGCCGAAGCCGAGAGCTTGCCTGCCTTCCCTTCCTCCAGCCGTTCTATGTAACCTAAAATACCCCTTGGTTATTTGCACCCTCTTCTCCGTTGCGGTTTTCAGCACCGCTTCTTGCACCGGAACCAGCTCGAACTTCGGCATCCTTTCCCCCCAAACAGGGTTATCCAGTTCGATAATATCTTGCTGTTTTCTCCGTTTGCAACTTCTGCACACGAACGGAGGCCGCCGCACATGTAAGTGCGGCGGCCTCCGTTCACCCAATCATGGCTGGCGGGAGCGAGAGGGAGTCGAACCCACCGCCCCGACCGAAGGGCCGGGGCCAATGGATTTGAAGTCCACGGGACCCACCGGGGCCCATTCACTCCCGTTGTTCGGCCAGGCTGTTTGAAGCCCTAGGTTATCGCCGAAAGCCTATCAGAACTTCAAACTTTCGTCAGGGCCCGGTCGAGCCACTTCTTGAGCTCGGTCTTCGGGACGGCGCCAACCACCTGTTCGACGGGACGCCCCCCATTGAAGATGAGCAAGGTCGGAATGCCGCGCACGCCGTAGTGTTGTGCGGAATGGGGGTTGTCGTCAACGTTCAGTTTCGTGAACTTGACCTTCCCGTTGTACTCTTTCGCCAGGTCTTCAACGATGGGCGCAATCATCTTGCATGGCGCGCACCATTCGGCCCAAAAGTCCACCAGCACGGGGGTTGTGGACTTGAGCACTTCAGTTTCAAACGTATCGTCACGAACCTCTATCGTATTCCCCATCTATGCTCCCTTCGCAGGTATCGGGAAATTCCGACGGGCTTTGGAACCCGTTCTATAGTTTTTGGATGCGGCTTTGCCCGCCGCGGATTCGGGTCATCTCTCCGGGGGGGAATATCCGCCGAACCGCGCGATGATTTGGTCGGCCTCGTTCCACCAGAGCGTATCGGTTTTCAAACCGACAGGGATTTCGAAAAACATCCAGCCCGAGGCCTGTGTGCCGCTCGTCAGTTCGAACCCGCCCCACATTATAGGGCCAACGACGCCACTTTCGGGTGGCACTCCTTGGAGGATCTGGGCGGTCTCCAGCGGGTCCAGCATGGAGTATTTCTCGCCCTTCGAAGCGTTCCCCAGCTGGGCGGACTCTCCGTCAATGTTCATGGGGACGTAAGTGATATTACGACTGACGACGATGATTTGGACGGCAGCAATCCTTCTGCTGGGGTCTGGCACCTCTAGCTTATAGACTTTCCCCTCATAACTGAAGAGGAACTGTCTCTCAATGATAGGCCGGTAAACGTGGATCTCCAGCGTCCTCCCCTGCACAGGAACAACTTCGGCTAGACCGTCGCCGCCGCCGCACGAAACGCCAACCAAAACGGCCGCCACCAAGAGGAGCATGAGTTGCAGCGATCTCGAGAGCCGGGGAGCTAAGAGTAGCTGGACGACGGGAACAAAGGCGGTCATCTACTCCACACCGGCCAGGGATGGCATGGAGCGCAGACGCCGGACCAGGTCGGGAAGCACGCTCATCACGTAGTCCACATCCTCATCCGTATTCTCTAACCCCACCGTCAGCCGAAGGCTCGCTTGGGCGATGGCCGCCGGACGGCCGATGGCGACCAACACGTGCGACGGCTCCAACGATGCAGATGAGCAGGCGCTCCCGCTCGATGCGCATATCCCGGCGAAGTCGAGCCCTAAGAGGATGGGCTCCCCCTCCACCGACTCGAAGGAGACATTGACGTTGTTCGGAAGGCGCTGGGTTGGGTGTCCATTCAGATAAACGCCGTCGAGCCTGCGGCGGATCTCCGCGATGATGCGGTCACGCAGCCGGGTGCAGTAAGCGCTCGCCTGCTCGCGGCTTCCGTCTGCGATGCGCAGGGCCTCGCCCATGCCGACGATGCCCGGCACGTTCTCGGTCCCTGACCTGCGCTGCCGCTCCTGCCCGCCGCCCATCTGCTGCGGCTCGAAGGGCGTGCTGCGCCGGACATACAGCGCCCCAACCCCTTTCGGCCCGTGGAACTTGTGGGCCGAAAGGCTCAGCATGTCCACGCCCAGCGCGTTTACATCGAGGTCCAAGTACCCCGCGGCCTGCACCGCGTCGGTGTGTACGACTATCGTATGCCCGAGACTCCCGGCGCGATCCTTCACTGCCTTGGCTATCTCCGCGACGGGCTCGATAGTGCCGATCTCGTTGTTGGCCATCATCACGCTGACCAGGACGGTGCGCCCGTTGACCGCTTCCGCAACCTGCGCCGGCGTCACCAGGCCGTACTGGTCCACCGGCAGATAGCTCACCTCGAAGCCGAACTGCTCCAGCTGGTGGCAGGTGTGCAGGACGGCATGGTGCTCGATGGCGGTGGTGACGATGTGGTTGCCGACGTTGCGGAGGGCGAAGGCCGCGCCTTTGAGCGCCGTATTGTCCGACTCGGTGCCCCCGCTGGTGAAGACGATCTCGCTCACCCGCGCGCCCAAGGCCCGCGCCACCTTCTCCCGCGCATCGTCCACGGCCTTGCGCGACTCCTGGGCAAGGGTGTAGATGCTGGACGGGTTGCCGAAGCTCTCCCTGAAATACGGCGTCATCGCCTTGAGGACGTCGGGGCGGACCGGCGTCGTCGCCGCGTGATCCATGTATATGAGCTTTTCAGGCAAGACTGACCTACCTATCCAGACATGGGGTTATTCTAGCACGAGCTAGAGGGAAGTCGCGTAGCCGATGAGCTTGTAGGTGAGCTTAGCCGCAGTGTAGGCGCAGGACTCCGGCCCTTCCCGCGGGCTCAACTCCATCACATCGAAGCCGACGATGCGCCGCGCCGCGCCAACAGCCTTCAGAATGCCCGTCACCTCTCCCCACGACATGCCGCCTGGCTCCGGGGTACCCACCGCAGGCATCAGCGACGGATCGAGGACGTCTAGGTCAACGCTGACATATACGTTCTCGGAAAGGCCGTCCAGTAGCCGTTCGCTCAACTCCCGCCGGCTGCCCTTGGTCTCCGGCCAGTACGTGACCGGCAGCCGTTTCTGCCGGATGAACCGCCGCTCCCCTTCGCTGAGGCTCCGGACGCCGACGTGAACGACCGGACACGTCTCCAGCACACGGCGCGCGGCGCAGGCGTGGCTCCAACGGCTGCCCATGTACTCGTCACGCAGGTCGGCGTGAGCATCGAAGTAGAGGACCGAGAGGTTGGGGTGAAGGTCCGCGAAAGCCCGGACCGCCCCGACGGTCACGCTGTGCTCCCCGCCTAACACGCCCACCACCTTGCCGCTCTTGGCATAGCCCGCGACGGAGCGCCGCACCGCAGCCACGACCGCTTCTGGGCCACTCACGTCGGGCACCAGCTCCGGGGCCGTGAAGATGCCCACCTTCGCGATGTCCCGGTCAAGTTCCAGGTCGAAGTCTTCCATCTGAGCCGAGGCCGTGATGATGGCCCTGGGGCCGTAGCGCGCCCCGCCCATGTAGGAAGTGGTGCCATCGTAGGGCACAGGCAGGAGGACAACGCGCGCTGAAAGGAGGTCAGCTTCGTCTGGGGATAGGGCCAGGAACGTGGGCCAGGCGTGGCCCAAGCCTTCGGAGGGTTTCGCGGTGGCTTTCCGCCCCGATAGAGGAGCGGGAGGGAGATGCGGGGTCTTCGACTCAGGCATCCCCGCGGCCGCGCGCGCCGATGAGGTGCACCCGTTCCCGGACCATGCTTCCGTAAAGCTCTCTGGGCGTCACGAAGTCCAGCCCGCGCTCAAGCGTCCAGGTCTTCACCTCGCGCAGGCCGAACGCGGCCTTCAAGTCGTCCTGGGCCACATCGGCGTCGAACCTCTTGCAGGAGAACACGTCAATGTTGATGTAGCCACGCTCGGGGAAGGTGTGCACACTGATGTGGCTTTCGGCGATGAGCACAAAGCCGGATACGCCCCAGTCCTCCAGCTTCTGACCGCGGTAGGTATAGACCTGAGGCTCGATAATCTTCGTCATCCCGATGGCGGCCGGGTACTCGTCGAGGAAACGCCGGACGACTTCGGCGTCCTGGAGCTTTTCTGGCGACCCGCCGTATCCGTCAACGACCAGGTGCAACGCACGCCCCCCAAGTCGAACTGTGCCCGGCATCGGTGCTCCCAGCAGCGGCAAAAAGAAAAGGGCCCACTGCCGCGACAGGAGATATTCGATGCACTAAGCCCGAGCGACAAGGTTACCATCGTCTATCAAAGAGCACAATACCAATTTCGACTTGCTACGGCCAAGCCCGTGATATAGAATCCCTTGGTTGGCACATTCTTCCAGCGGACGAGAGGCGGGGAAAGGCCCTGGAGTTGGCGGGGCGGGACACCGTTAACATGAGACACATGCAGCCTACGTTGCGCTCCGCTTAGCGACGCCGGGAGGAACTAGCCGGCCGGTCCCAGCGAGGCGCAGAACCTTTTCAGAGGACTACACGTACTGTATAGGCGATGATAGAACTAGACGGCGTAACGAAGTTTTTCGGCAACTACCCCGCCATCACGGACATCACCTTCCGTGTCGAGAAGGGCGAGGCGGTGGGTTTCCTCGGCCCCAACGGCGCAGGAAAGTCCACCACCATGAAAATCATCACCGCCTTCATCCCGCCGACGAGCGGCAATTGCACGGTGGCCGGCTATAACGTCGTCACCCACTCCCTCGACGTCCGGCGCCACATCGGCTACCTTCCGGAGACCGTCCCTCTCTATACCGACATGTCGGTCAAGGACTACCTCGCCTTCATGGGGAAGATACGGGGGATGTCGCAGCAGCGCATCCGCGCGCGCATCCCCGAAGTCATAGAGACATGCCGCCTCCAGGAGTACTACAACTCCTACGTTAGCAAGCTTTCCAAGGGGTTTCGCCAGCGCGTGGGCATCGCCCAGTGCATCCTTCACGAACCCGATGTCCTGGTGCTCGACGAGCCCACCATCGGCATCGACCCCATCCAGGTCGTAGAGACCCGCAACCTCATCCGTGGCCTCGGCGGGGACCACACTCTCATCGTCAGCACGCACATCCTGCCCGAGGTCAGCATGATCTGCGAGCGGGTCGTCATCATCCACGAGGGGCAGATCGTGGCGGTGGACAAACCCGAGAACCTGGCAACCCGCCTCCGCGGCGTCGAGCGCGTCGAGATAGACGTGCGCGGCCCCACGAAGGAGGTCATGGCCACCCTCAAGGACGTGGAGGGCGTCCAGGCCGTCGAGCGCAAGCGCACGCCCGCCGGCGAGGACTTCAACACGTATGAGATAGAGACGGTCCGCGGCTCCGATTTACGCCCACAGTTGGCCGCCGCCGTTGTCAAAGGAGGGTGGAACCTTGTCAGGCTCCAGTCCATGGGCATGAGCCTCGAAGAGATATTCCTGCGCCTCACCACGACAGAGGACCAACCGGCCGCCGTCGCGCCCGCCACCACCACATGAAGAACACCTTCGCGATAGCCTGGAAGGAACTCAAGATTTACTTCACCACCCCGACGGCCTTCGTCGTGGGGGCCATGTTCCTCATCTACGCGGGCATCACGTTCGTCTTGAGCATCACGGGCCGCAACCCCGAGGCCAGCGTCCGCTCTTTCATCCTCCCCGCCAGCACATTTTTCATCCTCATCTCTCCGCTCCTGACCATGAGGCTGCTTGCGGAAGAGCAGAAACTCGGCACGCTGGAGCTCCTGCTCACCTCGCCGGTCCGCGACTGGGAGGTTGTCGTGGGCAAGTACCTGGCCAGTTTGGTCATCCTCATCTTCACCATCAGCCTCACCCTCTACTACGTTGTCATGCTCTACGTCTTTGGCAACCCCGACTCAGGCCCCGTCTTGAGCGCCTACCTCGGCCTCATCCTCTATGGCGCGGCGGCCCTGGCCGTGGGACTACTGGCTTCCTCCCTCACCGCCAACCAAATCGTCGCGGCCGTTATGGGCACCGGAACCCTGCTGGTACTCTCCTTCATTGACCTCGTCGGCACACGCCTGGAAGGCACCGCGGCTGACATCGTCAACAGCATCTCGATGCGAACCCACTTCCCTGATTTCACTCGCGGCGTGGTGGACACCAGCCACATCGTGTACTTCGTGAGCATGATAGCTGTGTTCCTGTTCCTAACTATCCGGTCTGTCGAGACCCGAAGGTGGCGGTAGTTGCAGCGGCAGCCTAAACCGGAAGAGACGTTCTCCTCCGCACTCGCAGCGCAGGTGCGCTCCTCCAGTTTCTGGAGCCTCGTGGCCGCTGTGGTCGGCGTGGTGGCCGTCGTCGCCGGCGGCATCATGTTCGTCTCCGTGGAGGAGCTGGAGAACTTCTCCCTCAGCATCCTCATCCTTGGCGCCGTCCTTCTGTTCCTCGGCCTTGTTCTTTCCCCACGGGGGGTGGCCATCTTCCTCGTCGGCCGGCAGGCGCGCTTCGGCACCAACGTCCTCATCATGTCCATCGCGTTCTTCGTCATCGCTGTCCTGGTGAACTTCCTCCTTTTCCGCAACCCGAACCGGTTCGACGTGACCATCACCAGATTCTTCTCGCTCGCGCCTCAGACCGTGAGCGTGCTGCAGGACCTCGAAGTGCCCATCCGCGCCAATGCCTTCTACATCGAGAGCGACGAGGCGCGCGTCGAAGCCGAGGACATCCTCAACGAGTTCGAACGCAACTCCAACAACTTCGAATACAGGTTCGAAGACCCTGAGTTGAACCGCACCGTCGCCCTTCGGTACGGCATCACCGATTACCCCACCATCGTCATTGAGAACCTGGAGAGCGGCGCTATCCAGACCGTCTTCCCGCCCAACGAGCAGCAACTCCTCACGGGTATCCTCATCGTCACCGGTGTGGAGCGCAAGAAGCTCTACATCCTCACGGGCCACAAGGAACGCTCCACCACCAGAGACACAACCACCGGCGAGATCGAAAGCGAGGGCTTCGACCTTGCCCTAGAAGGGCTTCTGCGCGACAACTACGCCGTCCAGGCGCTCAACCTGCTGCAGGTGCGGGAAGTGCCCAACGATGCGGCAGGAGTCGTCGTGGCCGGGCCGAGCCAGAACCTCGACGACGCCGAGCGCGAGGCTCTCGACCGCTATCTGTCCAGAGGCGGCCGCATGGCCTTCCTCCTCGACCCGACCAACCCCGCATCCATCGCGGACATGCTGACCGAATGGGGCTTCAAGGTCGCCAACCAGTCCATCGCTGACGCCGGCAGCGCCGTCGCGGGCCAGATGCTGACCCCGCTTGTGCAGCGCGCCAACGGCCAGTACGCTCCAACCAGCCTCTCCGGCGTGCCTATCACCAGCCAGATAGACGTCACCTTCTTCCCAGGGGTCACCGCCGTTGAAGCGACCATGCTCCCGGAGGATATCCCGCCTCAGCTGAAGTTCCTGCCGCTAGCGATTACGACCAACGCCAGCTGGCTTGAGGCCCAACCCGATAACCCCAGGCCCGACCCGGGCGCCGACCGTCCCGGTCCCTTCTCCATCGCCGCAGTCGTTGAAGCCTGCGCGAAAATCAATGCGCCCCCGACGCAATGCATCGGCGGCCAGCCGCTGACCAAAATCGTCGTGTTCGGCGACTCCGACTTCGTCAAGAATCAGTTCTTCACCAGCCGCGACAACGCGGACCTGTTCCTCAACTCCATCAATTATCTGACCGACGACTACCAGTTGATCTCGATCAGGCCGAAGGTCTTCCCAACCCGAGAAATGACCTTGACCAGCAACCAGCGCGACTTCATCCAGTGGTCGAGCTGGTTCCTGCCACCGGCCCTCATGGTACTCCTGGGCGGGCTGGTTTGGTGGCGCAGACGTTAGGCAGGCGGTGGTGAGGTTATGAGTCTGCGGACAACCCTACTCCTTATCGTTATCGGAGTCGCGGTAGGCGTCGTCGTCTGGGTCAACCCCTTCAAGAACGAAGAGAAGACCGAAGGCAAGGCCCCGTGGTTCTACCAGGTTACCGAGGATGACATCCAGGTAATCGCGGTGAAGCACCGCGACCAGCAAGTCAAGTTCGTCCGCGACGCCGAGGGGTACTGGCAGTTCGAAAACCTGCCCGGCGTCTCTCCAACGCACCGGCGCTGGGGCGGCATGGTGCTCATGCTCACCGGCCCCCGGACCCGCCGCCTCCTTCAGGATGAGATCAAGACTCCGGCCCAGTACGGCCTGGACGACCCCGAAACCGTCGTCAAGGTCGTCCTGAAGGACACACGGGAAATAGACGTCATGCTCGGCAACAAGACCACCGACGGCGAGCACCACTACGGCCAGATCGAAGGCTTCGATGAACTTTTCCTGATCACATCCGGCTGGGGCAACGTCCTGACCAAAATGGCGACCGAGCCTCCGCTACCCGAGTGGTTCATCGGCCGTAACTCCGCCGATATCGCTGAGCTGAGCATCATCAGGAGCACGCATCACGGCGGCAACGACTCCTGGCTCCAGTTCAAAATCAGGGACGGCGAGTGGAAGATGCAGCGGTTCAGCTTGGACACCAAGTCCGTTAAGGTTGACCTCGACCGATGGACAGCCGAGGGGGTGCCGCTGCTCACCGGCCCCAAGAGCCAGACGGTCTTCAAGTCCCACGTGAAAGACTTCAGCCCCTACGGTATCTTCGAAAAGTCCTCCGGCATCCACATGCGGTGGGAAGGCATCTCGCAGCGCGGCACCAAGTACGACGAGGGCATCGTCTATCGCATCGGCGCCAAGACCGAGGACGGCAAGGGTTACTACGCCCGCACCGAAGAGGGCGAGATAGACCAGCCCGTCCTGCTGTTGGACGCCGAATGGGTGGATGCGGTCTTCTCGCTGGACATGGACCCCCCGTACGGCGAGGCCCCCACGCGGTACACCCCGACGCCTGCGACCTCGACCGACAGCGGGCTCTAACGATGCGCGCCGAGATCGTGTCCATCGGGACCGAGCTTCTCATGGGCGAAATCGTGGACACGAACTCGGCCTACCTCGCCGCGGAACTGCCCAAGCTTGGCATCGCGCTTCGCTGGGTCTCCAAAGTTTCCGACGACCCTGAGATGATGGCCGAGGTCCTGGGCCGCGCTTGGGGCCGCTCCGACCTGACCCTCATGACCGGCGGCCTCGGCCCGACCTCCGACGACCTGACCCGCGAGACCATCGCCCGCATCCTGGGCGAGCAGATGACTGTGCAAGACGACCTGCTCCACCACCTCAAAGCCCAGTTCGCCAGCTTCGGCATCTCGATGTCGGAGAACAACATCAAGCAGGCTACCCTCATCCCGTCGTCCAGGGCCGTCGCGAACCCCATCGGCACGGCGCCCGGCTGGTGGGTGGAAAAGGGCGGCCGCATCGCCGTGGCCATGCCCGGCCCGCCCCGCGAGCTGAAGCGCATGTGGGTCAACGAGGTGGCCCCCAAACTCAAGGAGAAAAGCCAGGGCGCCGCCATCGTAACCAAGACGTGGAAGACGTTCGGCATCTCGGAGGGCGGCCTCAACCAGATGCTGGCGCCGCTCTTCCACAGCACGAACCCGGTCATGGGCATCTACGCCCGCCCCGACGGCATCCATCTCCGCGCCATCGCCACCGCGCCCGATGCGGCCAAGGCCCGCGCCCTCATGGAGCCGATGGACGCCCAGGTCCGCCAGACGGCAGGCAACGCCATCTGGGGACTCGACGACGATACCCCCGAGTCGCTCGTGGCGGAACGACTCGCCACGCGCGGGCTGACCATCGGCACGACGGAGTGCCACACCGGCGGACTGTTGGTCAACGCCTTGACCGCGCATCCCGCGATGGCTGACCGGCTGCGCGGCGGCATCGTCATCCCCAGCGCGACCCTGCTGGAGTCGCAGGGGGTGCCCGCCGGCGTCATCAGCCAGCACGGCCCAGCCAGCGCCCAGGTCGCCGAGGCGATGGCCCAGGCCGCGCGCGCCCGGCTCGGCGCCGGAGTCGGCCTCGCCATCTCCGGCATCCAGAGCGAGGGAGCGGGCGAAGACCCCGTCCAGATCTGCCACGTTGGGTTCGACGTCGAGGGCAAGCGAAGCTCGCTACGGCTGCGCTACCCGAGCAGACTCATGATTATCAAAGAGCGCGTCGTCGTCCAGGCACTGCTGGAGCTGTTGCGCCTGCTAAAGTAGACTCGGCCCAAAGGGGCGGGGCGGGCGTCACATCGTCAGCTTCTTGTACAGGTACAGGAGCCGTTGCGGCAGCGTATAGATGTCGTCCAGGACCTCGTAGCTCATGTCCTGGCACATCGTCTTCAGGTAGTCGTGCCCGTTCTTGTCCACGGTCAAGCAGAAGGCGTTGATCTCCTTCCGCTTGGCTTCCTCCAGCGCCATGCGCGTGTCGTGAACCGCGTACTCTTTCTCCACACCTTCGCGGCTGTAGCCACGGTCCTGCGGTCTGCCGTCGCTGATAAGGAAAAGCAGCTTCGTCCGCGCGTCCTGCGCCTCAAGCTTCGTCGTGGCGTGGCGGATGGCCGGCCCCATGCGCGTCGCGTGCAACGGCGAGATGCGGTCTATCCGATTCTTCACCCGATCCGAGAAACGCTCGGCGATGTCCTTGATGGTGTAGAACTCCACGTTCTCCCGGCCGTAGCCTGAGAAGCCGTAGATGCCATAGACGTCGCCGATGGCCTCCAGCGCGTTGATGAGGAGGACGAGCGCCTCCTTCTCCAGGTCAATGATGCGCTTATAGGAGCGCCGCGTCCCCTCGCCGCGCCGGGCGCGCAGCCACAGCATGTACTCCACCGGGTCGTCCGGCGCATCCCAGTCGTCCGCCGCGCGCCGCGTCTCGTCTATCGCTTCCGCCGTCGAGGCGCTGGTGTCCAAGAGAAACACCACCGACACGTCTCGCTGCACCTTGTTGCGCCGCCAGTACAGCTTCTCGCTGGGGCTGGCGCCCGTGCGGATGTCCACGAACGCCTCGATGACCTCGTCTATGTCAATGTCTTCGCCGTCCTGGAGCCGCATCACCTTGCGGAACATCTCAGGGATCATCATCTCGAACTGCCGCCGGATCTGCATGACCAGGGGGCCGTAGTGGTGGAGCGTCGCGCCGTAGTAGGCGGGGTCGCCCTCGGCCATCGTCTTCTGCCGGACGATGCACCAGCGCGGCTTGTAGTCGTCGGCGCGGAAGTCCCACTCGTCATAGACGAAGGTCTGTGGCTCCGATGGATCCAGCGGCCCGCCCGCCTCGTCCACGTGGACGAACGGCCCCTGCCCGTGCTCCGGCGATTGCGGCTCCTTGATGCCGGCCTCCTTGAGCATGTTCATCGCAACCTGGCCGGCAATCTTTTGCGCTTCGCCCTGGCCTTCAGACATGTCCACTTCAGCGCTCTGCTGGAGCATCTCCTGGACCATCTCTTGGGTGATCTGCTCCTCCGCCCCCTGCTCCTGCCCCTCCTGGCTCTGACGACGAAGCATCTCGAGGAGTTGCGCGAGTTCCGGCTTGAAGTCGCCGCGGTAGTCCACGTCCTCCGACGACTCGTACTCCTCCTCGCCCTCTGGCCGAGAGGCCATGTCCTCGCCCTCAGCCACCTGCTGGAGCAGTTCCTCCATCTCCTCCGGGTCGGCGTACCCCTGGTTCCCCTCCGAGTCCATCTCCATCTCTTCCCAGTCCTCGGGAGGCACCTCTTCGTTGGCGATGGGCGAGATGATGGCGTAGATGCGGAGCACGGCCTCCGCCGTGTCCTCCACCTCCGCGCCGTATGCGAACACGCGCCGGGCGATGCGGGCGATCTTGCGCGCCTTGTCGGCGTGCTCCGCCGGCACCAAAACGGTCTTGAACTGCTGGAGGCTCAGCCTGACCAACAGCTCGATCATCGCTTCCCGCGCCGGCAGCGTCCGGACGTCCGGCCTGGACTCCAGAGCGTCGCTCTGCACTCGCTTGTAGGGCGTCTTGATGCCGAGATATTCCGCCCTCACCTGCGCGTCCAAGCGGCCGTCCTCTATCACCGTGAAGACATCCAGCGCCAGCTTGCGGTCGCTGAAGAGGTTGAAGAACCGCTGCATGTCGGTCACCCACGCCGATGATACCGCAGCCTCTTCGCCGCCGCTCGCAGCGCGCGCCTTCTCGATCTCGGCGGTGCGTAGCTCCTCGAGCCGGTGGCGCAGATCCTTGAACAGCCCAGGAGGCGCCTCGAACTCGAAGCGGAAGCTCCCGAACTCGATGTGGCCCACCTGGTGCGTGGACACCACCTTGAACCACTGGAAGTTCTCGTCCTTCGTCCTATACCGGTCAACCACCGGCGGCAGATACACCGAAGACCCCTCCGTCGAGGCCACTTCGGTGGACACCCAGCCGATGTTCTTTTCCACCAGCTCGGACGTGACCGCTAGCTTCACCGACGAACCCGCCAGGGCCCGGCAGTACATCTCGATCACATCCTTGATGCGCGCGAACTCAACGCCGGAGGACAGGCTCTCCAGCACCTCCTCGGCGTACGCGGACTCGAGCTTGAAGTACGCCAGCCCGCCGTCCTTGTTCTGCTTCAGGATGCGCATCCCCTCCTGGCACCACTGCTCCATCTGCGTGAGGGAGATGCGGTTTAAGATGTCGGGGCCGCACTTGATGAGTTCCGGCACCGCCACCGGCGATGCCTCCAGCAGTTCCGCGGCGATGCCCAGCAGCCGGTCGTGGTTCCCAGGCTCCACCTCGGACAGGGCCTGCGACATCTCCAGCATCGTGTTCGGGATGTTCACGACGCCGCTGCTCAGCAGCCGCTCCGACAGCTTGAGGAACCGCATCCGCTGCGACTCCTCGATGCGCGGCAGGGCCTTGTGGCTCGCCTCGAAGAAGGTCTTCACCTGCCTCCAGCCCGAGTCCACCATCGTTATGGAGAGCGAGAGGAACGCTTCCTTGTCCTGTCCCACCAGCGGGAATAGCCTCTGCCCAAGCACGAGACACTCCGCCGACAGGTCGTAGGAGTGGTGTGAGAGCAGGTCGAGGAACGCCGCGAACCGCTCCAGCTCGGGGAAGGTCAGGCTCTCCAGCAGCTCAGGCGTGGACTCGAAGAACTTGGAGGATAAGGTGCTGGACTTCCACGTGCCCTTGTAGAGGCTCCGGCCGAGGTTGGCCCAGGCTTCGATGTGCCGCGACCGCAGCTTCCCCATCGCGCCCGGGCTGGCGCCGAAGTACGCGACGGCCAGCGCCGGCGACTCGCCGCCCAAGCCGCTGCCGCACTCCGCCCACTTCATGAAGTAGTTGAATGGCATCGTTTCGGCGACCAGCGGGCTGACCTTGTAGAAGAGGGCCGCGGCCTCCCAGGAGTGGGCCGTCTGCCGCGCGATGACCACGCCTGTGTCCGCCCAGCGGGCCATCTGCTCCTCGTCGAGCCTCACGGACATGGCCTGCCAGGCCTTCTCGAACTCCTGCGTGGCCGCCTCCGGCCACTCCTCCAACTCGCCCTTCACCCGGGCGAAGGTGCCGGTCATCTCCGCCTCCAGGGCCCATGTCCATCGGACGCCTGCGCCATCAGGTCCACGAACCGCTCCAGTATCCGGGCCGTGGCTCCAAAGATAAGTTGCCGGTTGTATGAAAAGCAGGGGAACACCGTAGGCATCCCGTCCAGCACCCGCACGTCATCCCGTTGATTGACCTCGTCCGTCAGCGCCGCCAGCGGCACTTCCACGAGCTCCGACACCTCGCCGTTGGTCCGGAACGGGTACGGGTACTCGATGAAGCCCACATAGGGGCTGATGAGAAATCTCGTCGATGTCCGCAGGTCGTCCAGCGCACCCAGCACCTCCACGTCCTCCCTTCGCACCCCGATCTCCTCATGTACCTCGCGGAGAGCCGTGTCCAGCATCGTGCCGTCGGTTTCGTCCGCCGTACCACCGGGGAAGGAGATCTCCCCTTTGTGCTGCACCACGGTCTGGCTCCGCCTGCTCAGCAGCACCCACTCCTGTCCATCCTTGACATACAGGAGGAGCATGACGCCGGCCAACGTCAGTGAGGGGTCAGAGATGGTCGTCTTGGGGTTCGCAGCGAGGGCCTGCCGTACCGATTCGACTATCTGGGGCCGCATGGAGCGATGGGAACCTCTGATGACCTGAGGTGCACTGCACGGTGAAAGGACTCCGACGCTACTCGAAGATGGAATTGATGACCTCCTCGATGCTGCGCTGGACCGACGCATCGTCGGTGACGGCCCAGTTGACCGCGACCTGGCACGCCCTTCGCGGCTTGATGCCCGCCTGGATCATCTTCCCGGCATAGATGAGCAACCGCGTGCTGGCGCCCTCGCCGAGGCCGTGCTCGCGCAGGTTCCGCACCTTCTCGCCGAGCTTGGCGAGCTGCAGCGCCATCGGCGCGTCCACGCCCGACTCGTGCTCGACGATCTTCGCCTCGATGTCCCGCGGGGGCGGATTGAACTCGATGGCGACGAACCGCTGTCGCGTGCTGTGCTTCAAGTCCTTCAGCGCGCTCTGGTAGCCGGGGTTGTAGGATAGCACCAGCAGGAACCCGTCGGCGGCCTCGATGAGCTCGCCCCGCTTCTCCACCGGCAGCAGCCGCCGGTGGTCGGTCAGCGGGTGGATGAGCACCGTCGTGTCCTTCCTCGCCTCGACGATCTCGTCCAGGTAACAGATGCCCCCGGCCTTCACCGCGCGGGTCAGCGGCCCGTCGATCCAGACCGTGCTGTCGCCCTCCAACAGATAGCGCCCCACCAGGTCGCTGGCCGTCAGGTCTTCGTGGCACGCGATGGTCACCAGCGGCAGTTCGCGCCCGTTCTGTGACCCATCGCCGTCGTCGGACTTTCCCTTCTTGGGCTTGACCTTCGTCAGGGGCTTGCCGAGCCGCCACGACATGTACTCCACGAACCGCGTCTTGCCGCAGCCCGTCGGCCCCTTGAAGAGGACGGGGATCCTCTGTCCGTACGCAGCCTCGAACAGCTCAATCTCGTCCCCTACAGGCAGATAGAACGGCTCCTGCGTTGGGTGGTATTCCTCGATGATGTAGCTCTTGTAGAGTGTTTTTGTGGACGAAGTCATTTCCGCTCTCTGGTCTCCTGACGTTTGATTACCCTGCTATCCCATAGCTCCCTGACGAGCCGTTCCAGCGCGTCGAGGGAGCCGCTGTTGTCTATCACTACATCCGCGTGCTTGATGCGCTCCTCCTGGGTTGGCTGAGCCTGCATCCGGGATTGGATGGCCCGCTCGTCGAGGTTCGGCCGTTGCTTGAGCCTCTCTAGCACCGCTTCGGCGGGGGCGGTCACCACCCAGACCTCGTCCGCCAGTTCGTCCCATCCTGCCTCGATGAGCACCGCGGCATCCACCACCGCCACCTGCGACCCCCGCTCTTTGAACTGCGCCAACCTATCCTTCATCATATTGTACATACGCGGGCGCAGGATTGCGTTGAGCCGTTTCAAGGCCTCCGGCTCCCCGAACACCAAGGCCCCCAGCTTCTTGCGGTCCACCGCGCCGTCGGGGCCGAGGATACCCTTCCCGAAGGCCCTGACCACCTCCCGCAATCCCTCGGTGCCGGGGAGGTACGCCTCATGCCCAACCTCGTCGGCGTCAATCACCGCCGCACCCAACCGGCGCAGCATCTTCGCCACCACAGACTTGCCGGTGCCGATGCCGCCCGTCAGGCCGATGACGAACATGCGCCTTCCGCGTCCCAAGGCCCCTAACACGGTGCGCGCATTCTAGCACAAGCTGGCTTTGCCTAGCACTCCATAGGGTATAATGGCCGGACTGACGAAATCCGGCAAGCAATACCTAGAGGTGTCCATATGGCCGACCTGACCAGACGCGAGAAGGTGTACGAGAGCGTCGTCCACGCCAGGATAGATGCCTGTTACCTCCGGCCGCGCGAGTTCGCCCGCTCCCACGGCTACCGCCTCGATTTCGAGGACACCACCCTGTTCCAGGTGTTCATCGGCGACCCGGTCTGGTCACTCGTCGCCGCCATCTCCGACCAGGATGGCACTGCCGCCCTCGTCAACCAGGCCAGGCAGGCTGCGCCCGACTACGTCGAGGCCGTCTGGCTTGGCATCCTCGGCAGGTTCCGCTCCCTCAACCTGGTCGCCACCCACCGCATCGCCTCCAGCCAGTCCCAGCCCATCTAGGACGTCCCATGGCAACCCAGCTCAGGTCGCTCCCCAGCGTGGACAAGGTCCTCGCTGACGGCCGCGTCCAGCGCCTCGTCGAGACCTACTCCCGCGGTGCGGTCGTTGACCTCGTGCGCGAGCAACTCGCGGAGGCGCGCCAGGCTGCGCAGCGCGGCGAACCGGCCGCCACTCTCGATGCCGTCGTCGAAGGCGTCGCAAAGGCCGCCGGGTCGCGCTGGGAGCACTGGCCGCTCCCCGTCATCAACGCCACCGGCGTCATCCTCCACACCAACCTGGGCCGCGCTCCTCTGAGCGACGACGCCCGCGCCGCCGTCCAGCGGGTCGCCGCCTCCTACTCCAACCTCGAGTTCGACCTCGACACCGGGCATCGCGGCTCCCGTCAGGGGCGCCTGTCCCAACTCCTGGCCCAGCTCACGGGCGCGGAAGCAGCCCTCGCCGTCAACAACAACGCCTCAGCCGTCATGCTCGGCCTCGCCGCCGTCGCGGCGGGGAAGCAGGTCATCGTCTCCCGCGGCGAGGCCGTCGAAATCGGCGGCGGCTTCCGCATCCCCGATGTGCTCCGCCAGAGCGGCGCCGAACTGGTCGAGGTCGGCACCACAAACCGCACCTACGCCCAGGACTACGAGAACGCCGTCACTGAGCGCACCGGCGCCATCCTCGCCGTCCATGCCAGCAACTTCCGCGTCGTGGGTTTCACCCATGCGCCAACCATCCCCGACCTGGTCGAGCTTGGCCGCAAACACGGCATCCCCGTCCTCCACGACCTCGGCAGCGGCTGCCTCCTGGACACCTCTCAGTTCGGCCTGGCGAAGGAGCCCATGCCCCAGGACAGCATCGCATCTGGCGTGGGACTCGCCTTCTTCTCCGGCGACAAGATGCTGGGCGGTCCCCAAGCGGGCATCGTCGCCGGCACCAAGGAGCTGGTTGGCAAGCTGTCGCGGCATCCACTGGCGCGCGCGGTTCGCATGGACAAGCTCAGCATGGCCGCGCTGGTGGCCACGCTGCTCCACTACGTGGGCAGCGAGGCCACCGATAAGATACCCATCTGGCGCATGATTGCAATGCCTCTGGAAGACCTCGACCTGCGCGCCCAGCGGTGGCGCGCGTCTCTCGGCGGAGGCGCGTCCGTCGTGGACGGCGCATCCACCGTCGGCGGCGGCAGCCTCCCCGGCGAAACGCTCTCCTCGCGCCTCCTGTGTCTACAGCCTTCCGGCGCCGGCGGCGTCGAAGCCCTCGCCGCCCGCCTTCGCCGCGCGAGCCAGCCCGTCATCGGCCGCATCGAAGACGGCCGCCTTCTCCTCGACCCCCGCACCGTCCTCCCCGAACAAGGGGACGCCCTGGTCCGCGCCCTCAAGGAAGCCCTGAGATGAGCGCTACCGTCGCGCGTTCATAAGGGCGCCCCAGGCGGCGACGAAGAAGGGGACCACATAGCTGAGGGGTATCTTCCAGGCGAGGGTGGACGGCCTGGAACCGGAGACGAGGGTATCTCCCTGATTGATGGCGGTGACGATGGTGCCCACGACAACCGCAGCGAGGATGGACCGCCTGAGCATCGGCCCGTGCCGGACCGCGCACCGCCAGCACTTGACCGTCGTGCCCTCCGGCCCCTTCATCTCGAACGTCGCCCTGGAATCGAGCGCCCGTCCGCACCGTGTGCAGCTACCGCGCTCCTTCTCTTGTTCCAACACCCACCCCCAATCGCTCGGCCGGCAAGACCGCAGGTTCACTGGATGGTAGGATTGGCGCTATGAGTAGTCAAGGCTGATGAGCAACGGCAGCAAGGGCCGAGCCTCCCGCAGCCGTGACGGGTCGTTGTTCGAGCACCAGGAAAAGGAACTCCTCCGGCGCGAGGCCCCCCTGGCAGCCAGGATGCGCCCCCGCGGCTTCGACGGGTTCGTCGGCCAGGAGCACCTCATCGGCCCAGGCCGCGTCCTCCGCAAGGCCATCGAGGCCGACCAGGTACCGTCCATGGTGCTCTGGGGGCCGCCCGGCACCGGCAAGACCACGCTCGCCCTCCTCATCGCCGGCCTCACCCGCAGCCACTTCACCCCCGTCAGCGCCGTCGCCTCCGGCGTCGCCGACCTCCGCAAGGCCGTGGACGAGGCCCGCGACCGCCTCGG
Organism: SAR202 cluster bacterium; assembly: GCA_016872515.1. Lineage (GTDB taxonomy): Bacteria > Chloroflexota > Dehalococcoidia > Lucifugimonadales > VGZR01 > VGZR01. The sequence goes on from VGZR01000011.1 coordinate 30,292, forward strand.
CCAGACCGGCCAGCGCACCATCCTCTTCGTGGACGAGATCCACCGCTTCAACAAGGCGCAGCAGGACGTCATCCTTCCCCACGTCGAGAACGGCACGGTCATCCTCATCGGCGCCACCACCGAGAACCCCTCCTTCGAGGTCGTCTCGCCCCTGCTCTCCCGCTGCCGCGTCTTCACCCTGCAGCCGTTGACAGACGAGCACATCGAGTCCATCTTGCGCCGCGCCATGGCCGACAAGGAGCATGGCCTCGGCACCCTCTCTGCCGATGTCGAACCTGAGGCCATGAAAGCCCTCGTGACCCTTTCCAGCGGCGATGCCCGCGTCGCCCTCAATGCCCTAGAGATTGCCGCCGCCACCACCGTGCCCGACGCCCAGGGCGTCCGCCGCGTCACCGTCGCCACCGTCGAAGAGGCGATGCAACGCCGCTCGCCGCGCTACGACCGCGCCGGCGACATCCACTATGACACCATCTCCGCCTTCATCAAGTGCGTCCGCGGATCCGACCCCGACGCCGCCGTGTACTGGCTCGCCCGCATGATCGAGTCCGGCGAAGACCCTCTCTTCATCGCCCGCCGCCTCGTCATCCTCGCCGCCGAAGACATCGGCCTCGCCGCCCCGCAGGCCCTCACCGTCGCCGTCGCCGCGATGCAGGCCGTCCACCTCGTCGGCCTCCCCGAAGGGCGCATCCCCCTCGCCGAGGCCACCATCTACCTCGCCACCGCGCCCAAGAGCAACTCCGCCTACGTGGCCATAGGCGCCGCCATGAAAGATGTCCAGGACACCCGCAACGACCCCGTCCCGCTGCACCTGCGCAACGCGGTGACCCGCCTGATGAAGGAGATGGGCTACGGCGAAGGGTACAAGTACTCTCACGACTACGAGGGCCACTTCGCACCCATGGACAACCTGCCCGGCGCCCTCAAGGGCCGCCGCTACTACAAGCCCAGCGACCAGGGCGCCGAGCGCGACGCCGCCGAACGACTCCGCAAATGGTGGGGCGAGGCGAAGGACAAGCCCAAGCCCGACAAGCCCTAGTCTACCCTAGCTCCCCTTTCGCCTCCGGCCGCTCACGCAGCCGCGATGCCATCGGCATCAGGCTCAGGGCGCTGACAACCAGCACTCCCCCGCCGATGGCAATAGCTGCAGGCGCGCCCAACGCATTGGCGATAGCGCCGGCCACGAACCCAGCCAGGCTTGAGATCCCCCACACCGCCGTCTGAAAGCTCAGCACCCGTCCCCGCATGCCGTCCGGCACCGCCGTCTGCAGCGCCGTCGTCACGACCGCCTCATAGACGTGGCCCATCCCGTACGCCAACGCGATGAGCAACAGCGAGAGCGAGAACCAAGGGGAATAGGCGAACGCCACGAGGAACAGTCCGAACCCCGCCGCGGCCACGACCGCCACCAGTCCCTTTCGCCTGATGTCCCGAAGGTTAGCCAAGACAAGAGTAAATGCGAGACTCCCCGCTCCCGCTGCGGAAAGCATGTATCCAAGGCCAGCGGCGCCGACCTTGAGGACGTCTCCGGCCATCACCGGCAGCATCGTCTCGTGCGACCAGCCGAAGACCTCCCCCGTGATGCCAAGCAGGATAAGTCCACGGATCAACGGCGTCCTGAAACCGTACGCCAACCCCTCACGAAGGTCGCGGAGCGGCGTGCGGTGCTCCGCGACCGCCGGCCGCTGGTATCGAAGGGGCAGGAGCATCGTCACCGCCACCATATTCGAGCCCGCCACGACGACGTACGCCCACGAGTCGTCGAACGCCTCGAGCACCTGCCCCGCCACGATGGGAGCCGCGATGCCCATGATCTGGGCTGTAACGAAGTTGGTCGCGACGCCTCTCAGCAGGTTTCCCCTCCCCATCAGGTCCATCGTGAAGGCGTTGCGCGAGGGCAGCTCCACCGCATTTGAGACGCCGAAGCTGAACCCCGCAAGCATCAGGTGCCACAGCTCCACCCGGCCCGTCGCGACCAGAGCGGCCATGACCGTCGCAACCACCGCCATCCAGACCTGCGCACCCATCAACAGCTTCTTCCGATCGAGCCGGTCCGCCAGGACGCCGCCGAACACGGAGAAGCCGGCGAGGCCCACGCCCACCGACCCCGCCGTCGCGCCGACCCAGAACGGCGAGTCCGTCAACGTCAGCGCCAGCCAACCGTTGGACACGAAAAAGACGATGACGCCCAGGTCCCGGCACAGCGTGTTGGCAAAGAAGAAACGGTATTTTGGGTGTCGAAGAATCGCTAGCATCTGTATCAACAAAAGGGGCAGGCCGGAGTGTCCGGTCTGCCCCGCAAACTACCAGTGTAGTTGAGAGGCTACACGCGGTACTCCTTGAACGTGTCCTCGATTACGTCCAAGGCGTAGTCTATGTCGTCCGACGTGATGCCGTAGTGCGTGACGAGCCGCCAGCCGTAGGACAGTGACAGGAACCGCACGCCCCGCGCCTCGATGCGCCGCTGAATCTCACCCGGCGACTTCACCTTCGGCCAGCAGAAAACGAGGTTCGTCGGCAGCTTGTCCGGATAGATTTCGATGCCTTTGATCTTGCTCAGCCCCACCGCCAGCTTCCGTGCGTTCGCGTGGTCTTCCGCCAGCCGGTCAACCATGCTCTCCAGCGCCACGACGCCCGCCGCCGCAATGATGCCCACCTGCCGCATCGCGCCGCCCAGCGCCTTGCGCTGCCGCCGCACCTTCTCGATGTCCTCGTGGCTGCCCACCACCACCGACCCGATGGGACAGGCCAGCCCTTTCGACAGGCAGAAGCTCACCGTGTCGGCGTCCTTCGCCAGTTCCTTGACCGGCGTCTCCAGGGCCACCGCCGCATTGAAGATGCGCGCTCCGTCTATGTGGAACTTCAGCCCGTGCCGCTTCGCCACGCCCGCCACCGCCTCCGTATCCTCCGGCGTGATGGGATAGCCGCCGCAGCCGTTGTGCGTGTTCTCGATGGCGATGAGCCGCGTGATCGGATAGTGGATATTGTCGGGCCGGATGGCATGCTCCACCTCGTCCGGGTTCACCCGCCCCTGCTCGTCGTTCTGCACCATCCGGATCTGGACGCCCCCGAAGGCGGACACGCTGCCCACCTCGGCGTTGGCCATGTGGGACTTGTGCCCCACGATCATCTCGTCGCCCCGCTGGCAATGCGCCAGCGCCGCCGCGATGTTCCCCTGCGTCCCGCTGGTCACGAACAGGCCGGCCTCCTTGCCGAACATCTTGGCCGACATGTCCTGCAGCTTGTTGGTCGTCGGGTCCTCCCCGAACACGTCGTCGCCCACCTCCGCGTAGGCCATCGCCTCGCGCATCTCCGGCGTCGGCTTCGTTACCGTATCGCTGCGCAGATCAACCTCGCGCTGGCCCTTCTTCTTGGCGCCCTTTGCCCTGGTCTCCACGGCGCTGCGAGCGCCGTACTGGTCGGTTGGCATCGTGGAAAACCTCCTTCTCGTTCAAACGAACTCCAATTCTAACAACACAGCTTGTCAAACGCCACAACGTCGCCTAACATGAGAGGGTCGGCCAACCCACATCCACGGCTTCGCGGTCGTCCATCCAGCCCTTATGAAGAGCAGCACGGGGCCGGGAGGGGTCGTTCTTCCTCCCCCTTGAGGGGGGACCTTCGGCCCCACAGCGGGGCCGAAGAGGTGGGGGTGAGCGGCACAAGGAGTTAGCACTTGACCACCAAAGACTTCCGCATCGAAAAGGACTCCATGGGCGAGTTCAAGGTCCCGGCAAAGGCCTACTACGGCGCCAACACCATGCGCGCCGTCGTCAACTTCCCCATCAGCGACCTGCGCTTTCCCCGCTCGTTCATCCGCGCCATGGGCGAGATCAAGAAGGCCGCAGCCCAGACCAACCAGGACCTCGGTCTCCTCGACGCCAAGCTCGCCAAGGCCATCATCCAGGCCGCCGACGAGGTCGCCGATGGCAAGCTCGACAACCATTTCGTCGTGGACATCTTCCAGACCGGCTCCGGCACCTCCACCAACATGAACGCCAACGAGGTCATCGCCAACCGCGCCATCGAACTCCTCGGCGGCGCCATCGGCTCCAAGAAGCCCGTCCACCCCAACGACCACGTCAACATCGGCCAGTCGTCCAACGACGTCATCCCCACCGCCATCCACCTGGCCGCCCTTGTGACCATCGTCCACGACCTCATCCCCACCCTCGAACTCCTTCAGCGGGAGCTGGAGCGCAAGGCCGAGGAGTTCATGCCCATCGTCAAGACCGGCCGCACCCACCTCCAGGACGCCACGCCCGTCCGCCTCGGCCAGGAGTTCCAGGGCCACGCCGGCCAGGTCGAGCGCGGCATCGCCAGGCTCCGCCGCGCCGCCGGCAGCCTCGCCGAGGTCGCCCTCGGCGGCACCGCCGTCGGCACCGGCGTGAACACCCACCCCGAGTTCGCACAGCGCGTCTGTGCCAGGCTCTCCAAGGCCCTCGGTGTCCCCGTCCGCGAGACCACCAACCACTTCCAGGCCCAGAGCACCCTCGACACCGTCGTCGAGGCCAGCGGCGCCCTCAAGACCGTCGCCGTCAGCCTCATGAAGATCGCCAACGACGTCCGCTGGCTCGGCTCCGGCCCACGCGCAGGCCTCGGCGAAATCACCCTCCCCGAGGTCCAGCCCGGCAGCTCCATCATGCCCGGCAAGGTCAACCCCGTCATCCCCGAGTCCGTCGCCATGGTCGCCGCCCACGTCATCGGCAACGACGCCGCCATCACCATCGCCGGACAGTCCGGCAACTTCGAGATCAACGTCATGATGCCCGTCGCCGCCTACAACCTCCTCCAGTCCATCCAGCTCCTCGCTACCTCCTCGCGCAACTTCGCTACGCAGTGCGTCAGCGGCCTCAAGGCCACCACCAAGGGCCCCGAGATGGTCGAGAAGGGCCTCGCCATCGTCACCACCCTCGTCCCCCACATCGGCTACGACCAGGCCGCCGCCATCGCCAAAGAAGCCCAGGCCATCGGCAAGACCATCCGCGAGGTCGCCGCCGTCCGCACCAAGCTCTCCCCAGCCGAACTCGACAAGATCCTCGACCCAGCCTCCATGACCGAGCCCGGCCTCGGCGGCGTCTCCGTGGGGTAGCCTGACACCCTCCTCTCCCCAGGAGCCTGCCCTGAGCACAGTCGAAGGGGAGGCATCTCAGGGCGGGGCGTAGTTTCCTCCTCCCCCCTTGAGGGGGAGAACCTTTGCCCCGACCGGGTCGGGGCAAAGAGGTAGGGGGGTGCCTTCCAGTCGCAACCTGCCTACCCTGAGCGAAGTCGAAGGGCTCATGGTCAGGACGACGTGGCTATAGGGTATTGCGTATTCTTGAAACAAGGTCCAACAAGCATCAGTGAAGCCCTCTTGACAGAACGTCCTATGATGAATGTAGGAGAACCTGTGTTCTCTTTCGTCTCAAGGAGGTCAACATGTTTGACGAACATCTGGCCCCATGGGCGCAGACGGCGCACCAGTTCATGCAAGACGAGGTCCAGCAGCGCAAGCTGACTCCAAGGCAGGAGCGGTTCGTCGAGGCCTACCTGACGACCCTGAGCGCCACCAAGGCGGCCAAGCTCGCCGGCTACTCGGAACGCTCCGCCGGCAAGATCGGCTCGCGCCTGCTCAACGAGAACGCCCTTGTCCGCGAGTGCGTCGCCCGGCGCCGGGCCGAGCTCGCTGCTTTGGCTGGCCTGACCCCGGAGCGCGTTATCCTCGAGCTGATGGACAATGCCCGGCGCGCCAAACAGCAGTCAGCGACATCACTCACGACAAGCATACAGTGCTGGGAACTCCTCGGCAGATACATCGGCATATTCGACCGCCCTCCGCGCTCCCAGCCTTTGCCCTTCGGCGCGGTGGTGGAAAAAGTGGAAGAACTGAACTGCCCCAGCTAGGAGGCCTCGTGCCATCCATGACCCTTCCGAACGGCCACGAAGACCTCGATGGGCAAAACGGCCCTGGTGGAAAGCTGATGGAATAACGGTGGAGTGATGGGGGATTTAGTGTCGAAGAGCTGACGAATGACCGTGGTGCTGCTGGCGAAAGATCATCCATCCTCAGCGGAAGGGAGGGAATGTCCTCCCCTCCCCCTGCGGGAGAGGCCTATGAGTCCTTCCGCAGAAGGACGAATAGGTTGAGGGGTTCTGTGAGCGTTCAGGTCTACCAACCGACCCGCTCGTACCGCTCCGCCCGCCGCTTGATGGCCCGCAGCATCGTCCGGCGCAGTAGCCCGCTCGGCAGCCGTATGAACATCCAGTACACCGCGAACTTCCGCCGCGCCCCCTCGCCGGTCACGCGGATGCGCGTCTCCGTGCTCAGCACGACGCCACCCTGATGCGGCGCATCACGGATCACGAAGTCCATCGCAACCTTGGCCCAGGCTGGGTGGTCGAACCCAACGAACTCGTCCGCATCGGCCAGCACCGCCAGCCCGCTCAACGGCTGCCAGAACCGCCCTACCGTGCCCACGACCAACTGCCGGTCGGCCTCCTCCGCCAGCAGAACGAACCCACCGCTGTCGAGCACCTAGTCCAGGAACGAACGGTCGCTTCCCGACAGAAGGCTGCCCTGCCGCATGAGCAGCCTCGGTATGCCACGGAGCGCAAAAAGTGGCAGGAGCAGCGGTATCTCCCGGGGCCGCACCTCTTTGATGACGCGATAGGCCCGCTCCGGGCTCGCCATTACAGTGATGGCATGGACCTCGTTGAACTCGTGATCGGGAAGGAACCGGTCGAGCAACCGTTCTGTGCTGCCTGTCGTCCTTGTCATGCGAGTCGGGTTACTTCTTGCCAGGCTGTTGTTGGTAGCCGGCAGCGTTTACATCCTCCCCCTTGAGGGGGGAGGATCGAGGTGGGGGTGAAACTTTCGCATGACGAACCGCTCCTCGTCCTCCCGCGTGGCCACCAGCCCGTCCAGCCGCGCCGCCAGCAGCTCCCGCAGCGCCTCGCCGACCCTCGGCCCCTCCGGCACGCCCAGCTCGATGAGGTCGCCGCCCCGCAGCAGGGTCTCCACGCCGCGCAGCTCCGACAGGTAGTACTCCAGGTAGTGCGCCGCCGCTGGCTCCCCGCAGGCGATGGCCGCGGCCCTGATGGCCTCAGCGTCGAGGCCCTCCAGCCTCCCGTGCAGCCTGCTAGGCCGAAGGTCCCGCGCCCGCAACGCAGAAAGCAGTTCCTTCACCGCAGCCGCGTCCTCCACCACGCGGGCCATCTTTCTGCTCAGGTGCAGCCGCTTCCTCAGCGCCGACATCCGCACAGGCAACACCGGCCACGCCACCAGCGCCAGCAGCCGCTTCGCCCGAGCGTCCGGCGATTTCGAGGGCGATGGGAGCGTCCCAAGGGCACCGGACGGCAGCGCCAGCGCAGGCAGCACCGCCGCCAGCACGCCCAGCTCCTTGGCCATCCGCAGCATTGCCACCGCCCGCCGCTCCATGAACACCCGCTCCAACTCGTTCCAGACCCGCTCGCCGCCGATGGTCTCGATGAATCGCAGGCGCCCCTTCAACAGGCCAAGCGTGTCCTCTTCGAGTGCGAAACCCATCCGTACGCTGTACCGCACCGCCCGGAAGATGCGCGTCGCGTCGTCCACGAAGCTCTGCTCGTGCAGCACCCGGATGCGCCGCCGCTCCAGGTCGTCGAGGCCGCGCAGCGGGTCGGCCAGGAGCCCCCACCGCCTCCTGGAAAGCGCCACGCCCATCGCGTTGATGGAGAAGTCGCGCCGCCGCAGGTCTTCCTCGACCGTCTTGGCCGGCGACACCGTGGGCAGCGCGCCGGGCTGCTCGTACCGCTCCCGCCGCGCCATCGCCAGGTCTATCAGCACCCCGTTCGCCCGGACGTGCGCCGTCACGAACTGCGAGCGGGAGACTACCCTGCCACCCAGTCCATCGGCCAGGACACACGCGAACCCCTCGTCAACGCCCACGCCCGTCAGGTCGAGGTCGGCGGGCGCCTTGCCCAGCAGGAGGTCGCGAACCGTTCCGCCGACCAGGTACAGCTCGACACCATGGAGGTCAGCAACATCCCCGGCGCGGCGGAGGACACGCCACTCCTCTGCCGTGAGCAGCCGTTCCAGTAGGTCAGCGAGGCCGTCCAACCGAACACCCCCGTGTCAGGCTACAACGGGTTTTCCAAGATAGGCCTCACCCCTTACCAGACGACATATCTCTTTTTACTCCCTCCCCCTTGAGGGGGAGGATCAAGGTGGGGGTAAAAACCTTTGATGGCAGTCGCATCGCGGGTTTCTCGAGCGGGAAGTCACCGCGACGGCGTACTGACCGCGCTACTACTTCCTCTTCTTGGCAGCGCCCGCAACCTTGTCCAAGTACGCCTGCCCTCCGGCCATTAGCCACGGCGTCCACGCCACCGACAGGAAACGCACACCCAGCTTGGCGTACTTCTCCACGGTCGCGTCGCTGACCATCGTCCCAGCCGCCCGGCCCGACCTGACGATCTTTTCGATAGTCCTCTCCACGGTCGCCGTCACCTTCGGGTGGTCGTACCGGCCCGGGTAGCCCATCGTCTGGGCCAGGTCACCCGGCGCTACGAAGAACACATCTATGTCGTCAACCTTCAGGATCTCGTCCAGGTTCTCGACCGCGATGATGTCCTCGATGAGGATGACCACCATCGTCTCGTCGTTGGCCTTGAGGAAGTAGTCCTTCACCCCGATGCCCTGGCGGTTGGTGAACGAGCCGCGCAGACCGACGGGCGCGAACTTGGCCGCCTTCACCACCTCGCGTGCCTCGTCCCCCGTGTTGATGTGGGGCACCGCGACGCCCATGGCGCCACAGTCGAAGGTGCGGTAGATGAGGCCGTAGTTGTTCTGGTTCACGCGCACGATGGAGGTCTTGCCCCACAGGTCGCACGCCCGCGTCAGGTCGGGGATGTGGACGAAGTCCACCGGCCCGTGCTCTCCCTCGAACCAGATGGCGTCGAAGTCCAGCTGGCACATATACTCCACGAGGTCAGGCGACATCGGCCCCAAGGGCACCGAGACGGTGCCGCCAGCCGCCAGCTTGTGCTTTGCCCTGTTCTTTCGCAGTTCTGCCAAGGTCGTTCTCCTGTTTTGACGGATCACGCGCGGCGCTTCGTCTCGCGCCGCCGCAGCCCTGGGATTATAGCAGGCCGAGGCTGGACAAGCGGCGCAACGGTGCTTACGATGGGGCTGGAGTCGTTCTCAAAGGCATGCGATGACCAGCCCGATACGGTTCTGCCAGCACTGCGGCGGCACCCTGCGCGAACTCTCCGTGGAGGGCAAGAGCCGTCCCCACTGCCCGGCCTGCGGCCACATCGTCTTCCTCGACCCGAAGCTGGCGGCGGTCGTGCTGGTCGAGCAGGAGAAGCGGCTGCTCATGGTGCGGCGCGGCGTGGAGCCGGCCCTGGGCCGCTGGGCGTTCCCGTCGGGCTACGTGAACCGCGGCGAAACCGTCGAGGACGCGGCCATGCGCGAGGTGGAAGAGGAGACTGGCTTGGTGGTGCGGCTCAGCGGGTTGCTCGGCCTGTACTCCGGTGCGGGCTTTCCGGTGGTGCTGGCCGCGTACCATGCCGAAATCGTGGACGGGACGCCGCGCGCAGGGTCGGACGTCCAGGAGGTCAGGTGGTTCGAGGTCGTTGACCTCCCGCCCCTGCCCTTCCCACACGACGGCCGTATCCTGAGCGACTGGCAGCGCTTGCAGTCAGGCCAGTAGCATCCTCCGCCGCCGGCTCATCTCTCAGACGAGTTGACGCTTGACGTTGGTGGTCGGGAAGATGAACATGACCCGGCGCGGCTCCGGCCCAGGGTTGCTGAGCTGGTGCTTCACGCCGGCGGGCGCTAGGAGCACGTCGCCCTTCCGCACCACACCCTTCTGGTCGCCCAGAACGTAGTCCAGGTCACCGTCCATGATGTACATCCCCTCCTCGTGGGTAGGATGAGTGTGCAGCGGCACCTTCTTGCCGGGTGCGATGGCCAGTTCGCCCATGGTCAGGTAGCCCGCACCCAGCTCGTCATTGATGAGGGTGAGCCGCTTGAGGTCGGGGTTGGACTCGTCCAGCTTGATGCGGTCGCGGCGGATGACGCCCATCGTTCGTTCCTCCTCGTTCTGGTTACTCGCCCACGATTGTAGGGCGGCGCCCATGCTCCGGCAAGGGTTAGCCGGAGGCGGGTCTGACGACAGAGACGGTATGCTCGATCCTGGGCCTCTCGTCAAGAAGGCGGTGGATGGGGCAGCGTCCGGCGATGTAGCCGAGGCGGTCGCGCTGCTCATCGGTCAGGTCGCCCCCCAAGGCGATGGCCAAGCGGATGCGGTCCACTAGCTTTTCCTCGTCTCCGTCGCAGTCCCCGAGCGTGCGGCACGGGACCTTCTCGTGGATGCACTCGACCTGGACCGACTTGAGCGGCCAGTCCTTTCTCCTCGCGTACAGGAGGAGTGTCTGGGCCGTTCAGCTCCCCAGCGCGGCCAGCACCAGCTCGGTGGGCGCGGGGCCGCGGTCGTCGCCCTCGTCTCCGGGCTCGTCGGAGATGAAGGTGTGCTTCCCGGCGATGACCTGCTGCTGCAGGCCCTCGAGGCTCTTGATAGTGACTCGTTTCATCCAGCAGTCCTTTCTTGTCGAAGCGATGAGCAGCTAATCCTGCCGACTCGACGACGCGGCTTGTGTCCGCCTCGTCATGGCGCTGAGCCGGATGAACAGCCCCGCGGCTATCAGAGCCAAGACGCCCAGGAAGGAGAAGCCGACGCCCCAGGCGATATCCTCGGGCACAAGGTCGAGGATGCCTCCGACTATTATGGGGCCGGCGACGCCTCCGGCGAAACCGATGAAGGCCTGGACAGCCATGGCGGAGCCGAGGCGAGAAGGCGGGGCAGCATCCACGAGGCCGGCGCTGTAGATGGCGGAGTCGGCACTGGTGGCGATGCCGTACACGACGGCGACGAAGACGATGAGGGACCAGGACAGGCCGCCCATCCAGCCAATGGCCCATGCGCAGGCGCCGCTCAGGGCGAAGATGAGGGCGGCGGTGCCCGCTCTGCCCCACCGGTCGGAGAGCGCGCCGCCGATGATGGGACCGACAGAGCCGACGGCGAAGGCGAGGCCCGCCGCCGCGGCGGCGACCACCGCCGCATCCTCAGCAGTTGACCCGCGCATCACGAGAACGGCGGCCAGGAAGCTGGGCAGCCACGCCTGGAACGTGAATATCTCAAGGGTGTGAAGGGTGTAACCCGCGACCATGTAGCGGATGGGACGCACCTTGAGGATGGTGGGATCGAGCCTCCCGGACGGACGACCCGACGGAGCATGGCGGTGTCCGCGCAGAAGGGCGTATGCCAGGGGCAGACTTGCTGCGGCGATAAGGGAGACGATGAGGTATGAGGTGCGCCAGGTGGTGAGGGCCATGAGGCCGCCGGTCGAGACGAGGGAGAGGCTGTTCCCGCCGTAGCCCGCGGCGACGAAGAAGCCGATGGCAGCGCCGCGCCCCTTGGCGGCGAACCGGTCGGAGATGATGCGGACGGCGGGCATATACACACCCACCAGCCCGATGCCCTGCAAGGCTCGTAGCAGCGAGGCGGAGACGATGCCGTCGCCGAGCCACGGGAACAAGATGTGCGAGGCGACGGAGAGGGCCGCGGCGGCGAGGAAAACGGGCTTGGGGCCGAAGCGGTCGGTCAAAGGTATGACGACGAGCGCGGAGAACGCATAGCCGACGAGGAAGGCGGAGTAGATGACTGCGGCCTGGGTGTTGTTGAGGCCCCACTCGGTCTTGATGAGTGGGAGGGCAGCGACATAGCTGGAGAAGGGCAACAGGATGACGGTCAAGGCGACCGACATGAGGACGAGCCAGAGGATGTTGGAGCGCGCTCCCTCGGCGCGGGGCAGCGCGAGCTTGGAGATAAGCGAAAGCATTCCCCCTATGATAGCTGTTCGTATGCGCTTAGCCAGTCGGCCAGGAGAACCTCTCTCCTTCGCGCGGCGGGCGGAACTATCGAGGTGTGTGGCGCTGGACCAGCCGCTCGGCGTTCCTGTACGCAAACTTCTCCTGAACCGCTGGGTCGAGCCTTGCTATGAAGGCCCGAACATAGTCCGCCAACGCCCGGCCTACCTCCTTGTCGAACGTTCACACGGAACTGCCACGGTCGGTCCCCCACATGAACTGGTCCGGGTGCGCCTCGATGAGGTCTTTCCAGGTGGCGAGGTCTTTTTCAAGCAAGGGTTCATAGTTCCCTAATGCCGCCAGAAAAGCCTCCTTGCTTCCGCCCGAATGCAGCAGGTACTGGTCACCATAGGGGTCGTTGGCGGTGAAGTAGACGTTGGAATATTTGCCCATCAGTTCGCCGATCTCGCGCTCGATCTGCTCGCCGTGGACGATGAAGTCTTTGTCCGGATACTGCTGCAAGAAGCGTTCGAGGTTGTCCGTATGCCCTTCGCCGGGGTGGAAGTACACCATCAATCCGTGCTCTCTGACAACGGTATAGATATCGAGGAAGACCGGCGCATCGGGTGGGAAGTCTTCGGCGCTCCTGCCCTCGATGGCGTAAAGCCCGATCTCGCCATAGCCCTGGAACAAACCCGGCGCAGCTTCGAGCATCTCACGCAACTTATCGGCATCCACCGTCGGTGGCACATCGTGTTCTCCGGAGGGCATGATGAAGGGCACAAAGTATGTGGAAAAGCGCTCCATCGCCTAGCGCGCCACATCTATGAACATCTCGGAGGGTACTCGGGGAAGATCGGGAAGAAGGCGAATACCTTGCTCGTGCCCTCGAAGCTAAAGGTGCAGGCGAGTTCAGCAAGGGTCACGTCCTTGCAAATCACTGGATGCCGATGGCCGTTCGCTGGCGGCGGCACATGGAAGTGCGAATCGATTAGAGGGCCGGTGTAATACGCGTCCGATGTGATTGTCCGATCATGTTGGGGAGGGGCGCAGTCGGACCGAGAGGCATCGCCGATGATGGCATCCACGTGGGGTGTAGGCGTCGGGCTGGGAGCAGGCGTCGGGATCGGTGTCGAGGTGGGAGACGGGGTGGGTGTCTTCGTCGGCAAAGGAGACGGGGTTTCGGTTGGAGCGGCCTCGGCAGCGGCCTGGAGGTCGGGCCCGACCGTCAGAACTGGCGATGGTACGAGGATGGACGTGGGTGTTGTCGAGGGGGAGGGAGACAGGCGTCGGGTAGGAGTGGCCTCGGCGGCTTGGAGGCCTGGGATGACCGCCTGCGTCGGCGTGGGTGTGTGTGGGGGGGGTCGGGGAAGAGGGTTGGGGTCGCCGCCGGTCCTGGCTCCACACAGGCTAACGCCATCACCATGGCCACGACCGCCAACGTCTGAACGAGACCGACGCCTCTGATGCGCCGCATGCTACCCTTTCGGATAGGCCTACCTAGTCCACAGAGGCTCTGGGTGCTGTATGGGGAGTATCTCATCGGTCGCTATGGCAGCTTGCCCCAGCTGACGACGCGGGCGGGCGTGAGCCTGATGGTGGGGCTGCCAGGTTCGAGGAGACGGGCGTACTGGGGGTACTTTTCGCGAAGGAGGCGCTCGGCGAGGCGCTGCTCGTCGGGGGACTCGACCAGCTCAGCGGCGCCGGTGACCAGGACGTAGGCGAGACTGTCCCAGTCCTCGGAGTAGTCGTCTATGACGAGGGCGACATTGGGGTTTTCGAGGATGTTGCGGACGCGCTTGAGCCGGAGGGCATGGGTGCGCTTGGGCTTGAGGTCGAGGGCGGAGTAGATGTGCCGGCCGTCGAAGGCGTAGCCGACAGGGACGGCGTGGGGCCGTCCGGCGGCGTCGGCGGTGGCGAGCCTGGCGACGCGGTGGCTGGCGATGAAAGCCTTTTCTTGAGGGTTCATAGATACCCCTCACCCTCTGGCCCCGATGACATCGGGGCCAGAGGCCTCTCCCCCTTCGACTGCGCTCAGGGCAAGCTCCGGGGGACAGGGAACCCACCACCCCTTCTCAGAGGGGTTGCCATGAGCGGCGGCCGGCGTGGCGAACGAGACGGCCGAGGCCAGTGCCGGGGTAGTGGCCCGCCGAGACGGTGGCCTCGTCCTTCTCCAGCATGTCGAAGACCTTGTGGCGGGTCTTGCGGGACTGGACACGGTCGGTATCGAAGGTGGGGCTCCAGTCGGCGTAGTGGACCTGAGCAGGGGTGTGGGAGACGTCGCCGAGGATGAAGCCCTTCTTGCCCGCGGAGAGGATGGCGATGGAGGTGTGGCCCGGCGTGTGGCCTGGCGTGGGCACAGCGGTGAGCTCGCTGGTGATCTTGTACTCGCCGGAGATGAGGTCGAGGATGTTGAGGGCCTTGAGGGACATGACCTTTTCCTGGACGTGGGGATTGCCCTTGAGATAGACGGGTTTGGTGAAGTGGTCCCAGTCGGCCTTGGGGACGAGGTAGCGGGCCTTGGGGAACGTGGGCTTGCCGCCGGTCATGTGCCAGCCGACGTGGTCGGGATGGAGGTGTGTGGCGAAGACGATGGCGACGGCCTCGGGAGCGATGCCTTTGGCGCGCATGTCCTCCAGAAGCTTACCGCCCGGGCCGTTGTAGCCGGTGTCCACGATGATGAGCCTGCCGCTGGAGCGGACGGCGACGCAGCCGAAGCGTGGGTGGAACTGACCGGCGCGGTCGAGGAGGTCGCCGTACTCCTTGCGCCAGATGTCGAGGGTGCTATCGGGGAAGGTGGCGACGGCGTCTATGTCGCCCTGGCCGTCGGTCAGCGAGACTATCTCCACGTTGCCTACGCTCACCTTGTAGTCCGGCATGTGCTCCCTCCGCGGCGATGAAGTTGGGCACGCCTCAGGACAGCCATATTCTAACAGGGTATGGTCTCTTCGATAGGCTCGGGACTTCATCAGGGGCAGGCTCGTCACCCCTACCTCTTTGGCCCCGATGCAACCGGGGCCAAAGGTCCTCCCCCCCTCAAGAGGGAGGAGGAGATCACACCCCCACCCCCATTGAATCTGCACCTCCAGTCTGGGATGAGGTCTGCTAGGTGGACAGTCGTGCGCTATCATAGTGGAACCCTTGCTGACTCGGCCTGTTGACCCATGGCGGGGCTCGCGGAAAGGAGGGCGCAATGGGGGAGCCGCTGCGGCTGACGAGCCTGGCAAAGTGCGCGGGTTGAGCCGCTAAGTTCAGTCCAGAGGACCTGGCGCAGGTGCTGCGCCAGCTGCCTGAGGTGAGCGATCCGAACCTGCTGGTCGGGGTGTCCACGGGGGACGACGCCGCCGTCTATAAGCTGTCCGCGCGAGTTGCGCTGGTGCAGACGGTGGACTTTTTCCCGCCAATCGTGGACGACCCGTACACCTACGGGGCGATCGCGGCCGCCAACGCCCTGAGCGACGTGTACGCGATGGGCGGCACTCCCCTATTGGCCTTGAACATCGTGGGGTTCCCGGTGTCGCTACCCAAAGAGGTGTTGCGGCGGATCTTGAAGGGCGGAGCAGAGAAGGCGGCGGAGGCCGGGGTGCTCATCGTGGGCGGGCATACCGTGGACGACGAGGAGCCGAAGTATGGGCTGGCGGTGACGGGACTCGTACAGCCTGGGAAGCAGGTGACGAACGCGGGGGCACGGCCGGGTGACGTGTTGGTGCTGACCAAACCCATCGGGACGGGCATCATCACGACGGCGGGCAAGGAGGGGCGTGTTCCGGCGAAAGTGCTGCGCGAGGCCATCCGCCACATGACGACGCTGAACCACGCGGCGGCAGACGCGATGGTGCGCGTTGAGGTGCACGCAGCGACGGACGTGACGGGGTTCGGGTTGCTGGGGCACCTGCGCCCGATGCTGAAGGCGAGCGGGGCAACGGCGCGGGTCACGGCGTCGGCGGTGCCGATGCTGGCGGGCGCGCGGGCACTGGCGGAACAGGGCGTCGCACCGGGGGGGACTCGCCGGAACCTCGAGTCGCTAAACACGGCCGTACGCTGGGGGCGCGCGGTGGACGAGCACACGCGGCTGCTGCTGTGCGACGCGCAGACCTCGGGCGGGCTGCTCATCGCGGTGCCACGGCGAAAATTGAAGCGGCTGGTGGCCGAGCTGCGCGGTTCCGGTGTGGAGACGGCGGCGGTCATCGGCGAGGTCCTGACCAAGGGCGCGCTGGACAGCAAGCTGATTGCGGTGGAGTAGGCGGCTCGGCAAGCGGCGACCCGATGGCCTGGAGTAGCGGCGTGCATACGCTTTCCGGATTTAGTGCTGCTGTCGCCGTCACGGGCTTGCTTCTTTTCACGTCGGCTTGCTCGTTAGAGGACGTTGTCCATGGTGGAAAGACCAGTCCAGCGGCGACCGAGACTCAGGAAGAGCCTGACCTTGCGACGGAGGAAACGCCCGCACAGGCTGGAGAGCAGCAAGCAGAAGATGAGGTGCCGACAGTAACCCCAACGCCGACGGCGCTGAACCGCATTGCAAGGCGAAGCCTCTCGGCAACGCCGGAACCGACTGCGGAGATGGATGCGGCGCCAAGCGCAACCCTTACGGCCACGCCAGAGCCGACGCAGGCCACCCCGACACCGACGGTCTTGACCCAAGAAACAACCCCGACGGCAACGCCTGCACCGACCGTGGAGTCGGATGTGGTACCAAGCCCCGCCGCCATAGCTACCCCGGAGCCACCACAGGCCACTCCGACGCCATTACCCACGTCCACGCCTGCGCCCGAGCCAACACCCACCCCGACGGCTGTTGCAACGTCGGCTGGCGTCCGCATGGCCTGCGTGTTTTACGACGGCCTGGTGCCCAGCAAAGAGTCCGACTAGTACGTGCAGATCGTGAACGACGGCGAGACAGCCGTGGACATGACCGGTTGGCGGCTCGTGGATGTCGCCGATGGCTCGCCGGAGTTCACATTCCCGTCTCTGCTGTTGGCGCCCGACCAGGCGGTACGGGTGTACACGAACGAGATCCACCCGGAGTGGGGTGGGTTGAGCTTCGGACGCGGAAGTTCCATCTGAAACAACTCGGAGCCGGATACGGCGGGGCTGTACAATCCGCAGAGTGTTCTGGTGTCGTCGGCGAGTTATCCGCCGGGATGCGGTTAGCCGCTACACCGTCAAAGACCCATCTGCTATCGTAGCTACGTGTCGTCGAAGGAGTGTTCATGCTGGCGAAAGACAGGATCGCCGAAGCGATAAGGCAGTCGCTGGATGCGGCGGTGAAGGCAGGGGAGCTGCCGCAGGCGGAGGCGGGCCACGTGTTGGTGGAGCGTCCGCAGAAGGCAGAGCACGGGGACTTCGCGTGCAGCCTGCCTATGAAGCTGGCGCGCACGATGCGGATGAGTCCGATGGCCATCGCGCAGAAGCTGGCGGCGCACATCGAGACGTCGGAGATGGTGGAGAAAGTCTCGACCGCGCCGCCCGGCTTCCTCAACTTCTCACTGCGGCCGGAGTGGCTGGCGGCGCAGGTCGAGGAGGTGCTTCGGGCCGGAGAGACGTTCGGGAACGTCTCCATCGGCGCGGGGAAGCGGGCTCAGGTCGAGTTCGTCAGCGTGAACCCGACGGGGCCGCTGCACGTGGGCCACGCGCGGGGGGCGGTCATCGGCAGCGCGCTGGCGGACGTGCTCCAGGCGGCAGGTTACGGTGTGCAGCGGGAGTACTACATCAACGATGCCGGGGCACAGATGGAAAGGTTCGCCCGCAGCCTGTACGCCCGTTACTCAGGCAGGCCGGTGCCCGAGGATGGGTACAAGGGCGAGTACATGCTGGCGCTGGCCGAGGAGGTGCGCCACGAGTGCGGCGACCGGTTCGAGGGGATGGCCGAAGAGGGAGCGGTCAAAGAGCTATGTGATATCGGGCTGGAGAAGATGCTGGCGGCCATCCGGCAGGACCTGGAGACCCTGCGCATCCACATGGATTCGTGGTTCAGCGAGCGCAGCCTATTCACCAACGGGCAGTACGAGAGGGCGTTGGGCATCTTGGACGAGAAGGGGCTGTTGGCGGAACGGGAGGGCGCAAAGTGGTTCGCCTCCACCACACTCGGCGAAGACAAGGACAATGTGGTTGAGCGCAGCACGGGAGCGCCGACCTACTTCGGGTCAGACATCGCGTACCACTACAACAAGTTCACGGAGCGCAGGTTCGACCTGGTCGTGGATGTGTGGGGTGCCGACCACCAGGGCCACGTGGCGCGGACGAAGGCGGTGGTCGGCGCGCTTGGCGTACCCACCGAGCGGTTCGAGATACTCATCGTGCAGATCGTGACGTTCAAGCGCGGGCAGGAGGTGGTGAAGCTCTCGAAGCGCAGCGGGGAGCTGGTGACGCTGCGGGAGTTGGCAGAGGAGGTGGGTGCGGACGCGTGCCGGTTCCTGTTCCTGTCACGGTCGGCGGAGGCGCAGCTCGAGTTCGATATGGAGCTGGCGAAGCAGCAGTCGGCGGACAATCCGGTGTACTATGTGCAGTACGCGCACGCGCGCATCTCCAGTATCCTCGCGCTGGCCCGCGAGCGCGGCATCGCGTACGCGGACGGCGACGTGTCGCTGCTGACGCATGAGGCGGAGCTGGCGCTCATCCGGAAGATCCTGGAGTTGCCAGAGTTGGTGGAGGTGATGGCGAAGAAGCTGGAGCCGCACCACCTCCCTCACTACGCGATGGCGCTGGCGACGGCGTTCCACTGGTTCTACCAGCAGTGCCGGGTTGTGTCGAGCGCGCCGGAGGACATGCCGCTGACGAAGGCCCGGCTGAAGCTGGTGGAAGGGTCGCGCATCGCGCTGGCGCGGTCGCTGGGCCTGATGGGGATGACGGCGCCGGAGAAGATGTAGCAGGCGTAGCTTTATCGAGCCAAACACAAGGGCCCCGGCGGATGCCGGGGCCCTTGTGTTTGCACCTAATCGCGCCGCTTTGCGAGAAATACTACGGCTGGTAGGCGGCGACGGAGCGGATGACGCCGTCCAGGTCCACGTAGTTGAGGAGGAACTGGTACAGGCGCACCCTTCCCAGGCTGCCACCAGTGGGCGGGATGACGGTGACGTCCATAACACCGTTGCTGCCTATGCCTACGGAAGTGACAGACGACGGCGGAAGGGTCGTAGCGGTCATGGGGCCGGTGCCCGTGCTCCTGTAGGCAACGACTCTGAAGAGGGTCACGGTGATGGGGGCGCCGTCCAAGGTCGTTTGGATGAGGTAGCGTTCATCGGCCCGGATCTGGAAGATGTCCGCGCGGAAGCCTTCCGGCATGTCCGCATCGAGGTCTTTCACTTCGAAGGGGAGATCGTCGGCCTTGGTTTCCAGGATGTCAACGCTGGCCTGCGAGGCGCGGTTGGAGACCTTGGCGTCGAGGCTGGTGTCCAGCTTGCGTTCGATGACGTCGGCCTTGCCCTCCAGCCAATCGGCCTTGCCTTCGAGCCTGGCGACGGCGGTGTCGATCTCGGCCGTCTGCGTGTCAACCTGGCTCTGGGTTGTGTCCAACTCGACGAACACGTCGAAGAAACTGTCGGCCAAGCCGGCCAGGGCCAGGTCTTGCCGCAGGTTCACTTCAGTGAAGACGTCGAGGAAGCTGTCTATGGCGGCGTCCAGCTCGCTGGTCTCGCGGGCCAGGTCGCTCTGGAGGCTTAGATGCGCCGCATCCTGCCGCACGCTCACCTCGGTGAAGATGTCGAAGAAGGAGTCCACGCTGGCCTGCAGCGCATCCACGCTGCCCTGGCTAGCCCGGCTGGACAAGGCGACGTCCAAGCGCCCGTCTTTGTCGAGGTCGGCCGGGTTCAGGTTCCCGATGCGCCCGTCGAGGGCGTCCAGCTCGACGAACACGTCGAAGAAGGAGTCCACGACGAACTGCGGGTAGGTCGTGCCGGGCGGCAGCGTGGAGAGCTCCGTGAAGATGTCGAAGAACGAGTCAACGCTGGTGCGGAGGCTGTCGAGGCTGGCCTGGCTGGCACGAGTGGAGACGCAGGCGTCGAGTTTGCCGTCGAGCTTGGCCTCCATGACGTCGGCCTTGCCCTCCAGAACATTGACTGCGGCAAGGAGCGTGTCCACACTGCCCTGCGAAGCGCGGGAGGAGACCTTCGCGTCGAGGTTGGTATCGAGCTTGAGTTCGATGACGTCGGCCTTACCCTCCAGGCGGTCGGCTTTGCCTTCGAGCCTGGCGACGGCCTGGTCGATGGCATCAACACTGGCCTGGGTGGCGCGGGACGAGACCTTGGCGTCGAGGTTCAGGTCAAGTTTGGCCTCCAGCCGGCCCACGCGGTCGAGGATAGTGTCCGTGTTCCGGCCCGCTCCGTCGTTGTCGATGATGGTGGCGACGCCCTGCCCATCGGAGACGGAGGCGTTCATGGCGTTGTTGAGGTTGACGGTGAAGACCTCGTCGGACTCGTCGGTGAGGTCGCCGTTGACGATGACCGTGATGTTCTTGGTGGTGTTGCCCGGGGCGAAGGTGAGGGTGCCGGAGTTGGACGTGTAGTCCAACCCAGCCATGGCGGTGCCGTCGGATGTAGAGAGGTCCACAGTGACGACGGACTGGCTGGGGCTGCTCAATGTCACCGTGAACCTGGCGCTGCTCTCTGTCCCGGCGTTGCCCTCGGTGACCCTGGCGTCGCTGCTGATGCTGACGGTGGGCGGCTTACTATTGTCTATCTCACCGAAACCGACGTCGCGGCTGTGGATAGGGCGTCGAACTCGTCGGCGACCTGCAGGCGGATGACAACTGTGCTCTCGCTCGTGCTGAAGGTCACCAGGGGCGTCGCGCCCACCGCGTCGTTGTAGATGCCGTCGTTGTCCAGGTCCCAGGCGTAGGTCACGATGGAGTCGCCACAGCTCGCGTGCGGGTCAGAGGAGGCGCTGCCGTCGAGCGTAATCGCTGCCCCTGCCGTCGCGGTGTACGGCCCGCCGGGGTTCGCCACCGGCGGCCTGTTGCCCTGATTGACGTTGACCACCTTCGTGGCGGTGTCCGTCTTGGCCGGTACGTTGTTGTCCGTGACCCTAAGGGCCACGGTAAAGGTGCCGAAACTGGTATAGGGGTGGATGACGGTCACGCCCTGGGCATCAACGGAGAAGACGCCGCCGCTGTAGTCGCAATCCCACTCGTACTTGACGATGGTGCGCGCCGGCTCTAGGTGGAACGAGCTGCTGCCGTCGAAGGCGATGCTCCGGTTGCAGCTTGCCGGGTTGGGGTTGGCGGAGAAGCTGGCCACAGGCGGAGCGCCTGCGATGACGTCCACGACGACATCAGGGGAGGAACCCCGGTTGCCGGCCGGGTCGTACGCTTCCGCGCGAAGCCGGATGGAGCCGCCCGCACTGCCCGTGGGCACAGTCACCTGGAAGTTGTAGGGGGAGGAAACATCGGTGAACGTCTGGACCTGGGCGCCGGGGCCTGCGGCCAAGAAATCAACCCTCGTTACCGCTACGTCGTCGGTGGCCTGGACCTCGACGTCAACGGTGGTGCCCTCGACCACCGTGTCGCCGTTCTGGGGGTTGACGATGGTCACCGTGGGCGGGTCGTCAACCTTTGCAAGCTTCATCTGCAGCTGCGCCTTCGGCCCCGCGAAGGTGGTTAAGCCGGTGGGACACCAGGTGGCTCTGACGTCATATGTACCCGCAGGGCAAGGGGTAAATGACCACCCGCTCCCGCCGGTGGTCATCTGGAAGATAGTTGGGCTGCCGCCCGTATCGAGGACCTTCGGCGTTCCGCCACCGACAGGCGTGAAGATGAACCGGGGTTGGACGGGAAAAGTCGAGTCGAAGGTGCCGCCGTTGGCGTGGGGCTTGGTGACGATCACCGAGCCTGTCGATGGCGCCGCGGGCGACAGTTCAAC
The DNA here is from genome assembly GCA_016872515.1 of SAR202 cluster bacterium. Lineage (GTDB taxonomy): Bacteria > Chloroflexota > Dehalococcoidia > Lucifugimonadales > VGZR01 > VGZR01. Next base: position 51,970 of record VGZR01000011.1, read on the forward strand.
TTTCACGTTCCACTGGCTGGCGCTGGCGTCGGTGAACGTAACCGTGATGGGCGTGATGCTCGTCAGCGAAAGGGACACAATCTCGACGGCGACGCTATCTACTGATGGGAGCGGCTCCGGGAAGCTCATCGGCCCGAAGCGGTGGACGATGGCGTCGGTGGTGCCTAGGTTGAACGGGGGTGTCGGAGTCCCGCGGATCGAGATGACCCCTGTGAAGGGCTGGGAGCCGGGCGCGAAGAAGTCCGCCGGGATGGGGTCGTTGCCGAAGTCGAACAGGCCGCCAGTGGTCTGCCAGTAGTCGTCGCCGGGGGGATGTCGCCGTTCACGGACACGGAGCCGCCGAAGAGGTCGTCAGCGGCGCCGTCGGAGGCGGTCAGCTTGGCCTGCTGGATCCACGTCGTCCCGCTGCGGACGAACACATATGCCGAGCCGGCGCTGCTACCGACACCACCAAGAGGATCACCATGTCTACTGACGAGAGCGGTACCGCCATCCAAGGACACGGAGTAGCCAAAGAGGGTATGGGCGGAGCCGTCGGGGGCTGTTAGCTTGGCCTGCTGTGTCCAGTTCCCGCTGCCATCCCGCACGAATACGTAGGCGGAGCCCTAATTGTTGTTGAAGCCGATCTCGTCGAACCAGGCGCCGACGATGGCGGTGTCGCCGTCCACGGCGACGGAGACGCCGAACCGGTCGTCGGCCGCGCCATCGGCGGCGGCGAACTTGGCCTGCTGGGTGGCGGAGCTCCAGTTGCCCGCCTGCGCCACCGACGCCCCTGCGAGCGCGGTGGCGGCGGCGGCCATGGCCGCGATGAGCAGGATGAGCGGGGAGCGTCGAAGAGTCCTGGGGCCGAGAGCACCCGACGTACGCATAGCTGCCTCCCTCGCACACGGTGGCCGGACCTGGCCAGTAAGGGTGTCGTCGTTCAGTTTTCGGGACACGTCTACCGCGCTTCGCGCAAACGAAGCGCACACAGCCGACACGATACGCCACCAGCTATCGAAAAGCCAATACGCGAAGGCCACGGAGGCGTCTAGCGACGTGCAGACGCCTGACATGGATCCTTCGCTGCTTAGGTCGCCGAGGTCTCGGCCTGCTTGACGCGGACCTAGTAGCGTGGCCACTCCTCGAAGGCGAAGATGGCCCGCCAGACACGCTCGGATGCCTCCGCCATAGTCACGGACTCCTGGTACTTCGCTATGGCGACCTTTTGCCTACCTGGACTCGAGACCTTCCCGCTTGTACGTGGCGGTGTTGCGGATGTAGATGTCGCGGTAGGTCTTGATGCGGGCCAGGTCGTCGTCGGTCAGGGGGCGGCGCACCCTAGCGGGGACGCCGACGGCGACGGAGCGCGGGGGGATCTCCATGCCGTCCACCACCATGGCGCCCGCGCCGATGAGGCTTTCGGCGCCGATGACGACGCCGTCGTTGACGACACATCCGTTGCCCAACAAGGTACCGCTGCCGACGGTCTTGGCGTGGCAGAGGACGCGGTGGCCGATGACGACGTCGTCGCCGATGGCGACGTCGGCGTCGCCGTGGACGACGGAGTTGTCCTGGATACAAGTGCGCTTGCCGATGACGATGCTGCCGGAGTCGGCGCGGACGACGGCGCCGGGCCACACGCTGGATCCCTCGCCGATCTCGACGTCGCCGACGACGTAGGCGGCCTCGCTGATGAAGGCCGTGTGGTGGATGCGCGGGGTCTTGCCGTTCAGGGTGCGTATCGCCATGGTGCCTCGCTCCGTCCGTGTGTTTCCAACCGGCCCTATTATAGGATGAACGCAGGGCTCGCCCTGCACCCGTAGCTATCGCCGAGAAGCCTGTATCTTGGAGTGCCCGACGTTCCCAAGCAGCGTACCTTGGGGGGTGAGGCGGCAAGGCCATGAACCGCCTCTGCCGGTGCTACGTAGTACGGTTATGCTATCCTCTGAACGTGATAGAGGGTGCCGAACAGCGAGGTGATGCCGTTAAGCTGCGGGCCTTGGGGCTGGCGGCCCTTGTGCTGGGGGCGGTCTGCCTGCTGGCGGCCGCGTGCTCGAACACGCCCCAGGCGACGCCCACCGCGATGCCGTCGCCGACGGCGACTCCTCTGACCCAGCCGACGCCCACGCGGCAGCCAACCGCGACGCCCAGCCCGGAGCCGACGGCCACGCCTACCTCCAAGCCGCCGGATGCGCTGTTCGACTACACCTATGCCGTGAGCCTGCTTCAGGCGGGGGAGTACAAGGAGGCCATCAACCAGTTCGGCCTGGTCATCCGGCTCCAGCCGGACTTCGCCCAGGCCTACCAGGGCCGCGCGATGGCCTACTACAACGAGGGCCTCGTGGACCTCGCCCTGGAAGACCTGGACAAGGCCGTCGAGTTGAACCCCAACTTCGCCGACGCCTACCGCAACCGTGGCGTGCTGCTGGGCAACGAGGACAAGCGGGCGAGGGCTATCGAGGACCTGGAGAAGGCGCTGGAGCTGTACCAGGCGCAGGAGAAGCCCGACCAGGCCGCGGAGACGGAACGCATCCTGTCAGGCCTGCGCCGCTGAAGTCACGCCGGGGGGCGCCGCCGCCCCTGCGACGGCTGTGCGGTACAGGTGCATCAGCCCCTGGTGGCGGCGCGCCGTCCGCGCATCCACGCGGCGGGACGGAGCGCCCAGAAGCCGTCGCATCTCGCGGGTGACCTCGTTCTCCTCCAGCGCCGGCATCCCGCGGTAGCGCTCCATGGCTAGGCCGGCCAGCGCCGTGTCGCCTCGCCCCGACGCCTATGCATGCAGGAAGGGCAGGACGACGTTCACGGCCATGTCCCCTGCCCTGCCGGGGCCGATGCGCGGCGGGACGGACAGGCCCTCCACCATGACCTTAGCATCTTCTCCCCGGACCAACTCGGCCACTCCAGCGGCCAGCCCCACGACCAGGAATCGGTCGAGGAGGCTGGCAGCACCCATGACGCGCTGCGCCGGGTGGTTGGCCGGGCGGACGCGGAAGCGCTCCCAAGCCTCGGCCGGCATAAACCCCCGCTTCGGGAGAAGTCTAATCATGGTTTTGAGTTTCACCGCGTCCTCCGCTGGGCGCACCCACGGCAGCAGCCCTGATGCGGTGCTCAGCGTTGCCTGGATGGCCAGGAGACGTGTGGCACTCGGCTCTTCTTTGAAGGCCGACAGTTCGTCATAGGGGACGCGCCGGGCCAACCCGCGGAACGGCTTACGGTTGACAGCGTAGCCCAGGGCCTCCATGAGAGAGGCGTAGAGCACCTGGTCGGGGTCGCCCCGGCGCAGCTCGATGGCGAAGCCACGGCAACGGGCGGCGAACCGCAGGTCGCCGGCCTCGTCCAGCAGCCCGCCCAGGGCCTCATCGTCCAGGGACGCAAGACCGTCGGGCCACGCGGGCGCCGCAGTTCCAGCGGGAGGGGCCTTCGGCAGAACCGGCGCGAGCACCGCCACCGGCGCTTCCACACGGGCATGGGTGGTGACGGCGCGGCGCCGCCTAGGGGTCAGCACGACCTCCAGGACGACACCATTGTAGCGCGGGTTGGCGTGGTGCCCGTGGCCGCGCCAGCCGGAGGCTTCGAGGTGGAGCTCCACGTCGCCAACGATGAGCTGACCTGATTCGGAGGCGAGGACGGCGTCCCGGAAGTCGGGGCCGGCTCGGGCGTTGGGACGCCCGGGGTAGATGATGCGAAAGGTACAGCCGTCAGGTGTAACCAGGCCCTTGGTCAAGGCATCAGCCTGGCGCCAGATTTTCGCCATGTTCCGCTCGCTGGCCCTGGTTGGGAGCGGTTCCGGCTGTGGGCGGATTGTAGGGGTGGGCATGGGTTACTCCACGCCGGATCATACTCCTTCGCCCTATTGAGAGCCCGGTGCGCGGCCCAGCCATCGCCCGGAGGCGCCTTCAGAGAGGAACCGCTCTCTGACCGTGTTGTAGGCGAAGGCGGCCAGGAACACGACAGCCGAGAAGAGGACCACGGTCGCGCCGGAGGAGACGTCGATGAAGTAGGAGAGGTAGATGCCTCCCAGGCCGCAGAAGGCGCCCAGGATGGTGGACAGGGCGACCATGACGCCAAAGTCGTTGGTTAGTAGCCGCGCCGCCACCGGCGGAATGACGATAGCCGAGGCGATGAGCGTCACCCCCAGAACCTGCATCGAGACGACGATGGTGGCCGCCAGCACTAGGGCGAAGGCCGTGTCCACCCAGCCGGTGGGCACGCCATAGAACCCTGCGACCTCCGGCTCGAAGGTCGTGAAGAGGAGGTACTTGTACCCCACGAACAGCATGGCAGCCACGGCGGCGGACACCGCTATGATCGCCACCAGGTCGCCCTGGGAGACGCCCAGGATGTTGCCGAACAGGGCGGCGTCGAAGCTGCGGGTGAAGGTCTTGTAGCGGCTGATGAGGGCGATCCCCACGGCGAAACTGGCGGTGGTGACGATGCCGATGGCGGCGTCCGCGCCTATCTTGCGCTTGCGGGTGGCCATGTTGATGAGGAGCGCGGACAGGAACCCCCACACGCTGGCGCCGATGTAGAAGTTGATGGACATGACGTAGGAGGCAACGGCGCCGCCGAAGACGGCATGAGAGAGGCCGTGGCCGATGTAGGCCATGCGCCGCAGGACGATGTACACACCGATGAGGCCGCACAGGCCGCCCACCAGGGTTGCGGCGGCCAGGCCTCTGACAAAGAACTCGTACTGGAACGGCTCAAACATCGGCGCCGTTCCGCCCGAAGTGGTGCGGCTGCTCAGCCACCAGGGTCATGCCCTGGTAGGTGGTCACGGGGATGTCGCCGCCGTACACCAGCTTCAAGATCTCGGGGGTGAAGACTTGGGAGGGCGTCCCCTCGGCCAGCACGCGACCGTTAACGCACACGACCCAGGGAAGGTGTGCGGCGACGGCGTTGATCTCGTGGGTGGTCATCAGGATGGTCACGTCCTGATGGTTCAGCTCGTCCAGGAGGTGGAGGATCTCGTCACGGGTTGTGATGTCCAGCCCTGCGGTGGGCTCGTCCAGGAGCAGGAGCTTGGGGCCTGAGACAAGCGCGCGGGCCAAGAAGGCGCGCTGCTGCTCGCCGCCGGACAACTCGCGGATATGCCGCCGCGCCAGCCGCAGGATGCCCAGCCTGTCCATGAGCCCATGCGCCAGCTTCCGGTCGGCGCCGCTGAACCACGGGAGCCAGCGGGCCTCGGCCGTCCGTCCCATCATCACGACCTGCTCGACAGTGACGGGGAACTGCCAGTCTATCGTCTCAAGCTGGGGGACATAGCCGATGCGGGGCCGAGCGGCGGCGATCGGCCTCCCTTGAAACAGTACGTCGCCCCGGTACACGTCCACGGCCCCCAGGATGCACCGCAGCAGCGTGCTCTTACCGGAGCCGCTGGGGCCGAGGAGTCCGACCCAGTCGCCGCGCATGATCTGCAGGTCCACATCGCGCAGCGCCGCCCGGCCTCCATAGCCGCAGGAGACGCCCCTCAGTTGTAACAGGGGCTCGCGTTCTAGGTGTTCGTGTGGTCGCGGGTGGAGCACCGTGGGTTCCTATTGCGGATAGACCGCAACGGCTTTGCCTTCGTACACGGGACCGGTCTCCAGCCCAGCCAGGAGACGGGCGTCGCCGCCCAGCGCCGACACCATGATCTCCATGTTGGTACGCACCAGACCGAGGTAGGAGTGCTGTGGGTCGCCGGGGGCGCCGGGCAGGTCGTCGTCCCGCAGTTCCTCCACGAACCGGGCTCCGCCCTCCTTGGCGATCTGCTCTATGACAGGGCTGGGAAAGACCTCCGACCCGAAGATGGCGGGAAGCTTCAGCTTTCTGATCTGGACTATCAATTCGGCCACCTCCCTGGCGGACGGTTCGGAGAAGTCCGACGGCTGGACGGCGCCGATAACCTCCATACCGTAGTCGGCGGCGAAGTAGGCCCAGGAGTCGTGATAGGTCAGCAGTTTACGGTTGGCCTCGGGGATAGTGGCGATGGCCGAGCGGATGGCGGCGTCGAACGCCTCGATGCGCGCCTTGAACGCGGCGTAGTTGGCGGCGTAGTAGTTCCCGTTGATAGGGTCGAGGCGTGAGAGCTCGCCCTTGATGAGCTCGGCATAACGAAGGGCGAGGAGCGGGTTGGGCCAGAGGTGTGGATTCGGATGCCCCTCCGACTCGGGGAAGGAGAAGTCGAACCGCCACTGGTCACGCGTGATGGTCTTATCGCCCAGTGTGAGGATGACGGCCCCTTCCTTCAGGTTGGCCTCGGCCATCTCCAGGGTGGGCTCCTCAAGGAAGAGGCCGTTGAGGAGCACGAGGTCGGCCCCCGCCAGAACCCGGGCGACGCTGGGCGACGGCTCGAAGGTGTGGGAGTTGACTCCCTCAGGGACGACGCCTTCGACACTTATCTTCGTGCCGCCGATGTTCTCGGCGATGCTGGTGATGGGCGAGACACTGGTGACGACGCGGAGAGGGGGAGCAGACGCATTCGCCGCCTGAGCCGCCTGCGTCGGCACAGCAATCGCGGTTGGGGTGGCTGCGCTGCCGCCACAAGCCGCAAGCGCCGTCGCCGCCATCACCGACAGCCCCCTGAGCAAGAACATCACCGAAACCCTTCTCCCGACCACCACGCCAGTTACTCTTCTTTCTTGAGGCACTCGGCGCAGGTGCCGAAGACCGCGAAGTGGCCCAGGTCGGCACGGAAGCCATATGAACTCATGATGCCCTTGCCGAGAGCTTTCATACGCTGGTCGTCGAGGAGGGCGACTTTGCCGCAACCCTTGCACACGAGGTGGTGGTGGCCTTCGCCGCCAGCCCACTCGAACTGGGATTCGCCACCGCCCATGTCCGTTTCGGTGACCAGGCGCATCTCCTTGAGAACGGTGAGCGTCCGGTAAACGGTGGAGATGTCCACGTAGGGGTAGCTGGCCCGGACCTTCTCCAAAATCTCGACGGCGGTGACGTGGCCCCCAGCATGGCGGAGGGCCCCAAGGATCAGCAGGCGCTGGGGTGTCGGCCGATGGCCGGACTCCTTGAGGGCTTGAGCGGTATCCTTTTCACAGCTCATAACAGCTCCTGCCAATGATTGCAGACGCAACCATAGCATAAGAGCCAGCATGCGTCAAAACGCCTTGTAGGAATGAGAAGATATACCGGCTAAGGAAGGGTTAGACGCGGGAGGTCAACGCCGGGGGCCACTAGCCGCGGCGGCCCAGGAGTTGGCCGACCATCTCGTAGTCGCGGACGGCCTCGTCCCGCCTACCCAGCGCCCAGAGGGCCAGGCCCCGGTGGTTGTAGGAGAACCAGAAATTGGGGTCGAGGGTGATGGCCCTGTCGAAGTCGGCGAGGGCGGCCTCGTACTCGGACTTGTCTGAGCGGGCGACGCCCCGGTTGTTGAGGGCATCGCGGTAGTCCGGCCTGAGGCGGAGAGCCACGTCGAAGTCCTCGATGGCCCGGTCGGGCATCCCTTTGCGGCGGTAGCAGATGCCACGGTTGTTGTAGGCCACGGGGTCGGCGCCGTCCAGTTCGATGGCGCGGCCGTAGTCGGCGATAGCCTCGTCCAGCCTGCCCCAGTCCAGGTACGCGTTCCCCCGCATGAACACCGCGCGGCGGTCATGCGGATGCTTCTCGATGACGGCCGTCATCTCCAGGGCTACCTGCGCCCAGTAGTCCTCGTCGGAGATGCGGCTCTTGTTGGCGTCTTCGATGGACATGGGTTGGCTTGCGAAATGGGGAGTTGCTGCTAAGATGTTACACCACATTCGAGCGAGGAGGATACGAAATGACCATGAACCCCGTTGACCCCAATCCTGTGCGGCTCACCGGCGAGAACTCCTTCATCCGGTTGGCGGAGAAGGAGGGAGGCCAGGACATGACCAGGGCCAGCCACTGGCGCATCCTGCGCTCCCCCGGCGGCCCGGGCCATGTGCTGTTCCTGAAGAGCGAGCTTACGCATAACGAGGTCCACATCTACTCCGACAACGCGGCCCTCACGCGCTGGCTCCAGGAGGAGATCGAGAGCGCGCTGTTCCCCGCCTTCTCTGACCAGAACGTCCCCATCATCGAGGCCGAGTTCGCCCGCATCGGCAACCACATGACCTTCTCCACCGAGTCGGTCGAGTCGCAGAACGACTCTGTATCCTTGACCTGGTACAAACTGGGTACGCCCTTCATCATCCGCTTCCAGCCGGGCGGGATCCCTGGCTCGCCTCACGGGGTCTATAGCTGCCTGACGCCCGCCGGCGCGGCCCAGCTGTCCATCAACGGCGTGGCGGCCAAGGGCCGCTGCTTCCCGGAGAAGATCGGCGACCACATGAGCAGCACCTCCTGCCTCGCCTGGGGCGAGACCTGGGTGCGGCCGGGCTAGGCAGCCCACCAAGACGCCTTTCGCCTCTCTGAAAAGTCATCCTGATGCAGACGGAGGGCTTCCATGACCAGTCCTGTTGACCCAAATGAGGTCCGCCTGACGGGCGAGAACTCATTCATCCGCCTTCTCGACAAGCAGGGCGGCACCCAAGTGGGCCGGGCCAGCCACTGGCGCATCCTGTACTCGCCGGCGGGGCCGGGCCACGCACTGTATGTGCACAGCAAAAACCTGACAAAGGGCGCCGTGCGCATCTACTCCGACAACCTTGCGCTGGCCCGCTGGCTCCAGGAAGAGCTGGAGAGCATGATCTACCCGACGTTCGCCGACCAGAACATCCCTGTGGTGGACGCCGTCTTCGCCGCATCGGGCGACGGGATGTCCCATTGGACCGAGTCGGTGGAGTCGGCGCCGGACAGCATCACGCTAACATGGAGCGAGCTGGGCGAGTCGTTCTTGGTGCGCTCCGGCCCGGGCGAGCGGCCGAACAGGCCCCTCGGCATCTACAGCTGCTTCACCCCGGCCAGAAAGGCCCAGATCAGCATCAACGGCCAGACCGCCGAGGGGCACGCCTACCCCGACAAATTCGGAGACCGCGCCAGCAGCACCGCATGCCTCGCCTGGGGCGAGTCCTGGACCCGTCCCCGCCGCTGACCAGAGCCTGTAGGGGACATTTTCTCGCCACGAGAAGTTCCCTCACGCCCCGTCAAGTAGCGTGCGCAGCACCAAGGGCTGGGCCGGGCAATGCGGCCCTGCCCAGCCCTTGGTCTTGTAAAGTCTTCCTGGAGAGGCGTGGAGAACCTCCTTCTGGCAGAATGAGGTTCTCCACAGGAGCCCGTTCAGCCGATGGCGGCGATGGCCTGGACCTCGATGAGCCATTCGGGGCGGGCGAGGCCATTGACGACGAGAAGCGTGTTGGGCGGGTACTCGCCTCCGGAGTAAATCTTGGGGAACAGGTCGGTGCGGGCGTCCAGGAACCCCTGGACCGACTCGCGGCCCACCACGTAGGTCGTGAGTTGGACGACGTTGGCGTGCGTCGCGCCGACGCCGGCCAGGACGCCGCCGATGTTCTGGAACACCTGGCGCGTCTGTGCCTTGATATCCCCCTGCCCTACCAGGTTCCCGCTCATATCCACGGCCACCGTGCCGGCGATGAAGAGCAGCTCCCCGCCGCTGGTCCGCACCGCCTGGGAGTACATCCCTACCGGCTTAGGAGCCTTGTCCGTCCTAACGATGATTTTCTGGGCTTTCGCCATGTCAACCACCTCCTGATGGGTGAACGCTGGAAGGGCGCCGATAGTATAAAGGACTTTGGAGGGGATGCATCGACAAGAGGTGGCCTGTCATCTCATAATGAGAAGACTAGCGGCGGATCTTCGCCGATGCCCCTATGGAGAGGATGATGACGAACACGAGTGAACGGTATGACCTGGTGATTGCGGGACAGGGTGCGGCAGGCTTCGCCGCTGCTCTGTACGCGGCCCGCTATCAGATGAAGTCCATCGTTGTTGGCGGCACCTTCGGAGGCGAGACCGCCATCGGCGGCGCCATCGAGAACTATCCCGGCTACGTGAGCATAGACGGCTTCGACCTGATGATGCAGTTCAAGGCGCAGGCGGAGAAGTACGGCGTACCCATCGTGGACGAGAACGTTGCTAGTATCACCCGCTCGGGGCACTGCTCTACCGTCACGACCACCGAGGGGCAGCGGTTCCAGGCCGCCACGGTCATCCTGGCGGTCGGCCGCGAGCGCCGCAAGCTTGGACTCGAGCATGAGGACGAGTGGACCGGCCGCGGAGTGTCGTTCTGCTCCACGTGCGACGCGCCGCTCCACAAGGGGAACGTGGTCGCCGTCGTGGGCGGCGGCGACTCCGCTGTGAAAGGGGCCGGGCTCCTCAGCAAGTACGCCAAGAAGGTCTATATCATCTACCGGGGCGCGGAGTTCCGCCGGCCCGAGCCTGCCAACCTGCGGGCACTCAACGCCGCCAAAAACGTGGAGCAGGTCTTCAACACCAGAGTGGTCAAGCTCAACGGCACCGACGGCCTCTCAAGTATCGTCCTCGACCGGCCCGTGAGCGGCTCCACCGAGTTGAAGGTGGACGGCCTGTTCATCGAGATCGGAGCCAACCCCCGGAAAGAGTTAGCCGTGGAACTCGGCGTGGCGCTCAACGACAAAGACGAGGTCATCGTGGACAAGTACATGCGCACGAACGTCCACGGCGTGTTCGCCGCAGGCGACCTGACCGACGCCTCGGGCGAGCTGAAGCAGACCATCACCGCCGCATCCCAGGGCGCCCTCGCCGCCACGTCGGCCTACGCCGACATTACGGCGCACCCCAGCGCCTGCGAGATACAGCCGATGGAGTCCAGCCGCACTTAGAGCCTCGTACTCTGGGGGCGGGGCTAGTTGTGGCAGCCCCGGGCGGGGATGTCCCAGACCGCCTCCACGGTACCCTTGCGGACACCGATGTAGTGGTCGTAGCGGTTGACCGTGAGGTCCTGCTGGCCCAGCCGCACCAGGTACTTGTCGCCGACCCTGAGGGGCATCGGGCCTTTCGACTTCAGGACAGCCTGCTCTTCCAATAGCTCGGCGACGACCACACCAGGGACGTTGTCCATCGCTGGCCACGCCTCGGGGTAGGTGCACATGGCGCCGAGGGCGCGCATGCCCGTGTCGCCGATGGCGACGCCCGGCCTGGGCGTGCTGATGACCGTGCCGAGCAGCAGGCCCGCGTACTTGAAGTCGTCCATGTAGTCCATGAAAGTGCTCATCAGCGCGTACGTCCCGCCCTCCACCTCGGTCACTCCTGGCATCTTGGCAGCGGTGTCGTACGTCCACGTCTCGCCGGTGGAGACGAGCTCGACGGGGATACCAGCCTTCTCGACGGCGCTCTTGACGTCCAGGCACATCTGGATGTACCGCCGCCCTTCTAACACGCGCGTCTCATTGTCGGGCATACCACCGATGGACTGGTGGCTCATCACGCCCTTGAACGAGATGCCCGGCAGCTTTCGCGCTAGCTTGGCGAGTGCGACCCCTTCCTCAACCCCACGGATGCCGGCGCGGTTCATGGAAGTGTTGACCTCGATGGCGACGCCGAGGGTGACGCCGGCCGCGACGGCGCCGGCGGACAGGTCGCGCAGGTTCTGTGTACTGTCGAAGCAGACAGTGATGCTCGTCCGCTTTGCCAGGGCGCACAGGCGGGCAATCTTGTCCTTGGTCACAACTTGGTTCGGAATGAGGATGTCGTTGATGCCGCCCTCGACCATGACCTCGGCCTCAGCGACCTTGGCGCAGCACACGCCGCCCACGGTGCCGCCGGTGCGCATCTGCATGTAAGCCAGGAGGGGGCTCTTGACGTTCTTCATGTGGGCGCGCAACTTCACCGGCGTGTCTCGGTAGGTGTCGGCCATCACCTTGAAGTTGTACTCCAGTCTGTCCAGATCCAACAACAGACACGGCGTGTCCAACTGCTTCACGGGTGTCCCGATGACCGGCTTGTAATTCTCCACTCACAGTCCTCCTGAGCGATATCCGAGTTATTTTGGCCTGAATCCTACCGATATCTACCGCGGGCCGTGACCTCGAAGATAGCCTCCAGTTTTCCCTTGCGGATGGCATTGATATAGTCGTACAGGTTCGCAGTGACGCCGACCTCCCATGGCGTGAGCCAGACCTTATCTCCTACCTTGAGGGAGGTCTTCGCCTCGGCCATGCTGATGTTGGTGTGTTCTGCGCTCAGAGACCTCACGGTAGCGCCTGCGACGTTGCGCGCGCCAGGCAGGCCGGTGTCGTTGCCGCAGGACTTCATGCCCGCGTCGGCGATGGCCGTCCCCGGCTCGGGGGTGCTGGTAACGGTGCAGAGCACGCTGGCGGCGGGCTTGAGCTGCTTCCGGTAGGGGCGGTACCGCTCCTCCAGAAGTGCGTACGCCCCGGCAGGCACCTCGGTGACACCCTTCATGGCACCCGCGACCTCGTAGTTGTGGGTTCCCCCAACCACGACGGTCTGCACGTCCAGCCCCGCCTTCTCGGCCATCTCGCGCGTGTCCAGCACCTGCTGGATCCACTTGCGGGACTCGGCTGCCAGCTTGGCAGGGGTCTTCTCCAGGATAGGCCCTTCGTAGGACGTGAACCCTACGAACTCCAGCCCCTTCGCCTTGGCGACACGCTTGGCCAAGTTCACCGCAGGCCTGCCCGGCTCGACGCCTGCCCCATTCAGGCGCGTATGGACGTCCACCGCAGCCCTAAGGATGACGCCGTGCCCCTTCGCGGCCTTCGCCAACTCGTCCACATTACTGGCGCTGTCCACGACTACGGTAACCTTGGCGCGCCGGGCCAGAGCACAGACGCGCTCGATCTTCGGCGGCCCGACAATCTCGGTCGTGACCATCAGGTCGGCGATGCCGTTGTCGGCGAAGGCCTCGGCCTGGCCGACGGTGCCGACGGCGACGCCGCCGACGGTGCCGCCTGCCGCGAGCTGCATATGCGCCAGGGCAGGACACCGGTGCGTCCCGACATAGGGCCGCAGCTTCGCCTTGCGGTTGCGGAAGAATCCGTGCACCGTTTCGATGTTCTTCTCTAGCGCCGTCAGGTCCACCACCATCGTGGGGGTGTCCAACTCCTCCACGGGGGTACCTATCGGCTTCTGGATGGGACGTTCCATGCATCGCTCCTCGTAGGGATATCTGGTATGTCGCAAACCCGATGAAGGTTACCATACCCCTTGGGTAGCGTCTATTCGAGCAGACGGTCTGGAGCCTGCGCTGGCGTCGTGTTACCATCGGCAGTTGTCGGAGATGCTCGACAGAGTCGGCAAAGGTGTGATGTGGAACAACAAGCCGCTGAGACGCCGGCAGACCTAACGCTCGCCAGCAACCCCACCAGCCTGGAGCTTCTGGCCGGAGAAGAGTTGCGCTCTACCCTGCACTTGCAGCAGGGGTTGAGCGAAATGCCAGAGCTTGGGCCCGAGACCCTTGCCCTCACCGGTCGCCGCCTCATCTACGTCCGGAGCGGCCCCAAGGAGCAAGCCGCCGCGTTCCTCGCCCTGGAGGACATTACTTCGGTAGAGGTGGAGGCCAAGGCTCAGGGGTACGCGCCGTATCTCTGGGCGGGCATCGCCCTTGTCGTCGCGCTCCTGCTGTGGGCGGTCATCGACAACACCCTGGGGGCGGCCATCGCGGCTATCGCGATGGGCGGCATGGGGTTGTTCTTCCTTGCGGATAGGTCGCTGTTCGCGGTCAGCGGCGCGGTGAGGGTGAGGGCAGGCGGGGGCGAGCTGCGGTGCGCGTTCCGAGGGAAGCAGGCGTCCAGGGACGTTTACAACTTCATCGCGCGGCTCTACCAAGCCAAGGAGCAGAACGCGGTGCGGCTGGAGGTCAGCCGAGCCCGAGGCTCGGGACGACGTCCAGGCCCCACTCGTACCGCGCCCCATCGCGCAGATGGAAGTAGGCCGCGGCCGCTATCATGGCGCCGTTATCGGTACAGAGCTTCGGACTTGGCACAACCACATCCACCGGCGAACGGCGCGACATCTCCTGCCGCAGGAGGGCATTGGCGGCGACGCCTCCACCCAGAACAACACCGTTGACCCCGTACTCCGCCACTGCCTCCAGCGTCTTGTCCACCATCGCGTCCACGATGGCTGCCTGGAACTCGGCGGCCAGATTCGCGACCGTTTGCGGGTCCAGCGGCGCCCCGTCCTTGCGCGGATAGATGCCCTTCTCCTCGGCACGGCGCACCATCGCCGACTTCAGGCCGCTGAAGCTGAAGTCGAAGGAATCTTTGACGTAGGGACGCGTGAACTTCGTCTCCTTGCCGTGTCTTTCGCGTGCGGCCTTCTGGATAGCCGGGCCGCCAGGAAACCCCAACTCTAGGATACGGGCCGCTTTGTCGAATGCTTCTCCCGCCGCGTCGTCGCGCGTGCGGCCCACGAGCCTGAACCGTCCGTGGCCCTCCATGAGGATGAGGTCGGTATGGCCGCCAGAGGCAATGAGGCAGATGAGAGGGAAGCCTGGCTTAGCCTCCGGTTCGCGACCTTCCAGCCATGCGGCATACACATGGCCCTCCAGGTGGTTGATGCCCACGAGCAGCAACCCTTTGGCGATGGCTAAACCCTTGGCACTGTTGACGCCGACCAGCAGCGCGCCCGCGAGCCCTGGGCCATGCGTGACCGCCACGCCGTCCAACTCACCCAGTTCCAGTTTCGCGTCCGCCAGCGCCCTCTCGACCACAGGCAGCATCGTCAGCAGGTGCTGGCGCGAGGCGATCTCCGGCACGACGCCCCCGAACCCAGCGTGGATGTCCGCCTGGGACGCCACCACATTGGAAAGCAGGATGCGGCCGTCCTCCACCACTGAAGCGGCCGTCTCGTCACACGACGTTTCGATACCGAGGATCTTCATCACAACTCTCCCATTCTATCGTCTTATCCCGTTCAGGTTGACGCCCGAGCAAGCCAGCCCTATCCTTGCCTGAGCAAGGAGTCGCGTTATGAAGATCGGTTGGTTCCTCGGGTCCGGCAGCGCCGCGCCCACCTTGGCGGCGTGGGTTGACGAAGCCGTGCAGGCGGAATCGGACGGGTTCGACAGCTTCTGGTTCGCCCAGACCTTCGGGCCGGAGGTCTTGGCCGTCCTCGCGATGGCGGGCCAGAAGACGAAGCGCATCGAGTTGGGGACAGCGGTCGTCCCGACATTTCCGCGCCACCCGATGGTGCTGGCCCAGGAAGCGCTAACCACGCAGGCAGCGTCCAACGGACGGCTGACCCTCGGCATCGGCCTGTCCCACAAGGTGACCATCGAGGGCGCGCTGGGCCTGTCGTTCGCCCATCCGGCGCGGCACATGCGCGAGTACCTCACCATCGTGAAAGCCATCATCAACGAGGGCGGCGTGGACTTCACCGGAGAGATGTACCACGTGAACGGGACGGTCAATGTGCCTGGAGCGGCCCCTTGCCCTGTCCTCGTGGCCGCGCTTGGCCCTGCCATGCTGAAGGTGGCGGGCGAGTTGGCAGATGGTACGGTCACGTGGATGGTCGGCCCTCGGACGCTCAAGACGCATATCATCCCTCGCATCGCCGAGGCGGCGAAGGCCGCCGGGCGACCCGCGCCGCGCATCGCCGTCGGGGTGCCCGTCGCGGTCACGGACGACGCCGGGGCCGTGCGCGAACGGATGGCGGGCGACCTGCGCGTGTACAGCCGTCTGCCCAGCTACCAGCGGATGCTCGAGGCCGAAGCCGTCGCCAGGCCGGTGGACGTGGCCGTCGTGGGCGACGAGGCCGCCGTCGAGCGCGGGCTGCGCGCCTATGCCGCTGCGGGCGCGACCGACCTGCTGGTGATGGCCTTCCCTTTAGGCACAGATGATGCCGCCAAGGCGACGCGGAAGCGCACCAAGGTGCTGGCGCGCTCGCTCGTGGGAAAAACATAGCCTTGACGCCCCGGGATTCCGTTCATGTCATGCTGGCCTCTTAGACACCACGAGTCCTTGCAGGAGGGCATGATGCCGAAGTATTTCTTCACCGTGCGCTACACACCCGAGGGGGCGAAGGGACTCCTTAAGGACGGTTGCACCAAACGCAAGCAGGTCGCGGAGCAGGTCTTCAAGGCCGTGGGCGGAAGCTCGAATGCGTCTATTTCACCTACGGCCCCGACGATGGCATCGGCATCGTGGATCTTCCGGACGCCGCCAGCGCCACGGCCATCTCCCTCATCGAGAACGCCAGCGGCGGTCTCCGCACCAGCTTCATGCCGCTCATCACCGCCGAGGAGATGGACCAGGCTGCGAAAAAGGCCGCCACCATCCCCTTCCGCGCACCCGGCCAGTAGCAACCTTGCCTTTATCAAAAGAGAGTTTCCTTCTCATGCTCGCCTCCTCCTTGAGGGGGGAGGACTTACTTAAGGTGGGGGGGGGTGAACCCCAAGAGATGGTGCTGAATGAGCTCTAGTTCTCCTCGAAAACGCAACAAGTCCTCCCAACTCTACGCCGCCGCCCGCAAGCTCATGCCCGGCGGCGTCAACAGCCCGGCACGCTCGTGGCGCGGCGTCGGCGGGGAGCCGCTGTTCATCGCCAGCGGCAAAGGCCCGCGCATCTGGGACGCCGACGGCAACGAGTACCTCGACTACGTCTGCTCATGGGGGCCGCTCATCCTCGGCCACGCCCACCCTGAGGTCGTCGCGGCGGTCAAGGCCGCGGTGGACATGGGCAGCAGCTTCGGCGCCCCCACTGAACTGGAGAACCGCCTCGCTCAGTTGGTCGTGGACGCCTTCCCCTCCATGGAGATGGTGCGGTTCGTCAGCTCCGGCACCGAGGCGGGCATGAGCGTGCTGCGTCTAGCGCGGGCCTATACGGGCCGGGACAAGATCATCAAGTTCGACGGCGGCTACCATGGCCACGCCGACGCGCTCCTCGTGGCCGCCGGCTCCGGCGCGGCGACCCACGGCGTCCCCGACAGCGCCGGCGTGAACCGCTCCTTCGCCCGAGACACCCTGATGGCCCAGTACAACGACCTCGACTCGGTGGAAGCCCTGCTGGACTCCAACCCCGGCCAGGTCGCCTGCGTCATCGTCGAGCCGGTCGCGGGCAACATGGGCGTCGTCCCGCCCGCGCGGGGTTTCCTCGAAGGCCTGCGCGACCTGACGTCAAAACACGGCGCCCTCCTGGCCTTCGACGAGGTCATCACGGGCTTCCGCGTCGCCTACGGCGGCGCGCAGCACCTCTATGGCGTCCGGCCCGACATCACCTGCCTCGGCAAGATCATCGGCGGCGGCATGCCCGTGGGTGCCTACGGCGGCAGGCGCGACATCATGGAGAAGGTCTCACCTCTCGGGCCGATGTACCAGGCGGGCACACTATCGGGCAACCCTGTCGCCATGGCTGCGGGCGTGAAGACGCTGGAGCTGCTGAAGAAACCGGGCGTCTATGAGGACTTAGAGCGCAGTGGCGCTCGGCTGGCCGATGGGCTGCGGAAGGCCTTCGCCAAGGCCGAGGTGCCGGTGCGCGTCAACCGCGTCGGCTCGATGATGACCGTCTTCTTCAACCTTGGCGAGGTCACTGGCTGGCCGGCCGTCTCCCGCTCCGACAAGCAGGCATACGCCAGGTTCTTCCACCAGATGATTGAGGAAGGGTCTTACTTGCCGCCGTCGCCCTTCGAGGCGATGTTCGTCTCGACCGCCCACACCGACGCCGACCTCGACGCGACCATCACGGCGGCAGCCCGGGCGCTCAGCTAACAGATTTGGGTGAGTAGCAGTATGCTATCGGCGTCAGCGCCTCTTTGTTTAGTTGCCAAGGCTGCTCAACAATTGCGACTCCACCCGATGTAATTGGCTCACCCCTCTCGTCCGTTGAGAGACGAATGTTGGCACAGATGTAAAGTGCCATCAGCCCGAACGAGTTTGCATGTCGCACTTCGCTGTCAGTAGGTATCACCTCCTCGCCGCGCGTTGTCGTCCCCTTCACTTCAACGTGCATTTCGCTCATTTCAACTCCCCTCTTTCTGCAGAGCAAGTCGAAAGAGCATAAGCGTGAGACATCTTTAGCGTCCCACCCCTGGGACTCAAAGTGATTGATAGCTCGATTCATTGCATATGCCTCGACACTTTTGCGAGCCCTGCTGTCGAGGAGGAATCTTTGTCCATGTCCTCTCTGTTCATCTGGTTGCGTAGAGACTGCTCGGCGCACAGCAGCAGCTTCTGAAGAAGTTGCTGCTGGCCAACCACCAACACGGTCTAGAATTGTTTGCCACTCACTTTCATCCAGATGACAAACTGTGCCTCCGCGCGCCCTCGCCACACTTGGACCTTCGAAAGCCTGAGCGTTTGAGTCACCAATCCACAGGGGAACGCGACTGGGAGTTACATATTTGATTGCTACTCGCTCCTCCATGGAGTTCCCATCACTGGGATTTACCCAATATGGATTCAAGGAGTCAGATCGCTTGGTGGGAGGTCCGACGACTTCACCCAGTGCAATTACGCCACGTTGTTTGCCTCCTCCAGCCCCTTTCCAAATCATGACTCGGTCTCCTTGTTGAATGTCTCGACCTCGAGTAACCCACAAGTCTTCGTCTAGGTCTCGAATCGCCGCTCCAATGTTGTAGACATCAGGGTTGGCGAATAGGGCCCAGTATTTGCGCGCCCTTTCTCCGGACACCCTCTTCCGAATCGAAGTAACTTGCTCTCTGAGAGAATCTCGGTTGTTAGAAAACTCGTCCCATGTCGCTGCTTCGACTTGACCACCTCGCTCTAAGCCTTTCCCGCTGTAGGTCGGATCAAGTCGTGAGAACTTCGCCAACTTCATCGCAACGCCATTGGCGTTTCTAAATCTTAGCGGGTCTGGATAATCATCTGGAGACGATAGTCTGCCGAGGAAACTACTTAGTTCCTGGACATCTTGATGTTGACTGCTCTCGTTCAGAATGATTGGTGACACTGGTAAGGTGTCATCATGCAGATCAAGAGAGCGAGAGTACAAGGCGACAGGCGACCCGGGCGTATGGCGG